>NZ_JABMIV010000001.1:0-1061889 GCF_013332445.1 Brevibacillus sp. HB1.1 | reverse complement strand
CTTTACTACAAAAGTGAAGAAAATATAATGTCGGGAAGTAGCTCAGCTTGGTAGAGTACTTGGCTTGGGACCAAGGGGTCGCAGGTTCGAATCCTGTCTTCCCGACCATGATTTGCCCACGTTTTACAGGTTTGCCGGGGTGGCGGAATGGGCAGACGCAACAGACTTAAAATCTGTCGGGAGTTTCTCCCGTACCGGTTCAAGTCCGGTCCTCGGCACCAGCATTTATTTTGATGCGGGTGTAGTTCAATGGTAGAACTCCAGCCTTCCAAGCTGGTCGCGTGGGTTCGATTCCCATCACCCGCTCCATACATAAAGCAGAGAGCCAATAGGTTCTCTGTTTTTTTGCGTCTAGGAAAGCAGGACTATTTTTACTTGAGGCAAAAGTATGAAGGCTTATCCAATCGTTGAATAGATAAGCCTTTGTTCAATACAGGTATAAATTTTTGTCGAAAGCTGTCTGACGTTTTCTATGGTAGAAACATATGTTTTCGTGTACAGTAAAACTAAGATCGCTTACCGATGAAATTGGTAACGGATCTCTTGCCTTGCCTCCTGCCTTGTCAGGGGGCTTTTTTGCGTGAGACAAAAGAATGCGACCTTAGAGAGCTTCCATTCGTGGACCAACTTCCTGAGCATTCGCAATCGGCAGAGAAACGATAAAGCGTGTGCGTTTTTCATTGGAATCACAATGGATCGTGCCTTGATGCTTTTCAATAATATTTTTGCAGATGGACAAGCCGATACCTGTCCCATTTTGTTTAGTCGTAAAGAATGGTTGGAAAAGATTTTCTACGATCTCGGGTGGAATCCTTTCGCCGTTGTTTTCCACACTCAAATAGAGCCATCCATCTGAAGAAGTGGAAATGACATGAATATACTTGTCTGTACGATTTTGTACGGCGTCAATGGCATTGTTTAATAGATTGACGACAACTTGCTTCAAGCCTTCTTCATAACATGCGAGTGAGCAGGGGTGGATTTGTTTTTCAAAACGTATGTTTTCTCCCACGAGGCGAGGCGTAATCAGCATCTCTACTTCTTCAAGCAGTTCTTCTACTTGAACGGTTTTAAAAATTTCATCGAGAATTGGTTTTTTGGAAAAGCTGAGGAATCCGGTCAGTTGCCGATGTAAATTCTCAAATTCATGCATGACGACTTGAATGTACGTCTGAAGCTGGGCCTGTTCCTGCGTAGACTCGCCGATCAGCTTCAGGAACCCTTCAATGGCACACAACGGATTACGCAGCTCATGAGCCATATTGGCGGCAATTTTTCCGAGCATGGTCAGTTTGTCGTTATGCAAATAGGAGATCGTTTCTTCCTTCTGGACCAGCTCTTTATTTATCATTTGTTCAAAATGATAAACAGCCCAGAAGACACTTTCATCCATGGCCTTGCCCAGTTGGCTTTCCAAATAGTGCATTTCTTGTGAGGAGAGGGACCATCTCTGTAATTCTGGTTGGAGAACCCGCCAGAATACATTCCGGTACAATTGATATGTGCGCAAAATGGAGGAGAAGGGGAATTCCTGAGAACGAAGCCATTCTCCCATATCTAATGCCCAAGTCTGCATGTCATGATCTACATCCTCAACCAGATAGCGAGCCAAGAGCACTGTTCGTTTTTCTGCAAAATCGCGAGGAATGGTTACAGGAATTTCCATGCTGCGAACAATTTCTTGCAGCCATATTGTGGTGATGCTTGGTGTTAAGTCTAAAATCTTCCTTGAAACGTTATAAAGGTTTAGCGTCACAGTCTCCACCATCTCTTATCCACCCCACTAAAATCGTAAGGGAAAATGCCTAATTTAGACAAGGTATAATTATCCTGATTTCGCAATAAAATGTATTTTTTTCGGAAGTTTTTATCTACAAAATCCGCTGAAAACCGCCTTTTTTCGGAAAAATATTCAATCATGAGTCCGATTCCAGTCGCATAAAGTAGAATGGACGAACTTTATTGGACCAGGGAGGCAGGGATGGGCGAGTATTTTTGGCTGGGTCTTCTACACATCTTTATGATCGATCTGGTATTAAGCAGTGACAATGCTGTGGTCATAGGTATGGCCTGCCGCGGACTCCCTCAAAATGAGAGAAAACGGGCAATTCTATATGGGACATTGGGAGCAATCCTCTTGCGAATTGTGCTAACGGGAATGACTACTTGGATGTTGGATATTCCTCTCGTGAAGGCAATCGGGGGATTATTATTGCTATGGATAGCGTGTAAGTTGATGCTAGGTGAGAATGAAGAGTTCGCAGACGTATCGCATAATCAGACAATTGGTCAGGCGGTCAGGACCATTATAGTAGCAGATTTTGTCATGAGTTTAGACAATGTTTTGGCAGTTGGTGGAGCAGCACATGGCGATTTATGGTTAGTTTTGCTGGGGTTAGCGATGAGCATCCCATTATTAATGTGGGGAAGTGTATGGATTGCCCGCTTGATGAATCGTTTTCCCAGTATGGTCATCATTGGCGGAGGAATTCTTACCTTTACGGCAGTGGATATGTGTCTCCAGGATCCATATGTCTGGAAGTGGGTGAATCCTTTGCTCCTCAATCATATGTGGTTGCCCGTATTTGCTGCATTAGTGGTCATGTTTTGGGGGCGGATGAAAAGGACGTGAAAAGGTGATGAGGATTGTACATTGTTGGGCATACTACAACAAAGGTCATGGCCGTTTTGCGAAAATGTAAGTGGTCACATCCAGCTGAATGAAAACATAGCGGGAAAGGAACTATTTCGAAATGAATACAAGCCTCTTGATGCTATGGGGATACTGGGATGAAATCTACCAGCGTTGCACCAGACTTACCTATATTGAGAAAGGGAACAATATTTTTCGGGTTGTTGTATTACGCTATCGGGGAGAGCCACTCGTAACTACCGATCACTGCATCATTCATGACGGGGATTTGATCCTAAAGCTACATATACACAATTATTACTTTGCTACACTGTGCAAAGGAGTGAAGGATGAACTGCGCTTGGCACTTCTTTTGCGAAGACTTATCCTCCAATCACTGCCAAAGCTAGCCACGTTCCTGGATTCGATGGAAAATAAAGATCAAATAAAAGGGATAGTGGGAACGACCATGCTACATAAAGGGGTAACACCTTTGGGCTTCTCGATTTCTGATGTGCCCATGACTTGGTTTTTTCGGTACAAGCGATGGTACTTGCGCCTCATGCTAAGAATCGTGCATCCCAATGGAAAGCGGCGATTGCAATCATGGAATCATGAAATGCCCCTAAAGCGTGTTTATATGTCCAAGGAATTTTTACTCAATCGATATGCGGAGGGCAAGCAGCCTCTAGGAGAGTCCTACTAATGGCAAAGCGGTTTCTGTTAGTGACAGAGGAATGGGCAGGGAGTGGTCATCGGATGGCTGCTGAAGCTCTGCAAGAAGTTTTACTGGAAAGTGAGGGGGCACGATCGGCGCGAGTGGTGGGAGGATTGAAAACCGCCAGTCCAGGCTTACGTGTGCTCTCTCATTTTTTTTATCGCAATATGCTGCGCTACGGTCAACCCGTGTGGCAACGCATCTATGAACAGGAAGAAATGCTGGGCAGTGCATTAACCAAAGCACTGGGATGGTGGCTATCCGCAAGATTAACCAATCAACTGTTGCAAGAAGAGAAGCCAGATGTCGTCATCGCTACGCATGCATATTGCTTGTCCGCATTGGCAGAAGCGAAGAAAAGGGTGTCCAAGCCTTTCCAGCTCGTTTGTGTGCCCACGGACTTCCATATTAATCGGTTTTGGGTTCATCCAGCAATTGATGCGTACATGGTGGCACATGAGCAAATTGCGCAAATTCTAATCGAACGCTACGGGATTGGCCCTGAAAAAATCCATGTTTATGGCATTCCAGTTCGGCCTGCTTTTACTACAGCGTTGCATACCGACAAAGCGGCTTGGAAAAAACAACTGGGACTCGTGCCAGATCAATTCACTGTGCTGATTGGTGGGGGAGAAGGCGGTTATGGTGGAGTGGAGCAGGTCGTACGAGAGTTGCTGTTGGAAGAGCAACCATTGCAGATAGTAGTCGTGACAGGGAAGAATACAAGCCTGTACAGACGACTGGCGGGCTTATTAGGTACAAAGAGCACTGACCATCGTTTTATATTGAAAGGGTTTGAGCCGCAAATGTGGCAGTGGATTGGAGCAGCTGACGCCTATATAACGAAGCCAGGTGGCATTTCGTGCGCGGAGTCACTTGCTCTTAAGACACCGCTCATTTTATTCCACCCATTACCTGGACAAGAAAAGCATAACTGTTCCTTTTTACTCGAGCAACAAGTGGCGATCTTGGCTGAAACGCCGGTCGAAATCAAAGAAATCATCAGGTCATGGCGTCAGCCTGAAAAAAGGGATGCTTTTGTAGGATGTTTGGACAAGCTGGGGCGACCAGAAGCAGCTCATCGAATAGCCCATGCTCTGCTTCAATTAACAGACTAAAATTGGAAGAAAAAAAGAACGAATGAACAAGCAAAACTTCACGCATATTAAACTTACAAACGACGAGGAGGTGATACAAATGGCGAACAACAACAGATCCAGTAACAATCTGGTGGTTCCTCAAGCAAACCAAGCGCTGGACCAACTGAAATACGAAATCGCATCCGAATTCGGTGTTCAGCTTGGACCAGACACCACTTCCCGTCAAAACGGTTCAGTTGGAGGAGAGATTACAAAACGTCTTGTCTCCTTTGCTGAGCAACAACTGGCTGGACGTGGCTAATCTAATAAGCTGGATGAAGGGAGGCACCTATGGTGTCTCTCTTTTTATTTTTCTAAGAAAAAGGAAATTATTTACAGATGAAAATGGGGGAGACCACCGCATAAATATTGGGTGGAGGCGGATTCTATATGTGTTAGGAGGTGAGTGGATATGACAGTAGGAGCACAAGTAAAACAGACGCTTGCCAGCTTGAAAGGCGCACAAGCAGATTTTGAAACGTTTGCTCTTAGCACGCAAAACAAGAAAGCGAAGCAATTGTATTCGCAAGCAGCAGAGCAGACACAATCCATCGTAGACAACCTCCAGCAGCGTGTAACGGAGCTGGAAAAGGAAGAACCACAGTTTAAGGGATTCTAGTGGAAGTGTAGGGAAAGGGAGAGGGACTTCCTCTCTCTTGGTTTTACTACCTATAAAAATCACCTCAGGTGATGGAGGTGGCTTATGCCTGACTGGTTAAATATTACGCTGCGTTCCATTGGCGCAGTTGCGTACTTATTTTTATTGACGAAGATTATTGGGAAAAGGCAAATCAAGCAACTTACATACATCGAATACATTGTCGGCATCAGCATCGGTTCGATTGCGGCCTTCATGGCAACCGAAATGGATGGACCGATCTATCATAGTTTGATCGGCATGGGGATTTTTGCGCTTTTCCCTTATTTAATGGAGTGGCTATCACTCAAGAGCAAGTTTCTCCGCGACCTATTTGAAGGGAAATCAACAGTTCTCATCAAAGAAGGCAAGATTTTGGAGGACAATCTGAAAAAGGAACGATTGACTGCGGAAGACTTGATGGAACAATTACGAATCAAAAACGTGTTCCGAGTAGCTGATGTAGAGTTTGCGTTAATGGAGACAAGCGGGGAAGTCAGTGTCTTATTAAAATCAGAGAGTCAGCCGGTAACCCCCAAACACCTTGAATTGACAGTAGCTCCTGCGGAAGAGAATCAAGTGGTCATTATGGATGGGGTGATCATGGACGAGCCGCTGGCAACAGCAGGTCTGAATCGCAGATGGGTTCGCACGGAGCTGCAAAAAGCGGGAGTGGCTTTGGAAAATGTTTTCCTCGGCCAAGTAGACAAAGGTGGAGAGCTCTATCTCGACCTGTATGACGATAAATTGATGGTTCCAGGTGCCCAAGCGATGAAGCTGGCTTTTGCTACATTGAAAAAATGTCAGGCGGATCTGGAGCTGTTTGCACTCAATACAAAAAATGAACAAATGAAGCGTACCTACCAAACCGATTCGGAACAGCTACAACAGATTATCGATCAAGTAAAACCGTTCATGATACGGTAAAAAGGAGTAAGTAACATGGCAGATCAAAAAAAGAAAAAGCTGACTCCCGTCCAGCAAGAATATCAGGAATTGGCAAAGGGACACGAGCCTCCGCGACCGCTTTTGCGCAATTTTACTCGGGCATTTTTAGTGGGTGGCGGCATTTGTATGATCGGACAAGGGATACAAGAAATGTTCATTCACTACTTCCATTTTACGGAGAAAACCGCTGGGAATCCTACAGTAGCTGTCTTGATCATTCTTTCGGCTCTTTTGACCGGTCTAGGACTATATGACCGGATTGCCCAATGGGCTGGGGCAGGAACGAGTGTGCCGGTTACGGGTTTTGCCAACTCGATTGCATCAGCGGCGATCGAGCATCGCAGCGAAGGATTTGTGCTGGGGGTCGGCGGTAACATGTTCAAGCTCGCGGGGTCAGTGATTGTGTTTGGAGTGGCGGCGGCTTTCGTCGTTGGCTTGATCAAAACATTGTTTACGATGGGAGGCTGACGGATGCGCCAAGGTCATCAGTCTTGGGTCTTTCCTTTAAAACCTGTCATTCTCGGGCACGCTGCGATTGGTGGGCCTTTTGAAGCTAAGGGACCGTTAGCCGAAGACTTTGATATCTTGCACGGAGACTTGAATCTCGGACAAGACAGCTGGGAAAAGGCGGAGAAAGTCCTGCTGGAAGAAGCGTGCTCGAAAGCGGTGGAGAAAGCGGGGCTCACGAAAGAGCAAATAAACTTTATGCTTGCCGGGGATTTAATGAACCAGATCATATCTGCCAGCTTTTCGGCCCGGACGCTTTCGATTCCGTTTCTGGGGATTTTCGGAGCGTGTTCAACAGCGATGGAGGGCTTGGCCTTGGCTGCTCTCATGGTGAATAGTCAAGCTGCCGAGTACGTCTTGGCTGCTACCTCCAGTCACAATGGGGCTGCGGAAAAGCAATATCGCTATCCAACGGAGTACGGCTCACAAAAGCCCCCAACGGCACAATGGACCGTGACGGGAGCAGGGGCTGCTGTTGTAGCCAGTCAGGGTAAGGGATTGCGGATTACGGGAGCCACCATCGGGCATGTAGTCGATATGGGATTAACAGATCCATTCAATATGGGAGCAGCGATGGCGCCTGCCGCATTATCCACGATTGAGTCGCATTTCCGTGACTTTCAGCTCCCTCACGACCATTATGATTTGATTGTAACAGGCGATTTAGGACGAACGGGCCATGCCATTTTATCTGATCTGTTGCCCAAGCATCACATGCACATTCCCTTAGAGCGCTATGTCGATTGCGGGAAGCTCATTTATGGTGAAAATCCAAATGTATGGTCGGGTGGTAGCGGATGTGGCTGTATCGCTACAGTGACGTACGGGCATCTACTTCGGCGGATGAAGCAAGGAGAATGGAAGCGAATCTTGCTGGTTGCCACAGGAGCCCTCTTATCCCCGTTGACCTTCCAGCAGGGAGAAAGCATTCCTTGCATCGCCCATGCCGTGGCTATTGAGTCGGAGCAACTTGGAGAGTGATACCATGATGTTTTTGTGGGCGTTTCTCGTAGGAGGAACGATTTGCTTAATCGGTCAATTTCTCATGGATGTCGTCAAGCTCACACCTGCCCATACGATGTCCTCTCTTGTTGTCACTGGAGCAGTGCTAGACGGACTCGGTCTATACGAGCCACTGGTTCATTTTGCCGGAGCAGGAGCGACAGTACCCATCACGAGCTTTGGAAATGCACTGGTACACGGTGCAATGGCGGAGGCCGAGAAGCATGGAGTCATTGGCATTATTACCGGCATTTTTGAAGTGACGAGTGCGGGGATTTCGGCTGCCATCGTCTTCGGATTTATCACAGCAGTCATGTTCCGGCCAAAAGGATAATGGCAGGTACATATTGCCACTTGTGCCAAAATACTTGAATTGAACCTACTTTCGCCAACTTGTAGAATGGGTTGGGTAAAGGAGGGAACAATTTATGTGGTGGAGCAAGAAAGCAGTATTAACCTTGCTTGCTGCCTTTATGGCTGTAGCGTGTATTTTCCCGGCCGACTCCCTGGCAGCCATACAGATTCAGCGCGGAAGTGTGAACGGGGATGTATGGGATCTGCAGTATCGTTTGCAGATGCTGGGTTACTACAACGGCAAATTGGATGGCATTTACGGTGCGAATACAACAAAGGCCGTCAGACAGTTTCAAAAAGCATACGGCTTATCGATTGACGGTATCACTGGACCAAATACATGGCGCGTTCTAAAGAAAGTGTCGGTAAATAAAGCGGAAATGCAGATGCTGGCGCAGCTGGTCTATTCCGAAGCACGCGGAGAACCTTATGAGGGCCAAGTAGCTGTGGCTGCGGTCGCGTTGAACCGTGTCCAGTCCAAAAACTTTCCCAATACACTTGCCGGTGTCATCTTTGAGCCATTAGCGTTTACCGCTGTAGATGATGGACAATTCTGGATGACTCCTAACAAGACTGCTTATCAGGCAGCTTGGGATGCCGTACGAGGATGGGACCCGACAAACAATTCTATTTACTACTTTAACCCTGTTACGGCGACCTCCAAGTGGATTTGGTCACGTACACAAGTGAAAAAGATCGGCAAACACATTTTTGCCATTTAACCATTGCTCATGCAGCCCTTGAAACAGTATTCGTCATGATGCTGTTCGAGGGCTTTCCTTTTGACTGGAAACTATTGTTCGTTGTTTTTACAAAATAGTTCGATAAAATGGTACGAAAGGAATCGCATATTTCCCCATGGAGGTTGATGATGAAGAAACGGATGATCCTTGCCTCGCTGGCAGCCTTTTTGCTAATAGGTACACCAGTTGTCGAGGCAGAAACAACGAAAATGAACGAAACACCTTATGTAGACATTAGCGGCCATTGGGCAGAACAAGAAATCAATCAACTTTACATAGCGGACGTAATTGGTCAAAACGAATATTTTCGACCTGATGACAATGTGACATTGGGTGAACTGCTCACGATGTTTGTGAATGCGAAAGGAATTGAACCTCTTGGCAACAAGCAATCATCCTTTGCGGACGTACCGGGAAACAGCTGGCTGTCGCCTTATGCAGAGACGGCCTATCGACTGGGAATTGTCCATGGGCAGAAGCAGGGGAATCACCTGTTTTTACATCCGGATGCCCCAGTAAAAAGAGCAGAGCTCGCCTCTATCCTGGTAAGAACAATGGGGGACAGCGGGGTAGTCAATAACCTGAAGTGGTCTACGACGATCCAGACATTGAACCAATACCCGGATGGGAACAACGTGAAAGAGAAAGAGCAACGCCCACTCGTTTACGCCATGCAAAACGGGTTAATGAGTTCCTATGGGGACGGTACATTAAAGCCGAACAAGTATATGACGAGAGCCGAAGCAGCCACATACGCGGCCCTTCACTTGCTTCCGGATAAGCCGAGAACGACAAAAGCTCTCGCAAACGGAACACCTTTTCGCCAGGAATTAACGGTACAGACGACTGCTTACAGCTACCCGAACGACAAAATCCTGTCGTATCTGGAGTATCCACTGCGCGAAGGTGTAGTAGCGGTTGATCCAAATGTCATCCCGCTTGGTACGCACTTGTACATCGATGGCTACGGCTATGCAGTGGCAGCTGATATCGGTGGTGCGGTAAAGCAACGCCATGTGGATCTGTATCTTCCGACGTTGAACGAAGCTGAAAATCATGGCTTGCAAAAAGGCGTCAAAGTATACGTACTTGATTAATAAAAATGCTGAACATATTTCCTGCTCTTTCCACTCATACTAACGTGGAAGGGGTGGGATTTTTTCATGGTATGGGTGTTGCTAGCATTGTTTGGTTTATTTGTCCTACTAGCGATTACGCCAATACAATTGACGTGTTTTTACAGTCGCGAGGGCGATAATGATCAATTGGAAATTACGATTGCAGCTTGGGGTATCATTCGCAGGAAATACGAAATTCCCATTCTCCTCTTGAAAATGACAGAAACTGGGCCTGAGCTTGTCGCAAAGGTGGAAACGATCCAGCAAGGAAGCAAGCTTCGGGAAAAGGTCAAAGATTTTACGCGGAGACAAGTGAAGGTATGGTATCGAAATTATCGTGACGTGCTGGAAAGAGTGCGTGATTTGCTGCCTTTGCTAAAAGACCTGTTCAAACAAATTCGCTGTACGAAGTTAGAATGGCATACGTTGTTGGGCACAGGTCAGGCAGCGGAAACAGGGGCGCTGACAGGACTAATCTGGGGAGTGAAAAGTCTGATTGTCGGGATTCTCTCTCACTCCATCTCTTTACAGACGATGCCTGCCATGAGTGTACAGCCTGTCTGGAACCAAGCCCTTCTACATACGAAAGTTCAAGCGGTGTTACATTTTAGTCTGGGTCACTTCGTTTTCTATGCGCTAAAAGTAATTCTGCGGATTCGAAAAAGTAAACAACGAAAATGGCAAGCTGCGCCTACGCGTGCCTAATGACAAAGGTTGGAGCCCGCATATTTATTCCCTTGTGTAGGGTACATGCTCCGGATTTGTTGGGGGAATGATAAAACATGACACAGACAGGAAGGAGGAGCGACAAATATGGCAGACCACCCGATTCAAGGCCTGATGAGAACAGCGATGGAAAATCTCAAGCAAATGGTGGACGTGAATACAATCATAGGTGATCCGGTTGAGACACCTGACGGTAGTGTCATTCTTCCGATCTCCAAGGTAGGATTTGGTTTCGCAGCAGGGGGTAGTGAGTTTCAATACGATCACCAGCATAATGGGCACCAACACAATCAACAGCATGAACATGCTGGTCACCCGTTTGGCGGGGGTAGTGGGGGCGGTGTCTCCATCACACCTGTAGCTTTTTTGGTCGTTGGCAAACAAGGAATTCGCTCGATTCCGCTTGAAAATACGACCCATCTCTATGACCGGATTTTGGATTCTGTTCCGCAAATCGTGGATAAAGTTCAGGGGATGTTTACCAAATCGGATGAACCCACTGTTTATTCCAATACGATAATTGCCAGAGCAGAAGAACAAGATTTGGAAGACCTGATGGATCGAAAGTAAGGCAAGCACAAAACAGGTATGCTCCACAAAAGGGGCATACCTGTTTTTTCAGTAGTAAGCGTATGACATTACCAGCGTTCGTTTACATACAAGCCTGTTTTCGCAACATGCTGATAATGAAGGCTCGAGCTGGAGGAGGCGATATAAGGATGGAGAGCCATCGCTTCCTCGTAGTACCGTGAAAAGGAGCCGAGGGGCTTGCTTTGCAATCCCAATGTACCTGCTCTGAATGCTTGGGCTACTCGCTCCATTGTATTTGTATAGTCCACATAGTGGGTCTGTACGGCCTCCAGCCATTTCTCATCGTCCATTTCCAGTTGTCCATCTGGTAACAGCTTGATTCCAAACATTTGGAGTTTTTCCTCTGCGTCTTTTGCCACTTGAGCGAATGCATCCAGCTTTTGCGCCGTCAAGGTATCTGCCTTTTCCGTAAGAAATAGCTGCAGGTGATTGTATTTACTTACTAACGAGTGTGTTCGCTCATGGAATAGCTCCATGTCAGGTCCAGCTTCGCTATCTTTACCCGCGGCTATAAATTCCCGAGCACTCTTCTCCAAATCGGAGGAAAACCGGTAGAGACGCGATAAGGAATCGGAAAGCTCTGTTGTCCATTGCTGCTGACGAGTGTAGAACGGCTGCAAATTATAACGGAAGATTGGATTGACCGGCGTGCTTAATTTTGCCTGAAGCATATGGGTACGATAGCGGCCTACCCGCTGCGTAAATGGAACATGGCTGACTCGATTCGTTTTCATGTCGGTCACCTCCTTAAAAGCAAATGGAATGAATCCCCAGGAACAATTTACTATCTCCTATTATAGACGATGCCTACTCCATTTCAATGAGCAGATCGCCAGTTTGAATGGCTTCGCCTGCTTTCACGTAGACGGCTTTAATTTTTCCGTCGAGTGGGGCTTGAATCGTCGTCTCCATTTTCATCGCTTCACTCACCAAAAGATGCTCGCCTTTACGCACCTTGTCACCTTCTGCTACAAGCACCTTGAGCACTTTTCCAGGCATAGAGGCACCGAGGTGGCCAGGGTTTTGGGCTTCTGCTTTTCGGCGGATCAGTTCAGAGACTTTTGCGGATTGGTCACGGATGAAGATTTCACGTGGCTGTCCGTTCAGTTCAAAATAGATGATGCGTCTGCCATCTGGATGAAGCTCGCCAACTGCGACCAGCTTGATAATCAGCGTTTTACCGCGCTCGATCGTAATGGCGGTTTCCTCACCCGGACGCAATCCGTAGAAAAACGTTCCGGTATCCAATACCGACAGGTCTCCGTATTCCTTCAGGCGTTGTTCAAATTGCAAATAGACTTGCGGATACATGATATAGGACAGGACGTCTAGCTGACTGAGCTCACGTCCGATTTTGGCTTCCAACTCAGCCGTAACTTGCGTAAAGTCAATAGGCGCGAGCAATTCGCCAGGACGTGCAGTAAAGGCATCGCGACCTTTTAGCACGAGCTCTTGCAACTCCTTCGGGAACCCTCCCGGCGGTTGGCCAAGATACCCTTGGAAAAATTGAATGACCGAATCCGGAAAGTCGAGGCGTGTGCCTTTCTCCCAAATGTTTTCCTCATTCAAGTTGTTTTGGACCATGAACAATGCCATATCACCGACTACCTTGGATGACGGGGTCACTTTTACAATGTCACCACACATTTGATTGACGACAGCATACATGTGTTTCACTTCGTCCCAACGACCTTCCAGACCAACCGCTTTGGCTTGTTGCTCCAGATTGGTGTATTGTCCGCCAGGCATTTCGTGAACGTACACCTCAGTGTTGCTCGCCTTCATGCCACTTTCAAAGCCTTGGTAGTACGGACGTACATCCTCCCAGTAATCCGACAGCTTGTTGAACGATTCAAGAGACAAGCCAGTCTCACGCTCCGTATGGGCTAGGCTCGCGATCAACCCGTTCAAGCTTGGCTGGGAAGTGAGTCCAGACATGGAGCTGACGCAAGCATCGACGATATCCACGCCTGCTTCGATTGCTTTCAGAAGCATAGCACCAGCGTTTCCTGACGTATCGTGAGTATGCAAATGGATCGGAATGCTGATTTCTTGTTTTAAAGCAGAGACGAGCGAATAAGCAGCATACGGCTTCAAAAGACCTGCCATATCCTTGATCGCGAGAATGTGGGCACCTGCTTTTTCCAATTCTTTAGCCAGATTGACGTAGTAGGCCAAGCTGTATTTGGTCTTGGTCGGGTCCAGAATATCTCCGGTGTAGCAAATCGCTGCTTCGGCTACCTTGCCAGATTCACGTACGGCTTCAATGGCTGTTTGCATTCCGGGAAGCCAGTTCAGGCTGTCAAAGATCCGAAAGACATCAACGCCATTTTCCGCAGAGGCTTTAACGAAGGCGTGGATCACATTATCCGGGTAATTGGTGTAGCCTACGCCATTTGCTCCGCGCAAAAGCATTTGGAACAGGACATTCGGTATGCGTTGGCGGAGAATTTGCAGTCGTTCCCAGGGAGATTCCTGCAAAAAGCGCATCGTCGTGTCAAAAGTGGCACCGCCCCACATCTCCAGCGAGAAGAGCCCAGAACCGAGCTTGCCTGTCGCTTCTGCAATGGAGGCGAGATCGTAGGTGCGCACACGCGTAGCAAACAAAGACTGGTGGGCATCGCGGAATGTCGTGTCTGTAACAAGCACATGCTTCTGTGCCTGAATCCAGCGTACCAGACCGTCGGCACCTTCCTTATCCAGAATTTGCTTCGTCCCGTCCGGATATGGCTGAGCAAATGGTGTCCGCGGGATGCGAGGTGAGTCGAAGTGCGGCTTTTTCTCCGATTTCTGGAGACCAGGATATCCGTTGACAATCGTGTCTCCGATATAAGATAGTAATTTGGTACCCCGGTCCTGACGGCCAGGGAAGATGAACAGCTCTGGTTTGGTATCAATAAACGACGTATCGTAGTTGCCACTCAAAAAATCAGGATGTGTCACGACATTTTCCAAAAACGGCAGGTTCGTTTTCACGCCACGAATACGGAACTCACGCAATGTGCGGAGCATTTTGCGAGCGGCTTGGTCAAAGCTCGCGCCATACGTGGAGATTTTGACCAGAAGCGAGTCATAAAACGGTGTAATGATCGCGCCTGGATAACCATTGCCGCCGTCCAGCCTTACGCCGAAGCCGCCACCAGAACGCCAGGCGGACAAGCGGCCGGCATCTGGCAGGAAGTTGTTTTCAGCGTCTTCTGTTGTGACACGGCACTGGATGGCAAAACCACTCATCTGGATATCACTTTGCGCACTGATGCCAATCTCCTCACCGGAGAGCGCATGACCCTCAGCTACGCGAATCTGTGACTGAACAATGTCGATTCCAGTGATGAGCTCTGTGATGGTATGCTCTACTTGAATGCGAGGATTGACTTCTATAAAATAAAAACGCTTGTCCGGCGTTAACAAAAACTCGACAGTACCAGCGTTCGAATAACCGGCTTTTTGCATAAGAGTGAGAGCAGCCTGGCAAATTTCTTCACGCAGTTTGTCATTCAACGATAGGCTCGGTGCCACTTCGACCACTTTTTGATGGCGCCGTTGAACAGAGCAATCGCGCTCATACAGATGGACGATGTTTCCGTAGTTGTCTCCGAGAATTTGGACCTCGATGTGTTTGGGCTGTTCTAAGTATCGCTCCAGATACACCTTAGCATTGCCAAAGGAAGAGCGGGCCTCGGAACGTGCGCGATCTAACGAATCTTGCAATTCCTCCTGACTGCGGACGATACGCATGCCACGGCCTCCGCCGCCAGATACACCTTTAATAATGATGGGGTAGCCGTATTCTTTGGCAAAGAGAAGTGCCTCTTGAAGTGTTTCGATGGGCTCCGGAGTGCCAGGAATCACTGGGATTTCCGCTTCAATCGCAAGACGACGTGCTTCTACCTTGTCCCCGAATTTGTCGATCAGCTCAGGGGATGGTCCAATGAAAATGATGCCTTCCTCTTGGCAACGCTTTGCAAAATCAGCGTTTTCAGCAAGAAATCCATAGCCTGGGTGAATGGCATCGATATCGTTGCGCTTGGCTATTTCGATGATACTTTCGATATCGAGGTAAGCCTCAATAGGCCCTTTACCCGCTCCGACCAAGTAAGACTCGTCAGCCTTGAAGCGATGGATAGAAACGTTGTCTTGCTCGGAGTACACGGCTACCGTACGTATGCCGAGTTCCGTTGCTGCACGAAAGATCCGAATGGCGATCTCACCGCGGTTTGCTACCAGTAGGCGATTGATTTTTCTCTTTTTCATTATTCTCTCCCCCTTACGTCTCGGAAAAAAAGACGTATTAAAATTATATATAGAACAAATATACAAAATTTTCTCGACACAAGACACCCTTTTTTCGATCACAGGAGGATGGATGAACATGAGCAATCAGTACGACAAGCTGCCTGTATTTGTGTACGGCACACTTTTGACGGGCTTTGGTAATTATAGGAATTATGTAAAACCGTATCAGCATGAGGCAACACCTGCGATGATTCAAGGTGACATCTATCATTTGCCAGCAGGCTATCCGGGATTGCTGAAAGGAGAGCAGGGGATCGTGGGGGAGATCGTCACGTTTGCCCCTGACGTGTACGAGCAAGCACTAGCTGGACTTGACGAGCTGGAGACGTACTATGGCGAGGGTGATCCGTGCAATGAATATGAACGGATCATCGTGCCAGCGACCGTGGAAGGAACAGGTCAGGTCGTGAACGTCTACGTATATCGTTATTTGGATCAAGACCTGGTCAAGCAAACAGGAGTGCACATTTTGCATGGGAATTGGCGACGCTACATGCAAGAGCAGTCTGAATAGCCAGTGCTAGTTTTGCCAAAACTGGTAGGGAAAAGGAGGGAGCCCTGCCATGGAATTACTCCATAGTGAACCTGCACAAATCTGGCGTTACCTGATTCCGCAAAATCACTGGATGTTTCCCGACGAAGTTCCAGAAGATGAACTGATCTTTCATTATCGCGACCACATTTATTTTGTAAACAATGACGGCTCAGTTTTGTCCATGCCACAGCCTGCTTGCTTCGAAACGCTGGATATGGGGACCTTGCTGGAGTATTTGGCAACATCGGACGACACCATTGATTTTGACGATGAGGGAGAATTCGATTACGGCCATGTCTTAAAGCGTATGGGGTATATCGTGCCAGTCAGGGACAAGCGGGGAAAAGCCACGTATCAAATTGAAATTATCAACACAGCATTGCCGAAAGCACATGGAACGCGGTACGAAATGAAGCAGGTTACTTTCGCTTTTGCCCTCTATCACGCGCTGATGCGCTGTCATGAGCTGAATGCGAAAACGGATTGGGAGTATGAGCATGAAGTGAAGCGAATCGCCGAGGTACAAGCCAAGCGAAGCGGAAAAGTGCAAGTGAATCTGTAATTTCTACTATTGGCATAGTGAAAAAAAGTGAATGATAGGGTATGATATTGAGGTACATATGAAAGATTTGGTGAGGAGGAAGAAATCATGACAACTGCTGTTGAGCGTCAAGGCGCATTTGTATTCAAAGGTGGTCCTGTAACACTGCTCGGTCCTGAAATCAAAGTAGGAGATACTGCTCCTAACTTTACTGTAGTAGGTGGCGATCTGTCCCCTGTAACTTTGGAAGATTCCAAAGGCACTGTTCGCATCATCTCCGTAATCCCTTCTATTGACACTGGCGTGTGCGATGCACAAACTCGCCGTTTCAACGAAGAGGCTGCGAAATTGGAAGGCGTAACTGTGCTGACTGTTTCCGTTGACCTGCCATTCGCGCAAAACCGCTGGTGCGGTGCTGCTGGCATCGACAAAGTGAAAACAGTATCTGACCACAAAGACCTGTCCTTCGGTACAGCTTATGGCGTAGCGATCAAAGAGTTCCGTCTCTTGGCTCGTGCTGTATTCGTAATCGATGCAAACGACAAGGTTGTACACGCTGAGTATGTGGCTGCTGCTGGTGAGCATCCAAACTACGAAGCTGCGATTGCTGCTGCACAAGCTGCGAAGTAAGCAATTTTCATAAGTAAGCTCCCTTTTTGTCCATGTGACGGAAAGGGAGTTTTTTTATTTGCAGCAAGTGGAAAAAATAGTCTTGACGGATTTAGTAACCAGTGGTTATATTATAACCAATGGTTACTAACCGATGGTTACTAATTTTTTTCGAGAAGTAAGGAGTTGACTATCAAGCATGGCAAGCAAACAAGAAATACGCTCAGAAGAAACGAAACGGGCGATTTTGACGGCAGCAGCAGACCTTTTCGCTACCCGAGGCTTTGATACGGTATCCATCAGGGAAATCGCCAAAGCAGCCGGATGTTCCCATACAACCCTCTACATTTATTTCAAGGACAAAGAAGCACTGCTTCATCATCTGTCCAAGGAACCGTTGCAAAGCTTGGCGCTACAAATGGAAGAAACACTGTCCAAACAAGGACGAACACCAGAAGAGATCCTGCGTGAAATCAGCAGTCAGTTTATCCACTTTTGCTTGCGCAATCGAACGATGTATACGTTATTCTTCATGATCAATGCCTCTCGGATCGATGTAGAGGAACCGGAAAAAGAATTGCAATCGCTGCGCAATCAATTGTTTGGTTTGTTGAGGCAGGCTGTGAGACATTGCTTGCCAACTGAGATAGAGGAAGAAAAAACGCTTGCCTATGCACGAGTTTATTTCTACACGCTGCATGGCATCGTCGGTACGTATACACATTCCGAAGAACCATTGGACAGCTTGATGGAAAGGCTAGCCCCTACATTTGCTCTATCCGTGGAAGTTTTTCTAGCAGGAAGTCAAAAAATAATGAACAGGGAGTGACCAGAGAATGATCAGAGTGGAGCAAATCTCGGCGAACATTTGGTGTATCAAAGCGTGGTTGTTGATTCCTTTGCGGGTTTGGATTGTCAGGGAGGAGGATGGCGTTACGCTTGTCGATGCGGGGATGCCATTTATGACGAAACGGATTATGGCTTTTATCAAGCAGCTGAATGCAGGACCACTCAAACGAATTTTGCTGACGCATGGTCATTCGGATCATGTGGGGGCCGTTAAAAAAATAGCGGCGGCAGAATCCGTACCAGTCTTTGCCCATCGAATCGAGATTCCGTATATGGAAGGGAAAGAGCTGTATCCTCGTCGTAAAAAGCTGGAAGTAAACGTCCAGCCTGGCCTAGCTCAGTCTTTGCCAGAGGATGCCGAAGGGAATGTAGCTCCAATTGGCGGACTGCAACCTTATCTGACACCTGGTCATTCTCCAGGGCATGTGGTGTATTATCACGAAAAGGACGGAGTGCTTTTGGCGGGAGACTTGTTTACTTCCAAACGCGGCAGATTGCATCGTCCCATGCCGATGTTTACGGCGGATATGGCGCAAGCACTCAAAAGCAGTTTGATCGTCCGCCAATTGCAACCACGCCATTTGGAAGTGTGCCATGGCAAACCGATCTATCATCCGGCAGAACAGCTCGATGACTATCTGAAAGAGGTCTCTACTTCTTTTTCGATCCCAACTAGTGTTTGGCAATCATAGGGCACTTTTCGTCTGAGCTGAATCGTATGAAACGAATCCCCTTTTTCTCGCGTCATAGGTTTGAGGTGATTGGATGAAAAAGGTAGGATGGATTGGCCAACTATTTCTGATAGCGACACTGTTACTGACAGGGTGTGGGAACGGATCGTCTGCGCAAGGGACTTCGCAGCTTGCAGAACCACCACAGCCAGTCATTGAATGGAGCGGAAAAACAGCTGTGACGGTGCCTGCATCTTCCTGCTGGAGCTATAATAACGAGTCGATCTGCAAAGATATGGCGGCACCACCGGAACTTGTCGCAGAGCATAAGCCTGCCCCACTGCAAGTAAGGCCAGGGGCCACGATGACCATCACTTTTGCCCAGCAGCCAACTACAAATACGCTCAAGGTCACCCAATGGAACGGCATGAAAGAAGTGGAGCAAGTAATAGAGAACGGCAATCAGTGGAAGGCGCCCGAACAGCCAGGTTGGTATTTGTTTGACGTTCGCGGTCAGTGGGCGCAAGGTGATGCAGGGCATGCATTTGTCATCGAAGTAAAGGACAGCATCGGATCAGCATATCAGACGGTTATGGCCAAACAGCCATGATCGTTTTTTGCTATACTGAGGGGGAGGGAAGACTTAAAGGAGAGACAACATGCTAGAAGAATTAATAAGCTTCACGGTTGATGAGGCAGATGCAGGGCAAACTGTGCGAGAAGTACTGCAAAAGCGTTATGGTGTATCACGCCGCTTGCTCATACGTGCCAAGTTTAAAGGCTCCATTACTCGGAATGGCGTCCTCGTTTTTGTGAACGAAAAATTGCAAGCCGGCGACAAAATAGCAGTCATGGTTGAAGAAGAGGCGGAAGAGACCGTTGCCCCAGAGGACATGCCGCTCTCCATCCGTTACGAGGACGAGGATTTGATGGTCATCGCAAAGCCAGCGGGATTGGTCGTTCATCCGACAGGAAATCATCCCAGTGGAACCTTGGCAAATGGGATGATCGCGTATTGGAAAAAACGTGGCGAGCACAGAAAGTTCCGGGCGGTGAACCGTTTGGATAAAGATACATCAGGTTTGATGATCGTGGCGAAAAATCAATGGGCACATGAACAATTCAGTCGAATGCAGCAGATCAGGACGTTGCAGCGGACCTATCGAGCTATCGTTCAAGGGATCGTGGAGTCAGACGAAGGTACGATTGATGCGCCGATTGGTCTTGCGGAAAATTCGTTTATCACCAGACAGGTAAGACCGGATGGGCAGACAGCTGTTACCCATTATCGTGTGCTTGCCCGAGGGGAAGGAATGAGTTTTGTCGAGGTAAAGCTGGAGACGGGGCGAACGCATCAGATTCGCGTACATATGAGCAGTGAAGGGCACCCACTAGCCGGAGATGATCTGTACGGGGGAGAACGGGAGCATATCGGCCGACAAGCTTTGCATGCATGGGGGCTATCCTTTGTTCATCCGCGTAGCGGTCTTGCGATGAGCTGGGAGGAGCCACTGCCAAGTGATATGGAGCAGCTAGCCCAACTATTTTTTCCTGATTATCCGTGCAAGGAAATGACCTAGGCGAAAAATTTCGTCATTTCCCTCTGGAAAGCTGTAAGCGTTTTCGATATGATAGAAGAAATTCGTTACAAACAATTGGAGACACAACAGAGAATAGCTGGCTGTCTGCGGGGGGAAATCTCGCAAAGATTTTTTTCAGTAGCAGACTAGACCCAGCTTGCGCCTGATGCCTGTTTCGGATCGTTTTGACAAAGAGGGTTTCCCTTTTTATTTGTCATGCACCGGAATTGCTTTGGGGGTGAGCTGGGTTTTCTTATTTGCCCAAGAGAAGGAGAGGGTTTCATGAAGCTGGTTTCCTATCGAGAAAGGGAAAGGGATGCTTGGCGAGCAGGGCTTCTGCACGAAGGAAAAGTCAAAGATATTGCACATGCTTGCCCAGGGGCGCCGAGTACAGTGCTTGGATTGCTCGAAGAGTGGGCGAACTGGTTACCCGTTCTCAAAGCAGCATACGAAGCACAGGATGCCTGGGATTTGGAGCAGGTCGAGCTAGGTTCGCCACTTCCACGTCCTGCCAGCTTTCGAGACTTTTACGCCTTTGAGGCCCATGTGATGACAGCAAGAGCCAAACGCGGACTTCCGATGGTGCCCGAATGGTATCACTTCCCCGTCTTTTATTTTTCGAATGCAGCAGCTTTTACAGGGACGCAAGCGAATATTCGCAGACCAAAAGCAACCGAGTGGCTGGACTATGAGCTGGAAATTGCCTGCGTGATTGGAAAAGCAGGCGTAAACATCCCAGTTGAACGAGCGGAAGAGCACATCGCAGGATATTGTATCTTAAACGACTGGAGCGCCCGGGATATACAACGGGAGGAGGTCAAGGTCGGCTTAGGGCCAGCCAAAGGCAAAGACTTCGCAACGTCCATGGGACCGTGGCTGGTTACACCGGAGGAGCTGGCAGATGTAAGTATCGCAGGCGAAAAGGGGAGCCGCTATGATCTGGGGATGGTGGCACGCATCAATGGTAAGGAGTATTCAAAAGGAAACTTCAAAGACATTCATTATACATTTGCTGAAATGATTGCCCGCGCCTCAGAGGATTGCTCCTTGTATCCCGGAGATGTTATCGGATCGGGAACAGTAGGGACTGGTTGCATTTTGGAGCTGGGGACAGAGCAGTATGCTTGGCTTGCGCCAGGTGATGTAGTGGAGCTAGAGGTGGAACGCCTCGGTGTGCTTCGCAATACGATTTGTGAATAAGGATGAAAAAAGGAGGAAGGAACGTATGGCTTTTTATCAACGAATGGGGGAAGTTCCACAAAAGCGGCATACGACGTTTTACAAGCCGGATGGAGGACTGTACCGCGAGCAAGTGATGGGAACCAAAGGGTTTTCCGGAATTCAATCCATTCTGTATCACCACAATCCGCCTACTCAAGTGAGGGAGACGCGCAAATACGCAGACGTCCGCATGGAATATGTGGAGCAGGTTGATTTGAAGCATCAGCATTTTAAAACGTTTGATGTTCAGCCGGGAGGGGACCCGATTTTCGGACGTCGATACATGCTAGGAAATAACGACGTCGTCATGGCAGTATGCGCACCAACAGAGCCGATGGATTACTTTTATCGCAATGCAGATGGGGATGAAGTCGTCTTTGTCCATCAAGGAGAGGGAGAGCTGCAAACGATTTTCGGTACACTCACTTACAAGCCGGGTGACTACCTCGTTATTCCGATCGGCACGACCTACCGGATTGTACCTTCTGTGCAGAGTCGTTTCCTCGTCATTGAGTCCCAAAATGAGATCGTACCACCAAAGCGATATCGCAACGAATATGGTCAATTGTTGGAACATTCGCCGTTTTGTGAACGTGATATTCGTTTGCCGGAAAAATTGGTGACGCATGTGGAAAGTGGAGACTTCGAGGTGCGCGTCAAACGCCAATCCGTGGTCTACAGCTACTTCTTTGACTTCCATCCGTTTGATGTCGTTGGCTGGGACGGTTATTTGTACCCGTATGCATTGAGTGTTCATGATTTTGAACCGATTACTGGACGCATACATCAACCACCACCTGTACATCAAACCTTTGCCGGTCAAAACTTTGTCATCTGCTCGTTCGTTCCGCGAATGTACGATTATCATCCGCAAGCGATCCCTGCGCCTTACTACCACAGTAATGTAGAAAGTGATGAGGTGTTATACTACGTAGATGGCAATTTTATGAGTAGAAAAGGTATTTACGAGGGTTCGATCACTCTGCATCCAATGGGGATTCCTCACGGGCCGCATCCAGGCAAGGTAGAGGCGAGCATTGGGAAAAAAGAAACGCAAGAGCTGGCTGTCATGCTGGACACATTCCACCCGCTTCACGTTACAAAGCAAGCGTTGCAAATTGAGGATGAGGCATACATGTCAAGCTGGTTGCCACCGCAGGAATAGGAAGAGGTGTAAAAACGCAATGGAAATCGCCATTCACGAGATTGAACGGCAGGAAAAATACAAGCTCTTGATCGGATGTATCGTCCCGAGGCCGATCGCTTGGGTCACTTCGTTAGGGGAGGGAGGCATCGTCAATGCGGCTCCTTTCAGTTATTTTAATGTCGCTAGTATTGAACCGATGATGGTTTCGGTTGCCGTCATGCGCAAGCCGGGTAGTGTCCCAAAGGATACGGCACGAAACATCATGCAAACGGGAGAATTCGTGGTCAACATGGTGGACGTACACAATGTGGATGCAGTCAATCAGACTTCTGCTGATTATCCGCCAGAGATCAGTGAAGTAGAGGCATTGGGGCTGGAGGTCGCCCCATCTGTTCTCGTCAAGGTGCCGAGACTGCGTGCATCCCGCATCCATTTTGAGTGCAAGCTGCATCAGATTGTGGAATTAGGTAGTCCGACGACTTCGGATTTGATTATCGGGGAGGTGGTGCATGTACATGTAGCGGATGAGCTGTATCATGCAGGACGGATTGATGCCGCAGCGTTTGCTCCTGTTAGCAGATTAGCTGGCCATACGTATGCGACTCTGGGAGAACAGTTTGATCGTCCCCGCCCCGTTTATGAGCCTCCTGCCAAATGATTGATCTCCGTCCAGCGACGGAGGACAAATCCCTCTACGGACCATTTTACCGGAATCGCCTATCGGGTATCCTGTAGATACAAGGCAAGCGGATACTGTAGAGAGGGTGGAATGCAATGATGGAAAGACGACTATACCGTTCTCATGATAAACGGTTATTTGGAGTTTGTGGTGGGATTGCGCAATTCTTACGCATTGACTCTACGCTGGTACGTGTAGGAGTTGTCGTTCTCACTGTTTTTACAGGAGTACCGATTTTGCTTTACTTGCTGATGGCGATGATCATGCCAAAGGAACCGCAGTGGTCATACGCTTCTGACGGTTTCCCGATGCATGATGCCCCATATAGTGGACATGCACGTATGAACGATTTGGATCAGGAGATTGACCGTCTGGAGAAGCGTGCTTTGGTACAGGAAGTGTATCGCCTACGCGAAGAATTGGGCAAATACAAAGGACTTTAAAGCAAATAAAGAGACTTCCAGGGCTTTACGCTCATGGGAAGTCTCTTTTCACTTTTTTACCTATTTTGACCCTACAAAAAATGGTCAGCAACTTCTGGCGATTGCTGCATAACATGTAAGGTGGAAAACCTACATAGGGAGGGAAAAGCAGTGTATCTCGGCGTGTTCGATTTGAATGAGCGTTTGGAGCAAACCCGCAAAATCCTGCGGGAAAAGCAACATCTGAAAAAACTGATTGAAGAAGACATCTGTGACTTGGAACAAGACGTCAAAGAATTAGAAGCGATGACGGCGAAACAAGAAAAGTATGCGACCAGTGCCCGGCGCTAAAACAGCTGTATGAGCGACAAAAAGAGGAAGTGGCAACTGCCCGATGAAGGCAGAAAGCCACTTTTTTAATTATGAAGCGCTTGGTCCAAAACTTTTTCTACGATGGCAGGAACCATGCGGATCGCTGCACTATCGGTTCCGTACGTCTGGCTATCCGCGTAAGTACCTTCCATCAACAAGATCAGCATATAGGCCAGCTCGCATGGATTCGCAGCGCCAAGGGCAGTCGTGCGCTCCAAAAAAGCGTCGCGGATTCGTTTCTGATGGGAGCATACCAACTCGCGAACAGGATGAACCGGATCAGGAAACTCGACAGCTACATTGATAAAACAACAGCCGCGAAATTGCTCGTTGGTCGCGCGCTCAGCCAGATCAGCAAAAAACTGAATGAGTTGCTCTCGTGGCCGATTGGGATGTTTGGCGATGCTCTCTTCCCATTCTTGCCAAAAAACGTCTTGCTTTCGGGTCATGTAGGCGAGAATCAGGTCCGTTTTCGAGGAAAACTGCCGATAGACGCTCATTTTATTCATTCCGGCCCGCTCGACGATGGCGTCTACACTGACGGCATGGATCCCTTCTTGATAAAACAATTCTTCAGCAGCGTTCAATATGATCTCTTGTGCTTTTTCCCGAGGCACGCGAGGCCGTTTTGCTTCCGTCATATTCCATCCCCCATTTAGGACTTCCAGACGTCGGAGACAATTTCAAAAGAGCGCACACGATCGGCATGGTGGTACATTTGCGTCGTAATCATGAGCTCATCTGCGCCTGTAGCATCGAGTAGCTCTTGTAGTTTGCTTTTCACGGTAGCCGGGCTACCGATGATGGAAGAACGCAGCTGTGCTTGGACAGACAGTTTTTCGAATTCGCTCCATAGCTCATCCATATTGTCCACAGGTGGTTGGATAGGCTTGAGATCGCCGCGGACGAGATTTAAGAATGCTTGGTAATGGGAGGTGGCCAGTCGATTCGCGAGCTCATCGGTATCGGCTGCCATCACATTGACGCCAACCATGGCATATGGCTGATCCAGCACTTCCGATGGACGGAAACAATGGCGATACGTCTGCAATGCAGGTAAGGTGAAGTTCGGCGAAAAATGTCCAGCAAAAGCAAACGGCAATCCGAGCATGCCCGCCAGTCTCGCTGAGAAATCACTGGATCCGAGTAGCCAGATCGGGATGTTCAGACCTTCACCAGGGATAGCGCGGATAGCTGATGCCGACTCGTTAGTTCGTGGACGAAGATATTCACGCAGCTCCTCCAGTAACTCCGGGAAATCCTCTCCACCAATCCGCAAATCGCGGCGTAGCGCTCGTGATGTTCGTTGGTCCGCCCCGGGTGCGCGTCCAAGACCTAAGTCGATCCGGCCTGGATAGAGGGACTCCAGTGTCCCGAATTGCTCGGCGATTACGAGTGGAGCATGATTGGGTAGCATAATGCCGCCTGAGCCTACACGGATTTTGCTGGTGCCACCAGCAATGTAACCGATGAGAACGGAGGTGGCAGAGCTGGCTACGCTGGGCATTGCGTGGTGTTCGGCGAGCCAATAACGAGTAAAGCCCCATTTTTCCACCTGTTGCGCCAAATTGAGACTGTTTTTGTACGATTCAGCAGCGTTGCTGCCTTCTGTAATGGGTGCTAAATCGAGAACGGACAATGGGATATCTCGTAGTTGCTTAGATAAGATTGTATCGGACATGGGATGGAACCCTCCTTGTGCTTAGCGTTGCTGGTCGGATAAGTTTGTTACTGAGTAGTAACAAAGCGTACTTGCATCATACGGAGCGGCAGAAGGGATGTCAACGATTGGATGTGCGACCGAGCACATTGGGAGAAAAAGAAAGAGCCCTGACAATGCAAGGGCTCTTCGTACATCCTTATTGTTTTGTTAAGATAACAGGTCCATCCGCGGTAATAGCGAGGGTGTGCTCGTATTGAGCGGACAGCTTCCCATCGCGTGTACGTGCTGTCCAACCATCTTCATCGACGGTCGCATGGTACGTCCCGATGTTCAGCATGGGCTCAATGGTAATGACCATGCCTTCTTTAAGGCGTTGTCCTCTGCCAGGAGGGCCAAAGTGAGGAACGAACGGCTCCTCATGCATTTCCTGACCGATTCCATGTCCAGTAAAATCGCGCACGACGGAATAGCCTTGTGCTTGCGCATACGTTTGGATGGCGTGGGAAATGTCGCCGATCCGATTGCCTACAACAGCTTGCTCAATACCGAGATACAGCGATTTTTCAGTGACTTCCAGCAGTCTTTTCGCTTCTGGGGACACTGTCCCCACTTCATAAGACCAAGCGGAGTCTGCCAGCCAACCATTTTTGCGAACAACCATGTCGATTGTTACGATATCGCCATCACGCAGAGGCTCTTTTTTCGGGAAGCCATGGCAGATGACATCATTTACTGAACCGCATGTGGCATATGGATATCCATGAAACCCTTTTTGCTCAGGGGTCGCGCCATTTTTAGCCAAAAATTCTTCTACGAATTGATCAATCTCCCAGGTAGAAATGCCTGGACGAATCATCTTGGCAATCTCACGATGACAAGCAGCCAAAGTCTTGCCTGCTGCATGCATGAGTTCAATTTCTTCAGGTGTCTTGAGGATAATCATCGACTCTCTCCTTCTCCTCGTTAGTCAAGAACTCTCTATAGTATATAGTGTAGTCCCGTTCTGTGCCAATTGCCACACTGAAAACGGCATGGTAGGATGAGGGAGAAATACTCAACCCTGGGGGTAGGTAGCGTGGACAAGTTTCAAGAACATCTGGCGAACTACCAGATTCATGTAAAAGAAGACGTGGAAAAACGTATTGCCTTTATTCGTGAGCAAATTGACGGAAATGGCCTCGGCGGTGCAGTCGTCGGTATTTCTGGTGGGATTGACAGTGCGGTTACGGCAGCGCTGTGTGTTCGTGCATTAGGCTCTGAACGTGTTATTGGCGTTTGGTTGCCTGCTTACTCGCAAACCGTTCATGAAACAGATTCCAAGCGACTTGCTGAAGCGATTGGCTTTCACTTGCACAAGGTAGATGTAGGGCCTGCCTACGACGCTTTGGTTCCTGCTATCGAAAGTGTACTTGGGCTTGATGATAAAACAAAGGGAAATACAAAGGCTCGTTTGCGCATGACAGTGTTGTACGCCATCGCTAACCAAAAAGGATACTTGGTAGCGGATACGTGCAACCGCAGCGAGATTCATGTTGGTTATATGACAAAAGGCGGAGACGGTCTTGCCGATTTTAATCCAGTAGCAAGCCTGACGAAGCATGAGATGCGAATACTCGCAGCTGAGCTCGGGGTGCCAGGAGAGATAATTACGAAGCCGCCTTCTGCCGATTTGTGGGAAGGACAGACGGATGAACAAGAGATGGGCTTCACCTATGAGGATCTGGATCGTTTGCTGATTACAGGGGAAACTCGACCAGAAGCCAAAGAACGTATTGATTACCTGCATCGAATCTCTGAGCATAAGCGCAACACCATGCCAGGCATATAGATATGGCACAATCCTACAAGCTGTTTACAAGTTGTCTGTGGCAAACGACCAGTGCAGTTGTATCAACCGAACAACGTCTCTACTTGTTTGATCCGGCCTATTTTCCCCATGAGATAGAGGCGATTGCTGATTATGTGCAGAGTGAGAGGAATGGAAGGGAGCTTATTCTCGTCCTGACTCACGGAGATTGGGATCATGTAGTCGGAGTTGGCAAATTTCCGGATGCCACAGTCATTGCACAAAAGGAAATCCTCACCGCTGGACGGATCGAGAAGAAGCTGAACAAGGCGAAACGGTTTGACGGGTCGTATTACGTGGTCAGATCGTATGAAGTAGGAATGCCGACATTCGCGAAATTAGTAGAGGATGCACAGGATTGGCAGGAAGTCTTTTTCTTGCCTGTACCAGGACATACATCCGATCAGATGGCGACCTTGTTCCGGGAGCAGAAGCTGCTGGTTGTCGGTGACATGCTATCCAATTTGGAGTTCCCGTTTATCGATGATAGTAGTGCCTATTTGGAGAGTCTGGAAAAAATCGAGCAGTTGGTCTTACAAGGAGAAGTGGAAGAAGTTATTCCTGGCCACGGAGTACCTGCAAAAGGACGCGAGGAAATCCTGCATCGGATTGAACGGGATCGCCAGTATTTGTTGGATGCACGTGCAGTTGTGTTCGAGGCTATCGCCAATAACGTAGAGGAAGACGTACTCAGAGAGCAGTTTTCCCAACTGACGTATGATGGTGTATCGATCGATGAACATCTCTGTTCTTCCCATGACCAAAACCGGGATCAACTATACAAGGAAGCTATTTCGCAGAAAGGTTGATTATTCCACGGTTTTATAAGATAATAGGGGTTACGCAAATCTTTCTAGGAAAGAGGTGGAACAGATGTCTACAACTGAATTGATGCTGAGAACAAGTCTGGAAGGACGTGTGAAGCGTACGTTGCAAACGTACTTCCGTCGCCCTAACGACGTGTTGATCAAGGAAAGCCTCGGAGCGAACGGTTTGTCCCCAGAGCAAGTGGAAGTAACCGTGGAGCTCTTGAACGAAGACAAAACTGTTGCCGAAATCATGGAGCACCTGCACGATAAAGGCTACTTTGCATAACATTGCGAGCAAAAAAGACCGGACTGACATTCGATTGTCAGACCGGTCTTTTTCGTTCGAGCGATTAAGGGGTAGGGCTTTCCTCAGGAAATGAGCGCCGCAATTTCTTACGACGATACAATTGAAGGCCAGTTAAAACGAGAATGTAGCTCGCAAAAGCGACAATCAGCCCCATGATGGCACTCCCGGTAAAATAGACAAGTCCTTTTTCTTTCACCCAGACAAGCCATTGCATCCCAGGCTCGTGATGGATCAATTGCCCTTGTAACGGTTTGCCGATCAACACGTATCCAATATTGTAATTGAAAAGAATGAAAAGCGGTAAGATGAGCTTTCCGATGACAAACGCAACCAAAGCAGCGGGCAAGCTGGCGCGAAACAGCTTGCAAAGTGGGAAAAGCAACAAAAACGCAAGGCCAAAAGTAGGTAGGGTAATGAACTCGATGAAGATTCCGAGCGAAAATCCGCGGGCGACAAAAGCTGGAGCCCCTTTCATTCTCAGCACCTTGTAATATTCGAATTTTAGCTTTCGATATGTTTTTTTCCACATCCGTGCTATCCCTCGTTTGTCCCAAGTCATTTGTCTGTCATATCCCCTAAGGGTAAGGCGAATGGTGAAGCTGGATTTGTTTTTTGTTTGATGCTGTAGAGTATCTCCAAGTTGGCAAAAATTAATAGTTGCCATACGAGCTCTGATTTGTGAATGCGCCTTTCTTTTGGCATAATGGAAGAGGGCAGCTTGCTGGAAAAGTGGTGACATTCGTGGCAGATGTAATGGGAACCTTTAGTGACTATATTACGCAATATGGGTATGGCGCCTTGTTTGGATTGTTCTTTCTAGGAATTTTGGGGATGCCCTTACCTGAAGAAACGCTGCTCGTTTTTTCTGGATTTCTTGTCTCAACGGGAAAATTGCAATTTTGGCCTACTTTTTTCGTCTGCTTTCTCGGTTCCGTTACAGCGATGACGGTGGCATATTGGATCGGCAGAACGTTAGGTTACCCTTTTCTCGAACGATATGGGAAGCGACTAGGGATGGGCTATACCGTTTACAAAAAAACGGAAGAGTGGTTTAATCGCGTCGGCAAATGGGCGCTTCCGCTAGGCTATTTCATCCCTGGTGTTCGTCAGTTTACGGCCTATTTTGCGGGGATCACGCGATTGCCATTTCCGACTTTCATGCTTTATACCTATTTGGGTGGGCTGTTTTGGAGCTTGCTTTTTGTGACGCTTGGCTGGCAATTAGGAGAACGCTGGGATGAGCTGTTTGATTTGATTGCTCGTAACCTCGCGATTTTCTTTATCGCTTTGCTCGCATTGATCGCAACCTGGTCGTATTTCAGACACAAGAAGAATGTAAAAAAGCAATTACGGAGGGATCAGAATGAGTGAAGAAAACCGCAACGAAAATCTACTGCCTGTGGTTCAGAAGCCAACCGAACTGGTTCCTGTAGTATTACCGGAAAAACATCAGCGATTTTATGATAAATTACGTGACAAAATCGAAGCGTTCATTAGAGACAAGGGAGTCAATGATTCAGTAGCCAACTTTATATTGCTTGCACCCGATTTGTTTGTTCTCTTGGCTCGCCTTATGCTGGACAAGCGCGTAGGTGTTCAATCAAAAGCGTTAGCAGGTGTAGCGGTTGCCTACTTCATTACCCCGGTTGATTTTATTCCGGAGGTATTAGTGGGCGGATTCGGGCTTGTGGACGACGTCATTTTGGCCGTTTATGCTTTGCGCAAGATTTTGGTGGACATCGATGAATCGATTGTACGTGAGCATTGGAATGGCGAAGAAGACCTCTTGGCTGTCATTACGAAGGTAGTTCGATCTGCGGATGATCTGGTCGGCAAGAAAATAGTGAAAAAGCTGGAAGAAACCCTGTTCCGAAAAAAATAAGCTAGGATGGGACAAATAGATGAAATATTTATTGGATTATCAAGAGGGAGAGCGTGTTGTCGCTTTTTGCCTGATTAAAAGCAAGGAAGCTGGCGTAGCGAGTAACCAGAGTGAATACTTGAATTTGGAGCTGGGAGATCGCTCCGGAACGATCACGGCAAAGCTATGGGATGTCAATGCAGAAATGAAGGAATGGATCAACGTCAAGGCTGTCGTGAAGATCGACGCTGCCGTCCAAGTGTATCGTGGGAAAAAGCAACTGGTGATTCAACGGATCAGACCGGCTGCCGCATCAGACGAAGTTCAGATGGAGTCGCTCATTCCGATCTCTCCATTTCCAGTAGATGAACTGTGGACAAAGCTTACCCATGCAGTCGATAGCCTGCAGAGTGCCACGCTCAAGGCCATTATTCAAGAAGCGCTGGCAACAGAGGAGATTCAGGACCGCCTTCGCCATTATCCGGCTGGTGTTCGCATGCACCACAACTATTATCATGGTTTGCTCGAGCATATTGTCTCTCTGTTGACGGCGGCACAGAGCCTCTTGCCGCTGTATCCACAAGTAGACAGGGATGTACTGATTGCGACTTGTATTTTGCACGATATTGGAAAACTGTACGAGCTATCTGATCCCATCGCACCGGATTACACCACGCCAGGTCAGTTAATTGGTCACCTGGTCATGGGAGTCGAGATGGTGAGTGGCATTTGCCGCAAGCTAGATATTGCTTTAGGGGACGCGGAGGTTCTGCACTTGAAGCATTGCATTTTGAGTCATCATGGAGAGGTAGAGAACGGCTGGGGCAGTGCTGTATCTGGAAAAACGCCAACAGCTGTCATGTTCCATTATCTGGACCAGATCGACAGCAAAATGAACGCTTTGAGCCAGACATTAGCGGACATGACGGAAGAAGAGGAATGGGCGTACGCTGGCGTGCTTAGACGAAAAGTCTGGCGCGGGTATTAATTCATGGAACAAAAAGCCAACTGCTAAGCAAAACGAAGCAGTTGGCTTTTTTTAGATAAATCAGAAACGTTTTTGAAGGAAGCTCGTCTTAACAGTAATGTCTTGTAATTAGGAGGTAATCTTGTGAAAAAGCGAAACAGAGCTGCCATGTTTGTGTTGGCAGTCAGCATGGTCACGACACCAGTGGCACTTCTGCATCCGTTGTCTTCCTATGCGTATGATGGCAAATCAAGTCTGGAACCCATTCAGTTGCCAGAAGACATCGTCCACTTGTTAACAGAATTGAAAGAGGACTATGTGCCTCTCATGAAAGACCTTCATGTGGACTCATACGGTGGGACAAGCAACTCGGGGTATGTCATTAATCTCTCGGATCGAAAGAGTATCATTACTACGAATACGACGCTCAATATCTCCACGAATGCAGAGGGAGATATGACCAGATTTGTCCTGCATGATGTGAATCGGGACAAAACAACCAAAATCAATAAAAAGGAAGCCTATCAAAAGGCTGTCGATTTTATTCGAAATTACATAGCGGTTAACCATGTTATTTCCCCGCAAGCGACGCTCTCTTTCGATCGTGCGTCAGAGCTGGATCATCTGGCAGTCGTCAGTGTCTACCCACAGTTGAACAATACGTGGGTGGACAAAGAGACAGCGCGGGTCATGGTTGATGCAAAGGGCCAGGTTGTCTATTTTCAGCAAGATAAGGTAAAGCTTCCTACCCCAGCAGAAGTAGCGGACCCAAGCAAAACTGTACCACTCGAAAAGGCAACGAAGGAGTGGCAAGACAAGGTATCCATGGAACTGGTCTACGATGAGTCAGCGGGCAAGCTTGTTTACGTGCCCGACCAATTGCCAACGATAGATGCTCTGTCTGGTGAAGAAGTTCCGTCTGTGTATAAAACAACAACGAATGAGACGATGAAAATCAAAGGAACAGCAGACATGGGCATCTGGCGAGATACGAAAAAAATGGAGCAGATGCTCGAGAAGGATTTTGGACTGAAGCTGAATCAGCGCACGTACAAAAATGTAAAAGAAGACAAAAAGTATAAAAACAGTGACATCGATCGCCATGAATGGAATGCGAGCTCGTATCAAAGTGCGTGGATTACTCTCGACCGTAAAACAAAATCACCCATTGAATTCAAGCTGGACGGTTCCGTAGAAAAGGAGCTTGAGAAGCCGCTCACGCATGATGAGGCAAAAGACATCGCAGTACAATTTGTGGAGAAATACTTATTGTCCAAAGAACAAGCTTTCTCCGTAAAGGAGACGAGTCTTATAGAAAATCTGCCGGGTTGGGCGGATCAAAATTTGGTGCGGCCGATCAGTAGCTTTGCTTTTCATCCTGAGATTGATGGTATCCCTACGAAGAGACCATTGTTTTACATGGAAGTGGACGCAAAGAAGGGTAATGTAGTCCTTGTTCAAGTAAATGACCTGCCGTCCATGCCTGCTACCATCAGTAAAGACGGTATTGTCAAGGATGAGAAAGCAAAGGATGCGTATCTCAAAGAAGCAAATCTACGCTTGGCATACTGGTATCCGAAGGTAGGTACACATTCAGCGAAACTGCCGGAGCTGGCCTATTTACCAACGGCCGATGCCAAGTCTTTGCAGATCGATGCTGCAACGGGTGCAGTGGAAGAAACCTGGCTGGAATGGAAAGCGTCCGACTAAGCATTACCCGACATGGTGTAGAAGCCGTGTCGGGTTTTCCTTTTCATCATTATCGGAATTCATAAACACTTCAAGTCAGGTAGGATTTTTTTTCTTTTTGTAGAATATCTTCTTGATTCCCATTTGATTTGGCAAACAATGCCGAACACGAGAAGGAGAAAGTGCAATGAAACGGCCAACTTATACCCTACCAAGTATTGTAAAAAAGGTATTCCGGCCCGGTGAGCGCTCCCTTCCACGTACGGAGATCTGCTCCCGGATGGAAGCGAATGAGCTGAATGCTTTTTTGGATCTGGACTGCAAGACAATACTGGATAAAGTGTTGAACATGGAGCAGTCTCCAGTGCGAGTTGGAAGTTCAGAGGCGATCGTAGAGGTCACTCACCAGCCGCATCAAGTGTACGACTTGGCTCATCGCTATTTACGCGATAGCCAAACACCAAAAAAGCTTGAGCAAATTGTCGCAGAGCTGCGTCGTCAAACGCAGTTTGGCTGGAATCAGATTCTTCGTATGTTGCAATTGGAACGCGATCCTCGCTTTGTGCAATATCAAGGCGACAGCAGATGGTTTTTGGCAGAGTGGACTTTGGGCAATGACCAAGTGTATGCGTTTTGCCGCGACAATGGCATTACGCAGGTAGCTGCTCGCACATTAGTCCATTTTCTGGAGCAGGAAGTAGGAATTGCTGCAGATGCTGCTTTTCTCCCTGCGCAAGATGACCGCTTCCGCATTGACGGTGATACCATGTACATCATTGCTCGTAGCGAAGATTCCAAGGAAGAGCAGGCGGCCCTCGAGGTTGCTGTTGCTGCCCCTTCTGTATCGATAGGAAACAGCGAGTCCGTCTCAGAAGAAATTGCATCGGAAGAACCAGCGAATCCCTTACATCAGGTGGAACAACAACATGAACTATTAGTTACCAAGGAGGAAGCTACTATGTCTACCATTACCAACCAGCAAGTTCTTGAGGAAGTACAAAAACTGATGCAAGAAGCTATCGACCGCTTGGAGACAAGAAACCAAGAAATGTCCCAAGAAGTTGTCGCTCATTTTCAACAAAGCAATATGCAAGCTATAGAAGTGCTAATGAAAGAGAAACATAAGCATGAGCAGATCGTACTTGGCATTCAACAGGTGCTGGCGACCAGTGAACAACAATGAGTAAACTTGAGGCTACGATCCGGTTAGAGCAGAGATTTGCCATCCTGCGCGAGGTTATCGCGGGCTATCGGATTCGCCTTCAAGAAATGGAGCAGGAAGTGGTAGAGCTTTTTACCACGAACCAGCTCTCTGCTATTTCAGCATGTATGGGCGAGAAGCAGCGCATCGTCAGGTTGATGAATCGACTGGAACAATTTATTGTTCAATGGGAAAGCAACAACACGGATGTGGGTATCGCACATGAACCAAAGCGAGAACACTTGAACACATGACGAATAATGCGGTAAAATAGGGGGATTGTGCATGATTCCCCGCGCATGCCGCGTGGGCTGGAAAGGAGATCCAAACCCTCTATGTCGGTAGGAAGAAACGAACTGTGCCCTTGTGGGAGCGGAAAAAAATACAAAAAATGCTGTGGGGTTGTCACTCCCATTACGGAGCTGCGTAGCCGCCACGAGCAAAAGCTGCAAAAAGAATACGCTGGCTGGGTCGAAAGACTGAACCATTTTGTCGGCGCAAATGTAACCAGCGAGACGATTCAAGAAGCGCGGAATCGTTTTGCCGAAGAAGTAGGCTTGACTCAAGAGAGTGTCGCACGTCCTGAATGGGCAGCCCATTTCTTCAACTGGTGTGTATTGGACGTCAAAACAGGTGGAAGCACGCTGCTTGAGAACTATATCAAACAGCATGGACGTCGGATGGAGCCTGATCTTCGCCGTGCGTTTGCTGGATTGCACCTGAACGTTTATGAAATCGTGGAAGTGGATCGTGATGTCATCACGGTTCAACAACCGATATCGGAAGAAAAACACTATCTGCTTCGTGCCAATACGTTGAATGTTGTCCCTGGGCAATTGATCGTTGGGCGCCTGCTGAATCTAGGTCTGCGTGATATGCTCTTCTCTGGCAGCATCATCTTGCAGCCACATGTCAAGGAAAGCCTGCTCGAGTGGTTACGCCAGCATCCAGAAGTAGAAGCTGCGAAGGTAGATACGAGCAAGAGAAGCTATACGACAGAGCTGTATCACTTCATCGTTCAATTTGGTGGAGCGGCAAGCGAGTCGGAAGCACCGAAGCAAGAATCGCTACTGCGTCGTACCTATGCGATGCCAGATCGTAAACAGCTCCTGAAAGTAATCGAGTCGAATCCTGCATTCGAGCTGAAAAAACGGGATGCTGCTCGTGAGACATGGGTATATGCGACACGCAAGGAAGAGCATTTGTTCCCGAATTTAAAGGATGCCTTGTTGGAGCTATACGAAGTACAGGCAGAAGTGATTTTGCAGGATGATAGCCTGATTCTGGAAGGGTATGCATCGCAGTTAGATGAAGTCGCAGAGCTTTTACTGCTGCTTGCATTTGAGAACGAAGAGGAGATTCGCGTTCTTACTTCAACGGGCTCTCGTTTGTCCAAAGGAACTCTGTTTATCACGAGTCAGCCTACTTTGCCACCAAAAGTGTTGCAGTGGGCGGTCCAATCCTATTTTACCGAAAAATGGCTGGTTACTTCCCATGAACAGCTCGATGATTTGGCACCGCTCTTGGTTGCGGCTACAGAAAACGAGGAACTGCATGGGAAACTCCACAAGCTGATGGAGCAAATGGAACAGGATCATAAAATCGGACAAGGCTTGGCTCGCTTTATCCGCATGGACATTCTTCGTCCGCGCCTCTCGTTGTCAAATGACAGCCTGCATGTGCATAACCTGCTGCGCCGTCCGTTGATCGAGGGGTTGCCGGAGAGTGTGTACACCGTGCATCCTGACAGACTTGCGGACATCAATCGCTTCGTGCAAGAGATGACCGAGGGCAAGTCGGAAGCAACCGTCAAAAAATACGATGAGGTCATGAATAACTTCCGTTCATTCGTCAGAGGAGCGTTTGGCCCATCTTTCACATGGGAGCAGTTGCGTAGAGAGGATCTGGTATACTTCTTCGTCCACGACATTTTCACGCGCACAGACGCAACGACCAAAACGTTGGCAACGAATCTGATGTCTGTTTTGACGGCGTTCTTCAAGTGGCTGGATAAGCAAGGACCATACGCGCTTTATCCTGTCATGCAGCCATTGTTCGCCGAGTTGAAGGAAACATTGCCGGAATCCTATCGCTTGCGTGGTGTGCTGGAAAAGGAAGCGACTCAAAATCTTTTCAGCAAACCAATGGCGATCAAAGATGTCACGGAAGAATCCATACTCGTGCAAGAAATCACTTCATCTGGTTGTACGGCAAAACGAGCGAATGGCGAGACAATCAAGCTGTCTATTGGCGCTGAATTGGGTGCTATGCTGGCAGCAGATTGGGTGATCCATGGCTTGTTCGGTCAAGGTGAGGACGGTACTTGGAGACTGTTTGGTACGCCTGAAGTGTATCCACCAGTCATTGCCCAAGTGCTGGGCGCACCAACAGGTGTATTAGTCTAGAACCCCTAGCATAAAGAAAAACCCGAGGATTCGTGTCCTCGGGTTTTTTGTTTTGACTTTTCCTTGGAATAGATTAGTGAGCCCATTCGCGGAGTGTCTTGTCTTTCGGCAGCAAAAAGCCCATAACCCCGATTAACGGGAGGAACGAACATAACAGAATGACAAAGCTCAGACTGTAAAGATCGGCGAGATAGCCGAAAACGAGAGCGCCCATGCCTCCCATTCCAAAGGCAAGCCCGATGATCAGTCCGGATACGGTACCGATTTTGCCAGGCAATAGCTCCTGCGCGTACACGACTGTGACGGAGAAGCTCGAAAGCATGATAAAGCCGCTGATCACCATTAATGGAAAGGCCCAATTGCCTGAGACGTAAGGCGTCAGCAATGTCAGTGGAAGTGAACCGAGTGTGGAAATGATGAGCAAGTTCCTTTTTCCGAATCGGTCAGACAGCGGTCCGCCAAAAAATGTCCCAATCGCTCCTGCGAAAAGAAAACCAAAAATGACGAGCTGTGCACTGGCATAATCCATATCTTTCACATACATCAAATAAAACTGATAAAAGCTTTGGTAGCCAGCATTCATCCAGGACCGCACACTGACGATGACAACCAGGAGACCGAGGGCAATCAATCGCTTGTTCCGATTCGTATACGTGACAGGTGCGGCAGTAGCCTTTTTCAAGCGCTGTTGCCCACGATACCAGAGAGCAACATAGAGCAAGATGCCGCTAGCTAATAGCGCGGGCAACAGAAACCAGGCAGCCCCTGTCTGTCCCAGATTTGCAAAGACCAGGATGGTCATCAAGGGGGCGAGTGCTTGCCCGGCATTTCCACCTACTTGAAAAATGGATTGTCCCAGCCCTCTGCGAGGACCGGATGCCAAGTGGGCGAAGCGTGAGGCTTCTGGGTGGAAGATGGCTGAGCCAATACCAACACAGGCGACTGCTGCGAGAACGAAATAGTAACTACCGGAGAATGCGAGTGCCAGCATCCCCAATCCCGATACGATCAAAGCCAGTGGTGGCAATAAAGGAATCGATTTGCGATCGGAGAAGTAACCGACGAATGGTTGCAAAACAGATGAAGTAAGATTCATGACGAGTAAAATCATTCCGACTTGTGTAAACGTTAATGCCAGATTCTTCTCTACAATAGGAAGCAATGCAGGGATGACCGCTTGTAAGCTGTCGTTTAACAGATGCGCAATGCTAATGGCAAATAGCATGCGATAGACAGTTGGTGCCGCAGTCCCTGCCGGTGTAGAGTGAATGGGTGTTGATGAGGCACTCATGTCAGTTCATCCCCAACCTTTCTTAGGTAACTTACTTTTTATTTTTTTCAATGTAGCATGGATTCTACAGGACGTCATCCATGAATGATGGGAATATGATGGTCGGAAATAAAGAATTTGATCTGTCAGGAAGTTTTTTAAAAAGTAGGTAAATGGAGAAACGGTGTCGAAAAAGAGAGGAGCACAATGGACTAGACCATGAGCAGAAGGCTAGGGGGAATGCTGGAATGCTGGAAGGTATAACAGAATACTGGCTATGCGTGGGAGGAGCCAATGTTGACGTGCAGGGGATCACTTCTGCCAGACTGTTGCCTGGAACAAGTAATCCGGGTGAAGTACATCAAGCAGCAGGCGGCGTAGCTCGAAACGTGGCGGAAAATCTGGGATGGCTAGGAGAAGAAGTGCAGCTGTTTGCTCTGGTGGGAGAAGATGCAGATGGCGAGTGGCTAAGACAGGTCACAGCAAATAGTGGAGTGGCTACTCATGGCATGTTGCGAATCGCAGGGAAATCGACTGGGCGCTACTTGGCTATTCGTGATCGTGACGGTGAATTGTACACGGCTGTTGCAGACATGGAACTAAATGAAGAGTGGCCAGCGGAGATTGTCCAGCAAGGTCTCAAACGCTTGTCTCAGGCCGCAGGCTTGTTTCTGGATGCCAATCTTCCCGTCGAGGTTATGCGGGCATTTTTGGCGGAAGCTAGAAGACTCGATAAAAAGATCATCGTGGACCCTGTTTCTGTGAAAAAAGCAGAAAAATGGAAAGGGTTACTTGAAGGTGTTCATATACTTGTCGCGAGCATTGATGAACTGGAAGTGCTAGGTGGCCAATCACTTCATTCCTATAATGATGTGGAAATATGCGCGAAAAAATTGGTGGCAGAAGGTATTCATCAGGTCATGGTCATTTGTGGGGAAGCAGGGCTGTGGCTGTGCACCGCACAGGAGGAAAAATGGCTTGCTGCCCCGACTATGCCGATTCGAGAGTCCGCAGGAGATGCGTTTGCCGCAGGTATCATTTATGCGCAAAACAAAGCATTGTCCCTTACAGAACAAGCAGCTTTCGGCGTTGCTTTGGCTGAGATGAGAACAAAGGGAAATGGCCAATACGATATCGATGTCCTTTTGGCACGAAAAGATTACTATGCCGCAAAAGAAAGACAGATCCTCGACAGAGAATGAAAATACATAGCTTGACGTACACTACCCGTTAGTTGGTACAGAGGAGGAGTGTATGTCATGGAAAAGAAATCGAATGATGTGAATGGAAAACAAGAGAGCCATGTTCGGCAGGGTGGGGATTCACACCGCTCCAAAAACAAGCGTCCTGAAGGGCCTGTACAAGGATTTAGTCAGGCACCACGCGGCTTGCAATAAGTCTAAATTTATATGTGCAACTAAAGTCCCCTTATCGACAAAAAGATGGGGGACTTTTCGTTTAAAGGAACATTTTTCTACAAATGCAGACAACGATATGGTACAATACCTCAATCAGAGTATTGCCAACTGAAGAAAAAAGTGGTGCATATTGTCGAGTGGCACAATTCAAAATCGTGCCTCCCTTTACTTTGTCAAAAAGCGTGCGCGAACAAGGAGACTGATTCATATGCCAGATACTGTTGTGAAAACACGCGCTTCAGCTTCTCGAAAGAAACAGCCGAGCCGTAATCGAAAAATACGTAAACTCGTTGTATCCTTCACATTGATCACCTTGCTGCTGGTTGGCGGTGTGGCTGGAGCAATTTATTGGAAAATTGAGGACACTCTGACGGAAGTAACGAGTCCTGCAAACAGCGGATTTACTTCGCCAGTATCCCAAAATGTCGATCCTGTTTACTACTCGGATAAGCCAATGTCGTTTGTATTGCTTGGTTCTGATACCCGTCCGGAAACTGGTTCCATGAATACAGACGTAATGATTGTGGCAGTTGCCAACCCAAAGACGAAGAAAGTTACCATGGTATCGATTCCGCGGGACACACGCGTCAAGATCCCAGGCTATCGCGACTACCATAAGATCAATTCTGTCTATGCCAATGGCGAAGCAGAACGCAGGCAAGCAGAGCGCAACAACCGAACGGTTACTGAAGATGGTATTTCCTTAACGAAGAAAACGTTGAATGAAGTACTGGGTATTCCGATTGAGCATTTTGTAGCCATTGATTTCGATGGTTTCAAAGCGGTCATTGACGAATTAGGTGGTGTGGAAGTCAATGTGGATCGCAAACTGGTATACGATGATCCAACTGACGATACTCACATCAATCTCCAGCCAGGTCTTCAAAAATTGAATGGTGAGCAAGCACTTGGTTATGTCCGACATCGTCATGACAACCGTGGAACGAAGTACTACTCCAGTGACTTCGACCGTAACCGTCGCCAACAAGAGGTCATCAAGGCTGTCGTGGACAAAACGGCTTCTCTTGAAGGCTTAACGAAGATATTTAACGTCATGGACGTAGGTGCCAAGAATATACATACCGATCTTTCCAAGGATCAGATCAAAGGCTTGGCCTACGATTTCAAAGGATTTAATTCTTCTACGGTCACCGCATTGGATAATGGGGCATATTGGCAGGGAGGATACACGTATCTCGAAAAAGAAAAGCTCGAGTCTGTTCGCGATTCCTTGCAATCAGAGATGGGATTGAGTGGGAGCGTCGTAGCGTCGCTCAACAATTCTCCGATACTCGGTTCCGGTGAAGCGGTAGCGACAAGCAACAAGAAGAGCGTCAAGAAGAAAACGACAGAATCAGCTGCATCAACATCAACGAAACAAAAAACGGAGGCTCCGAAAGAACAAGAGCCGAATTCAACAGACAATCAAGACGGTACGGCAAATGAAGGTGCAATGCCGCCACCTGATGTCGTAGACTCAGAAGGGCAAGGCCAGTCGACAGATCAAGGTCAGGGAGCACAGACGCCTGCGACTGATGCAACACAATCTCCTGGGACTGTACCAGCAGGTAATAACGGCAACAACTCTACACCACCGCCGGATATTATCCCGCCGTCCAGTCAGGATGCAGGTCCTGCAACTACACAAGGATCGAACACGAACTCTTAACGAGTACGAAAAACACCCGTTCATCATGAGCGGGTGTTTTTATTTGTCGATTCATTAAAAAATTTTAAAAATTCGTTTATGGAAAAGGTTTAGAAAACACCAATTTCGTGGTACAATAATAATATGCTGATAAGACAGATTAATCAGATAATTATTACTGACTGGAGGGATTTCTATGACGATTTTCTTGGTGAACCTGTTCCTGGTGATTGCTTTTGTGTACCTGATCAGCCGCCAACAAAACGAAGAGTTTGTGTACGATGAAGATTTTTTCCTCCAGAACCCTTCAGCTTTGGAAGAATATCAGCAGATGCCGATTGATTTCCAGCATGCCTTTTTCCGCAAGCATAAAGAGTGGATTAAGGAAAAATATATGCGCGGAGAAAGCTACATTTTAGGTTACTGTCCAAACAAAGAAGTGCGTCGTGCGTGGCTGTCAGAATTCATGAATCAAAAAAATATGAACAATTCACCGACCCCTTCCTCGTGAAGGGGTTTTTCGCATCTGTAGAACTCGTGCTATACTGCTACGAGAGGATATCGTGAAATAGGAGGAAAGAAGTACGTGTTACAATTTATGCTGGAAAAACTAAATCAACAGTTACATACGCATGGAATGATTTCGGATATCGTCTTGCGCTCCGATCATTCGTTGCTGGAAGAAGCGGAAGGGCAAGAGGTTCTGATCACGTTTTCCGAGGCAGAGGACGAAAAGCAACCAACGGCTACCATCCATCTGTTTTCGCTTACAGAAGAGGACAGCTGTGAAATTGAGGTGGAAATTGACTATCCTTATAGCTTGCAAGATGAGGAGATTCAACAATTATGGAAGCAAGCAAAAAGCTTGGTAGCTGAGTGTTCGCTGACAGAAAAGCGCCGCTTTGTCGAGCCTGGCACGCAGGCGGAAGCGAAAGTCGTACTGGATTATCACTTTGTCGTGCAGATGCCACGAACAGAAGCTGAAGAAATCGCATTTACAGAAACCATCGCAAGATTTTCTGCAGATTTGGGGATGCTCGTCAAACTCGGCGCATAAAAATAGGCTGTACATAAGGAAAGCTCAGGGGTATTATCCTGAGCTTTTTGCATGAAATGTGAGGAAGGAGGAATATGAGGAGGAGAGAGAGAATCGTATAGATAATAAAAATGAATGAGCATTCACTCGTTAGGAGGGCGTTTTAACGTGGAACTTTCAAAAGTATGGGAACCGATTCAAATTGGTTCGATGACGTTGCCTAATCGGATAATGATGGGGTCCATGCACGTTGGATTTGAAAAGCTTGAGAATGGTGTAGCGAGGCTTGCTACCTTTTACGCAGAGCGTGCTAAAGGAGAGGCAGGTCTGATCGTGACAGGAGGGGCTGCTGTACATCCAGAAGGCGGTATGGGCGACGAGTATTGCAATGTATACCAAGACGAGGATATCGAGAAATTGCGTCTGATCACGAAAGAGGTTCATCAAGCCAATGGGAGAATTGCGTTGCAGCTGTTCCATTCCGGGCGTTACGCGTACAAGGAAGCAACAGGATTAGACCCGGTAGCACCATCGCCATTGCAGGCGCCGATTAACCGTTGGAAGCCGAGAGAGTTAAGCGCAGAGGAGATCGAAGTAACGATCCAATGCTTTGCTGATGGCGCCGTCCGTGCTAAAAAAGCTGGCTTTGATGCCGTAGAAATTATGGGTTCGGAAGGATACTTGATCAATCAATTTTTATCCCCTGTGACCAATAAGCGAGAAGATGAGTGGGGTGGGGACTTTTTACGCAGAGCCCGCTTTGGTATCGAGGTGGCTAAGCGTGCCCGCCAAGCAGTGGGACCCGATTATCCGATTATCTACCGGATGTCGGGATTGGACTTAATGCCGGATAGTACGACGATGGAAGAGACATTGCAATTTGCCAAAATGCTGGAGGAGGCAGGAGCTGATGCTCTCAATGTCGGAATTGGCTGGCATGAATCACAAGTGCCGACGATTGGCATGATGGTGCCGCGTGGAGCGTATGTATGGGTGGCTCAGCAAGTCAAGCAGGTCGTGAACATCCCGGTTATTGCCAGCAATCGAATCAGCGACATGCGCCAGGCTGAAAAGATTTTGTATGAAGAATGCAGCGATATGGTTTCGATGGCTCGTCCATTTTTAGCGGACCCGTATATCGTTCAAAAAAGTAAAGAAGGACGCTTTGATGAAGTAAACACATGTATTGCTTGCAACCAAGCCTGTCTCGACCATATCTTTGATGGGAAGGTAGCCTCCTGTCTGGTCAATCCTCTCGTGGGCAGAGAAGCAGAGTGGCAGTTGGTTACGGCGGAAAACCGCAAGAAGGTAGCTGTAATCGGAGCGGGGCCAGCCGGCTTGGAGGCAGCTCGTGTGCTGGCAGAGCGAGGGCATCAGGTGGTTATCATGGAGGCCAAAAGACAGATCGGTGGACAATTAAACTACGCCAGACAGGTGCCGGGTAAAGAGGAATTTAATGAAACGCTTCGCTATTATCGGACAGAGCTTGCGCGTCTTGGTGTCGAAATAAGGCTGGGAACAGTGGCAGAGGCAGACGCCCTGATTGAAGAAGGCTTTGCAGAAGTGGTAGTGGCAACGGGAGTCATTCCTCGGCGTCCAGAGATTCCAGGAGTGGAGCTTGGACATGTAAAGGGATATGATGCGGTATTTGAAAAGCGCGCCAAGGTCGGTAGACAAGTAGTCATCGTCGGTGCAGGAGGAATCGCATGTGATTTGTCCCATTTGCTGATGCACGACGAAACGATTTCACCGAAGGCAGCGGAATACTTGCAGGAGTATCGGATTCTGGATGGAAGAGCTGTACAGCAACTGCAACAGCGAAAACGAAAGATCAGCATGTTGCGGCGTGGGAAGCATGTCGGATCGGGCTTGGGTAAAACGACGCGCTGGGCAGTTCTCGCCAACCTGAAGCGACGTGGCGTAGAGATGCTGACACAAATTGAATATAGCCGGATTGCAGAAGAAGGGGTATACTTCATTCAGAACGGGGAGGAACGCATGATACCTGCTGATACGGTCATTGTAGCGGCTGGAGCGACCTCCAACAATTCGCTATACCACGCATTGCTTGATCGGCTGCCTGTGCACCTCATAGGCGGGGCTAAAGAAGCGGGAGAGCTCGATGCTAAGCGAGCGATTTTGGAGGGTGCGACGGTAGGAAGAGCGATTTAAGGTGATGAAAAGATTTTCTATTTCGAAAACAATGGGGATCGGATATGATTAAGAAAAGTATGTCGTCTTTTTAGAAGTTTTGTCGAATCGCTTTTCAACCTCCGCTAATTCTTGCAAAATGAAGTTATACTGTTCAAATTCATTTGATTGGGGGCTCTCGCCTTGATGAACCATAATGGCATTCTCTTAGGGAAACGTTACTTCCTGTACTCGTTAGCACCGCTAGTAGAGGTGGAGGGATGGACGTTTACGATAGCCCCGGGGTTTAAGATGATCGCAGGCGGGAGTGCCAATCCATTACAGACATTAATCAGCGTTTACCGAGAGAATGAAAAGGTAGCGCAACTCGTGCTTCATCATAGACGAAGTGATTCAGATGTCACTGTGCAGGCTGTATCAAGTGATCTCCTGTTAGAAATCGCCCCGGCGACTAGAACTGTAAGTGTAGCAGAAAAGATGTAAGGCACCCTGAACGGGGTGCTTTTCACTTTCGATCTTCAATCATCATTCCGAGCAATCGAGGAGGCGGCAGGATCATGGTAGGGAACGAATGGCAGGTAGGTCAGTTTCAATTGTCTTGGCTGAGAGGTGGACTCACGAAGCTGGACGGAGGCGCAATGTTTGGAGTCGTGCCCAAGCCGCTCTGGAGCAAAAGATATCCATCGAATGATCTCAATCAAATCCCTTTGCGTGCTGACCCGATCCTGGTACAGGCTCATGGCAAGCGTATTTTGATTGAATCGGGATTGGGAAATGATCGGCTAACGGAAAAACAGAAGCGCAATTTTGGCTTGGAAGAAGAGTCTCAAGTGGTGGACTCCCTCGCTGCAAAAGGATTGACTCCTGCTGATATTGATATCGTCATCATGACACATATGCACTACGATCATGCCAACGGACTTGTCTCTATTCGTGATGGACAACTTATCTCTACATTTCCGCAAGCTGTCATCTACGTGCAGGAGCAGGAATGGGCGGAAATGAGAGAGCCGAATATTCGCTCGAAGAATACATATTGGGAAGAAAATTGGCGTCCGATTGAGAATCAGGTGAAGACGTACGGAGCTTCGCAGGAAGTTGTGCCGGGAATCACGCTTCATCATACAGGCGGTCACAGCCAGGGACATGCTATCGTACGGATGGAGACAGAGGGGCAGCTGCTTTTGCATCTAGCGGACATCATGCCTACACACGCCCATCAAAATCCATTATGGGTGATGGCCTACGACGACTACCCGATGACATCCATCTTTGCAAAAGACGAATGGATCAACAACGGGATCAAGCAAGGAGCTTGGTTCACGTTCTACCACGATAGCGTTTACCGTGCGGTGAAATGGAACGAACAGGGAGAAATGATTGATCGGATAGAAGTTATTTTGTAAAAAGGACAAGCAAAAGACCGTCAGTGTTTACTGGCGGTCTTTTGTGTTGTTTAAGGTCACCGTGTCCAACCCTATCGAAATTTTGATTACTCTAATAGAAATGTTTCATAATCAAAAAATTTTGAATGCTCATTGACGAACGCCCATTGCCTCTCTACAATGGGAACATCACAGAGCATCTGTTCTGGCAAAGATGGAAAGGCATAACAGTGGTGAGGAGAGAGACAATGAGCTGGATCAAGATGCGTTTACAGGAGTTTCACCCGATCGTCTGGTCATTAGTCGTCGGGACCGTGTTCGTCCGGGCCGCCAGCTCGATGAGCATGCCGTTTTTGTTTTTATACTTGTCTAATCAAACAGATATGAGCTTGGCTATGATCGGATTGACTATTGGAGCAGGACCGCTCGCGGGTACAATCGGAGGCTTTATTGCGGGAGCGTGGTCGGACAGAATCGGGCGCAGGCGAGTCATGCTAGGCGCGTTGTACGTGTGGACGCTCGTGTTCGTCGGGTTTGCGCTTAGTAAAGACCCGTGGATTCTGCTTTTTCTCAATATAGCAGGGGGACTCTGTCGATCCTTCTACGAACCGGTCTCACAGGCGCTGATGGCAGATGTAACGCCACAAGAGAAGCGGCTTCGTGTGTTCGGTATTCGCTACATGGCGATTAACGTGGGGGTAGCGGTAGGGCCTATCGCAGGGGTAGTGCTGGCGAAAAGCTCTGTAGCCTTACCTTTCCTGATGACGGCAGTGATTTATCTCATCTATGTGATTAGCTTGCAAGGATTATTGAACAAATTTGGCATTAAGCAAATTGAGGGTCAAAAGAAAGAAGTGGTTACATTCGGCCGTGCATTCAGTGTAGTCGTGCACGACAAAGCGTTTCGTTTGTACATGCTCGCCGGTGTTTTGGGAGCGATAGGCTACTCGCAAATGTCATCTACGCTGGCAAAATTCGCAGAAATGACGGTCTTGAATGGAACAGAGCTGTTTGCCATCCTGATGACAGTCAATGCGATTGTCGTGATTGTGATGCAGCTTCCGTTGACGAACTGGGCAGAAAAAAAGACGCCTCTCACCGCGATTGTGGTGGGAAACGTCATGTATGCAGTTGGTGACGTGGGTTATGCCTTTGCCAACTCATGGCTGATATTCATTGTGGCGATGGTATTTTTCACAATTGGTGAAATCCTTACGTTTACAGCAGGAGACGTTCTGATCGACCGAATGGCGCCAGAGAGTATGCGCGGCAGCTATTACGGTGCGAAAAGCTTCAGCAACCTCGGCCAGTTCATCGGTCCGTGGATGGGTGGATTGCTGTTGGCACACTACGGAGGTACGACCTTGTTCCTGATTGTAGCAGCTACCTCGATGATGAGCAGTGCCTTCCAATGGGCGGGTGCTCGCGCCTTTGAGGCAACCCGTGGCAAGTCCTTGAATGAAGCGAGGGCTGAATCACTCTAACGCTTGCAAGATACGATCCGCCATCCGTTTATAGCCTTCAGCATTCGGGTGGAAGTGGTCTGTATACAAGTAGTTTTGTTCTTTACGCAAGAACAAGTCGTAGGTCGGCACCACGAATACTTGCGGGTATCTTGAGGCGATTTGGGACGCCTGATTGTTCCAGTCGAGCACAGGCCCGATGGTGTCGACGGATGCTTCGGTATTGCCAAAAGGATTATACAGGGAAGTATAGACGATCGTCGCTGTTTTGTTGACGCTGCGAATCTGTTTGAGAATCTCTTCATAGTTGACCGCAAGCTGATTAAGAGCTGTGGTCACTTTTTCTTTTTCAATGGTATACAGCCCACCTGTCTGCCTGAACAAGTCATTGCCACCGATGGTAAAAAGAATCAGATCGGCTTCAGCGAGCAGCTTCTTCACTTGCTCCTGAGACATTTGTTTGAGCAGCTCAGATGATTCCTGTCCATTAATCGCGAGGTTTGTGAACGTAATCGACTGGCCCGATTTTTTCTCCAATGCTTGGCGAACGAGTCCGACATAGCCTTGGCCATTTGCGTCTCCGGCACCGCGCGTGAGGGAATCCCCTAGTGCGACTACTTTGTGGACACCCTTTTCTGGTAAAGGAGAGGGTGGCTGCTCTTTTTGGGCAGGTGGGGTTGCTGCGGATGGTGCTAACTGCTGCGGGTTCATCGCGAGGACAAACCCTGTCGCAAATAAGAGAAAGGAGAGTAAAGACAAGAGACCTGCCGTGCGCCAAAGAAATTGGCCGGATGTGCGCATCGGGTATCCTCCTATTCGTTTTAAAGTGTATGGTCATGGTATAATGTGGATGGACATCTTATGACAGTGTACCATAAACAGAACGCCATCGTCAGTTGACGAGGCATGACTCAGATAGGAGGGCGCACATTGGCCGAAACGGTCCTCTCAGTAAAAGGATTGCAAAAAGCGATTGGCAAAAAGTCGATCATTCATGATATTACGTTTGATGTTTTCGCCGGAGAGGTATTTGGATTTCTCGGGCCGAATGGCGCAGGCAAAACCACTACGATCCGCATGCTCGTTGGATTGGCAAAAGCCGATGGGGGAGATATTCGCATCGGAGGCATCTCCCTTCAGGAACAGTTTCCGCAAGCAATTGCGCAGGTTGGTTGTATCGTCGAAAATCCGGAGCTATACAAGTTTTTGACGGGTAGAGAGAATCTGGAGCAGTTTGCGAGAATGAGCGGTGGTATTACGCCTGAGCGTATTGAGGAAATCGTTCGCTTCGTTGATTTGGAGAGGGCAATTGATGATAAGGTAAAAACGTACTCACTCGGAATGAGGCAGCGTCTGGGGATCGCGCAGGCACTTTTGCATCGTCCGAAAATATTGATCCTGGACGAACCGACGAACGGTTTGGACCCGGCGGGGATTCGAGAGTTGCGCCAATTTATTCGCAAGCTTGCCGAGGAGGAAGGGCTCGCTGTCTTCATTTCGAGTCATCTTCTCAGTGAAATCGAGATGATGTGTGACCGGGTGGCGATTATCAGCCAAGGGAAGGTCATTTCGGTTGGATTAGTCAAAGAACTGATGGAGCAGTTTGCTGATCAGGTTGATTGGACAATCCCGTCTTCCCACATACAGAAGGCCGAGGAAGTCCTGCGGAAACTACCAGCAGTGACAGATGTGTGGGTGGTCAGTGAAGAGCGTCTGAAATCACGCATGGACATAGAAAAAGTGAGTGAGGCTAACCAAGCGTTGGTCAATGGTGGCATACCTGTGATGGGAATTGCGACAAAGACGGTTACACTGGAAGACCTGTTCCTTACATTGACGGGAGGAGGGGGAAGTCATGGAGCAGAGCATGGTGGGGCTCGTACAGAATGAAACCATAAAATTGCTGCGTCGGCGCCGTTTTCTTGTTGTTGTGCTGATCTTGGCGATTCTGATCCCGATTTTTACATACGCGCAGTACCGCTCGGTTGTCACTGCACAAGAACGAATGGGGACGACCGACTGGCGCCCGTTATTAACCCAACAAATCGTCGATATGCAAAACAGGCTGGCATCAAGCCGTCTTCCTGAAGAGTGGCGGGATTTTATCAAGGTCAGGATTGCACAGCAGCAATATTATTTGGATCATGACATTAACCCGATGGCGCCGGGTGGACCTACATTCGCCCGTGGCTTTATGGATCAGGCCATTTCGATGTTTTTGCCGATGATTATCGTCGTACTCGCGGTCGACCTCGTATCTTCAGAGTTTAGCGAGGGGACGGTCAAGCTGCTATTAACGCGACCCGTACGGCGTTGGAAGGTATTGACCAGCAAATACATCACCCTGCTGCTATTTACCTCTCTCACGGTTCTCACGACACTGATTCTCGCTTATTTACTCTCTGGGGTCGTATTTGGCTATTCGGGATGGGACCTGCCCATTTTGACTGGCTTTGAAGTGGCGGGAGGAGAGCTCGAGACATCTGGCGCATTCATGCTGCCACAATGGCAATTTTTGCTGATGCAGTATGGGCTAGGCTGGTTCGTCTGCGTCGTGGTTGCCACGGTCACACTCATGGTCTCTGTTTTGGTTCGGAGCGCGGCTGCGGGGATGGGAATTATGATGGCAGCATTAATTAGCGGAACGATCCTGACGCAGATGGCATCCTCCTGGGAATCGTCCAAATACTTGTTCGTGGTAAATTTGCAGCTTACGGATTATCTCAATGGAACACTACCTCCGATTAAAGGGATGACGTTGCCGTTCTCGCTGACCGTGTTGAGTGTATGGGCGATCGCAGCGCTGATCATTGCGTACGCGACCTTTATCCGTAGGGATGTCACATCCTAATTTAACAAATTCCGTTACTTATTGACATGTCTGCTCGTCTTTACCATGACGAATGAAAAAGACAGCGAGAGGAGAAAGGCGAAACAGAATGGACGTATTATGGAAAGCAGGCTCGGTGACATTATCTGGCATGTTTGAGCTGTGGGCAGCGATCCCTGTAGGTTTTATGTTGCAACTACCACCGGTTCTGATCGGAATATTTAGTGCGGTGGGTGCGATTATCAGCGCAGGTGTCGTCATTTTTTTGGGAGGTTCTTTGCGCGCCTGGCTTTTAAAGCGTGTAGAGAAACGGAGCAAGCGTCAGGGGCGCATGTGGCAGATATGGGATAAATACGGAGTGGTCGGCCTTGGTCTCGCTTCGCCGCTTTTAACGGGAGCCCCACTGGGAGCTGCTATTGGTATCTCGCTGGGAGCCCCTACGAAAAAGCTCATGCTGTGGATGTCAGTGGGCATCATTATCTGGAGTGTGTTATTGACGGCAGGAGTGGCTTTTGGTCTGTTGCAATTCATGGTACCAGAAACGAAATAGCTATATGAAAGAAAACCGCCAATTTCTGGCGGTTTTTGCTCATCATAACGTGATTCTGTAGACAATCTCTCCATCGTATACGTCGCCAGTTTCTTCAAAGCCGGTTTGTCTGTATAAATGTCTTGCACCTGTATTGTCTGGGCATACGGTCAGGTTGACAAATCGGCTTTGCGGGAAACGGTTCCGTACCGTATCCACGATCGCTGTGAGAGCCGCTCTGCCATATCCTTTGCCTTGGTACTGGTGATCGATCAAAAAACCGTTGAACCAGTAACACCAATCTGTTGAGGCGTCATAGGTAATCATGACAAACCCAACCATTTCATCAGCGTTATACAAACAGAATGGTTCATATGCGCAGTTGTCACCATCAGGGCGGATATGAACCTTCGCTAATGAAACGGCAACAGACGGGACAAAGCGCTGCTGCTCATCTTGTACCTGCAAGCGTAATGCATCTTGCCAGTTATCTCTGGTTGTTGGAACCAATCGAATACCAGTGTCTTTGATAAGTCTTCACCTCGATCATCTTGATAGCTTAAGCGTAACCGATCGTTCCTGAAAAATCTTCCTTTTCTGCTTGGGCGTTTTTTCGTAAAATAAACAAGGATACAAATAGAAAAGTTCCTGAAAGTGAGGTAACTGACATGGACGAGAAAAAAGAAGCGTTGGTCCCTGAACTGGAGGATCTCGTTCGTAAATTTACAGAGCTGTTGACAGGAGAAGCGACTCCTGAGCGCGTAGAAATGGTAAAAGTATGGTGCCTGTACACGACAATGGCAAAAGCAATGCCTCCGCTGATTCAGCATTGGGGAAGCGAGCCTGAGCATATGGAAGCACGGAATCAAATTCGGGAAATCATCGAGCAAATCAAGCAGTGGAATCAGGAGAAAAATCAAAAGCATTAAAGAGTAGGAAAAAACGCTGTCTCTTTGCGAAAGAGAACAGCGTTTTTTTACTTCAATCGAATCTCTAAGCGGCGTAGAGGCATCAACTCTCCACGGTAATCTAGCAGGCCTTGCTTGATCAGCTCATGAACCCGGTATGTCAAATACGTGTCACCAATACATTGATCGCTTTCCCCCATGACGGTACCGATCACACGTGCAGCCTTTTGGAACTTATTTGATGCATGTTCCAAGAGCAAGGCATCATAATAATCCTCCGATACTTCTAATACCTCACCCTGTTTGTAAACGCGCAGCGTGCTATCAGATTGCGACCACTTTTCCCATTCGAGGATGAGGCTTTGTACGAGAGGCGCAGGCATATTCTTTTTCACCTGATAAGCGTCCATCACCAATTTGGGAGGGAGGGCACCCGCGCTTTTCAATACATAAGATACCTCGTTGCCATCTATGTTTCTTACTTTGTAATCGCAATTCACACTAAATGCCGTTATATCGATTCCTTCGAATGAGAGGTTTTTATCCTGAAGCATGGAGACAACATAACGAATCCCTATGCTGTCAGATGCGTTCTGACCATACCACAGAATTACGCTACTGCCATCAGGGACCTGTGATGGCAAGGTTAGATTTCGCAGCAGGTATGCTTTTATCGTTGTCAGGTCTTCGTTAGAGATCGGTTCTACTTGCTTGAAGAAAGAATGAATCCATTCAATCCTTTCATTCATCCCGGTTGCGGTCTCCAGTTGATGTAGCGGTCCAACTGAAAAATCATCCTCGATACAGATGATGCTTTCTGTTTGTAGTAGATTCTGTTTGCGGAAGACGGATCGAAGTGTACCGTAGGCAGGTAGGCTGAAGCAGATGTGAAATTTGTTCATTCGTTAGCTCCTCATGATTAAAAAGACACGATCCCGAAAATCAGGTCGTGTCTTTTCCGATTGTAGGGATCTTTTTACGGATTCCACGTGATATGTTTGGTAGCATCCATTAATTCATTTAAGGTAACTCCGTTTGCGGTCACTACCACATACAACGATTGGTTGTCGGATTGAGCGTTAAAATGAACCGCATGCTGGGCTGTTGATCCTTTTGAATCCGTTTGATCAAAAGAAACGGCGATGGCTTGCTCTCCGTTGACAGCGAACAACTGAGTAGCGGAGAAAGTGCCTGGGATAGAGAGGCTGCGCTTGCCTTCTGTATTGCGCACAACATCTAGGCGAATCCAGTCGTTGTTCCGCTTGTAATCGGCAGTTAAGCGAGTCACCTTCTGACTGGTTTCGGATTCATATTGGACCGATACCGTACTCATCGAGAACCCATTCGGTGCTTGCGAGAGGGCAGGTACGGGCATATCTGATGCTTGTACAGCAGTGTTCAAATCCGAGAAGGAGGAAAGCGTAATGGGCTGCTTCGCTACCGCCGGCAACGTTGGACCCACTAATGCGTTCTCAGTCTTACCGCCATCAGCAGTGTCTGGTTCCACTTGGGAAGCGATCCCAAAAGTCGTAGGCTTCTCAGCAGCGGCGCCATTGGCTTCCTTTGCAGCTACTTGGTTACCAGTATTTGCTGACACGGCTGGAACTTCCGATTTCGCTTTTGCTGCTTGATCAGCTGAGTTCCCTTGTAATCCGCGAGATGCCACGCTGTTCTGCCCGTCTTTATTGATCGTACGTGGCTCGGATGTTACTACTTTTTCCTCTGGTTTCACCATCGCAATCGCATTGTTCGATTGGGGAGGTGATGCAGGAGGTGTATCTTTTGCAGGTGCAGTCGGAGCGACCTGCGATTGTGTAGCGGCGGACTCTGGCTTGCTTTCTGCTTTTTTCATCGTCGGACTATCGGCTGCTGCTGGTATGGAAGCGATAGCAGGTGCTGGGGCTGACGGTGCCGATTTTGATTCCGTATCGGTAAATGCAAAAGTGTTCTGGTTGTCTTTCATCCCGGTTTCTTGAATGGCAGCCATTTGAAGATTATCCGGTGCCATTTGTTGGTAGCCGACGAAACCAACTGCGAGCAAGACAGCCGCTGCGCTAACCCAGGCGTATGAAGGGAAGCCTTTGGTCCAACGCTTGTTTGGCTTTACGATCACTGTGCTCGTTTGTTGCTCTGAAGATGCAGTAGCGGCGTGAGGGGGTACACCTTTTTCGGCGGTCTGGTAGATTGCTTGCATGATTCTGTCTTCCAGGTTCGCTTGAGGTAGTGGAACCTCCTTCAAGAACTGCACCTCCTCTTCTGTTGTCATTTGCGTTTCTATCCAAGCGATGCATTCGTCACAGGTTTCAATATGTGAGTGTGAATCGCTATCTGTGTCATCTAGCCATGCTTTTCTAAATGCCTGGCAGTTCATGTACGAGCCCCCCTTCCTTGCGGGATAACAATTTTGCGAGTTCCTGACGAGCACGCAAGTAACGGACGCGAGCTGTAGATTCGGCGATGCCGAGGAGTGTAGCTATTTTTTCAAACGGATATTCGTGCGTACAGCGAAGGACAATCACTTCTCGATAAGAATCCGACAGTAAGGCAAAGGCCTCCTGAATTTCTCGACGTTGCTCTTTTGTCATGAGCGATTCCTGAGGGGATTCATCCCGTGTATTTGATGGCACATAGGCCAATTGTTCATCCGAGTCATGATACTTTCGGCGACGCAAGAAGTCGATGCTCTTATTTCGGGCAAGCGTATGTAACCAAGAAGAAAACTGGCTGTCCCCGCGGAAAGTGGACAATTTTTCATACGCTTTTACAAATACTTCTTGAGTGAGATCCTCTGCATCAGAGCGATTGTTTACCATTTTGTAAATGAAAACATAGATCATATGCTGATATCGCTGGATGAGGTCGCGATACGCTTCGATGTCGCCTTGAAGAATCCGCTGAATGATTTCGGCGTCGGATTGCATTGAATCTTTGGCCTCCCTTCCCTCTATGAGACGCTGGTTATTCGTAAACGTTTCAGACCAGCGTTTCGATTTCTATAATATCGTATGGATAGCCTTGTTCGACCAGAAAAAGCTGGCGATGGAGCGAAAACTCCTGCTCTCTCGTGTCTCGTGTTACCAATGTATAAAAATGGGCGGTGTTGTCGTCTGTTTTGGGCCTTAAGATGCGTCCCAGGCGCTGTGCCTCTTCTTGTCTGGAACCATACGTCCCGGAAATTTGGATCGCGACGTTGGCATCCGGCAAATCAACCGCAAAGTTGGCTACCTTGGATACGATCAGGCGTGTAATTTCCCCTTTTTTAAACTGCGTGTACAAAAGCTCACGTTCTTTGTCCGGTACTTTTCCTGTAATGAGTGGCAGTTGGAGGGCCGTTGCCATCTGTTCAAGCTGATCGATATATTGCCCGATGATCAAAACACGATCGTGGGCGTGCCTCTCCAATAGCTCGCGGACGACCTCCAGTTTTTTTGGATTTTCTGCCGCAATGCGAAACTTTTGACGAGCGGTTGCATGTGCATAAGCCTCACGCCACTTCGGCTCAAAGGGGAGTCGAATTTCTCGGCAATGCGCCTCCGCGATCCAGCCTTGCTCTTCCATGACTTTCCACGGAACCTCGTACTTTTTTGGACCAATTAGCGTGAAAACATCTTCCTCCCGCCCGTCTTCCCGAACAAGAGTAGCAGTCAGCCCAAGTCTGCGAGTGGCTTGAATCCCAGAAGTAACACGAAAGATGGGTGCGGGCAACAAATGCACCTCATCGTAAATAATAAGCCCCCAGTCGCGCTCTGAAAAGAGTTTCAGATGAGGAAAATCATCTTCGGCGGTGGGGCGGTATGTAAGAATTTGATAAGTCGCCACAGTAATTGGCTTGACTTCTTTATTGTCACCAGTGTATTCGCCGACCATATTTGGATCAAGTCCTGTTTTGTCCAAGAGCTCTGCAATCCATTGACGAACCGATGTCGTATTCGTGGTCAAAATGAGTGTGGCTGTTTGCAATTGGCAAATGGCACCAAGTCCAATGACCGTTTTTCCAGCACCACAGGGCAGGACGAGTACACCGCTTCCCCCGGTCACAGCTCCACCAGAATAGAAGGCATCGACAGCTTCTTTTTGATAAGAGCGCAAGGAGAATGCTCGGCCTTGGGATGTCGTTTCCCGCAAGCTGACTGCACAGGATTCTCCTTCTGTATAGCCCGCCAAATCTTGAACAGGAAACCCGAGCTTGATCAGCTCTTGTTTAATCAGACCGCGCGCATAGCTTTTGATGACGAATTCATTCTCAAAAAGAGCAGCGATTGATTTATAACTGGTCACCTCTGCTAAAAGAAGGGGGTCATCACTCATTAATACGAGATGATCACCAATGCGTTCCAAACGAAACAAGCCGTATTTTCGCATCGTATCTTCTATTTCTTTGACGATGGTAGGCGGGACACCGTACTTGCTATAGCTGCCAAGCACGTCCGTTACCTCTTGTGATGTAAGACCAGATGCAGCCGCATTCCAAAGCGATAAAGGGGTGATCCGATAGGTATGGATGTATTCTGGGTTCTTGATTAGCTCGGTAAAACCACTGATAGCTTGTCTGGCCTCGGAAAATAAAGGATGCTGTGTTTCCAACAATATCGTCCGATCGCTTTGAACGATCAAGGGCAGGTCTGGACGGTACGACAATAGACTCACCTCATTACAAAAGGCATAGGAATCAGCACTATGGTATCACAATCTCAAAAAGAAAGAAAAACGAACAGGTAACATTTTGGCGAGGATGGGAAACAATATCCCAAAGCATGGACGGAAAGGACGGCGGGGAGCATGGCAATTTGGGGAAGCTTGTTTAATTTGATCTTGGTCATGATCCTCGTACTCCTGAACGGGTTCTTTGTTGCGACTGAATTCGCGATTGTAAAAGTTAGGGAATCGCGCATTGTCCAGCTCGCAGCGGAAGGAAACAAGCGCGCTGTTGACGTCGAGAGGGTCCTGCACAATTTGGATGCTTATCTCTCCGCGTGCCAACTTGGGATTACGCTGGCTTCATTAGGACTCGGTTGGCTGGGAGAGCCTGCTGTCGCGCATCTCCTGCATCCAGTTTTTCGTTACTTCCATTTAAATGAAACGGTTGTTAGCAGTATTTCCTTTATTATCGCTTTTTCGCTGATTACGTTTTTGCATATCGTGCTGGGGGAGCTGGCTCCTAAGACACTGGCTATTCAATACTCCGAAAAGGTGGTACTTGCGGTAGCCAAACCGATCCAGCTCTTCTACAAAATCATGTATCCCTTTATTCAAATGCTGAACTGGGCCGCGAGTCGTTTTCTTGCGCTCTTTCATATATCCTTGGAGCCGCATCAAGAAGCACATACAGAAGAAGAGATTCGCATTCTCGTCAATGAAAGTCACAAAAGTGGCTTGATTGATCAAACTGAGCTGATGCTGGTCGATAATATTTTTGATTTCTCGGAGACGATGGCAAGAGAAATCATGGTTCCACGTACAGATATGGTTGTCTTGAACCTGCGCGATCCCTTTGACGAAAACGTGAAGCATGTCCAAAATGGACGGTTTACCCGCTATCCGGTAGTGGATGGTGACAAGGACCATGTTGTGGGTAGTTTGCACATCAAGGATATGTTGACAGGGCTTCTGGAAGGGGAGAGCAATGACCTTCAGAGCTTCATGCGCCCTATTTTGACTGTGCCGGAGACGATCTCGATCAGCCGGTTGCTGACTATGCTACAAAAACAACGAGGACAAATGGCGATTATCATTGACGAGTATGGGGGCACTGCCGGTCTGGTGACGCTTGAAGATATAATGGAGGAAATTGTCGGAGATATTCAAGACGAGTTCGACGACGAGCGCCCCGAGGTGGAGCGAAGTGACGGAATGCTGTCATTGGACGGGCGTATGCTACTGGAGGAAGTGGGCGATTATCTGGACATCGAATTGGAGTCAAGCGATGTAGATACGCTAGCAGGTTGGATTTACATGCAAATCGATCATCCGCCGCGCGTGGGGGATCGAGTAAAAGAGGGGAAGTACGAATTTGTCGTGGGAGAAGTCGACCATTACAGAATCACCAGGGTATATGTAAAGAAAATCGGCAAAGCAGAGGAAGAAGTCAATTTTACTTAAGTAAGGAAAGGGGCTTCTCAATGCGCAATAATATGCTATAATGGGACACAAGTTGCCTAGATGGCAATGAGCCTAATTGCTTAGGGCGATTAGAGCAGCTGAGAGTAGAGACTAGAGGAGGAAGTACAGATGAGACGAGCAGTCAGTATGGTACTGACCGCATTGCTGGCGTTTTCTTTGGCAGCATGTGGCAACGAAACAGGTGGGAAAACAGAGACAGCAGCAACGACAGGCCAAGGGCAAACAGTGAAGCTGGGGCTGACGCAATTCGTGGAGCACCCTGCGCTGGATGCTATTCATAAAGGAATTTTGGATGGACTGAAGGATGCTGGCTACGAAGAGGGCAAGAACTTGGAGGTAGACTCCCAAAACGCCCATGGCGACATGAACAATACGGTCTCGATCGCACAGAAGTATGCCGGAGATAAAAAGGATCTTGTCGTAGCGATTGCGACGCCATCCGCTCAGGCTGCAGCCAAGGCGATTGCAGATAAACCTGTTATTTTCAGTTCCGTAACAGACCCGATCTCGGCTCAACTGGTTGGCAGTCTGGAGAAGCCAGACAAAAATGTCACCGGGACGTCCGATAAAGTATCGATGGAACAACAATTGAAGCTGGTGAAAGCATTCCTGCCTGAGTTGAAAAAGCTGGGCGTGATCTATACGACCTCCGAAATTAATTCAGAGGTACAGGTCAAGGAATTGGAAGACGCAGCGCAAAAAGAAGGCGTAGAAATCATCAAGGCTGGCATTTCGCAGCTATCCGAAGTGCAGCTAGCAGCGCAATCGCTTGCTAGTAAAGTAGATGCCATTATTATCCCAATTGACAACACGGTCGTATCTTCGTTTGAAGCGGTACTCGGAGCAGCAGAAGGAAACAAAATCCCTGTCTTTGCTTCTGATACCGATACAGTGAAACGTGGAGCGGTTGCTACGTATGGGATTGATTACTACCAAATCGGTAAACAAACAGGCGATATGGCTGCCCGTATCTTAAAAGGGCAGAGTGTTGCTGATACTCCTGTAGAGATTTCGAAACAAGCTGATTTGTATATTAATGAAACAGCTGCTGCAAAGTTTGGTCTCACTATTTCTGAGGCACTCAAACAACAGGCGAAAGAAATCATCAAGTAAAAAGAGAGCGTCATGCTCTCTTTTTATTCTTTTAAAACCGTTTTATCCATGTTAAAATTGTAGAAAAAAATTCACGAGGGGGAATTCACTAAATGTTCAAACAAAAGAAGAGTGTTAAAATTTTTCAGAGTTTTTTATTTCCTTTATTGCTTTTGTCTGTTACCGCATGTGGACAGCAAAGCGCTACTCCTGCAAACAATTCTACACCAGCCCCCGCAACCACGACGGCGCCTGCTCCGTCTACTGAAACCAAGCAGCTGACGATTGGAATTGCCCAATTCGTGGAACACCCTGCTTTGGATGCAGCAAGAGAGGGCTTTATCAGCCAATTGGCGAAAAACGGCTACGAAAAAGACAAGCAAGTAAAAATCGATGTGCAATCCGCTCAAGCGAGCATGGATACTGCCATTCAGATTGCCCAAAAATTCGAGGCTGACAAAGTAGATTTGGTGTTGGCTATTGCAACCCCGACGGCACAGGCTGCCGCACAAACTAGCAAGCAGATTCCAATCCTGTTTACGGCGGTAACTGATCCAGTAGAAGCTGGTCTGGTAGCTGCGATGGACAAGCCAGGAGCGAACGTAACTGGTACATCGGATATGAACCCTGTCGAAGAGCAATTGAAGCTGATCAAAGAAATGAAAGCTGATGCGAAGTCTGTTGGAATCATTTATAGTTCTGGTGAAGTCAACTCCAAGGTACAGGTGGATGCGGCAAAAGCTGTAGCTGGCAAGCTTGGTTTAGAAATTAAAGAAGCGGCGATTACGAGCGCAACGGAAGTGAAGCAAGCAGCTGAGTCCATGGTGGGCAAAGTAGATGCTTTCTACGTACCAACTGACAACATGGTCGTATCTTCGATTGCAGCTGTTATCGGTGTAGCGGAAGCACAAAAAATTCCGGTCATCGCTGGTGAAGAAAACTCTGTGAAGAGCGGAGCGATTGCCACTTACGGGATCGACTACACAAAGCTGGGTGAGCAAACAGCTGATATGGCAACAAAAATCCTGAAGGGTGAAGCGAAGCCAGCTGATATGGCTGTTGAAGTGCAAGCAGACATGAAGCTCGTATTGAATAAGAAAGCAGCGGAAAAAATGGGTGTGACGATTCCGCAAGCCATGCTCGACCGTGCTGGACAAGTGATCGAGTAATAAATGCAGTAATTGGAGGATTTCTTCTATGAATCAACTGGCAATAATGGGAGCCATTGAGCAAGGTTTACTATTTGGTATCTTGGCTCTCGGTGTATATCTGACCTTCCGAGTTCTAAACGTTCCTGACTTGACCGTAGATGGTAGTTTTGCCTTGGGAGGCGCAATCGCAGCCAAGTTCATAATCGATGGCACCAATCCGTTTTTGGCCACTTTGCTGGCTTTCATCGTAGGTGGTTTGGCAGGGGCTTTTACGGGCGTCTTGCATACCAAAGGAAAGATTAACGCACTTTTGGCGGGGATCTTGACGATGATCGCCTTGTACTCGATCAATTTGCGTGTCATGGGGAAAGCGAATCTGCCCCTTTTGCGGGAAGATACCCTGTTCACTTATGTGAAGGATATGGGCATTCCGAACCTGGCCGTAGGTGGAGTTACCTTGCTGTCTGGTGTAGCAATCGTCTTTATCGTAGGGGTTATGGTGTTGAAGCTCATCATTGACTGGTTCCTGCATACGGATATGGGTCTGGATTTGCGTGCGACAGGTGACAACTCGAAGATGATCCGTAGCTTTGGGGTAAACACGGATTCGACAACGATCATTGGTTTGGCTCTCTCCAATGGCTTGGTAGCTTTAGCTGGTGCGTGGGTAGCCCAATACCAAGGCTTTGCGGATGTAGGAATGGGGATCGGGATGATCGTCATCGGTCTCGCTTCCGTTATTGTCGGGGAAGTTTTGTTTGGCAGCTCTTCGATTTTCCGAGTGACGCTTGCTGTCATTCTCGGCTCGATTGTGTACCGCTTAGTCATTGCACTGGCTCTGGATGCAGGACTCAATCCTTCTGACATGAAGCTGATTACTGCCCTGATCGTTATCTTTGCCCTGACTGTCCCAACGGTGGCAAAAGGCATCTGGAAAAAGCAAGCGGTACGCACGGCAAGGGGAGGAAGCAGCGATGCTTAAAATTAAAAACGTCAACAAAGTATTCAACGCAGGAACTGTGAACGAAAAGATCGCGCTTCGAAACGTTAATCTGGACGTTAAGAAGGGAGAGTTCATCACCGTTATCGGTAGTAATGGTGCCGGTAAATCGACGATGATGAACATGATCTCCGGTGGACTGACGCCAGATGAGGGTAGCATTACGATTGATGGCAAAGATGTCACGCGCTTGGCGGAGCACCAACGCGCAGGTCTGATTGGTCGAGTCTTTCAGGACCCAATGGCAGGTACAGCGCCGAACATGACGATTGAGGAAAATCTGGCAATCGCTTTGGGGCGGGGAAAACGCCGTACACTTGGATTTGGGGTGAATAACCAGAAGCGAGAGCTGTTCCGTGAGCAGCTCAAGCAGCTGGATCAAGGGCTGGAGAACCGCTTGAAGACCAAGGTAGGTTTCCTCTCAGGGGGACAGCGTCAAGCGCTTAGCCTGTTGATGGCTACCTTCACAGAACCGAAGATTTTGCTCCTCGATGAGCATACAGCAGCGCTTGACCCAAAACGGGCGCAGTTGATTGTAGATTTAACGGAAAAAATCGTGGAGCGCTATAAACTGACGACAATCATGGTCACGCATAATATGGAACAAGCGTTGAACATGGGCAATCGTCTGCTGATGCTCCACGATGGGGGGATTATCCTCGACATTCCGGATGAGAAAAAACGGACGATGAAACCGCAGGATCTGCTTCGCGCATTCGAAACAGCCCGCGGTGGAGAAAGCTTCAGTGAAGATCGCTTCTTGTTAACCTAATCGGATCGAATCAGCCTTCCTGTTCAAGCAGGGAGGCTTTTTCATGCTTGGAAAGATACATGTACATGAATCCGGCACCGATCAAGAGGATGCCCGCTACAATGGTGAATAGCATCGTGCCGCCATCATGTAGCAAGACAAGGCTACCCAAATATGGTCCACACATGCGGGAGATATCCCAGTGTGTTCCCGTGATTGCGAAGTACCGCCCGCGCATCGTGACAGGTGATATTCGTGTGACGAAGGCCATCAGCTGAGTCAGACCAATACTCTCCCCAAGGACGAGCAGCACTTGCAGAGAAAGAAGGACAGGTATGTTGTCGATGAAGGCGTAGCCCAAGGATACGATGAGAAAACAAATGTACGAGCCGCTAATCAACAGGCGAGCCGGCAAGTGCTGTGTCCATTTGACGAGCAAATACTCGAAAAGGAGCAACAGGACCCCTTTTACCGCAATGAGTAAGGCAAGTGTTTGCAAATAGTCTGGCAGCGTGTATTTTAGATGAAGCTGGAGATTCGTCTCGGTTTGCGCGTAAAACAGACTGATCGGCAAAGACAACATCATAATGGCAAGGGCTGGTCGATAAGCATGCCAGGAGCCTCGTGAACGCACATCAGCTGCTTCCTCGACAGGAGCTTCTGGCAGCGGAGTTTGCGGGATTTTCCACCAGACGGCAAGAGCATAGATCAATAGCGAGATCGCAGTAAACAAAAATGCCATAGCAGGATCGTACTTATAAATGATGACGCCGACTAAAGGTCCCAATGCGGCCCCGATACTGCTAGAAGTATTGAGAAGGGCAAAGGCACCTGCCATTTGTGCAGAGGAAATCGTATCAGCGAGATGCGCGCGGCTGGCAGGGATAAACAGGGAGCGGCCAGCACCGTTGATGATGTACAGGATCGCAAAGCCCAGCATGGAGTCTGCCCAAGCCATTCCCAACATGGCGAAGCCTTGCAGGAACAGTGCGAGTAGCATGATCGTTTTTCGGCGATAGCGGTCCGTGATACCACCAGCAAATATCGTCAGCAAAATTTCGGAGAAGGGCTGCAAGCCAATGACAAGCATGGTCATAGTGACAGAGCCGCCGATGTTCTCGCTCAAGTACAATACGAGAAACGGAGCGATCATGGCGCTGGATAAAGAGGTAAGCGTTTCGCCGAACAGACGGACCCAGAGAAGTATTGGATACGCAGCAAAGAATCGACGGAGTGCATGAGGGATGTGTGACATAAGAAAGTCCTTTCTTTCGGCTTTTTCCGGTTAGTTGGTGTTTTTAGAATTGTAAGGTGGCAAAGACCGGAGAAAAAGCGTACGATTAGGCGAATAGTTTTTTCATGTTTTCTGAGGGAATTGGTGGTGGCAAGATGCAACTGGTTGAACAATACATGCGTTTATGTGCGGGGCGGCCTAATGAAGAGATAGGGCATCCGCTTGACATATCGTTAGCTGAAGTTGCTTCGCTTTTATTTTGTACATTGCGGAATACGACCTTGACCTTGAAAAAAATGCAAAGTCAGGGATGGGTAGTCTGGCAGCCGGGGAGAGGGCGAGGAAATCGATCTGTATTGACATGCTTGCTTGCGCCGGAAGACCTGATTCTGAGCGTAGCCAAGGAGCTCGTTCAAAAAGGGGAGATTCGTGCTGCACGGGATATGATCGACGAATATGGGGTAAATTTGCCTGTTTTAGGTGAAAAATTTTCACGATGGATGAATAGTCAGTTTGGACATCGTGTGAAACGGGAAAAGGGAAATAAGGGCAGAGTCGATACCTTGCGTTTGTTTTACAATCGGCCATTTGCAGGGCTTGATCCGATCCATATTCTCCTGCGCTCCGAGTCACATATGGTAAAGCAGCTATTTGATTCTCTGGTTCAGTTTGATCCTGTCACGAAACGGATTGAACCCGCTATTGCTTTTTATTGGGACACTAGTGAAGAAGGGAAGCAGTGGACTTTTTACTTGCGGAAAGGTGTATTATTCCATCATGGCCGTCCACTTGTTGCGGATGATGTGCGCTTTTCCTTGCTTCGTTTGATGGAGCATTCCTATAAACATCGCTGGCTAGCCGCTTCAATCGAATCGATTACCGTCAAAGATGACCACGTATTGACGATCTCCTTGCATATGCCGGATGAATTGTTTTTACAGGCACTAAGCAAGGAATATATGGCGATTGTCCCCTGTGATTACGTTCTGGAGATGGGGGAGCAATTTGCGCAAATGCCAGTAGGAACGGGGCCGTTTCGAGTAGTCCGCAACGACGATTCCATGCTCGTGCTGGAAGCGTTCACGCCTTATTTTGGTGGTAGGCCGTTCTTGGACCGAATTGAAATCTGGTGCGTACCTGGAATGGCAGCAGAAGCAAAGGCAGATGAGAGTTTGTTATCCGTAATGGCTATGGATGATCATCGGGATACGAGCGCTCTGACATGGAGTGATGTCGGCAGATTGGAAGATTGTTTTCAATACGTCAGCTTGAATGGAGCAAAAAATGGCCCGCTGTCACATAGCGAATTTCGGAGTCTCATGGTGGCTATCATTTGTGGACAAGCCTTGAGACAAGAGCTACAGGGAACGAGGGAGCATGCAGTCATTTGGGGTGGAAGTGATTCGTTCCAAGAAAAAAGAGAGGTGCCGGATGTGCAGGAGTTGGTTCGTATTTTCAAAGAGAGCGGGTATCAGGGAGAGGCACTGTCGCTCTACACGTATCCAGATTCCGATCATATAGAAGATGCCCAGTGGATTCAGAAAACGTGCGAGGAATACGGAATTGCCATTGAGATCAGGTATGCATCTCCGGAGGAGCTTGCCTTGCCTCCGTTGTTACAAGAGGCAGATTTGGTTGTGGATAGTGCGAATGTAGATGAAAGGGCGGAGCTGTCTTTACGAGAATTTCTAAACGCTGGTGCGTTGAGTATTTCACATCATTTAGATCCGCATGGAAAGGAAGAGATCGCGTATTGGATGAACCGCATGTCGTGCGTCCAAACAGCGCAAGACCGACAAGCTTGCGTGGACAGCATCATGCATACGCTTGCGGCTTACAGTACGTTTGTCCCGCTGTATTCGAATCGGGTAGAGATACTTGCACATCCGCGGTTATCGGGTGTAAGTCTGGATGCCTATGGCTGGATGGATTTCAGACGCATTTTTGTTAGGGAATAGCATAAATTTGTCACATAATGATGTGAAACCGCTTTCGTTTTTCATCGTATTATCATATGTAGTTATATATTATGCTCATAAAGCTTTTTGAGGAGGAACTATGCCGGTGTATACCAAAATCGAAAAGGACAAACACATTTTGTTTGCGTCCATTCGCTTAATGATCTGCGTCGGACACGCCGACGGTTATATAGGAAATAAAGAAATGGATCGTATTCATGAAATCGTGAATTCGGAGCATTTTACATTGAAAGAACGACAAATTTTAATGGATGACATGGACTATCCGAAGCGTCCGGAGGTCATCGTGGAAGACCTGGTAGCCATGACGCAGGCTGAAAAGCTCGTTATGATGCGCAAGCTCTACCATATGGCATTGATCGATCGGAAGTTATCACCAGCGGAGACAAAAGAGATTGCCCGCATCGCTTGCCTGATCGGAATCTCGGAGGAAAAGCAGCGTCAAGTAGAAGAGTGGATTCGCGAAGGGATTGTTTGGCGCGAACGCTGGAAAGATATTGTAGGAGAATAGACGGGGCCCCAATATGATTGGGGTCCTTTCGTTTTAGGTGGAAGCTTGGCGCAGCCTCGAATTCTACAGTACAATAAGAAAAATGATGTCTTGGCGAGTGGCGACGCTATTTATGAAGGAGGAGACCCAAATTGCGGATCTTGGTTACGAATGATGATGGCATCGATGCTCTTGGTATCAAGCGATTGGTAGAAGCTTTGCTCACTTTGGAGGGAGCGGAAGTCTATATAGTGGCACCGGTTGAAGAGAAAAGCGGGGTGGGACACGGAATTACTTATCGCAGTGCGCTCGCGCCTGAACAGCGTGATTTTCACGGAATGCCGGTGAAAGCGTGGGCGGTCAATGGCAACCCTGCAGACTGTGTAAAAGCTGCTTACCATCTCCTGTTTGAACATGGGAAAAAGCCGGATATCGTATTTTCGGGGATTAACGTCGGGACGAATCTCGGACGTGATATTTATTACTCCGGTACGTGCAGCGGTGCCAGGGAGGCGGTAATCTTGGGGGTTCCCGGTGTTGCCCTTTCCTATGATAACTGGTTCGATCAAGACAACTACGGCGATGTAGTGGAGATGATTCGTCCGATTGTAAAAGAATTCAGTGATCGTGCGGTCAAAGGAGAACTGGCGTCAGAGGTATTCTGGAATATTAATATCCCGCATGTACCGCTGGCTGAGGTGAAAGGAATGGTTCCGGCCACCTTGTCCATGAATCACTATGAAGACAAATATAGCGAAGAAGCAGAAGGCTATTATTTGGCACGCGAGTACCCTCAAGTCATGCCACTGGCGGAGCCGCTGGACTATGATTTGCTCAAGCATGGCTATATTGCGATTACCCCTGTCCACATTGACGCGACAGATCGGACTCTCTTAAAACAAATGGACAATTGGACATTGCTAAAAGCTTGGGGAAAACAGGAGGAATAACGCATGAATGAAGAATTTTTCCCCTCGTTAGCCCCCGATGATACCCTGTGTTCTCCAGACGATTCAACACAGGGAGAGGTTCTCGATCCCGTGGTTTATCACGATTTGTACAAGCTGGCAGAAGAGGAGGGGCTTCCTTACTTTGTCCGTCTAAGTGGAACGGGCGAGGTGGAGCTGTATTTGGTGTTCGAATCGGTGGATGCTTTCAGCGAGCAGACGAGAGATGCCGTTTCGCTCGAATTCAAGACGTATCAAAATAAACTGCTCGCTGTCATTTGGACACTGTCGGACCCGCTGAATCCACTTGGTTTTCCCTTGACGTTCGACATAGCGCATGCTGATGAGCGAAGCATGGCTTTGACAATGATCGAGCAGCCGTATATTTCTTTGCACTACTTGGCTTACGCGGATCGTGAGCTTACCCACATCTATTCCGAGTCGATTTCTTTTTCCCCAGCGGAAGTGGTTCGTACGCGTGAGATGATTCAGGCGCTCTATGAAGGAACACCTGATACTCTTCCAGAAGAGGTGCAGGTGCGTGAGGAAGAGACAGAAAGCATCTCAGCGATGAGTTTGCCTGGATCTGTTTTTACAGAATCGGGGATGGCCTTCGTATTGCGTTACAAGCACATGAGAGATGTCCATGGTGAAGAAGGAGCGCAGCATTTATTGATGAGTACTGTGCAGCAAGCAGTATGGGTCATGCGCAGGCACGCCCGCAGCGAGGTCCGGGATACGTCCTTTACCGTATGGGCTGCGGAAGAGGGAGATTACGCGATGATCGTGCTGACGCCAAGTCTCTCGCATTTGTTCGAGGTCGTTCATATGTCAGAAGATGAAGCGAATCCTTTCTCGCGCTTTTTGATGACCTTGCCGGAGTATGTGGAAACACAGGACGCTTCTCCCTTGCAGGTAGGCGCCTATCCACTATTGCGTTATGAGAGCGGTCGCCTCTATCATTTGGAGCTGGATGAAGATGTACAGAAGCATCTCGCGCAGGTGTTTGCGAAAGCGTTTCCAGGAATGCCTGTCCCTTACCTGTAATTGTTGAGAGATTGTGAAAAAAGACTCTCCCTGGAATTTTTTGTTCTTCGATGAAATATGGGTAAATAAGTCATTTTTCAACAAAGGATATGACAAGCGGGAATTCGAATTAAGTAAGACAGACAATCCATTGGGGAGAGGTGACGACGATGTACGCTGTTGAACCCAATTTGTTCCAGGCTGTTTCTGAATGCGCCCACCGTTTTCAAGGGGAGATTGAGCAACTGGCACAACGTCATGCACTTACGATCGAAGGAGGGCTTCCTGCCTTGGAGCTGCAGGTACATCCGCAGTTTCAGGCTTTGCTCGAGTACAATTTGTGGGGAGAAGCCGGTTTAGTAGTTATTCATGGGAAATTACATAAGCGCGATCAAGTTTGGACAGATTCGTTTTCAGTCATGATGAAGTTTTCCTTGACGCATGATCCGAGTATCGATATCGAAGGAAAGAAGCAGCGCATTGAAGAGTTTTTATATGGGGAAGCAGAGTACTTCTGGAATATCCCTCCTGCTGGTCATGTCGGTCATAGTGAGCTGACCTTGCGTTTTACCTACCAGCCTGGCTCGAACCGTCTTGCGGAATATGTCAGGAGTGTTTTGGGAATCGTAACCGGAAAGATGATGGCTGCCTAACGAGGCAGGAAAGATAAATGGCTCTCCGTCACAGGAGGGCTATTTTTTTCGAAGGAGGACAGAAATGCGCTTATTCATAGCGTTGGATATTCCAGCTGATGCTGCCGCTTATATTGCCGATGTTCAAAAACGGTTAAAGCAAGATGTGACTGCGGACAGGTGGCAGTCTCTCGCTAATTTGCATTTGACTCTGCATTTTCTTGGAGAGGTGGATGAGTCACTCGTACCCGCTATCTGTGAGGATATGGATATCGTCGGCGCGATCATCCAGCCATTTACCCTGCGTGTTGGTAACTTCGGGGTTTTTCCAAATGCCCTGCATCCACGTGTGCTCTGGCTGGGACTGCGCGGCCAACTTTCTCCACTCAACCAGCTGCATTTATTGTTGGGTAGAAGGTTCGAATTGCACGAAGGCTTGTCCTACGATCGGAAGCGGTATCGGCCGCATATTACGATGGCGCGCGGTCCGCATCGCAGTGGGGATGAGCTTGCCCTCGTAGATTGGAATGAACGTTATTTAGCGCAGGAGCCCCCACAATGGAAGGCACGGCATTTCCATTTATATCGTTCCGAGCTGTTGCCGGAGGGCGCGGTACATACGATGATCCACACGAGCACGTTTGATAAAGATCACAGCAAAAAACAAGCGTTGCCTGAATAGACTAAGAAGAAAGGATCAGGGAAGCCTTCCAGAAAGCGGTGGAAAACGGATGGGTGAGTTCACGACCGGCATTCTTTATCCACGCAAATACGAACCGAAAGTACTGATTGCCTTATCCAAGACAGAGCAGCCATACTTCCACAGAAACGTCAACATCGACTGGAATGCATTTTTCCTGCAGGATGAGTGGCTGGAAACCTCCACGACGCTTGATTTTTTGCTGAGACTGTCCAAGCAATTCGTACCCCTCCTCTGGTTTCATGACGCTGAGGACAACGGCTGGGGCTTTCGCTTGTTCGATGCAGGATACGAGGTTGCGTCAGCGACAATCAGCTACTCGCTCGATGTAGAAATGGCGGAAGCCGAGTTTTGCAGGCTTTATCCAGAGATTGACCTGCAGGAAGGAATCGTAGAAAGCGAGGACGTTCGGCAAAAGTATGAAGACATACTGGAGAGGGTAGTGCGTTCGGAGTTGTATCGGCGCGAGGTAGGTAAAGGGATCACACGTATCAAGCCGCAGTCATTTGGTCGGATCGTGGGTCCAAAGCAGATTCAGCAGTTACGTTCCCTTTTTGATCTGCAGTTGTTGACGAACGTCGATGACGACACAGGAGCTTCACTGTTGTATGACTCGGTTGACCTGTTCAAAGAAATTTTGGGAATCGAAGAGATGGTATGGGTGAACTATGCGTATTTAGCAAGCGGAGGCAGAGAGTAGGGAGTAACGAATAAAGAGAACAAAAGCCCAGTGCATCATCGCACTGGGCTTTACACTGCCGCTTACTTCTTTTTCCACTGTCCAAAAATTTCATCCACATCGAGCAGCATGATCAGCTTGTCGTTCAAACGGGCAATTCCGTGCAAATACTTGCCCTCTACACCAGCGATAATCGGTGGTGCAGGCTCGATCAAGTTCTGCGGAATATTCATGACCTCCGAGACAGCATCTACGATAATCCCGATGTTCAACACATCCATCTGCAAATCGACAAAGCGAGTATCATCCGTTTGTTCCAAAGGTTCCAAATCAAACATTTTCCGCAAGTTGATTATCGGTAAGATCCGCCCACGCAGATCAATGACTCCTTCGACATAAGGTGGAGATTTTGGAAAACGTGTAATGGGAAGTGGCTTGATAATCTCACGTACGAGTGAAATCGACAGTCCGTAATATTCATTCCCCATTTTAAACAAAATCTGTTGGTCAACAGCTACTTCTGCCTCCAAATCATTGCTTCTTTTCGTCAAATCCATGTGCACTATTCCTCCCCGAACCGCTTTCCATGTCTTTACCCATATTGTACCATGGACAAACCTATTCAGGACGTTTTTTTGTGGCAGGCAAAGACTTATGAACTAGTTTCAGGGGATGATCTGCAAGGAAGCGAGAACAACAATGGTCATGCTGACTCCAAAGCTGAGAAAGGCAATTTTGCTCAATGTTCTGTCAAAACCAATCTGCATGATCTATTCAGGGTGATTTGATAGAGAATGTACGTTCGAATTGAGTGCAGTATTTGACTAGAAAATATAGTTGTAGACTGAAAAATAAAGTTCTAGACTCGCGGAGCTATTACGCTAATGGGACTTTATGAAAGGGTGTAGCAGTAGCTGATCTCAAATCAATCAAAAAATTTGCTTTACAGTAAGATTTCTTTTACAGCCAGATTACGGTTTGCGAAATCTTTTCCAGGGTGTCCAAGCGGCATTTGGATCGGTACTAACCTTCCACTGTGTGTGGATATCCCCAGATTGGTCAGCTACCCACACTTGCAGACGCCCGTCATTCAACGGTGCCACAGTGAAGGCGACGGGCCGGCCAGGCGCGTGGAATGACCTCCATGGGCTCCAGTCGGAGTTCGGGCCGCCAGTCTTCCACCGGCTCGACAGATGTCCATCAAGTTTGAGACGCCACAGTTGCACCCGCCCGTCGGGAAGAGTACCTGCCGAGATCTTGTCGTCCTCCCTCGTATCGTACCAAACACGCCACGGTGCCCAGTCCGAGTTGGCGTGTCTATGCACCATCCAAGTCGTCAACACGTTTAGTCCAGTAGTCACGAAGAGTTGTATTCGTCCGTCCGCCAGGATGCATGCCGAGATCCGCCTGATGCGATGCCCGCCAGGCGGCGTGAATTCGTGCCATGGAACCCAATCGGAGTTTTCGGCGGTCGTCTTCTTCTGGGTGGTGAAGATCGTGTTGGTCCTCAGGGTAACGAAGACTTGGAGACGCCCGTCGGGGAGAGCAACAGCCGCCACGCTTGTCACGCCAGCACCGTTCCAGAATAATTGCCAGTCTGACCAGCGATGCATCAAAATCTCCCACATCGTTCTGACGCTCGAATCGGAGTTCGCGATGACGAACGCTTGCAGCAACCCGCCCACCCGTGGAAACACACTACCTACTGTCACACCCCCAACTGGAACTCTCACCTTGCGCCATGGCGTCCAGCTGGAATTTGGGTCGTATCGGTTCACTTTATCGACCATCCAGAGGGTGCCATCGTTCTTGCTGATAAATACAGCTGGAGTGGGGCCGTAGCTGGTAGCTCTGTACGAAGCCATGAGTCCGCTGTACATATTGACTGCCTCCTTTGCTTGTTATACAAAACTGAATCTGAGGTTACTACAATTGTTTAGTAACCTCAGATTCACATTACTACATGATTATGATTACCTCATGAGCTTTATACGGTTCAGAAAGTAGTGTTACTACCGCCCCATACTTTCCGAACTAGACGACTTTTGGTTAAAAAGCATTAGCGTAAACAAAGGGGCCGGTATCGTGATGAATCCTAACCTTACGTGGAATGACAATATTTCCACTTCTGTCACTCATGCAGTTACAATCCAAGTGATTCTAACTGAGGGTGTGGTAGCTGTTAGCGGAACACCGACGTGGCGTTTATGTGACTGTGTTTTAATAGGGGGACCGTCCGCAAGCCAAACCGCGTTATCTTAACTCCAATGTGACAATCTAGCTGACTCGGATCTGGATTAAAGCAATTAGGAGAATTTTCTACTTCTTACATGAATGATATTTCATGAAATGGTCAGCCTACTGTTTGGAGACATTCGGAATGAAAATGCAACAAACAATTGCAAGCGTAAATCCCTTTGTAGTACGAAGACAAAAATATTATTGGGGGTTATTTATCATGCTAGAAGTAGAACTAGATATCTTTTCAGGAAGGCCCAATCCCAAATGGATTTTGTCTGAGACCGAAGAGAAGGAACTACTTAAAATAATAACCTCCGACCCGACGCAAATTTCACCAGTGTATACCCCTGAGGAGGAGTTTGGTCTTGGCTATCGTGGATTTATTGTCCGCGAGATTAAGACGGATGAAGGGATTTGGAGCAGGACCAATCGGGAATTGGAAAGTCCACTCCCCATGGAGTTCCGTGTTGGAAGTAAACCAGCGAAGCAAGCCCTCGCTACTGAGTGGCTTTTGCAAACATCAGAAAAGAAAAACAGTAAAGTAACGGACAATCTGCGTGAAGAGGCTGCAAGTGGTGTCGTTTTATTACCTTCGCCCACTGAAGTTGTTGATCCAACCATAGATACTAGTAGTGAAGTCTCCGAATCAATGGTCTGCGCTTCTATGTACTACAATAATAACGTAACCGCTTTCAATGAACCTCATCAAATCGCTAATAATAATTGCTATGCCTTCGCCAGTAATCATCTGGGGGGAGGGCGCTGGGCTCACCCTGGCCTCCGCGGAGGCCGTCCAGCAAGGGAAAATACATGTAGTGAAGTGATGGGTGGTCTGTACGCCGATGGTTGGAGTCATCACTGCTCACCTAGCTCATTGAACGTATTGATGATTGGATGCGTAATTAAACCAGGCGGACCACTTGATTCGGATTTTCACTTCTATCGGCTAGTCACGGATGGATCTCATGGTGCGTTGTGGGGCCACAAACCAGGAGCGACACCAGCTAAAAACAGAGATGATTGTGGGCGGCTTATTGGTTTAGGTTATGACCCAAGAACCATTTGCAGAGGCAGATACACTGAATTCTGTGGCTTTTTCTATCATAATGGTCCAGTGGTATTCGTCAAATCTTATTAACTATTCGATGCCAGGATACAAATGATAGGAAGGATGAGAGCAGGGCAGCCAAGACGCCATGCTTCAGAGATTGTACCGAATGTTGGGACAACTTCAAGCTGAATCATCCTTTTGATTCAGCAGAACCTGACTGATGAGTGACGGCTCCCTTCTACCTTTTTCATTTGTCTCACTAAGAACAGACCGACAAGCGTCAGGCTCGTCGGTCTGTTTTCTTGATTATGGTTCACGAAGGTCGTTCAATGAGATTCCTTGCTCAAGCGCGAAATCAAAATCATCCACATCGTAAAATTGAACAGGCACGATATATTCCAATATCCGATCCTGATAATCAGGCTGGTCTGTGAGAAGTGGGACCTCAAACTTCATGGCCGTCAACAATAGCTGTGTTTCTACGGGATCAAATATCTCCCCCCACATGGCGTTGTCCTCCACTTTTACGACCGTCAGTGTCACACCGTTCGGAAAAGAAAAGGGAACCTTGGACCATGGGGCTATCAGTCCTTTTTCCATTCGCTTGCGATTGAATGGATCGGCAAAAAATTGGCTCATTTCTTTCATAATCCGCCGGACATACTGATCATCAGCAGAGTAGGGCATGATAGGTTCAGGACTCTGGATAAATTCGTCCAATTCATAGATTGTCGACGCGGGTATCAGATATTCTACTGGTTGCGATGGGACCATCAACTCCCCGTAGATAGCCAACATGATCGCTTCTATAACGAATTGTTTCGACATTTCGACAACCCTCCTCGTTACCATCATACAAAAAATCAGGGGCACCGTACAAGGGTGGCGAGTAGGGCTCAAAAAGTTCTGGGAGGGTGCATCCTTTGTTTGAATCTGCCTTTTTTTCGTCGCTGCTACTCATTATTACCATCAACCTTGTATTAAGTGGAGATAATGCCGTGGTCATTGCCATCGCTTGTCGGAAGCTTCCTATCGAACAACGAAAACGAGCCATATTGTGGGGGACGTTTCTTGCTATCATCGTACGCGTGATCGCTACGATTCTTGCTGTTTATTTGCTGAAAATCCCGTATCTGTACATGATCGGCGGAATTATCCTGCTATGGATCAGCTACAACCTGTTACGCGAGGACGAGCGAGAGGAAGCAATCAGCTCGAGTGAAGACTTGGTTCAAGCGGTCAAGACGATTGTGGTGGCAGATGTGATGATGGGACTGGATAACGTACTCGCCATTGCAGGAGCAGCGAAAGGAGATATCGTCCTCATCGTGCTGGGCCTTTTGATCAGTGTGCCTCTCATGATTTTTGGCAGCCAGCTCATTCTAAAAGCAATGGAGCGCTTTGTATGGCTTGTTTATATTGGTTCAGGTGTCCTGGCTGTAACAGCGGTGAATATGATTCTAATGGATGATACAATGCATGAGTGGATCGCGGGGAGGGCTTGGCTCGAATATGCGATCAAAATTGGATTGGTCGCTCTCGTGTTAGTTGCGGGATATTTGCAACGTACGAAAACACCACGTCCCCACGCATGAAAAAACTGAGATGAATAATAAATCTCAGCTTTGTCGCGGGCCTATAAGGTTTTGACGATCGTCACGCTCATCCATTCTTTATCGTAGAGATCGACTTCATAGGTGGAGGCTACTTCAGATCCATCTTCATTGGTAAGAATACGGATCGTCGGTCGATTCACTGCCAATGGATTCACTTTGGAAACGACCCCGGTATGCCCTGTACTTAGCATTACAGTTGAAGCAATTGGATAAATAGCGACGTGCTGCAGGAATAGCTTGAGCAGGTCGAGGTCAAAATAGGTGTTTCCTGTAGCGAACAAATACTCGGTAGCATCACTCGGCGAGTAGCTTTTCCGAAATGGGCGCGGGGAAACCAAGGCATCGTAAACATCAGCGATTGCCACGATTCGTGCATACTCGTGAATGTTTTTCTCACAGAGCTGACGGGGATATCCTGTTCCGTTGTATCTCTCGTGGTGCTGCAACGCACAGTGTGCGGAGACGACCGAGATATTATGTTGATTCCGCAAAATATTGAAGCCTTCTTCGGTATGGTATTGGACACGTTGTCGTTCTTCTGCGCTTAACTCCGTACGCATGGTCCAGAGCTCCTTAGGAACCTGTGTCATGCCGATGTCGAACAAAAGCGCACCAATGCCCAACTCCATCATCTGTTGCTGGTTGTAGCCTTTGGCCATCCCTACCACACCAGACAGAACGGCGACATTGACTGCGTGGTGAAAAAGGTAACCATCCAATACGTGAAGACTGGATAGGTTGACCAAGATATCTTTACGACTGCTCAAATCTTGAAAGATTTCCCGAAAAACCTTTTGAAAACTGCTCCCGAAATCAGGTACGGACGTACGGCGCTTGATCTGCGGCTGATCCATGAGGGTGGTCATCGTTTTGTACACGGCATCCACGGCTTCTTTACGCGTCTCATCGCGGATTACATCTTCCGGCATGATATCTTCTGTGTGCTTGTCTTGAATGTAAAGGGTATCAATTCCCAATTGAACAAGCCGTTCAATGTATCGAGGGGTTAGTTGTACCCCGATCCCCAACAAAACGTTCCCATTTTCCTGGAACAAGCTCTTGGCGATGACATCGCCCGGCTTTACCGAAGTAATATGCAATTTTCTCACAACGAAAGCCCCAGTCCTTTTATGGTGGAATGTAAATAGTCCTGATTTTCAGTCGGTTCATATAGTACCATTTTATCACAGTAGAACATGGGGAGACTACCGCTGTTGAGGTTATTCTCATAATTGTCATTTTTTTCCTTATAAAAAAACACGATTATTGCTCGGCTGCGCGATCTGAACGTGTAAACCAGCGGAAAGGGTTGAGTGACCAGCGAGGTTCGTAGCGGGCATAGCGCTCCTTGCGACGAGTCAAGCGCTGCTGCATGAGATCCAGTTCAAAAGTAACACGACGCATTTCCAAGCGAAGGGACTCTTGCATTTCTTCTATATCCGCAATTTTTTGCAGAATGGTCGATTGCATATGATTCATAGAGGAGAGCTGTGTGAGCTCCTGCTGAAATTGGACGAGTGTCTCGTGGACAGTCACTTCCACTTCTCGCATGCCTGTTCCCAGCTTGTTTGTGGCGCTAATCGTAACGGCGGTTTCTTCTGCACCTGTGAGTTCTTCTTCCAGGAGCATTTCCTCGGACAGACGTCCTTCTTCTATCAGTTGGCGCTGAATATCTTTTAACGAGCTGTTGCCGCTGTCTTTTCTTTCCTTTACTTCCTTGAGCAGTTCAAAGCCTGCTTCGCTGATCAAATAGTGACCCTGCGGATTTTTCAGACGTTCCTGTGCAGGTACGAACAAGTCCAGCCAGTTACGCAGTGTACGAACATGCACATCAAGGCGATCAGCTACCTCTTTTGAAGCCATCCAAACTTGTACATCCATCCAGAATCACTCCTTTTTTTCCTCTCGGTATTCCCGGTGGACTCATTATAGCACCAAAATTTTCCGGGTAAGAGAGAATCGACAAAGGTTCTAAAAACTAGTGATCTTTCGTCCGATTCGGACAGATCGTCGTATTTTGTCAAATTTGGTTGACTGCTCATAATGACCGGGACAGGCGCGTACATATGGAAGGAGAAACCATGTTTTTGCTCGTTGGGTGAGGAGAGGACCGGATGATGCAATCTGTTTTCTGGATTGTCCTTTTGACTGCTGCCTTGGCGAGCAGTATCGGAGGACTGCTGTTGTGTTTGCGTGCCTGGTCATCCGAGGCATTGTTTGCGATGATCAGTGCAGGGGCTGGGCTACTGCTAGCGATAACGCTACTAGATTTGATGCCACATGTCTTTTCTGACAAGAGCTTGTGGTTGATGCCATTTGTGCTCGTTGGCTTTGTGATGCTTTTTGCTCTGGAACTAATCAGCAAGTCTAGCGGAGAGTTTGGCTCCACGGGAATCATTGGGGTCATGACAGGTTTTTTATTGCATGCATTTGTCGAAGGGGTCTCATTAGTCGCTAGCTTGCAGATGGATTCAGAAGTAGGGGTATCGGTGTTGGTGGCGATGCTGCTGCACAAAATTCCAGATGGCGTGACCATTGCCTCTCTTTTGCTGGCAGCGACCAACTCGAGAAAGAAAGCATTTTGGGGGGCGACATCCCTTGGAATCGCGACGATTGCAGGAGCTCTCAGTTTTGGCTTTGCCGAGCAAATGTTTCCTTCGAATTGGTCTGGCATTATGTTGGCCATGACGACCGGTATCTTTTTGTATGTATCCGCTAGCCATCTCGTCCCTTATATCGGACAAACCAAAAAGGCACAGTACGGAGTTTATTTTGTTGGTGCCATGGCCGTGTATTTGATTTTGTCTGCCTTTTTACACGCGAACCACTTGCATGCATAAAAGGTCCCATTCCTAGCCAGTCTAGTCTGGAGGAAGGGAGTGTGGACTGACAGTATGAACCATCAAGAGCAATTGCAAACAGACGATCTCTTGCAGTCACTGACTGAATTCCCGGTCATGGGGACATCGTTGAATCCAATGCAGGAATCGTGGGCTTCCTCTGAAGCTCTAACTGCGCTAACCGATCAGGCCGGAAGTACCGATTAAATGTTTTTGTACGGCCCCTCTCGTTTATCCCCTCGTATCCATGGACAAGATCGGTTATAATGCAGGGGAATAAGTTGGGAAAGGGGCAGATACATAATGAATACATTGTTGCAAGGAAAGAACATCGTCATCATGGGCGTAGCAAACCACCGCAGCATTGCCTGGGGAATTGCGCAATCCTTACATAATGCTGGAGCGAATCTGATTTTTACGTACCAAGGGGAGCGTCTGCGTGAAAACGTGGCGGCACTCACGGAAAAATTGGGAGTAGAGTCGCTGTTGGTAAATTGCGATGTCACGAAGGATGAGGATGTCGAAGCGGCTTTTGCTGTGATCAAAGAAAAAGTGGGCGTTATTCACGGTCTAGCGCACTGCATCGCGTTTGCGAAAACCGAAGAGCTCGAAGGCGAGTATGTCAACACATCCCGTGAAGGATACGCACTGGCACAAGACATTAGCGCATTCTCCCTGGTAGCAGTTGCTCGTGCTGCTCGTCCTTTGATGACCGAGGGCGGAAGCATCGTGACTTTGACGTACCTTGGCGGTGAGCGCGTGATTCAAAACTACAACGTAATGGGTGTAGCCAAAGCTGCGCTTGATGCATCTGTTCGTTACTTGGCAAACGACTTGGGCAAAGAGAATATTCGTATCAATGCGATCTCTGCTGGTCCAATCCGTACGCTTGCTGCAAAAGGCATCCGCAATTTCAACTCCGTGCTGAAGGAAATTGAGGAAAAAGCGCCATTGCGCCGCACGATTGATCAATCGGAAGTAGGCGACACGGCCCTCTTCTTGTTCAGCAATCTCTCCAGAGGAATCACGGGTGAAATTCTGCACGTCGATGCTGGCTACAGCATTATGGGCGGCTAACCAGAAGCAAATTTCCCGAAAAAGAATAACAGGCCCCTATTTCTCGCATACTATACCCAAAATGCGTGAAAGGGGGCCTGTTTTTTATGTTTCCATTAATTACGAACATGGAAGAATTCTTGATTTATATGGGGGGCGGCTTTCAGTACTTACCTGCCCATCTCGGCGATGAAGCGGGAGGTGCGGGTCTTTCGTCCGAATCGCTCCCGGGGGATACCGATACACAAGCTGTGACGGGCCCGGGTAATCGCGACGTATAGGAGACGACGTTCTTCTTCAAGAGCACCGGAGCCGCCTTTTCGCAGCTCATCCAATGTGTACTCATGAGGAAGGGCACCTTCTACCAGATCGGGCAAGAAAACGTGGTCGTATTCGAGACCTTTTGCCCGATGGATACTTAAAACATGAACAGCTTCGTCCGGGAGTGGTCGCATCGTGCGCCACTCTTTTTCTTGTCGGGCCATTTGATCGATATAAGCCAAGAAATCGCTGATTGTCGCATGACGCTTGGAGGCTGCCAGTATTTGTTGCAGCTCATCGCTCCAACGTTCCCGGCCATCTTCCCGGTCTTTCGCCCGTTTTTTTAGATAGTCGCGCAGTTTGCCATCCTCAAAGATGAGCTCCAATGCCTGAGCAGGTGGAACGTCCTTGCACGCGGTGAGAATCTCATTGATTTGCTGCATGTGCTTGCGCTGATACGGTTTGAGCTGTGTCAAATGCGGAAGAACGTGCAGAATCGGCTTGTCCTCGATGATTGCTTGGCTGCGCAAGGCATTCCACATTTCGGCTGAGATGTAGAGAGTCGACAATATTTCTTTAAGCGCATCGGTGTCATCCGGGTTTAACGCGAGCCGTAAGTAATTCAGCGTCCAGCGAACCGTCTGGCGTTGGTAAAAGGAATCCTCCTCTTGGGTGTAATGAAAAGGAATCCCTGCTTCGCTCAGACGCTCTAAAATGGGGCGTGCAGATTCATTGGTGCGGTACAAGATCGCGCATTCCCCCAAAATGGCTCCTTGCTCACGACGATGGATAATTTCATCGACGATCCGGGAAGCTTGTTCTTCTTCGTCTTCCGGCTCGAATAAATACGTGTCGCCTTCCTCGCGATGGAAGGACTGACATTCCTTTGCCCAACGCTCCCGGTTGTGACCGATCAGCGAATAGCCAAGACTGACAATCGAGGAATGGGAACGGTAGTTGACCTCGAGTGTAAATGTCGACGCCTGTGGGAAGTCTTTGGTGAAGCCCAAGATGTACTGGGGATCACTGCCGCGAAAGCCGTAAATGGACTGATCGTCATCCCCGATGACACACAAATTGTTTTGTGGAGCGGCTAACAGCTTGACTGTCTCATACTGAATGCGATTGATATCCTGAAACTCATCGACCATCACATAGGTGATGCGTTCCTGATAACGGCGCAGGAGTCCTGAATCATCGCGCAGCATTTCGTAGCAGCCAATAAGCATGTCGTCAAAGTCAAACCAATGATGCTTTTTCTTCGTGGCCTCGTACAGAGGATAAAGCTGGATCGCCCGTTTTTCTGCATCGTTCGTTGCTTCCCGATACGCGACCTCATGGGGGAGGATGTATTCGTTTTTCCAACGGCTGATAATGCCGAGTGCTTCGGTGATCTCTGTTTCTTTTAACGTGGCAAGGTCATCATGACCGAGCAGTGCGCCAGTCTCGCGTATCAACCGCCATTTTTGCCAATCCTTTTTCAAGAGGCGCTGCTGATCCCAGCGTTCTGGCTGGTGATGCAGGAGCATTCGGTAAAAGATGCTGTGGAACGTACCGGCAATCAGCTCACGTGCTTGTCCAGCAGGTAGCTGCCGGGCAATGCGCTGACGGATTTCATCGGCGGCTTTGGTCGTAAAGGTCACGACCATGATTTGATTCGGCTTTACGCCCAACTCACAGATCAAATGAGTCGTGCGAGCCGTCATAACGCGCGTCTTGCCACTTCCGGCTCCGGCGAGGATGAGAAAAGGTCCCTCGGTAGCGTGCACCGCTTGCTGTTGTCCCGGATGCAGCGGTTGATCACGCATTTGCTCAGCCATGTGAGAGATGGTCTTCTTCGGCATCAAGCGTTTGCGGAAAACCGGTGGCTTCGGAGCTGGCGGGGGAGGCGTCGTGCTCGTGCCAATCGTTCTCTTTTTCGGAAGGCGAAAGGAGCCGATGGTTGTTGTATCTACTTCGTCTATGGATGCACTGTGTTCCATGGTTGAGAAAGCGAGTGGTTCTTTCGTGTTGTCGTCGCTGTCGCTGTGATCCTTTTCGGCCGTAGCAGTCAAGACAGCCTGAAAGGCAGTGGCAGCCGTCTCGTTAATCGCGTGTAGCGAATCGAGAGGAGCAGGACCATTTTCCGTCAGAAGCGGGCACTCTGCTCCTTCAGGATGGAAGAAATGCGGCTCAAAGCTGATGCCAGCATGAAGACGAAGCGCTGATGCACAGGCTGGACAGCGTACCTTGTCCTGCCGGGCAGCCATGCGCCAAAACGGTATGCGGTTGTAGTTCTCTGGTAGCAACAGGATGGGTTTGTTGTCTAGTAAAGCGTAGTTCATCATGACACCTCGGAAACAAGAAGTGCCCCCTGTCGGCAGGGGACACTTGCCATTATGGTTGTTCTTTTCGATTAGGAGTGCAGCGACACGATGTCCTCCGGGAAAGCGGACGAATCTTCTGCTCCCAAATACGTGATGCTCACCCGTGTGATGCGATGGTTTTCCAGTTCACTGATCGCAAAAAGATAGCCTTGGAATGTGACGGTTTTGCCTTTCGCGACCTCTTCATTTAACTGGCTGTAGAGCCATCCGGCAATGGTATCGACTTCGTCGGAAACGACTTCAATCGATATGTAATCATTCAGTTCTGTCAAGAGAGTTTTGCCGGAAACCGAGAGCGTATTGCTGGAGCTTTCTTCAATTTCAGGGCGCTCATTTTCATCGAACTCATCCTGAATATCACCGACGATTTCCTCCAAAATGTCCTCCATCGTTAACAGCCCTGCTGTACCTCCGTATTCGTCAATCACGATGGCGAGCTGGGAGCGGCGTTTTTGCATTAAGCGCAAGACATGGCTAATTTCCATAGACTCCGGCACCGTCAATAGAGGGCGGAGAAAATCATTTAGCTCAGCCTTTCCTGTCGTCAACGCAGAGAGGTAAAAATCTGAGGTGTGCACAAAGCCAATCAGCCTGTCCTTATCCTCATGGGCGACGGGAAAGCGTGAATGGCGAGACTCTCTCATGATTTCGAGGTTTTCGTCAAACGTGTTGTCGTCGTAAAGGCAAATCATATCAATCCGTGGGATCATAATTTCCCGGGCAAGACGTTCGGAAAACACGAAGACATTGTCAACCAACGCCATCTCGGTCTGGTCAATGTGACCACTTTTATGACTCTGGTTCATGAGAAGGCGGATTTCTTCTTCTGTATGAGCAGATTCGTTTTCCGTGGCAGGCTCGATTCCAAGGCGTCTGATCAGTAAATTGGCTGCCCCGTTTAAAAACCAGATGAGCGGATAGCTCAGCTTGTAGAAAAACATGAGTGGTGCAGCAGTCCATAGGGAAGTGGCCTCCGCTTTTTGGATCGCCAAAGACTTGGGCGCAAGCTCTCCGAAGACGATATGTAAAAATGTGATAATAGCAAAGGAGATTGCAAGTGAGGTCGGACCGACCAAATAAGTTGGGAAATGAAATAATGCCATGACGGGCGCGACGTAATGGGCGACGGCAGGTTCACCTACCCAGCCTAACCCCAATGAAGCCAGCGTTATTCCGAGCTGGCAGGCGGACAGATAGGCGTCGAGCTCTCGCGTGACTTTTTGCGCGTAGCGGGCACTTTTGTTATTGCCTTCACTGACGAGCTGGGTCAGACGTGTTTGGCGAACTTTTACCAACGAGAATTCTGCTGCGACGAAGAAGCCGTTCAGAAGAACCAAAAATACCACGAGCAGCAGATTCAGCGTAATCTCCCCTATCGGACTCTCCAAGCACACCTCCGCCTCCCGCAGTGCGAAAGGTGGAGAATTCACCTCCGATACGATAATGGTATTTTACATGTACGACCAAAAACGGATAAATATTCGATCTAAAACCTGCAATGGATATGCTTTTCATGAGCCATGCCTCAGGTTTTCTTGTTACTCGTAAGTATACCAATAGGTCAACCGAACAGTCAAAACGTTCCGATTTGAACGAGCGCATTCTTAGGCAATGCTTGGACATACCTGCTTCTTTCTGATCATAAATATAAACGAGCACGGTCCAAGGAGGGGAGCAACGTGTACTGGCTGCAAAAAGGTGTAGCGATTCTCACAGGAAGCGTGCTTCTAGGCATAGGAGTCAATCTGTTTTTGGTTCCGCACCGCTTGATGGACGGGGGCATGATTGGGATCGGTTTGTTGGCGACGTATTACATGCAGATGCCTCCGGGTCTCGTGATGATTTTGGTAAGTATTCCTGTGTATGTCATCGTCTTTTTTTATGATCGCAGATTGTTTTTTCACAGCTTTCACGGCATGCTGATTTCTGCTTTCTTTATAGATATTCTCTCGGATATGCGTGGTTGGAATCTATGGTCAACATCCTTTTCCGCAATTACTGGCGGCGTGTTAATTGGCATGGGTATCGGCTTGATGCTTGCCTACGAGACGAATACGGGCGGGACAGACCTGCTCGCGCAATTTCTTGCCAGACGATACAAGCTGCGCATTGCCTTGCTGATTTTTCTAATCGATGGGCTGATCGTACTCGGCTCGATTCAGACGATCGGGATGGAGAGAATGATTTTCTCTTTGCTGACGATCGTCGCAGTGGCAGCGACTACGCATATGTTCAGTGGACTCGGACGACCTTTACCACCGTATACGATCATTGGCCCGCTTCTTTCGCCCAAAATAGATGGTCGCTCGTCGCGGCTCTATGTAAACAAGAACACGAGAAATAGGAACGGGGAAGGGGAAGGCGATATTTTGGAGAAAATAAATAGGAAAAGGATGAAATGAGGGAGTGCTGTGTCTGGACAAGCATTTCAAATGATAACGGAGCGTGTCGGCTATTTTCCCGGTCATGTTAACATAGGCCTCGTCATTGGTGAGCATGGAGCAATCCTGATTGATTCTGGTCTGGATACCCAAAACGCAAAAAAAATCAAAAAAGGACTGGACGTTATCGCCCAGCCCTTGTGTGCAATCATTCAGACACACTCTCATGCCGACCATTTCGGTGGAAACGCCTACTTGCTCGGATGCTGGCCCGAAGCAAGGGTCTATGCGCCACCGCTGGAAGAGGCGATCATTCGGAATCCGATACTTGAGCCCATTTACTTGAACGTGGGTGCAGCACCACTTGAGGATCTCAAAAACAAGTTTTTGCTGGCGCAACCTTCTCGGGTGGACCACCTCCTTCCACTGGATGAAGGGATCGAGATAGATGGCGTACATTTCTTTATCCTTTCTCTGCCGGGGCATAGCTGGCAACAGGTTGGCGTCGTCTGTGACGAGATTTGCTTCGCTGCCGACAGTTATTTAGGCGAAGAGGTTTTGGAAAAGCACAAGCTGCCGTTTCTTGTGGATGCGCATGAGACTCTACTCAGTCTTCATAAACTGCTTGCAACCAACTACAGGGGATACTTGCCTGGGCACGGAGCATATACCACCACCTCTCATGATGCCGTGAACAAAAATATTGCTTGGCATGAGCGGATTTTCTCGGTGATCTGCGACATTTTAGTAGAGGAGAGAACACCAGAAGAAGCATTAACTCTCCTGTGTGAGCGTTTACACATTTCCATAGAAAATGCTTCGAGCTACGTCCTGTTTCGGACGGCGTTTATGGGTTACTTGGTCGGGCTTCAAAAAACAAAGAGGGTGGCATACCGATTTGAACATAATCGGTGGTTGTGGAGAACTGTTCAGGATGGAGCGGAGGGAGCAGAAAGGTAATCGGCGATTTCTGCTAGCTTATGCTCTGCAGCTTCGCGGACGGCCTTGGGAATGAAAAAAACTTCTTCGGATGCGGTGTTCATATAAAACTTTGCTTCCAAATACGGATGACCCAGTTTGACATTCAGTTCCCCTTTTCCGGTCGTTGTGCTGGTGTAATTCGTCGGGATGCGCAAAAAATATGCGCTGCTGCTGGCGGAGTCGTACATGACGACATCGTATGTTGGCATACTGTCGCCGCCTGATCGATGAAAGCCTTGTTGCCGCAGCATTTTGTCAACATAAGAGAGTGGCTGAACGACACCGGTAAGGGTCTTGTTTTTTAACCGCATGGACATCCTCCTCGGTTCAACCATTGAGAAATCGAGCTTATTCTCATACTATGTACGGCAATATCAATTCAGACTTGTAGAAAAAGAAAAGAAGGAGTGGACGAGGATGGAACTTATAGCAGATTTGCATACACATACAAAGGCTTCAGACGGTACCTGCGAGCCTGCGGAAAACGTGCGTTTGGCGAAGGAGGCTGGACTTGCTGCACTGGCGATCACGGATCACGACACGGTAGCAGGGATTCCAGAAGCAATGGAGGCTGCCCGCGCACTCGGCGTGGAAATCATTCCGGGAGTCGAAGTGAGCTCCGTAGGGAAGGGGCAGGATATTCACGTTCTCGGCTATTTTGTCCCGTATGAAGACCCAGCTTTTGAAGAGCGTCTCTTCCGTTTGCGAGAGACAAGACATGAGCGTAACCAACTGCTGATAGCACGGCTGCAGGAGCTCGGTATCGACATTTCATTGGAAAAGGTATACCGCCGCAAGCAGGGCACGGACAAAAACATCGGGCGACCGCATATTGCAGAAGAACTGATTGAGCTGGGGATCGTTTCAACGATCGCGGAGGCCTTTGATAAGTACTTGGGCAAAGGGGGAGCGGCTTATGTCAATCCTCCACGCATTACCCCGCAGGAAGCAATCACGCTGATCAAAGAGGCTGGCGGAGTGGCGGTGCTGGCTCACCCGGGTCTGTATGACGATGATGAGCTGGTCCAGGAGTTGATTGTATTCGGATTGGACGGGATTGAAGTGAACCACCCGGACAACGATGAGGTACAAAAAATGCGCTACAGCAAATGGGCAGCACAATACGGACTTGTTATAACGGGCGGTTCTGATTTCCATGGCTGGCGTGGAGAGGAGCCGTTTCATGCGATGCTCGGTTCTCATACCGCAACGATGGATGCTGTTGAACAGATACGTGCGATTGCGGCGAAGCGGAAGGCGTAATTCATCCATACGTAATGGTAAGGACCCTCTTCTCTTTTATGGGAAGAGGGCTTTTTGTGAACTTATAACAAGGCGAGTAGAAATGATATCCCTAACCACAAGCATAGAGGGGTGAACAATGCCGTATCTTGACGAGCAAACTTCGTATTTTTTACTTTTTTAAAAAAGCCAATGTAGTTGAAGTCTCCCACAGCCCGCAGGACAAATACAGCGGCACAGACAATGCATCCCCATTGAATCAAAGAACGGGTTATAACGGGTGGGAGATAACCGCTCTGGGCAAGCAAAAGGTAAGCGGCACAAGTCAACAAGCAAGCAACGACGATCGTTCCGCCTTTCCGAGGGGAAAAAGTTCGACGTGAATGATCAGCTGTTGTGGGAATGACGGAATCGGTCCCCCATTTTCCTCCGAAGGCCCAATAAAAATGCAGCAAGGACACGATGACTAAGAAGATAGCAGATGAGATGGGGAAAACATGCGTCATGGGAATGCCTCCTATTGATTTAAAAGGTTTTGTGAAAGATACGAATCCGTATGTTTTGGGCAAAAAAATCTCTGCGCAGTATAGCCTGTCAGGCAGAGAGGGGAATCAAATCCAAGTCATAAAATGATGCAAGGGTTCGGACATATCGAAAGGTGCTTCTAGCTCTCGGCGCACGAGCCAACCAACATAGAGGAGGTACGCGAGCTGGGCGCGTGCCTTTGCTTCAGCGGGAGCCAGCCCTTTTTTCTCATATAATGTGGCCACGAAGCCGATTCTGCGCTTTTCGATTTCCACGAGACGTTTGGAAAGGGCAGGATGCTGCTTCGCCCAGTTGTAGATAGCGGCTTCGATTTTTCGCTCGCTGTTAAAAACACTCGACAACAGCTGTTCCAACGACATGTTGTCAGCGTGTGGCGCGCGAATGATCCGCTCTGTCGCATGCTCCTCCCAATATTCGATCATGGAGTCCAGTAGCGCTTGACGATCTGGAAAGTGATGATAAAAGCTCCCTTTGCTGATCTTCAGTTTTCTGGCGAGAGGTTCCACACGAACAGCGTCAATGCCTGCTTCAGCCAACATATCAAGCCCTGCCCGAATCCAATCTTCACGTACGTATTGCATGGTTCACCTCAAAAGATACGGTATCGTATGTTTCTGATTCCATGTTATTCCACCGGGAGTGAAGTGTCAAGAAGCATTGATTTTTGTATTGACATTCACACTAGTGTAAACCTTTAGAATCGCAATCAAGAGCGATAGATCTTGCATGTAGCGTCAGATCATCTCACTTGCAAAGTATAAAATGAATGGAGTGTCAAACGATGAAATCAACATCAATTCCAGCGTCTGTATCAGTAATTGGCCTTGGCAATATGGGAGTAGCACTCGCGGATGCTTTTCTAAATGGTGGTCATCCAACGACTGTCTGGAACCGTTCAGCAGATAGAGCCAAAGGTCTAGTCGGGAAGGGAGCAGTACTGGCGGGCAGTGTAGCAGAGGCAATCACGGCAAGCAGCTTGGTCGTTGTCTGCTTATCGACCTACAAAGTCATGCAAGACCTGCTAGAGCCCTTGGAAAATGAATTATCAGGGCGTGTCATCGTCAACCTCACCACCGGAACCCCGGAGGATGCACGCAAGTCTGCCAAGTGGGTAAGCGAGCGCGGTGGGCAATATCTCGATGGAGCGATTATGGCTGTCCCTCAAATGATTGGACTGCCTGAAACACTCATTTTCTACGGCGGGTCGAAGGCTCTATTTGAAGCATATGAACCGACATTGAAGCTGCTGGGAGGTAACGCTGCCTATCTCAGTGAAGACCATGGCGTGCCGTTGATCTACGATTTGTCGCTGCTCACCATGATGTATGGCGCTTGGTATGGTTCTCTGCATGCGTATGCCTTGTTAAGTACGGCAAACATAACGGCGACAGAGTTTCTTCCATACGCAACCAGCTGGATTCATCACTTGATTGCCCCGCTCTTATCAGATCCGGTTGCCGCACGTGCACGTGATGAAGGAAACTTCACGACCGATGTGTCCAACATGAATACGAATAAACTCGGACTTGAACACATTATCCATGCCAGTAAGGAACAGGGAATCCCCGTTGATTGGTTAACGCCGTTGCTAGCATTGGCCACACAGAAAGTAGCAGAGGGCCACGGTGCAGACTCTTTTGAACGAGTGATTGAGGCAATCCGGAAACCACAGCTGATTTAATGCCTTTCTCGGGTGACAATGAAAAACAACCTCGCTTCGCATGATGATCATAGCGAAAACGAGGTTGTTTTTCTATCTGAGGGATGGGGCTGCACGTAGCTTCTGTTATTCGCGAATGGATTTGACCATCGCAATATGCTCGATACCCGCATCATCAAACAAGTCGCCAAAAGGTTCATAGCCGAGCTTTTCATAAAACCGTTGGGCTTGCGTCTGTGCGTTCAGCTTCAGGCTGTCATACCCGTGTTGTTTGGCCAACTCTTCCATCGCGAGCATGATTTGGCGGCCCAGTCCGGTACCGCGTTCTGTTTTGGCAACCGCTACCCGTTCAATTTTTCCTACCCCAGGTGCGTAGGTACGGAGACGGCTTGCCCCCACTGGATTTCCTTCGCGGTAGACTACAAAATGAATCGTCCCGCTATCCAATGTATCATGCTCATCTATTTCCAACTCTTCTGGTACTTCCTGTTCCTCGATGAAAACGACTCGGCGTACGGACAGGGCATCCGCCAATTCTTGTTCAGTGGTGACTCTTTGGATCTGGTAGGTTTGCAGGTTCATCGGTATTCGTCCTTTGTTAGAAAATATCCCTCCCTACGACGGATACGCAGGGAGGGTTGATGATTGAGGAAAGGGTGTTTATTTTTTGAGAAGGAAAGTCTGGTAAACGCTCCAGATGCCATCCTCGAGTTGATAAACCAAGTGGAAGCGATCAATCTCGCTGTTCAGGTCAATTTTTGCCATGCTCAGTTGGCCGGTTACATCCCGCAGCTCATCGTCGGACAGGTCGCGCCCGATGGTCAGATGCGGTACGTATGCGTAGGTTTCTTTCTCATTCACACACTGATTGGCAATCTTTTGATGCAGCTCGTTAAATGGTTCTTTGTTTTGCACAGCCAAATAGATCACGTTGTTGGTAGGGTGGAAAGAAGATACCCGATGGAAATGAGCCGAAAAGCTGTCGGTAGAGGAGGCAACCTGCTCCAGATGGCTCACCAGCTCAGGAAGCTTGGCTTCGTCCAGCTCAAAGGCTTCCTTCAAACGGATATACGGAGGAACCAAAGCATAGCCCGGGTCATAACGTTTCCGGTAAGAATTGGCTACTTCTTGCACCTTGCTAGATGGGAATATAACGATACTGTACATCATCAGAACCACTCCTCCTTACTATCTATCATGCTCTACAAGATATTATTTTAACAGAAAATTCTTCATTTGTGTAATGTTAAGCGTGGGTCTGTATATTCCTTGTGTCAAAGGAAAGACTGTGTAGTGCAAGGAGGTGCCGCACTGCATGTATACGGCTATGATGATCACATTCATTTTTCTCGTTCTGCTTCTACTGTCTGTGCTGACCTTCACGATCTTGACTGCGATACGAAAAGGAGAATTCGAAGAAGCACTCGTATCGACTATCAAGGATGAAGGTCCACAAGAAGAACAGCCACGGTAAGTTTACCCGTAAAGCGTCTTTAGCATACGCGGTAGATTGCGCTGCCAATGGCCCCACGTATGGTCACCCTCAAACGTTTCATAAACGAGGGTGGCTTTTTTCGTACCCAAAATCTCGCGCAACTCTTCATTGGCCGCAAGAAGATTCAATGTGCCCCGGCCCGTGCTTACTGCCGTTTCCTCCGTCCCGATCTCCAAATAAATGGTTTGCGGCACGGAAAAGTCAGCGTCAGCTATCAGACGATTTAACTTTGCGTCCATGGCAATCGACTGGCAGGCAACTTGTCCAAACGTATGTGGATAGTAAAGAGCAGTAAACAGAGAGACAACCCCGCCCAAAGATTCGCCAAGAAGTGTTCGTGCGTTCCCCAAAGGATGTGTGGAGTAATGCGTATCGACATAGCTCACGACTTCATCGGCGAGGAAGCGACGGTAGGCCATATGCTCCTTGCCATCCGGATGATAGCGGTCGTTCCGTTTGCTTTTCTCGACCGGGAGAAAGACAGCGATGATATCAGGCAATTCTTTGTCCCGATTCAATTGATCTAGCAAAGAAGCCATCCTGCCCATTGCCAAGTAATCTTCTCCGTCCTGCACATAAAGGACTGGATACGAGTAGAGTGGCGAGTAGCGTTGGGGTGTGTAGACAATCAGCTTTTCCGGCGTCCCCAAATGCCGGCTTTCCAAGATGATTTCCTCAAGGGCCACTGCGGTGTCCTCCTTATTGGGATCTTCTATTCATTATTATACAGGAGTGAGCGGGCATGCCCAACAGTTTGGGTGCAGGGTCAGTCAGGCTGTGGGCGAAAGATTGTCGCAATTTGGTCAGCGTGTGATACTATGGTAGGAAACGACTTCACTCGATTTGTGGAAGGGGTTGTCTCTTATATGAAGAAGCAAGTACACAGCATCGAAGTCAGAAACGCTGCTCTCGCACGTTTGGCAGAACGCGGAGTGACGATGGATGATATCGCAGAGATCGTCTATCTCATGCAATCACCTTACCATCCAGATCTCACGATGGCGCAGTGCATCGAGAGCGTGAAAGCGGTCTTGGAAAAAAGGGAAATGCAGCACGCCATCCTGGTTGGCGTTGAGTTGGATACGTTAGCAGAGAAGGGCCTCTTGTCCGAGCCGCTCCAATCTATCATCGCGTCAGATGAAGGACTGTTCGGATGCGACGAAACATTGGCGCTAGGCTCCGTATTTGGATATGGAAGTATCGCGGTGACCACCTTTGGCCATTTGGATAAGCACAAGGTCGGGGTGATTAAAAGGCTGGATACCAAGTCGGGAGAGGGACGTGTTCACACATTTTTGGACGACCTCGTGGCGAGTGTGGCAGCCAATGCGTCTAGCCGTATGGCCCATCGGATGAGAGATGAGCAGGAGGCGGAATTGACACGAAATGAGGCGTTGAAGCAACAGGAAGCCGAGCTGCGTGTCGAGGAGAAAGGGAAAGGGACGGAGCAGGCGGGGTAGGTTAGGGTTGCGATGAGGAAGTTTGTCTCGATCATTACCTAATTATCTTGTTTGTTGTTGTACCCTTTATTGGATCGTCTTTAGACTGGCAGAAGCCAATTCTTCACTGGTGTAGCTCATATGCTTGATGGCGTCATGTTTGATGTGATGCCATCAAGTAGGTAATCCCCATGTTTAGTAGGGGGGATGTGGGTCGCAGCGGTGGGGAATGGCTTTTTTGTTGGGGTCTTGGGTAAGCATATATAGCTGAAACGAGATGACGAGGCTTTTTACATGGTAAAAGCAAGACTGATATCACTGGGTTTCTTAGTGTTCTTTTGGTACGAGTGAAAATTTTTACAAGAAATTATTCATTTCCTCTTGAAATCCATTTTACGATGCTGTATAGTAATAAATGTGATCGACGTCCGATACGATTCGGGCCCTTAGCTCAGTTGGTCAGAGCGGTCGGCTCATAACCGATTGGTCGTAGGTTCGAGTCCTACAGGGCCCACCATTAAACGATCACACACATATCCCATGATCCGGTAGCTCAGTTGGGAGAGCACCATCTTGACAGGGTGGGGGTCGCTGGTTCGAACCCAGTCCGGATCACCATAGTATGAACGTTAGAACCCTTGAGGAATCAAGGGTTTTTTATTTTATGCTTTTGATTAGCCACAGTCACTAACCTCCATATTCTACGATTTGGGTGGCAAATACTATTCGTTTTAAAATGGGGACTTCATGAGGAAGGAGGGTGTGAATGAGTACAATTAGAGAAGGCCCTAAGGAAGGTCTTCTCGAATCTGGATTTTCTCCTGAGATTGTGGGAGCAGTCGTTGCTCTAACTAGAAATGAAGGCGAGACCTACATGGAAATTGTAAAAAGAGCGGAACTTGACCCGATAGCAAGGTTCGTTAAACTGGCAGACCTAGAAGATAACTGTGACTTGACCCGCATCCCAGATCCAACAAAAATGACCATGAACGGATGTTGCGTTACAGGAGAGCCATTAAAGAACTACTCTCTACATAAATTGGGATTTGATGAGGTTAGAATAATGAAGATAACATTAGCTGATTCATGGTCAGGGAATGATGTTGTATTTTTCTTTCAGAATAACATTCAAGAAAATAACGATGGTATTTCTAATAGGGAATTTTTATGTCCTGATGGAGCATTTGCTGCTGTGCGTAGAAGGCAAGTCGTTGTAGCAATAGATGATAACCAAATTGTAGGAGCATTACGCTTTTATCCTAGAAAGTCTGATCAAACTATTTCGCTATATCAGTTTGCAATTCGTCCAAGTCATCGAGGACAGAGGTTAATGGATAAAATGCTTCAGATCTTGGGGGAGTGCCCAATTGAGGTAATATGTCCGACTACTTCTAAAATGAATGAGTATTATGAGAAGAGTAGTTGGAGATTGAAAGAAGAAAAGACAGACAGCAACATTTGGGAATGGATGAAATGTTAATTTGATTGGAAAAGGGTGATAGAGATGGACAAAAAAGAGGTTGTCACATTTGAGCACTTTATGGCAATGTATTACTGCAATTTCAAAGAAAAGCCAACTCGCGCTACACTTAGACAATACAGTAACTTATATCGAACAATGAAGATCGAGAAGTAGTAAATATACTTCTGAGTGATTTGGCATTAATCAAGTCAGAAATCTATAACAATGAGCTGACTGATATTTTAAATCATTATGGTTTTGGAATTTCAATTAACGAATTTCGTTCATTAATTGATCCATTGATAGGTGAATTGAACGAATAAAATGACACTTTTATGAGAAATTATCACCTCCTTTCTTTAGTTGCAGCAGGGTACAAATTTTAAATCTCTTTTACTTCTCCTGTTTGTGCATTGATTTTTAGAGTAGTATCTGTTTTATGATCATAGTCGGTTGCTTTTATCAGCCAATGATCTTTCTGTCCACTTGCACTTTTAATAATGATTCCATCGTTATGTGTGTTCTTTAAGTAATTGATTGCGTGTTGAACCGCACTTTTTTCATCCATTTGATCAATAGGATTTTTACTTTCTTCTTTAATTACAAGTTTACTGAGTTCTGCGCCACTGGGATAAGACTGTGCTGATGGTGTTGTTGACCATGTAGATACTGTGTGACCAACTTCGATTTCATCATACGAGATGCTATTCCCCTTGCTATCGAGGAATACGGCTTCTTCTTTTGGGAAATACCACTCTGCTGCATAGAAATTCTCATCGCTCGTCTTGGTTTCATCATTTTCTATAACTAAGAGACCTTTTTTTTCATAATCTTTTTCAGTTACGTATCCTGTTAATGCTTGCTTTTCAACCTTCTTGTGATTAGTGGCACATCCAGTTATGAGCAATGCTGCAATGATTAATATCAAAGCCTTTTTCATTGTGTCATTTCCTTTCTTGTTCCCCATGAGAAAACCTTCTCTCATGGGGAACTTTATTTCAACTAGTTACCAGTAAAAATTGAATCAATGTTAAAATAATCTTCTATTTCGCTGATATGTGTGAAAACTCCAGTATCCGCGCTATGAACTCCTATTGCTGTTCCACCATAAAATATAGGCCCTCCGCTATCCCCTTGTACTTCTGAATAACTAGCTTGTCTCATGTTAGTAAAGTATTGTGTCTCTCCATTGGGGCTTTCTATATTCCCCCTCCAATTAGTTGATTTCAGCGTTCCACACTTCACTCTTTTCATTTGACTTCCTGAAATGCAAACAGTATCTCCAATGGTTTCATCCCTTGTTCTCTGAACCTCTGTAATAGTATTGTATTCTGATTTATAATTTCCAAAAACATAGTAAGTAGCATCATCAGATCCCTTTGTTAGTTCGATGAGTGCTGCATCAACACTACCACCGAAATTAACATCTGCAGTTTTACCAAACCTTGTTCCTCCTTGCTCAAATATATCCCCAACATTTTCCGTGCAGTGTCCAGCAGTTAAAACATAAAAATCGTTATCCTTTTGTACTGAAAACGCAGAAGTGCAACTTCTGTCTTCTGTAGTATTTTTTATTCTTAAGCCAGCTTGAATTGGTCTAAATTTGTCGCTTGGCTGAGCCTGAGCCTTGCGTGGTTCTTCTTTCTTGATAATGAAAATGTCAGCATCAAAACCTATTTCAGCCAATGCAGCCTTTTCATCTATTTTTGCCATAAGAAGCTTTGCAGCCTTTTTTTCTGATGTCTTTTCCTTTACTCCAATGTTAATTTTTTGAGTTGGCAAGTCAACATTGACAGAAACTATATCTAACCCTTTATTCTTAAGGTTTGCTGAATTTTGAAAGACATTTCTGTTATAAAATACAATAATAGGTATATTTTAGGTGAAGGTCAATCTACGATTTTTAAATCTACCAAACAATCATACTGACATTTCCGAATATCAATATATTTTCTGTAATTTAGTTTCAATTATTCACTCAGTTAGTGAGATCTATTTCATAACTAACTCATCGTTTTACTTGTTACTTTCATATGCAATGGTTTTTTTGTTCAACCTTACGAACCAAAATGCTCTCTATTTTGTTTGCTTTACAATCCTCTAGTATCTCAAGCTCACGTTCATTGAATCCTACTTCATTCAACTTCAGCAGCATCTTTGACATCTCTTTTTGAGTAATCTGCATACCACGATATTTCTTAACATTAATGATTGAAAGAGATGTCAATAAAAGAGCTAAAAAAGGATTATATAAATTGCTAGTACCTGTTAATTTACAAGTTGTTATTGAACTAATGAAGTGGCAATTTAGAAATTACAAACCCGAGTTTGTACTAGAACCATTTAATATTGCAATCGATATTTAATGCTATATTAAGAAATAAAAAGGGAGGATGCTCATGGAAACGATCATAGTTGAGCCACGAAAAGGAATTGGGCAGATAACGTTAGGAATGACTAGAGAGGAAGTAAGAAAGTACGCCGAAGCAAAGGGTGTGAGACTCTTCAATCCAAGGAAAGATTCAACGGCGGTGCAGTCCGTTGGGGATTTCAAGGTAGAGTACGATTCGGAAGATAGAGTTATATTCATAGAACTGTCTTCTTTTAAGGGTGATCATGATATAACCTGTTTGCTTATGGATATTAATGTGTTTGAGACAAAAGCAGAGGATTTAGTTGAACGAATTGATAAAATTTCTCCATATGATAGAAATGATTGGGAGTTAGGATATAGCTATACCTTTCATGAATTGGGGCTGGCATTTTGGCGACCAAATGTTTTTAGAGATGAGGATATGCAGCAAGAATGGTTTTTATCCCATGATAAAGAGGAGCAGGAATCCTATTTGAGAGATCAATATTTCAGGACTGTAGCAATAGCAGTGGATGGGTATTGGAATAAATCCAAATGAAAGTGACATTTAATTCAGTCTTACAAACTACAAATGGTAAAATACAGGAAAATGCACTTATATCAGGAGTGAATGAACCTATGAAAGGCAAAAGAAGACTATCCCTCAGTCATTTTCCTGAGTTTGGGATAGTCTTCTTTTTACATATTCATCTGCCTGTCTAGAGAATATCATAGATGTTTTACCTATCACTAAAATCAACAAGAAGTAGATTGATGAGCATGAAGAAGCATAGAATTTATAAAGGGGTAATTAGAGAAGGATTAACAGAAAGGTTATCTTCCGAATACTACTTAAGAATCCCACTGATTGCCAAGGTTTTAGAGCTGGGAGTCTCAAATACTCAACTGTTACTTTAGTACAATTTCCTTTTTCCATACCAATTCTTGATTTGCTTCGTTTTTAAAAGTGAGCGTTAGGACACCCTTCTGACCCTTCATCTTTTGAGCATCATAATTAAAACTGAGTATCTGCAAGGAGCCACCGATTGTAAATTTAGGTTTTGTACTCTCAGAAAAAGCGTTTTCCACCGCTTGTTCAACTGTATTCACAATCGTTTTCTCATTTGATTTCCATTCCATCTTCTCAAGTGTGTAACCTTTTGAGAATTTGTCTACGTAAAAAGTAAACGCATCTTTATTCATTGGATTTGTAGCATCCTGATCGACTTTCACGCCGATCATCTTGTCGTTAATGGCATACACAGAGTACTGCTCTTTCGTATTTTCTTGTGTATTTTTTGGTGCAATCCAAGCCTCACCTGTTCCAACCATTACCCCGCTATATTTCACAAAAAGCTCATTCACTTTTTGGTTTAAAAAAGCATCCTTGACGTTTTTGGTTAGAATTTGATCATATTTTTGGATAAATTCTTGCTTGGTTTTAATTATTATTTCTATGTCTTCACCGTTCTTTTCGCTACTTACAGTCAACGGGAATTCGAAACGATTCGCCACACTATTTTTGTCTCCAGCTTTTATCTCTTTTTGCAGACTAGTAAAATATGACTCAAATGCCTTCGCATCATCAATGCCAGCGACAAAGTATGGATTCTTTTGTTCTACAGTTGGACTTGGATTTTTTACCGCAGCGGCTACAGACATTTCCTTTTGCAACCCCGGTAAAAAACCTACTGATAATACTGTTGCAACGATTATTGCATTTGTGACTTTTTTCATTTCAAACTCCTCCTAGGATTTAGCTTCAAAATAGATGTAAAAGTGTTGAACAGTGAGTTTTCGGGCAAACGCTCATCTTCTTACCTTTCCTGGGAGGGAGGTTTATTTACGTTTATTTTGGTAGATGGCAGTGACGATAGATTCACCCAGCCCCAGCAATGCGATAATCAACATGCCGAAACCAATCATAAGCGTCAAAGTATTCCTAACCTCCACAGGCATCACTTCCCTTCCGCGAGGTTAGCTAAACGTCCTTTTAAGCCTATTCGATTGAGTAGGATTAGTATACCGTTTATTTCCAATTGCAAGGTGTACTTTTCTGCGTCCAAGCGTTTCTTCTCCTTTACTTCGTGTGTATGATGAGTAAATGCAGAAAGGATTGTCCAATACTCGAATTTTTATTCGCAGACAAGTTTAATCTTCTGAATCCTTGCCCATCCTGTGGTATTCGTGTTTGGATTAAGAAAGAAAAGATTGAAGTTACGAAAGTGGCTAGATCAGAGAGGATTTACGCAACAGTGGTTGAGCAAAGAATCGGGGGTAAACAATACTATTGATTCGCGTCTAGCATCAGATAATGAATATCTAGCGACTATGAAAACTGCTCAACGAATACTAAATGCACTTAGCGAGGGTAAACAAAAATGCGAAACAGGCTGATTTCTGGACCATGTAGGATAGTGGGGACGAATGGGGACAAAACTGACTTGAATCGTCAAAGATTCACTCAGATGCGAACGAGAAAAACACTTGATTTTCAAGGGTTTTACAGATCAATTAGCTTTAAAAACGATGACCCGGTCTTTTTGACAGGGGGAGCTGGTTCGAACACAGTCCGGATCACCATACTATGATCGAGATACGGGTCATTATGCGGCGAATGCATTGCGTGATGCAGTAGGCATTTCTAAATAGTGGCACAGCCCTCCTTCGGAATATTCCGGGGGAGGGCTGTTTTAATTACTTGTCATATAGCTTTAGTAAAATAAATATTAAAACCCAAAATATACCGCCTAGTATTATGTTGCTACCTCCTCCAAAGAATAATCCAGTAAAGAGTCCTAAAACAACGATTATAAATATTTCCAATAATTTGAACATTATTATTCATCTTCCTTTTTTAGAATTTCACGTATATAATAACACGGAAAGAAAAATGGAAAAAATGGGAATTATATGAAGAAGTTAGCATCTTTTTTGTGTGTCTGCTTTGCTACAACATTAGTGTTAACTCCTGGGATAAGTGACAATGTATTGGCAAAAGAACGCTTGAAAAAACTAGAAATAGTTGAGATCGCATTAGATGACTCTCGTTCCTCGCGATCGTTAAAAGCGTTGAATAATAATGATAGCGAAGAAACTTATTACTTCATCCATAATGAAGGTGGAGAAATAGATCCCAAAGATATAAAGGAATATGTAAAGACTGAACTCAAAATAAATCGCTCGTCTGAAGACGAAGGAGTTGCACCAAAACTGATGGGTGTAGGTGTCTATAAACAAGATGGCACTAGACACGTTGATTACATCTTTGATCAACTAGATGAAGTCCCTTTAGAAGAAATTCGTGAAGAAATTGAACAAAAAGTTGAACTTGCTGAAAATGAAGGTGCAAGGAATATTATATCATTAAAAGCTTCTGCGAGTTCTGATGATGATACATATTCCGATTCCTACACGTATAGAGTGAGAGATGATAATCGAAATGAGATCGCGGGTGTTTATACCAGCAACGTAGACTATATAAGAAAAGGTACGTCAACATTAAAGGGAGAGAAAGTCTCTGTTTGGGATGTTAAGTTTTTCAATCAAACAGAACCAAGAAATAATTATCAAACTCGAGAATTAGCAATGAGATACAGACATACTGGTAGTGATGCTGACGAACAGACAATTCGTTCATATGGGCCATATACAACTGACACTGACTCATCTGCTTCTGTTGGATTATCAGGTTTAGTTCCTTCTGTGAGTTGGACTTTCAACACTAAATCAGCAAATATTAAGGATGAATCAAGCTTATCCGATAATTATACTAAGTGGATTGTCGATTTTAAGTTAGGAACGAGGACAGCAAAAAATAACTTTGTATATGAACCAGGTGTTCGTGTAACAAATAACGACGCAGGGATAGTTTTTAAGCATAACCATTATGTTAATTACTACAGAAATCTTGATTCTCAAGCAAAACTAAACACGGGCACCATTGAATTAATTTTAACAGACTTGTAATAAATACAATAGCAAACAACCCGCCAGGCTTAACATCTTGGCGGGTTGTTCTCTTACACAAGCAGTTTGGCTAAAATACTTTTAAACTCCGCGATATCCAAATAAACCTAATCTAAAGTCTCTATCTGATAGTCCTTTACACAGTGGCTCTGGCACATGATAAGTTTGTTATAGCTTATGATGGTAACAGTCCTTCGGGGAGTGTTATCTACTTTGTCAAAAATTTTGACGTTTTTTGAAAGTTAATCTAAAAACGCACTATATTAATGCTAAGCACGATGAATAAACCGCCCAGGTAAATAACCGGGCGGTTTTTGTTTTGGGTACACGAATTTGGAAGGAGTAAGAGCGTTGAGCCAATCGGATATTGCATATCCTAATCTTTCACTTACCACTTTAGGATTGGCACCTTGAATAAGAAGAAGCGTAGCATGAGTATGTCTTATGTCATGGAAACGTATTTTTGGAGCGTCTACGCTCTTTATGACTGGTTTGTACGTTCTCTTCAGATTTCGGGGGAATTGAAGTATCTCTAATATCGTACAAAGGCCAAGGCTATTATCTTGATAACTTGTACCTCAAGCTTTCTTTTCTTCAAAAATATACTCCCGTTCTCAGTGACGCTTGAACGCTCTAAAATGTCAAAACTGGTAAATTCAAGCAGGAATCTGTCGTTTCTAGTAGAATATAACCCTCAATAAGTAATTGAGGTGAAAAAGTTACATGCTGTTTGTCCTATTTTCAACATTGGAATACCTCGCAATATTTGCTCTTATGACTACGTTATTTAGGTTTGGTTTTTTGGTGCATATCAACAGGATTCTCTTTGTGAGTCTGGTATTAATGCTATTCTCGTTTGGGCTACGACAATTTACGCCATATGGAGACTATGCAACCATAGCCCAAGTCGTCATCATCTTTGGAGCATTAATCCTGGTATGGAACGTGAATTGGGGACATGCTGCCTTAATGACCATGATAACAGCAGGAATATACTTGGGGATTCAGATGGTGGAAGTGTTCTTCCTGACCGTCATAGGAGCCCTAGAGACAATCGAATCGTTACGGGATCGAACCATCAACACAGGTTTCATATTCCAGACAATCTCCGCATTATTTACCTTTGCATTATGCTATGGGCTTCGAAAATTTGGACTGCAATTTACATTTGTCAGAGACGGAGCGCCTTTCTTTATTTACCATAGAATCAACATGGTTATTTTGTCACTGATTGTTGTAACAGGTGTATTGATAACGGTCTTGTTTAAATTAGCAAGTACATATGGAATTGCTTCCATAGTCTGGATCTTCTTTGGGATGGCAATCGGAATCACGATACTGGCATGGCTGGCTATAAAAAGGGATGGGGAATATGATTGAAACTCTTGCTGAAAGAATAGCAATCCAACTAAAGTCGATCAATCCACATGAAACGAAGTCAGTGCCTACAATGAAATTTGGGTTAATCCTTATCATCAACATGCTTCTCATCATTACGAGTAGCCTTACCATTTCACTAATGATAGGGACATTTCAAGGAACATTAATCACATTGGCTGGATTTTTAGTACTACGCCAATTTTCAGGAGGATTTCACTATTCATCGTCTGTCTACTGCACCATGACAAGTATAGTGGGAGCTGTATTAATCCCTCTCATTACCCTACCTAATGATTTTGTCACCCCGATTATTATTATCACATTAGTCCTAGTAGCACTTTTTGCACCGCAAGAAATGGAATTGCAATCACGACTATTCAAACAGAATCAGACTTTGCTCCTCAAGACCATCTCCATTATCATCGTCAGTTCATTATTTTTCATAGACAGCGAAACACTGGTTAAGACCTTCTTTGTGCAATCACTGACGCTAATTCCACTGAAAGGAGGTGGAAAAGATGAAAAATAAAGCGATGATGTTCGTAGCGAAACATGTTTCAGCAGTTGCTTCATTTGTTGCGGTACTGGCGGTAACTACAGCATCCTTTGGATTCGTGGGGAAACCTGAAATTCCAGAGGAATTAAAGAAATAAGGAGCAATGAACGACACAGACCATTTCTCACTCGACTTAACATCGAACGGGGAAAACTGGTTGCCCCATTGCCCCATTGTAAATCATAACTCTATAAACAGAACATCCGTGTTTGAATGTATTGTACTTATCGACTGCTTCTTTCACATCGTTACTAATAATCTCAACCCCTCTGTAGACAAGGGGGGTCTTTTTTTGCACCTGGTTTATTGACGTCAACAACGCTGATTTTCGAATTGTTAATGAATCCAAGCGGGCTGTCTCTTTGGCGAGAAATCGACTTTTGAGACAGCCCCTTACTGTTTTACATACGCTTATTAAAACTTGGAAAGAGCGAATTTAGCTGTAAAATTCATTTTCTTCATATAGGAAGAATTCGCTCCGGCTTGAAATTGTACAGAGATATTGCCGTTTTTTTGCGCTTGGAATACACGTCCGTATGGTGAATTAGCTTGGTATGTACCAATCGCTTGATTATCTGCATCAAAGACTGTATAAGAAATCGGGAATCCTGAATTGTTTACAAAAATCGTAAGCTCTTCACCCTTTTTAAGCGGAAAAGATTCTTTTTGGGTCACTTCGTATGAACTCAGAGAATAGTATTTCGTAACCTCTTGAATGTCTAAAGCCGTTGCTGCTGCGTTAACTTTTGAGACTTCCAATCCTGGCAAATTTGCACCTGAAAGTACTGCAATCCCTAATGCTCCTGCTAAAATGGCTTTTTTCATAATCGTAATGCCTCCTTTTTTGCTCATCCATGAGCGAAAGTAAATATTTGGAAATTATAACCATTATAATATCATTGAAAATGGTTATCAATAAGTTTTTTTGTAGATTACCTCTCACGGCGTGATAAAGAGGGCATAAAAAAAGAGAGTGATTCCATTGAATCAACATCCCCCTAAAAAAGGCACACACATCCCTGTATCCGGACAAAACCCCTCATTCTCGGCACACAACCTCTCCGTAAACCCAGGCTCCTCCTGCGCCAGAAACTTAAAATAACAAACAATTTCATGATTCCTTACAGCTACACTATTCAACTGAAAATCCAACAAATACTTCCGATCCACATGCTGGTAGTACAATCCTTTCTTCGTAAACGGAGGTGGGTACGCCTTGGACGGTAAAGTTGGAATAATATCATGAACATTTACGATCCGAACACTGTTCTTTACTGTCTCATTAAACCGCGAAGCAAAGACAGGATCTCCGACGCGAGGACTCCCATACGTATACACAAAAGGATGCGCAAATTTCGTATTCACCGCAATATCCAAACCAGCTAGGGCGGCCAACCCTCCCCCTAAACTGTGCCCTGCAACAAATAGTTTTTTTGATCTGGAGAGCTTGCTCAGCTCCCGAATCAATTCATCTCTCGCGGATTGATACATACAAGTAAACCCACGGTGGGTTTTTCCTGCTTTTCTGACGAAACGATAGGGGACTTGATACAAATCTTGATCAGTCTCATTGTCGTTAAACGTGCGTGTTCCTCGAAAAGTTACAACGATACTGTCGGATGACTCGGCTACAAAACCAAACACCTCTGGCTCCGGAGTCTCAACACCAGCCCATGCTCGAATAGTCGAGAGCTGACGATACCCTTTTGGCAAGACAAGTGAATCTGTTTCAAATAGCTGATAGGCCTGATGGATCATAGCCGCAAGTAAAATCGCATCTTTGCTGTTATAAATACGATCGATCATTCATGTGTCTCCCTTTCTGAGTTTCAAGGCTGTAAAAAAGCTAGCATTTGCCTAAAAACGGAATACACGTATCGGTATTGGGACAAAACCCCGGATTTTCCACACAGAGCGTTTGGGCATAATCAGGGTCAAGCTGAGTGAGGTTATGAAAATAGCAGGCGATACTATCGTTGCGAGGCGTATTATTCAGTTGAAACGAGAGAGGAAACTTGTTTTTTACATGTTGATAATAGATACCTTCCTGGGTAAAAGGAGGCGGATACTTTTGATCGGGGAATGTAGGAAAAGAGTCGTGGACATTTACAATGCGTAGACTATTGACAACGACTTGATTGAAGCGTGAGGCGAACTGGGGGTCACCAATACGTGGACTACCATAGGTGTAAACGATTGGTTGCCTAATCTTTGTGTTTACCGCAATATCTAAAGCTGCTAGTACAGCTAGCGCGCCGCCGTAGTTGTGGCCAGTAATAAACAGCTTTTTTGATGCGGGAAACTGATTGATTTTTCTGATGAACTGATCCCGTGTTGATTGATACAGGCAGGTAAATCCACGTGAGGTTTTCCCTGCATCTGTAACAAAAGGATAGGGAACTTGTAGGATGTCATAGGCCGCCAAAAGGTCTGCCGGATATGCTGCGTACCCTCTGAAGGCAATGATGATTTCATCTTTAGATTCTGCCACAAAACCATATACATGTTCTGTTGGATTCTCTACATCTGCAAAAGCCTGAATCGTGTATCGAAGCTGAAAACCTTTGGGTAAGGTAAGCTTCCCTTCAAAATATAATGGATAAGTCTGATAGCTCATGGCTGCTAGGAAAATGGCAGCCTGACTAGTAAACATGTTGTCTTCGTCCGAGAAAACCATGTAGACAATTTCCTTTCCAAACAAGAATAAGGATCTAACACTTTTGAAAAGTCGTACATCGGAACTCTTGTCTGTCTCTCCCAAATGAAAGCAGGGCAGTCCTACTCGAATGATACTTACCATGAGCCTATGTTTTTACGATGGAATGCGTGCTTGTATGAAGAAAATAAAAAGGGGAGGCGTACGCAACGCTCCCCCTTTACAAAGGTTTTGAGAGGATTTCAATTCCCACATCAATTGTTTTCTCTACTCCCATAAAGGTTAAAAATATTTTAGCCCTGTTTTTGTGCTTATCCACTTTTTTGATAAGACCTTCCAGTCCTTTAAGGGGACCAGATTCTACGATCACCTTTGAATTTTCTAGATAAACCTTTGAATAATCGACAACTTCACCGTTTCCCATGAGTTGGAGGATCGGGGTGATTTCTTTTTCATCAATGCTCGAATAATAAGTACCCTCATCTTGCGAATAGTAACTACCGTTATTGACCAAACGCAAACTTCTAGGAATTTTTTTGATTTTGTGGAACATTTCGTTAGTCATTTCAGTCTTAATAAGTACATATCCAGGAAAAATATTCTTCATGACACTATTCGCAATGCCTGACTTTTTCTCAGGAACCAATCTCTTCGGCACAACGGACTTTAAAGACTGCTCATTAAAATAGAGTTTGAGGTACTTTTGAACGACTTCTTCTTTACCAGATTCTACAAAGATGGCATACCATTTCAAGGTGAGTAATCCTTTCATTATGAAGTAGATTCGCAAGTATCTTGAGCGCTTACTGCTTCCACAAAAATAGGAATGATTGAGTAGATAAAATCCTAAATTTTGTGGTATTATACTAAATATATCCAATTTTTTCGCGTTATGCAATAAACGTGGTTGTTGGAACTTTCTGCATAAATATAAAGAATTAGCTGTATAAGTTTTTTATCGAAAGGAAAATCCCTTAGGGAATTTAATCGATGTTTCGGCACGTTAAAGGAACGTAGGGAGGACATACGTTGAAACAGTAGTGTGTATATTTATTTACCCACGAACTGGGGAAGCTCTGCCCTTTGGCATAGTAGGAGAACGGAAGGCGGAGATTGAATTGCATGTGTTTCCACAGATCTTTACGAAAGAATTCGTTATAAAAGGTAAGGATAGAGAGTATCGTGCCAGTTTGTGCATGGGCTATTTTTCTGTTCCCGCTGATTTTTTAAAAATAGTAAAATTCTTGCACCCAAAAGAATTCGAGTACTATTTTCAGCTGGAGTATGAGCGGAGAGTAAAAAGCTACCTGACAGGGAGATATGTCGCCAAAAGAGCCGTTTCGTTTTTGGTTGGAGACGAAAGCTTAGAGCGAATATGTATTGAACAGGGCATTTTTCATCAACCTGTCGTAAACTTACCGAATGCAACCAACGTCCAGGTGAGTATCACCCATTGTGACGATCTTGCAGCCGGCATTGCTTTTTCGGAAGAACTGCCGATGGGGATTGATATGGAGAGAATTAGCGTGGATAGAAATAAAGTTCTGGAGACGCAAATGACTGTGAAAGAGAGCAGCTTGTTTTCATGCTTGCCTTATTCTTATGAAACGACTCTCACTCTTTTCTGGACAGTCAAGGAAGCGTTATCCAAAATTTTGAAAACAGGTTTAACCACTTCTTTTCATATCTATGAAATAAGCCAAGTAGAGGCAAGGGATGGGGTTGTTTATAGTCTTTTTGAAAACTTTCCTCAATACCGTACTGCATCCTTTATCCTTGGTGACTATGTGTGTTCGATCACCTACCCGAAAAAGACAGAGTGGAGTGTTGCTGTCGTAAAAGATGTACTTCAGGAGATAGAACACTCTATGACAAATCGCTTATGAATTCCCCACAACGGTCAATTGACCAGGCTGTGGGGAGTTTTTATTATAAAAAACTGTTTTTAAAAACAAGGGGTGCATCATACATGGAAAAGCCTGTTGTGTTTATGTTTTCTGGACAGGGGTCTCAGTACTATCAGATGGGGAGAGACCTTTTTGATCAGAATCCGGTATTTCGCAAATGGATGCTTAGTTTAGATGAAAAGGTACATTCCCTGATCGGGGAGTCTGTCCTTGCCCAGTTATATGATGACACGAAGCGTCGAGACGACATATTTGATCGCACCCTTTTTACGCATCCCGCCATTTTTATGGTGGAATACGCTCTGGCTCAAGTTCTCATGGAAAGCGGAATTAAGCCTGACTATTGTCTGGGGAGCAGTTTGGGGGAGTTTGCGGCGGGGGCTGTGTCTGGGATCATGCCTGTGGAAGAATTGCTACAACTCGTGGTTGAACAAGCCACCCTTTACGAAACGTATTGTCAGAAAGGGAGTATGCTTGCGATTCTCCACAATCCCGATTTGTATGACCAAGACCCTTTATTGCATCGAAATAGTGAGTTGGTGGCGGTGAATTTTCATTCGCATTTTGTCATTGCCGGGAGCAGTCATCAGCTACAACGCATGGAGGATTATGTAAAAGGCAAGGGGATCATTTGTCAACGACTACCCGTATCGTATGCTTTTCACTCAGCTTACATCGATCCGGCTGAACCACATTATCGGGAGGTATTGAAACAGAAAACGTTTGGAATTCCCCAGATTCCCTTTGTCTCGTGTGTTCACGGTGAAATCATGAAGGAACTGCCAGTTGACTACTTTTGGCAAGTGGTAAGAAAACCAATGCAGCTTCCAAAAGCTGTCCAAGAGCTGGAGAAACAGCAAAGCTACATCTATTTGGATTTGGGACCAGCAGGAAATTTGAGTAATTTTACAAAGCGAAATCTGCGACAAGATTCACAATCAGAATGCTACTCGATTATCACTCCTTTTAAAAAGGATGGTGAAAATGTAGAGCGCATCAAGCAACTATTTTCAAATAAAAGTTTGCATACAAACAGAAAGGAAGACAGAAAAATGACCACATATGTTTTCCCAGGGCAGGGCTCCCAAATAAAAGGAATGGGGGGCTCTCTGTTTGATGAGTTTCCAGAAATAACCGCCAAAGCTGATCAGATATTAGGTTATTCCATCAAAGAGCTTTGTCTGCATGATCCGGACAAACAGTTAAGTAAAACCCAGTTTACTCAGCCTGCTTTGTACGTGGTAAATGCGCTTAGCTATCTGAAAAAGGTAAAGGAAACCGGGAAAAAACCAGATTATGTGGCGGGGCACAGCTTGGGTGAGTACAACGCACTTTTTGCATCAGGGGTGTTTGATTTTGAGACAGGGTTACACTTGGTGAAAAAAAGAGGCGAGTTGATGAGTCTGGCCATCGGTGGAGGTATGGCGGCGGTGATCGGGTTTACTTTGGAGCAAGTAGAACGCGTGTTACATGAAAATAATTTGACCAGTATCGATATTGCCAATCACAATTCTCCCTTCCAATTTGTGATTGCAGGTCGAAAAGAAGATATAGAGCGGGCCAACCCTGTTTTTCAGGAAGCGGGTGTAAAAGTATACATCCCCTTAAAGGTGAGCGGAGCATTCCATTCCCGTTACATGAGTGATGCGAAGCAACGCTTTGAGGACTATTTGAATCAGTTTGCCTTTTCCAGTATGACCATCCCTGTGATTTCAAATGTTCACGCAAGACCCTATAAACAGAGCGATGTGAAACGAAATTTGGTGGAACAAATTACACACCCAGTGAAATGGAATGACAGCATTCGATATCTCCTGGCCTTGGGGGAAAATGAAATAGAAGAAGTTGGTCCTGGTACTGTGTTGACCAAGTTAGTTACTACGATACGAAATGAAGCAGAACCCCTGATCATAGAAGAGGAAGCAGAGAAAGAAAACATGGAGCAAGAGATATCGAACAGCATGGAGCAGCCAAAAGGGATTACCGCTTTTTCGCTGGGAAATCAGCAATTTAAACAGGACTACAAACTGAAATATCCCTACCTGGCAGGAGCGATGTACAAGGGAATCTCATCGGAAAAGCTGGTCATTAAAATGGGGAAAGCCGGAATGATGGGCTTTTTCGGAAGCGGTGGCTTACAGCTGGATAGAATCGAGCGTGCCATCCAACAGATTCAACGTGAACTACAGCATGGCGGGCCGTATGGGATGAATTTGTTGCATCATCCGAGTGACCCGTCCATGGAAGAAAAAACCGTCGACCTGTATCTTGCTTATCAAGTGAGGGTGATGGAAGCATCGGCGTTTATGGCGATTACCCCTGCGTTGATCATCTATCGGGCCAAGGGATTAAAGCGGGGGATGAACGGGCAAGTGGAGGCGGCAAACAAAATTTTTGCCAAAGTATCACAGCCTGAGGTTGCAGAAGCCTTTTTAAGTCCGGCACCTGAGTATCTGATAGAAAAATTGGTGCAAGAACATAAGCTTACGACAGAAGAAGCGAGTCTGTTACGAGAAGTTCCGATGGCGGACGAGTTAACGGTAGAGGCCGATTCTGGCGGAAATACCGATCACGGTGTAGCTTCTGCTTTGATGCCAGCGATGATCAGACTACGAGATAACATGATGCACAAGTATGGATACCGGAAGCCAATCAGAATCGGGGCTGCGGGAGGGATTGGAACTCCTGAGGCTGCAGCGGTCGCTTTCATGCTTGGGGCAGATTATATTGTTACAGGCTCGATTAACCAGTGCACAGTGGAGGCCGCGACCAGCGAGTCTGTGAAGGATTCGTTGCAGTTGGCCAATGTTCAAGACACAGAGTATGCTCCGGCGGGTGAAATGTTTGAAATGGGAGCCAAAATTCAGGTGTTGAAAAAAGGCTTATTCTTTCCAGCCAGAGCGAACAAGTTGCACGACCTCTATCGTCAATACAACTCGCTCGATGAAATCGATGAAAAAACCAAGAAGCAGCTCCAGGAAAAGTATTTTAAACGTAGCTTTGAAGAGGTATATGAGCAGATGAAAACCACTTGCCCGCCTCAGGAACTGAAAAGAGCGGAACGAACGCCTAAATACAAGATGGCGTTGCTTTTCAAATGGTATTTTAACCGTTGTTTTGACTGGGCTTTGGACGGAGCCGAAAGCTATAAAGTGGATTATCAGATTTACTGCGGTCCAGCGTTAGGTTCTTTTAATCAATGGGTGAAGGGAACGGCTGTTGAAAATTGGAGAGACCGTCATGTTGATCAAATTGGTGAAATGATGATCAAGGAGACTGCCAACCTTTTGAATCAGCGTATCCATGCCTTAACAGGTTCAAGCAAATAAAGAAGCAATGACTCTCAAATACGAAAGGAACGTCGAAAATGAATTTGGAACTAGTAGAATACCATCCTGAGGGCGTTTCTAGCGAAGCGTCTCTTCTTTTTGTCCATGGAGCATGTCACGGAGCATGGTGTTGGGAAAAAAACTTCCTTCCTTATTTTGCTGACAAAGGCTTTTCTTCCTATGCGCTGAGTCTTCGTGGACATGGTGAAAGTGACGGCTATGAAAATCTTCATTCCTACACACTTCAGGATTACACGGATGATGTTCTTGAAGTGATCGGGCGTCTAAAAAGCAAGCCAGTGCTGGTCGGACACTCTATGGGTGGAGGAATTGTGCAGAAGATCTTGCACCAGCATCCAGATATAATCTCAGGTACCGTTCTGGTTGCCTCGATTCCTCCGCATGGTGGAATGGGTGACTTATTCCGATTAATGTTCAAAAACTTTAAAGAAGCTATGCAATTATTTACATATAACGAGAAAAGAGATGCATCACTGCTCGCCAATGTCTTTTTTTCCAAGGAGCTGCCGATTGAAAAAAAGGATGAGTGGGTGAAGCTCTTGCAGCCTGAATCACTGAAAGCAAGAACCGAGATGAATGGAAAAATTGTTCCAAAAACCGTCCGTGCGAAAACTCCGATACTGGTTCTCGGCTCCAAGCAGGATCGGATGATTTCTGAGAAAACAACGCGCCGAATTGGCAAAACATACGGAATCGAACCCGTTCTGTTCCAAAATATCAGTCATGATATGATGCTTGATCCTGAATGGGAAGCTGTTGCTGGCCACATTTTGACTTTTTTGAGCGAATCTATTTATCTGAATGGCGGAGGTAGGGAATAACATGGAAGGTTCTTATCAAATCGCAAACATTGCTACGAATGTTGAGGTAGAAATAGAACGTTTGAAATCGCAGGTGGAGTTGTTTTGGGATAAAGAGCTGAAGCATTATATCGAGTTTGGTCTGACAGATGGAATGTCGGTGATAGAGCTAGGCTCGGGACCAGGATTCGTAATGGAAAAGGTCATGCAGGAGTTTCCAAATTGCAGAGTCACGGGATTGGAGCTTGATCCGCTTCTCGTTGATTATTCCAGAAACTATTTAACTCAAAAGCAGTCGGATCAATTTGAGATTGTCGCGGGATCGATTATGGAAACTGGCTTACCTAGCGATTCCTATGATTTTGCCATTACTAGACTCGTATTGGAACATTTACCAGACCCAGTCGGTGCGGTTCGTGAAGTGGCGAGGTTGTTAAAACCAGGTGGCAAAGCGGTATTTATCGACAATGATTTCGAGATGCACATTATGACCACCCCACATGTACCAGAATTGCGAGAGCTGTATGATGCCTATTGTGCGGCACGCTATGCGGAAGGCGGCAACCCGAAAATCGGTCGAGAACTGCCGACGGTCCTCAAGCAAGGCGGACTTGGAAATATAGATTTCGAAGTGATTTGCGCTCACAGTGAGCTACTCGGGTACGAAATGTTTCTAAAGTCGGAGGGTGTAGGCATTCCTGTGCAGTTGGTGCGTGACGGTTATTTATCTAGCAAGGCGTTGGGTAAGCTATCTGTGGCATGGCGAAACATGCTGAATACGGAAGGTCATTCTATTCTCAGACAGCTATACATGGCTGTTGGTGAGAAATCGGTGTAGAAGAAAGGGGGGAGTCGAGTATGAAGGTACTTTTTCATTCATTTCATGATGTGGAAACCATAGTGAAAGAAGTAATGACCGACTTATTAAAAGATACGACGAATCCCTTGGATTTCGATAAAAACTTCATAGAATTAGGTATCAGCTCGGTGTTGTCTGTAGAAATGGTAGAGAGGATGAATAGGAAGCTAGGCATTGACTTAGGGATTGAGGTCGTTTTTGATCATGAGAATATCAAGCAACTAGCCACGCACATTTTCGAAAAATATCAGGAAATCACTCAAGCAACAGATCGTACCCAGGCTGATCATGGCTCAACAACGATTGCGAGCAAGATAGGTAAAATCATGGCTCAACTATTGGATACACCTGTGGAAACTCTTAATTTCGATAAAAGTTTCATAGAGCTGGGCATTCATTCTGTGTTGGCGGTCGAATTAATAGAAGCAATCAATGCTGACTTGGGGATTCATCTTGGCGTAGAAGTTATTTTTGATTATACAGAGGTGGGTGAACTGGCTGAGTATATCTCTCTGCAATTTGCGTCAGAGATGGTAGCAGACGACAGCCAAATCCTGCCTACTGTTTTAGCAAATGAAATTCGCCACTCCGATATCGCGATCATCGGAATAGCAGGCAGATTTGCTGGCTCAGATTCGGTGGAAGAGCTTTGGAAGCATCTTGCGTCTGGCGACAGTTGTATCGAGGAAATATCACGCAGTGGTTGGGAAGCAGATCAATATTACGGCGGGCTTCTCAAGGACATTGATCAATTTGATGCATCCTTTTTCAATATTTCGTCTGACGAAGCAAAAAGTATGGACCCTCAACAACGGTTGTTCCTGCAAGAATCCTATAAAGCTTTTGAAGATAGTGGATACTCGGTTGAACAGTTATCCGGGAGAAAAGTAGGTGTGTTTGTCGGGGGGCGCCATTCAGACTACAAAGAGAAATCCGTGTTAGCTGAAGGTGTCTCTTCCCAAACGATGCTAGGCAATGAAATGTCGATGTTAGGGGCAAGACTCTCCTACTTTTTAAATCTCAAGGGACCAAGTCTTGCTGTTGATACAGCTTGCTCCTCTGCGTTGGTTGCCATTCATTTAGCTTGCGACAGTCTGCGCAGGGGAGAATCCGAAATGGCTCTTGCAGGCGGAGTGGCGATTCACAGCTCCCCTGACTTTTTTGTGATGTCCTCCAAAATGGGCGTGGTCTCACCTGATGGAACATGCAACACCTTTGACAATCATGCGAATGGAATGGTGTTTGGAGAAGGAGTGGGAGCAGTCGTACTGAAGCCAGTTGCGAAAGCAATGGAAGATGGCGACCATATTTATGCGATCATCAAGGGCTCGACCGTGAATCAGACAGGAAAATCAAACGGTATTACAGCACCGAGCATGCTTGCCCAAAAAGAATTGATTGTGGATGCCTATGAAAATGCAGGGGTTGATCCGGAGACGATCAGTTATATCGAAACGCATGGGACAGGAACGCAACTGGGTGATCCTATTGAAGTGAAAGCATTGATGGAAGCATTTCGTTCATTTACCGATAAAACACAATTTTGCGCGATTGGCTCACATAAGCCCAACATCGGTCATGCCACGATGACATCTGGGCTGGCGAGTCTGTTTAAAGTGGTCATGGCGATGAAATATAAGAAGATCGCTCCGACGATCAGTGTCAAGGAAGTCAATAAGCATATCAAATTGACCGGAAGTCCCTTTTTCATCAATACCGAGCTCATCGAATGGAATACCAGTGACGCGACTCCGCGAAGAGCAGGAGTGAGCGCTTTAGGATCGAACGGAACCAATTGTCATCTGATTCTGGAAGAAGCGCCGACGGTACAACTGCAATCAAGCAAGCAGCAAGCAGGAGCCTATTACTTGTTCCCGTTTTCAGCCAAGAGCGAGTTAGCTCTCACGCAAAAAATGGATGAAATGTCCCAATGGTTAGCAAAAGAAGCGGGACGTTTTCACGAACAAGATATTTCCTATACCTTGTTCACGGGGAGAAGTCATTTTTCGCACCGTTGCATGTTTATTGCCAAGGACGTAGAGGAATTACGGCAAAAAATCGAGGAAGTAAAAGAAACGGGAACAGCTGCTGATTATTTTGTCCATAATGAATCGGATTTCGTGCAGCTAGAAAAGAGCTTGAAAGAGTTCGGAGAAAAATTAATTACAGAAGTAGTAGAGAACAGTTCGCTAACCACCCAAGCAAGGAAAGAGAAGCTGTCCACGCTTGCTGATTTATTTGTAGAAGGGTACAAGCTGGATTGGAGCTCCTTATATAAAAACGGCAAATACACCCGGGTGCCTTTGCCAGCCTATCCATTTAGAGGGGAACGCTATTGGCTGCCCAAAACAAAGAGACAGGATCGCTTGCCCAATACCCACCCCGAATTGTGGAAGGAGATGGACGAGCTTCTCTGCAAACTGTTGTGGGGGCAAATGCAGTCCATCGGTTGGTTTACGGACAAGAGTGTGAATGTCGCCGACCTCAAGGCAAAAACAGGCTTCCATCACCGTTACGAAAAATGGCTGGAAGAAACTATCGCGATGTTCACTCGTCATGGCTATCTCGATGGCTTTGATGGAGAGCAATGCCTGGTGGTTGATCCGACTTTGATCGAGGTAGATGCTGTATGGGCAGAATGGGATCGACGTAAGGTAGCATGGCGTAAGGATGCCAATCTAGAAGTGCGGATCAGATTGCTGGAAGCTACGATGAAATCTCTGCCGCACATTGTAACAGGCAAGCGACTTGCTACGGATGTCATGTTTCCAGGCTCTTCTATGGAATTGGTACAACATATTTATAAAAATAACCCGGTGGCAGATCACTACAATGAAATGCTAGCGGAAACAGTTGCCACCTATGTGGAAGAACGGTTGAAACAAGATCAGTCTGCAAAAATTCGCATCATAGAGATAGGTGCGGGGACAGGCGGAACAAGCACGTTTGTATTTGAAAAGCTGAAGCCTTATCAGCAGTTTATAGAAGAATATTGCTATACTGACATCTCCAAAGCATTTTTGATGTTCGCACAAAAGGAATATGGACCGAACGTTCCGTATCTGACCTATCAAATTTTTAATGTGGAAGCGCCTTTTGCTGAGCAAGGCGTTCGAGAGGGCTATTACGATCTAGTAATTGCAGCTAATGTGTTGCACGCCACCAAAGATATTCGCAAAACCTTGCGCCATACCAAAGCTGTTTTACGAGAAAACGGTTTGGTTCTTTTAAATGAGATTAGCAGTAATTCCTTGTTCCTTCATCTGACCTTTGGTCTTTTGGAGGGATGGTGGCTGTCTGAAGATACGGATGTACGTATTCCAGGTTCTCCTGCCTTAACTCCGGCAGATTGGGAAACGGTACTGGAAAAGGAAGGATTTCACGCAATCTCTTTTCCAGCGCGGGAAGCTCATGATCTGGGGCAACAGATTGTCCTTGGAAAAAGCGATGGCGTCCTCCACCCTGATGTTCGTGTCGATACGACTGTTTCACCTATCGCGCGCGAGACTGTCCATCAGGCAAAAGAAGAAGGGAAAGTCTCTTCGCAGCCAGCACCCCAAAACATTCCAAGCCAGTCTGTGGTGACCGAGCAGACGGTGACGGATTATGTGAAGGATATGATTATAGAAAAGCTGGTCACCGCATTGGAAGTCGATGTCGATTCGATCGATGTGGACGAACCTTTTAGAGATTATGGATTGGATTCCATTCTCGGGGTTCGTTTGGTTCAAGAGATCAATCAAGCGTTGATGATTGAAATAGAGACGACCATTCTTTTTGATTACAGTACAGTCAATCAACTTGCCAGCTATATTTTGTCTGAGTACAAAGAGGTCATTGCTCAAGCGTTAGGGCAGAAAGTCAGTCTATCCGAGCAGAGGGAAGATTCCGTCTCTGCTATTCAGACTGAGCCATTCATTCAAGCAGCCCCTATGCTTTCAGCGGTAAAAGGGCGCGCATCAGAAAAAGCTGCGTTCCTTACTGAACCCATTGCGATTATTGGCATGAGCGGTACGTTTGCCTCATCTGACAACACTGACGACTTATGGGATCACTTGGTGAACGGTTCGGATTTGCTTACGAAAGTGACTCGTTGGGATTTATCAGCGTACGGACTGGACGAGGCAGAGGGCTATCAATACGGCGGGCTTGTAGAAAATATTGACTTGTTTGATCCGCTTTTTTTCAACATTTCCGGTCTGGAAGCTGACTATATGGACCCGCAGCAACGCTTCTTTTTGGAGGAGTCCTGGAAGGCGTTGGAGGATGCTGGCTATGCAGGTCAAGGCGTGCAAGGAATCCAATGCGGCGTCTACGCAGGATGTGCCAAAGGTGATTACGATCGTCTCGTGGGAGAGAATCCTCCTGCCCAAGCCTTCTGGGGAAATATGGAGTCCATTGTGCCTGCTCGGGTTGCTTATCATCTGGACTTGCAGGGACCTGCCGTCACGATTGATACGGCTTGCTCCAGTTCCTTGGTGGCGATTCATATGGCGTGCCAAGCCTTGCGTACAGGTGAGGTCGACATGGCATTGGCAGGTGGTGTCTTCATTCAATCTACGCCGGGATTCTATTTGTCTGCCAAGCGAGCAGGTATGCTGTCACCGACAGGACGCTGCCATACATTTGATAAGCGGGCCGATGGCTTTGCGACGGGAGAAGGCGCTGGTGTCGTTGTACTGAAACGTCTCTCGGAAGCGATTGCTTGCGGTGACCATCTTTACGGTGTCATCCGTGGCTCGGGAATCAATCAGGATGGGACGACGAATGGGATTACAGCACCGAGTGCGAAATCTCAGGAGCGCTTGGAACGCAATGTCTACAATACATTCGACATCAATCCTGAGCAAATTACGATGGTCGAGGCTCATGGAACGGGAACCAAGCTGGGAGATCCGATTGAGTATCAAGCGCTAACTCGCGCTTTTCGGGCCTATACGGATAAAAAAGAATTTTGTGCGATTGGATCGATCAAGACGAATATTGGTCATACCCAGATCGCAGCAGGCGTTGCAGGGGTCATCAAAATCCTTTTGTCATTGAAACACAAACAAATCGCGCCATCTCTGCATTTTGAAGCAGGGAATGAAAACATTACGTTTGCAGACAGCCCATTTTATGTCAATACAAGCCTGAAGGAATGGTCAGTGGAGCCGCAAGCCAAACGTTGTGCGGCGATCAGTTCCTTTGGAGCCAGTGGTACAAATGCGCATATGGTCATCGAAGAGGCGCCTCAGGTAGAGCGGAATCATGCGAAAAAGCCAGGCTATTTGATTGTGTTGTCGGCGCGCACTTTTGAACAGCTACGCCAGCAGGTTGCCCAATTGCTTTCGTTTTGTGAAAAAGCACCGGAGACGGATTGTGGAAATATCAGCTATACGCTGTTAGTAGGCAGAAAGCATTTCCATCACCGCTTCTCTTGCATGGTTCAGCATACAGCCGAGCTTGTCCAGCTTTTGAAAAAGTGGCTGGACACAGGAAAAGTATCTCAGGCTTTTGTTTCCGAGTTAAATGAAAAAGATCATCGTGAACAAACCGCATTGAAACGTTACGGTAATCAAAGCATCGAGAATTTGCATGGGACGAGTCAGGCGAGCGAATATTTGGAACAGTTGTCTGTGATTGCAGAATTGTTTGTGCAGGGATATGGATTGGACTATGACAAGCTGTTTGCGAACGATCCGTATTCTCGTATTTCACTTCCCACGTATCCTTTTGCCAAGGAACGCCATTGGGTACTTGAGAGTGAAACAAAAGCAAATGCAAGGGTAGCAGCAAAAAACACCACAGCGTCCGTGATCCATCCCATGCTACATCAGAACACTTCTACTTTCTCCGAGCAACGGTTTAGCTCCACCTTTACGGGAGAAGAGTTTTTCTTGGCGGATCACGTAGTCAAAGGGCAGCGGGTGTTACCGGGAGTTGCCTATCTTGAGATGGCAAGAACCGCGATGGAGCACGCTGTAGGAGAGAGAGTCCACGGGGATACGGCGATGAAACTACAAAATATCGTATGGGCTCGTCCGATTGTTGTAGGCGATCAGCCTGTTCAGGTACATACGGGTCTCGTTCTCGAAGAAGATGGTGAGGTGTCCTACCAAATCTATAGCAAGGCAGAGGGCAGTGATGCTGAGATCGTGGTACACAGTCAAGGAAATGCTGTGCTTAGTCCGCTTTCGGAGTTGCAAATGCTTGATTTTCCCGTTTTGCAAGCACAGTGCAGCGAGCATGTGATTTCATCCGAGGAATTCTATGAGTTCTTTAGAGCGATTCAGATTGATTATGGATTCGGACATAAAGGAATAGACAAGGTATATGTCGGGCCAGGACAAGTCTTGGCAAAGCTGGTTTTACCGTTATCGGTCACCGGCTCAGAGGATCAGTTTGTCTTGCATCCAAGCTTGATGGATTCAGCTTTGCAGGCCTCTGTGGAGTTAACACTCTCTTCCCGTCACGTGATGTCGTCGGATAGTAGGGCAAAACGCAAGCCAGTGATGCCTTTTGCCCTGGAGGAGATTGAAATCATTAGCCCGTGCACCCCTGAGATGTGGGCGTACGTGCGATACAGCGACGGAAGCCAAGCGGGGGATAAGGTAGAAAAATACGATATGGATCTATGTGACGACACAGGAACGATTTGTGTACGAATGAAGGGATTCACATCTCGGGTACTGGAAAGAGAGATCCAAACCGATCGGACAGCGACGAATGCGCCAGTTGAGACCTCTAGCGAATCGCTGATTGGAACGATGCTGCTCAGTCCTGTATGGGAAGAGGTTGTGATGGACCGTGGTTCGGAAACGCCACTTGCAAGTGATCGTATTCTGATTGTTTGTGCGGATGACGAGAACCGAAGCCTTGTTCAACAACGCTATCCCCGGGCAGCTGTTATGGAGCTTACACCCGCAGAAAGTATAGATGAAATAGCTGTGAAGCTTGCGCAGGTTGGTTCGATTGATCATATCATCTGGATTGCCCCATGGATTGATTTAGAATATCTGGCAGAAGAGGCACTCATCATCGAGCAGGAGCGCGGTGTATTTCATGTGTTTCGCTTGCTAAAAGCGCTGCTCAAGCTGGGCTACAATACCAAGGAGTTAGGATGGACTCTCGTAACCTTCCAAACCCAACCGATTCATCCAAACGATGTGGTCAACCCTATGCATGCCAGTCTTTACGGATTAGTCGGTTCGATGGCAAAAGAATACACAAACTGGCGTATCCGACTTGTTGATCTGGAAGCTGGTCGTGCTTGGCCAATGGAAGAGGTGTTCACCCTTCCGCCAGATGCCGAGGGGAATGCAACGGTTTATCGTGGAGGGAAATGGTATCGTCAGGAATTGATTCCATTACGTCAACCGCAATGGGCACAGGCTTCCTACAGGCAGGGGGGAGTCTATGTTGTGATTGGAGGTGCTGGCGGTATTAGCGAAGTCTGGAGCGAATACATGATCAGCACGTATCAAGCGCAAATCATCTGGATTGGACGCCGAGAAAAGAATGCAGAAATCCAAGCCAAAGTGGATCGACTTGCGAAGCTCGGACCTGCTCCTGTCTACATTGCGGCGGATGCAACGAATCGCAAGTCCTTGTATTTTGCCTATGAAGAGATCAAAAAGCGATACAAGCAAGTAAACGGAGTCATTCATTCCGCGATTGTCCTGCTAGATAAAAGCCTCGCGAATATGGACGAAGAGCGCTTCCGTGCCGGACTTTCGGCAAAGGTAGATGTAAGCGTGCGGATTGCTCAAGTATTTGATCGGGAGCCGTTGGATTTTGTCATGTTCTTCTCATCGATCAACTCATTTACCAAGTCGCCTGGACAAAGCAATTATGCGTCAGGTTGTACGTTTAAAGATATATTCGCGCACCAGCTTTCGTTGCATAGCCTCAGTGCAGTGAAGGTGATGAATTGGGGTTACTGGGCGAACGTAGGCATAGTTGCCACCAAGGATTATCAGGAGAGGATGGCACAGGCAGGATTAGGCTCCATTGAACCTAGTGAAGCGATGATGGCCTTGGAAAACCTGCTTGCTGGACCGATGAATCAAGTCGCGTTGGTGAAAACAACGAAAGCACAGGCCATGCTTACGATAAATTCGGTTAAATCGATTCACATCTATCCAGAAAAACTGGTATCACACATCGAAAGTGTAAAGAATGATATGCCCAAACTAGAGTTTTCGTCTCAACGTAGACAATCTGAAATGGAGGCTTATAAATGAACACAATGGATAAGCTTCTCAGTGAACTACTCTATGGTCAATTACAGTCAATCGGGCTGTTCACGGTAAAAAAACAGACAATAGCAGAACTCAAAGCCAAATTGCATGACAGGTATGGCAAATGGCTGGAAGAAAGCATAGCCGTTCTCGTGCAAAACCATTATCTTGCGTACGACGGAGAGTCACTCATCGCAAACGATATCACCCCTATTGATCTCGATACAGCATGGAAAAAATGGGAGGAAGAAAAAACAGCATGGCTCAACGACCCGAATAGTAAAGCTCAGGTGATTCTGGTAGAGGCAACTATGCGAGTATTGCCAGAGATTTTACTAGGAAAGATTCCAGCTACAGAGATCATGTTTCCTAATTCCTCGATGGAATTGGTGGAAGGGATTTATAAACATAATGTGGTTGCGGACTACTTTAACGAAGTGCTAGCCAATACAATTGTTACCTATGTGAAGCAGCGTACGGAGCAAGATGCTTCTGCACGGATTCGAATTTTGGAAATCGGGGCAGGTACAGGTGGAACCAGTGCGATCGTACTGCCAAGGCTAAAACCCTTTCAGAAGCATATCGAGGAATATTGTTATACCGATGTTTCGCAAGCCTTTTTACTTCACGCCGAAAAAGAGTATGGAGCCGAAAATCCATATCTTACGTATCGGATATTTAACGTGGAAAAGCCTGTTGAGGATCAGGGGATCGCTGCGGACACCTATGAACTGGTGATTGCCACAAACGTGCTGCATGCGACGAAAAATATTAGCCAAACCTTACTCCATGCCAAAACAGCTTTACAGAAAAATGGCTTACTGATTCTGAATGAGTTGACGAGCAATACCTTGTTTGCTCACTTGACGTTTGGCTTGTTGGATGGTTGGTGGCGCTATGATGATCCAGAATGGCGTATTCCTGGATGCCCTTTGTTAACGGTTGAAACATGGCAAAGGATGTTGAAGAAGGCAGGATACCGATCTGTTTTCTTGCCAGCGGAAGAGCATTTGGATTTATGCCAACAGATTATTGTTGCAGAAAGCGATGGGGTTATACGTCGTAGCAGTCAGCCGAGGCAGTCGGCGGTAACAGTTGCGGATTCGCCTATAAAAAAGCAAGCCACAAAGTTGAAGGCGAAACCACTCAAGAAACAAGTGCCTGTACGCACAACACCAGCGAAAAAATCAGGCAGAGTCACTGAGGAATTGCTTCGCGAAAAAAGTACGATTTATATGAAAAGGCTGATTGGTGAAACGCTTAGAATTCCGACCCATCAGATTCAATCATCAGCCCCATTAGAGCAATATGGGATTGATTCGATTCTGGTTGTGCAATTGACCAATTCTCTTCGCAAAGATTTTGCGAATATGAGCAGTACAATATTTTTCGAGTATCAAACGATTGATGCCTTGATAGAGTACCTCATCGAGACGCAAAAGGAAGTGTTGATCAAGGTAATAGGTTTAGAAGCACAGGAAACAATTGACGAAACATACCAGAGCGAGATAGAGAATGAGGAAATGACCGTTTCTGCTTCAACGGCGTATACCAATCTTCCTGTGAGAAAAACGAGACGCTTTTTATCCGTTCGAGAACAAGAAAGCAAGGAATCCATTTCGCCTTCATCTGTGGTGCGGGATGTGGCGATCATCGGTCTTTCCGGGCGTTATCCGCAGGCGAAAAATGTGGATGAATTCTGGAACCGTTTAAAAGAGGGGAAAAACTGCATTTCTGAAATCCCGAAGGATCGCTGGGATTGGAAGAATTATTTTGACGAAGAAAAAGGCAAAAAGGAATCTATGTATTCAAAATGGGGCGGATTTATCGATGATATGGATAAATTCGATCCCTTATTTTTTCAAATCTCTCCAAAAGATGCCGAAGAGATGGACCCGCAGGAACGGTTATTTTTACAAGAAGCCTATGCGAGTATCGAGGATGCTGGATATACGCCTACCAATCTGTGTGAAAGCAGAAAAGTAGGCGTTTTTGTCGGCGTGATGAATGGAAATTATCCGACGGGAGCCACTTATTGGTCGATCGCGAATCGCCTCTCTTATCTCTTAAACTTTCAAGGTCCAAGTGTGGCGGTGGATACCGCTTGCTCCGCTTCTCTCACAGCGATTCATTTCGCCTTGGAAAGCTTGTACAGCGGTACAAGCGAGTGTGCAATCGCAGGGGGAGTCAATCTCATTGTCGATCCCGTCCACTATATGAAATTGTCAGCTTTGACGATGCTCTCTCCCTCGGATCAATGCAAGTCCTTCGGCGATCAAGCGGACGGTTTTGTGGATGGAGAGGGTGTGGGCGCTATCGTCTTGAAGCCTTTGGATAAGGCGATAGCCGACGGTGACCATATTTACGGGGTCATCAAAGGAAGTATGATGAATGCCGGTGGGAAAACGAATGGCTATACCGTCCCTAATCCGCAGGCGCAGGCGCAGTTAGTGGCAGATGCCTTACAACGTGCCAAGGTACATGCAAGAACGGTCAGTTATCTGGAAGCACATGGAACAGGGACGGAGCTGGGAGACCCGATCGAGGTTGCTGGACTTACTCGCGCCTTTGAAAAAGACACCCAGGACAAACAGTTTTGTGCATTGGGATCAGCGAAGTCGAATATTGGACATTGTGAAAGTGCGGCAGGAATTGCTGGCGTAACGAAAATATTATTGCAGCTGAAGCACGCGCAATTAGTGCCCTCCTTACATTCCAGCACACTCAATCCCAATATTGATTTCACCAAGACTCCGTTTGTGGTTCAGCAAGAGTTGGCGGAATGGAAACGCCCAATCGTTGAGATCAATGGCACAACCAATGAATATCCACGAATTGCAGGGATTTCCTCGTTTGGTGCGGGGGGAAGCAATGCTCATGTGATTATTGAAGAATATATTCCGGAAGAGCAACAGCGATCCAGTATAAAAATCACACCTCAGAACCCGGCTATTCTTGTTTTGTCAGCAAAGAATGCGGAGAGGTTATATGAGAAAGCTCATCAGTTGTTAGCCTTTATCCAAGAACACTCCTTATCTGATGCGAACTTAGCCGACATGGCGTACACGCTTCAGGTAGGACGTGTCGCCATGGAAGAGCGTCTTGCTGTCCTTACTGGCTCTGTGAAGGAGTTGCAACAAAAACTAACAGCTTATGTAGAAGGGCAAGAGCATATTGCTGATTTGTATCGGGGGCAGGTAAATCGAAATCAGGAAATGCTGGATATTTTGACGTCCGATGATGAATGGGAAGAAACGATTGCGAGATGGATGGAACGAGGCAAATACAGCAAGCTTCTCGACCTGTGGGTGAAGGGCTTACCGATTGATTGGAACAAGCTTTATCAGGAAGAGCAACCGAGTCGTATCAGTTTGCCGACGTATCCTTTTGCCAAGGAATCTTATTGGATCGAAGCCAAGCCTGTTAGCAGTAGCGCAGGGGGAGGTTCGATTCATCCTTTGTTACACAAAAATACATCCGACTTCATGGAGCAGCGGTTTAGCTCCACGTTTACGGGACAGGAGTTTTTCCTGAGTGACCATGTCATCAAGGGTCAACGTGTCTTGCCAAGTGCGGCTTATCTGGAGATGGCACGGGCAGCGATACAATTGGCGACGGGAGGTCTGAGTTCGGAGCAAGAACAGGAAGGACTTCGTTTCAAAAATGTGGTCTGGACTCAACCTTTGGTTGTCGGGCCAGAGCCCGTTCAGGCTCATATCGAACTCTATCCTGAGGCGAATGGTGAGATTGTTTTTGAAATTTACAGCGATAGCAGGCAAGACCAGGAGCAAAGAGCGGAGATTGTACACAGTCAGGGAAGTGCCGTGTTGTGCTCCATTCCAGATATTCTACCTTTCGATCTCACCGCATTGCGGGAACAGTGCAACCTAAGCACACTCAGCGCGGAACAATGCTATGAGGCTTTCAAAAAGATGGGAGTCGACTATGGGCTTGCACATCGTGGGATCGAGCAAATTTTGATCGGTCAGGGGCAGGTGCTGGCGAAGCTGTCTCTGCCTTCTTCCGTGATGAAGACCCAAGGACAATTTGGTCTGCATCCGAGTTTGCTCGACGCAGCCCTACAGTCGTCGCTTGGCTTGATGATGGCAACCAGTGATTTTTCGCTGATTCTTCCCTTTGCTCTTGAGGAATTGGAGATCGTAGGTGCTTGCTCCGCTTCCATGTGGGCACTCATTCGTTATAGTGAGGGCAGTAAAGCTGGAGATATAGTGGAGAAGTTTGATATCGACTTGTGTGATGAGAACGGAAATATCCAGGTGCGGATGAAGGGCTTTTCTACGCGCAAGATCGCAAATGAATCTGTTGGAGCAGGAGTAGAAGCGTCAAAAGCTTCTGTTCCTTTCGTAGAGGAGAATGCCGTGGATTCCTCCTCACTAATGGAACAGGCAACCCATTATTTAAAAAAGCTGCTTTCCTCCGTCATCAAATTACCAGCAACGAAAATGGAAGCAGACGCCTCGTTGGAAACATACGGTGTCGATTCCATTGTGGCTATGCAGATGACCAAGGAGTTGGAAAAGCGATTTGGCTCGTTACCAAAAACGCTATTTTTTGAATACCAAACAATTAAAGAATTAACAGGTTATTTCGTTGAAAACTACCGTGAAAATCTGATGCACATCCTGGGGATGGGGGAAAATGCGGAAGCTCCCCTCACGCAAGTGCCAGAAACAACGATTGTGGACGAGAGGACAGCACAGACAGAGCGCAGGAGCCAAAAACGCAAGTCTCAGCGTTTCGCGTCCCTGCGCATGGAAACCCAACGAGCAAAAGGAGCGTTGGACATTGCCATTATTGGTATTTCTGGACGCTATCCGCAAGCTTGGAACATACATGACTATTGGAAAAATCTGCGCGACGGCAAAGATTGTATTACCGAAATCCCAAAAGACCGTTGGGATCACAGTCTGTACTTTGATGAAGCAAAGAACAAGGGCGGTAAGTCGTATTCCAAATGGGGTGGCTTTATAGACGGTGTCGATCAATTTGATCCGCTGTTCTTCCATATTTCCCCGCGGGAAGCAGAGCTGATGGACCCACAGGAGCGGTTATTTTTACAGTGTGTCTATGAAACGATAGAGGATGCAGGGTATACGCGCGATGCTCTTGGCAAGCACGATGGCTTGGGAGGCAATGTAGGGGTTTACGTAGGAGTTATGTACGAGGAATATCAGCTCTATGCGTCCGCTGAACAGGCGTTGGGCAGAGCGCTTACGATTGCGGGAAGTCCAGCTTCCATCGCTAACCGCGTCTCCTATTTTTGCAATTTCCACGGTCCGAGCATGGCGGTCGATACGATGTGTTCTTCATCGTTGACGGGAATTCATTTAGCGTGTCACAGCCTGCAACGCGGTGAATGTGAGGTTGCGATCGCAGGTGGTGTGAATGTTTCTATTCATCCAAACAAATATTTGTATTTGTCGCAGGGCAAATTCGCTTCCAGCAAAGGACGATGCGAAAGCTTTGGGGAGGGCGGAGACGGATATGTACCTGGCGAAGGAGTCGGAGCGGTATTGCTCAAGCCTCTGGCGAGAGCAATCGCAGATGGAGACCACATCTATGGTGTGATCAAAGGAAGCGCCATTAATCATGGTGGAAAAACGAACGGCTATACGGTTCCCAATCCTCATTCTCAATCAAGAGTGATTCGCCGTGCTTTCGAAGAGGCAGGAATTCACCCGCGAACGGTCAGCTACATAGAGGCACATGGTACAGGGACTTCATTGGGGGACCCGATTGAAATTGCCGGATTGACGAAGATTTTTCAGGAATACACGAAGGAGAATCAGTTCTGCGCGATTGGTTCGGCCAAGTCAAATATCGGGCATGCTGAGAGTGCGGCAGGGATAGCAGGGTTGACCAAGATATTGCTGCAAATGAAATACAAGAGGCTAGTTCCGTCCCTTCACTCCCGCACACTGAATCCGAATATTGATTTCAGCAAGACTCCATTTGTCGTGCAGCAAGAGCTGGCGGAGTGGAAGCGACCGGTGGTTGAAATCAATGGGGTAACGAGAGAATATGCAAGGATTGCGGGGATATCCTCCTTTGGGGCGGGAGGGGCAAATGCTCATCTCGCCATGGAAGAATACATCGAAGAGGAACACCGCCCACAATTCAGCATCTCGGCAAAAAATCCAGCTGTCATCGTATTGTCAGCCAAGAATAAAGACCGTCTCCTAGAGCAGATGCAGCGGATGTTATCTGCTATTCGGGAGCAAGTGCTGACGGACAACGATCTAGCAGACATTGCCTACACGCTACAGGTAGGACGTGAGGCGATGGAAGAGCGGTTCGCTGTGATCGTCAAGTCGATCTCTGAGCTGGAAGCAAAGCTAACGGGTTATCTGGAAGAGGAGGATGACATACAAGACCTGTTCATGGGTCAGGTAAAGCGGAATAAAGAAACGATGGATGTTTTCGCCGCAGATGAAGATTTACAACAGGCAATCGATACATGGATCGCAAAAGGGAAATACGCAAAGATTTTGCAGATGTGGGTACAGGGACTGATTTTTGACTGGAACAAACTCTACGGGGATACGAAGCCTCGTCGAATCAGCTTACCTGCTTATCCTTTTGCAAGAGAGCGCTATTGGCTGCCAAAGGTGGATTCACAAGCAGCTGGTTTTACCGCAGGAGCGCTGGCTACCCTACATCCCATGCTGCATCAAAATACGTCGACACTTTCGGAACAACGGCATAGTTCTACTTTTACAGGGCAGGAGTTTTTCCTTAACGATCATGTCGTGAAGGGGCAAAAGGTCTTGCCTGGGGTAGCTTATCTGGAGATGGCACGAGTAGCTGTCGATTTGGCAGCAGGTGTCCGATCTGATAACCAGTCGGTGATTCAATTGAAAAATATCGTGTGGGCGAAACCAGTTATTGTGGAAGATGCACCCATCCAAGTACACACGGGACTATACCCGGAAGAGAATGGTGAAATTACTTTTGAAATCTACAGCCAGCCAAGGGAAGCCGAGGAGAATCTAGTAGTACATAGCCAGGGAAGAGCAGTACTACGATCAGCTATGGAAGCGCCAACGCTCGACCTTTCTGCCCTTCAAGCACAGTGCACAGAGAGTAGTTATCACTTTAGCCAATGCTACGAAACGTTTCATGGGATAGGACTGGCATACGGTCCATCACACCAAGGGATTGAGAAGCTGTTTGTCGGGTCAGACCAAGTGCTGGCGAAGCTGATCTTGCCTTCCTCTGTTACGGATACAGCAGGAAAATTTGTCCTCCATCCGAGTATCATGGACGCCGCATTACAGGCATCGCTCGGTTTTATGATGGGCACTACCGACCTTCAGCCGTCCCTGCCTTTTGCCTTGGAGCAATTGAATATTTACAGTGCTTCTACAGCTGCGGTATGGGCGTTGGTTCGATACAGTGACGGCAATGCAGCTACCCAAAAAGTGCAGAAGCTCGACATTGATTTGTGTGATGCGCAAGGCAAGGTTTGTGTAAGTTTGAAGGGGTTCACAACGAGGAGCCTCGAAGGTGAAAAAGCTGCCGGAGTTGTACAAGGCAGCAAAGGTGCAGGGGAGTCAGATAAAATCACGAGTACGCTGATGCTTCAGCCTGCTTGGATTGAAAAAGCCATTCCTATGGAAGCCAAAGCTCCTGAATATGAACAGCATGTAGTGATGCTCTGCGAACCAGAGAAGATTTCTTTGGAAAGCATTTCCTCTCAGATAAACGGTGCGAGATTCCTTGTGTTGCAATCCGATCAGCAAGGCATAGCGGAACGATTCCAAGCGTATGCTGTTCAGGTTTTCGAAGAAATCAAAGCCCTTCTTCATGCAAAACCAAAGGGGAAGGCGCTGATTCAGTTTGTTGCTCCTCTCCAATCGGAACAACGACTGTTTGCTGGAATCGCTGGTCTATTGAAAACGGCACAGATCGAAAACCCGAAAGTAATCGGACAGTTGATCGAAATCGATTCAACAGAAGATTCAGCGGGATTGGCGGAGAAGCTGAGAGCAAACAGCCTGTGCCCAACCGATAGCCAGATTTGTTATCAATTAGGGAAACGATATATGGCGGGATGGAGTGAAGTGGCAGCTCCACAGCATGAAGCAAGCATGCCGTGGAAAGACAACGGAATTTATCTGATTACGGGCGGAGCAGGTGGCTTGGGACTTATTTTTGCCGAAGAGATGGCGGAGAAAGCCCGTGGCATCACCTTGATTCTGACGGGACGCTCTGCGCTGACTGAGGAGAAGCAAGCAAAGCTTCGTATGCTTGCGAACACCGGGACAAAAGTCGAGTATCGCCAAGTGGATGTCACGCAGAAACAGGCAGTGGAGGATTTGGTCCAAAGCATTCGATCAGAGTTTGGCGATCTTCACGGCATTATTCACAGTGCGGGTGTGACTCGCGACAATTTTATCCTAAAGAAAACCAAAGAAGAAGTACAAGCAGTTCTCGCGCCAAAAGTTGCGGGACTCGTTCATTTAGACGAAGCGACTAAGGGGCTGAATCTGGATTTCTTTGTGCTCTTTTCTTCAGCGGCTGGAAGCTTGGGCAATATGGGACAAGCAGATTATGCGACTGCCAACGCCTTTATGGATACCTACTCCGCATACCGAAACGAACAAATCGCGTTAGGTGAACGGCAGGGTCAGACGATCTCCATCAATTGGCCTCTGTGGAAAGAGGGCGGAATGCAGGTAGACGAAGAGACAGAAAAGAGATTGTGGGACGACCTTGGCATGGTTGCTATGCAGACAGCTTCGGGTATCAACTGCATGTATCGGGGGTTAGCTTCGGGACAAGATCAGTTGATGGTAATGGAAGGCGATCTTGTACGAATGAAGCAAAGGCTGATGGGGGTCTCTGTGACCTTGTCGACACCAACAGCTCATTCGAACAGCTTGCAAAGTGAAGTTCAAGCGTCTTTGCTGAAAATAGTTGCTGATTTGCTCAAGGTTGATAGAGAGGATATTGAAATCCACGCTGAGCTCCATGAGTACGGCTTTGACCAGATTAAGCTGACCGAATTGACAAACAAGCTGAATCAATTCTATGAGCTTGAACTTACGCCAACTGTATTGGTAGAGTACCCGACGCTTTTTGCTGTCTCGCAACACTTGATGGATGCCTACCAGGATCGGTTCATCCAACAGTTCCAACGAGTAGAGAGCGCAAATATCTCTGCAAAAATGGAGAATCAACAGCCTGTTTCTGTTGGGCAACAAGATATGCTTCGGGCAAAAGTAAGGGAGTATCTGAAAAAGGAAATTTCTGCTGTTATCAAGCTCCCAGCTTATAAAATCGATGAGGATGCTCCGTTGGAGAAATACGGGATCGACTCGGTTATGGCGATGCAATTGACCAATCAATTGGAAAAAGCATACGGTTCGCTGTCGAAAACGCTGCTCTATGAATACCAAAACATAGAGGATTTGACAGGCTATCTTTTGGCGCATCATGGAGACAAAATCATCGCAATTATGGGAGCCGGGAAAACGGCAGAGACAAGCACAGTAGAGAATATTGCTAACGTGCTTGCCCCTACTGACTCCATAACAGAGCATCGTCGTCGTTTCTCGAGGTTTGTTGCGCGTGAGCATGCAAATAATCAAACCACATCTGACCTGGACATTGCCATTATTGGTATTTCGGGTCGCTATCCGCAGGCTGCCAATGTACAAGAGTTCTGGAACAATTTGCGGGATGGCAAAGATTGTATTACAGAGATTCCGCAAGAGCGCTGGGATCACAGCCTGTATTTTGACGAGGCTCGGAACAGACAAGGAAAAGCATACAGCAAATGGGGCGGCTTCATAGACGGTGTCGATCAGTTTGATCCGCTGTTCTTCCATATTTCACCGCGGGAAGCGGAAATGATGGACCCTCAAGAACGCCTTTTCCTGGAAACCGTGTGGAATCTGCTCGAAGACGCAGGACACACGCGAGAGGTGTTACAACGTCAATATGATAATAGAGTCGGCGTCTATGTAGGGGCGATGTATCAGCCGTATCACGCATTTGATACGGATATGGAAAAGGGCTCTATTATTTCCCTCTCTTCCTACCATTCGATTGCCAACCGAGTCTCTTACTTCTTTAATCTGCAAGGTCCGAGCATGGCGATTGATACAGCGTGCTCTTCATCTGCCATTGCCATTTATCATGCCTGCGAAAGCTTGATAAAGGGAGAAAGCACGCTTGCTATCGCAGGGGGCGTGAATGTTTCGATCCATCCTAAGAAATACCTAGGATTAAGTCAGGCTCAAATGATTGGAAGCCACGCAGACAGCAGAAGCTTTGGAGATGGAGACGGATATTTACCAGCAGAAGGCGTAGGGGCTGTACTATTGAAGCCTTTAGCCAAAGCGATGGAAGATGGGGATTCCATCTTAGCTGTCATCAAATCAGCTGCGACCAATCATGGTGGACGTACCAATGGATTTTCGGTGCCGAATCCCCATGCACAAGCACAGTTGATGGAAGATAATTTTGCTAGAGCGGGCATAGATCCACGGACGATCAGTTATGTGGAAGCCGCCGCTAATGGTTCGCTGCTGGGAGATCCGATTGAGTTGAAGGCGTTAACAAATGCTTTTTCGAAGCAGACGGATGATGTTCAGTTTTGTGCAATCGGGTCGGTCAAATCGAATATCGGTCACGCCGAAGCAGCTTCAGGTATTTCTCAGCTGACAAAGGTGATCTTGCAGCTACAGCATCAGGAGTTGGTTCCCTCTATAAAAGCGGAGCCGTTGAACCCGCATGTCAATTTTGCAGAAACGCCTTTTTATCTGCAAAAAGATCGACAAAAGTGGGAGCGACCACTGGTAAGCATCAATGGAGAAGAACGAGAGGTTCCACGCCGGGCTACAATCAGTTCGTTTGGAGCAGGCGGGTCAAATGCCCATTTGATTCTCGAAGAATATATTCCGTCGCAGACAGAGATGAAATCCATTTCTTCTACCACTTCACCCCAGATCGTGGTTTTCTCGGCAAAAAATGCGGAGCGATTGCGTGCCGTTGCCCAGCAGATGCTTGCATTTGCCAAGCAGCAAGCGTTTTCCTTGGCGGATTTTGCCTATACGCTTCAAGTGAAACGAGAAGCCATGGAATGCAGGTTGGCTATGCTGGTTCAAAATCGAGAGGAATTGATTCAAGGATTACAGGCGTTTTTGGAAGCGGTCGAGCAAGGCAGTGAGCCAACGGCATCGATTCCTATCTACATAGGAGATCTCGAAGAAGATCAGGCAGGCGTGCGAAATCTTCTTTCAGGCAAGGTAGGAGATACGGTGTTGCAGGTTCTTTTAGCAGAAAATAATCTGGAAAAGCTTGCCCTTCATTGGACGCAGGGAGGTAAAATTCCTTGGGAATCCTTGTATCCACAAGAGCGTCGCACACTCTCTCTGCCTACTTATCCTTTTGCTAGAGAACGCTATTGGCTCTCCGCTTCAGAGGGTGAGGGGGAGCAGCTTGGGACTGAAACGATCCGTCAAGCTATGGAAAAAGCGACGTTCGCGATTGATATCAACCCGGACAGCCCAACAGAGGAAAACATTCAGCGGGATATGGCACAATTTCTCTCTCGGGAGTTACATCTTTCGGAAGGGCAAATTAACATAAACAAATTTTTCTTGGACTATGGCATGGATTCGATCATGGTTACCAAACTGATTCGTCATTTAGAGCAGCGCTGGAATATCAAAATCAAAGGGCGGGAAGTGCTGGAGAACCCGACGATGAAGTCTTTAGCTCATCTACTTGCTTTAAAAATAAGAGAGCTGAGTCATAAAGAGATTGCTTCCACTACAGATTTAGAAGCAACGTCTCAGATTCGCAGTGAACGGACAGAGAATCTGTTGCAAAAATTCAAAGAAGGCCTGCTAAGTTTGGAAGAGATCGAACAGGTAATCGACAAAGGAGGGATGATATGATGCGACGGGAAATCCTCATGGCTTACAAAGAAGGTAAGCTGTCTGCTGCGGAAGTCCAAGAGAAGCTTCTGGAGCTGGAAAACCCATCGTTTACAAGTCCTCTGTCCGTCGGGCAGCAAGGATTGTGGATGTTGCAAAAAATGTCTCCTACGATGAGTGCTTATAATGTTCCGTTATGCTTTTGCATCCGTCAGAAATGGGACGTAGCCTTATTTAAACAGGCTTGCCACCTTGTACGTAAACAGCATCCGATTTTACAGAGTTCGGTTGAAGAAAAGCATGGTGTTCCGTATCTGCTTCAACGTCTGCAATCGCTTGCCATTGAGCAGGAGGACATCTCACACCTAACGTCCCAGGATGTGTTGCCATATCTCAGGCAAAAAGTAAAAGAACCCTTTTCATTGGAAGAGGGTTCTTTACTTCGCATTCATCTATTGTCGCGTTCGGAAGAAGAGCATTTTGTCCTGATTACGATTCATCATATGATATTTGACGGACATTCCTCCTTGTTATTACTACAAGCATTGGTCCATACCTATATCGAGCTGGTTGAAGGAAAGCAGCCAAAAGTAACACCGAATTCAACCAGTTACGCTGACTTCGTAAAGTGGGAACAGGACATGATGGCGAGCGGGGAAGGTAGGGAACATCGTTCTTACTGGCTGGAGCAATTGTCCGGGACGCTTCCACAACTGGAGCTTCCTGCCGATCGGCCACGTTCTTCTGCACCAAGCTTTGAGGGGCAGGTTTTTACGCACGTATTTTCACGAGAGTTGAGTCAGCAGGTGAAGAAGCTCTCTAAGCATTACCGCATGAACGCATCTGTTCTCTTGTTAGGGATTTTTAAAGCCTTATTGTATCGCTATACAGGTCAAACAGATGTGATTGTCGGCATGCCAACGATGGGACGTCCAGAAGAAAGATTCGATTCTCTGATCGGTTATTTTGTCAATATTATCCCCATTCGCAGTCAGGTAACGGGGGAAAAGTCTTTCTCCCAGTTCATTCGGGAATTGCAGCTTACGCTGATTGACGGGATGGATCACGCTGTCTATCCTTTTCCAGCGATGGTTCGAGAGGCAAATATACCTCGACTTCACGGGAATTCACCCGTATTCGATATCATCTTTACGTACCAAAATTTTCTACAATCGCAAAACTTGCAGCGATTTTATGATGAATGTCAATACAAGCTTGCCATCGAATTGATGGAGGGTGTTCATCAAGAGGGTGAGTATGAATTTGAGTTAGAGGTGTTTGAGCAGGAAGCCGAGTTTGTATTGAATCTGAAATACAATCCACATGTCTTTGACCAAGCAACGATACAGCGGATGGCAGAGCATTATCACAATATCGCAAACGAAGTCATCCAAAATCCTGACATCGCTTTGGATGAGATACGACTTATTTCTGTTGAAGAACGAAACATGCTGCTCGTTGAGTGGAATGCGACTGAAGCGGCATTCCCACAGGCTTTATGCATCCATGATTTGTTCGAGAAGCGAGTCAAGCAAACACCAGATGCTGCGGCTGTTGTTTATGACAATCAATCGTTGACCTATCGTGAACTGGATGAACAAATTACCACGCTGGCTATCTATTTGCAAGCCGAGGGAGCAGGTCCTGAAGCTACAGTGGGGATTTGTGTCGAACGCTCTTTGGAAATGGTCATCGGCATTTTAGGTATTCTGAAAGCGGGCGCAGCTTTTGTTCCATTGGACCCAACCTATTCCACAGAGCGGTTGGCATACATGGTGGAAGACAGTAAGAGCCGTTTGGTGCTTACCCAAGCACGCCTTTTGGACAAGGTATCGTCAGCGGCAGGAGGAAATGCGAAATGCATCGTGTTAGACAGGGATTGGGAAGAGGTTGAGCAGACAGCCCAGCGACAAAAAACACTCAACCGGGTAGTAAACCCAACCAATCTAGCCTATGTGATTTATACATCTGGAAGCACAGGGAAACCCAAAGGGGTCATGGTGAGTCATGAAAGTATCATCAATACCCTCTTTTTCCTTGAATCCCGTTATCCCGTTATGGAGAACGACGTTTATCTGCTCAAAACCAACTATGTGTTTGATGTTTCTTTGTCCGAGCTGTTTGGCTGGTTCATTGGTAGAGGACGTCTGGTTATTCTTCCGCCACATGGGGAGAAGTCTCCAGAAATGGTAGCCGAATCTATCGTGAAGCATCGTGTGACTCATGTCAATTTTGTTCCGGCGATGCTGAATGTCTTCGTGAACGGCGTTGGAGAGAATCAGCCATTCCTGCAGCATTGTCCGCTCAAATATGTAATGGTTGCAGGAGAAGCCTTTCCAAAAGAGTTGGTGAAAAAGACGGTTGCTACTTTTCAAAAGGCGAAGATTGAAAACATTTACGGACCAACAGAAGCCTCTATTTATGCGGCATGGTTCTCCTGCTCTGAACATGAACTGGTTAGCAACAATACACCGATTGGTAGACCTGTCGCAAATACACAACTCTACATCGTTGATCGCCATATGAATCCCGTCCCAGTTGGTGTTCCAGGGGAGCTTTGTATTGCAGGAAAAGGCTTGGCTCGCGGCTATTTGAATCGCCCAGAGCTTACCGCAGAGAAGTTTGTGGATAACCCGTTTACACCGGGAACCAAGTTGTACAAAACAGGGGATTTAACACGTTGGCTCCCTGATGGAACGATTGAGTATTTAGGCCGAATCGATCATCAAGTAAAAATTCGTGGTTTTCGAATTGAATTGGGTGAGATCGAGAGCCAACTAATGGCTCATCCACAGATTCAAAGCGTTGTGGTGTTGGTGAAAGAAGAGGGAGATCATAAACGGTTGGTTGCTTATTATGTTCCGAAAGCAGGTGCAAACCATGAACGGCTTGAGCCCTCAAAATTACGGGATTATTTGAGAATGAATTTGCCAGAGTATATGCTCCCGGCATTTTTTGTTTCTATGGATAAAATCCCGTTAACCGCTAATGGAAAAGTGGATCGCCCAGAGCTGCTAAATCAAAAGCTTGTGGTAACACAGGCGAAGAAGCAGAGTCTGCCACAATCTGATATTGAGCAAAGGACTTTGAAAATTTGGCAGGATGTCCTGAATGTAGAGGGGATCAGTACAGAAGATGGCTTTTTCGATGTGGGTGGAGACTCGATTCTCGCTACCATGGTTGTAGCCAAAATGACGGAAGAGTTTCAGTGCGATCTAAATGTGACCACGTTGTTTAAGTACGTCAATATTAGAGAAATTAGCGAATATATCGCAACAAGGAAAGAGAATGAATCGGATGAGCAAGCTGATTTTGTCAATCCGAACCAGGCAACGGCGAATAGCGAAGGACAAGTGGAGGAGACTTATCCTGAATACTATGAAGATAGCATCGCGATTATTGGAATCTCTTGCCACTTCCCGGGAGCGAAAAATCATAGAGAGTTTTGGGAGAATTTACGGAACGGCGTAGAAAGTGTACGTTTCTTCTCTGATGAGGAAATCGATCAATTACACCTGCCTGATGAATACTTACAGAACCCGAACTTTATTCCGGTGCAGTCCACCATCGAAGGAAAGGATCACTTCGATCCAGGATTCTTTCACCTTTCAGCTAGAGACGCAGAATTTATGGACCCGCAGTTTCGACTGTTATTGACCCATTCATGGAAAGCATTGGAGGATGCAGGGTATACACCGAAACAGGTTCCGCAGACGGGTGTTTTTATGTCGGCGAGCAATAGCTATTATCAAGCACTCTTGCCGCATTTCACCAAGGAATCACCGAATGTCATGAAGGACCCGAATGAATATGTCTCGTGGGTTTTGGCGCAAGGTGGAACCATACCGACGATGATTTCTCATAAAATGGGGCTGAAGGGACCGAGCTTTGCCGTCCATTCCAATTGCTCTTCCTCGCTGGTTGGTTTGCATCTGGCTTATCGCAGCCTGCAAGCGGGAGAATCAAAGGTGGCTTTGGTAGGGGGCGCGACGATTTTCCCTACGACTTATACAGGGTATGTCTATCAAGCTGGATTGAACTTTTCCAGTGATGGTCACTGCAAGACGTTCGACGCGTCAGCAGATGGCATGATCGGTGGAGAAGGAGTCGGCGTGATTGTCCTCAAAAAAGCTTCCGATGCGATCAAGGACGGCGATCATATTTACGCCCTCATGAGAGGAATTCGCATCAACAATGATGGGGCAGATAAAGTCGGATTTTATGCGCCAAGTATAAAAGGTCAGGCTGAGGTGATTCAGCAAGTATTAGACGACACCAAGGTTCATCCTGAAACAGTTAGCTATATCGAAGCGCATGGAACGGGCACTTATTTAGGAGACCCGATAGAATTTGCGGCGCTCAATGAAGTGTATACAAAATACACATCCAATAAACAGTACTGCGGACTTGGATCGGTGAAGACCAATATTGGACATCTCGATACAGCCGCAGGGTTAGCGGGTTGCATTAAAGTAGCATTAAGCTTATACCATAATGAAATTCCTCCATCACTAAACTATGAAAAGCCGAATCCGAATATCAATTTGAATCAATCACCTTTTTATGTAGTTGATACGCTCAAAAAATGGGAGGATGCGCCTGTTCCCCATAGAGCGGCGTTAAGTTCATTTGGACTTGGCGGGACGAATGCTCATGCGATTTTTGAACAATGGAAGAATGGGACAGAAACTAAGCGTGTCAGCGTAAGCGATGATAACAACCAGCACGTTTATTTCGTGCCGTTATCCGCCAAAAACGATGATCGAGTACTTGCGTATGCCCAGCAACTCATTGATTTCCTTAGCGGGAATCATGAACAAGTCCATATTGCAGATTTGGCCTATACTCTCCAAATGGGAAGAGAAGCGATGGAGAGCAGGGCTATTTTTATTGTCAAAAATACAGGGGAACTCATTCAAAAGCTGGATGACTTTTTGAGTGGAGAGGAACAAGCTGCAGGTAGCTTTAGCGGAAACGTAAAACAAGCAAACCATGAAGTCTCCCTATTGAAAAAGAATGAGACGAATCGTGAGTTGATTTCCAAGCTGTTTGCAGAAGGCAAAGGAGAAAAAGCAGCCGAATTGTGGAGCAAGGGTCTGGATATCGAGTGGGAAGTCCTGTATAAAGACGCAAAACCTCGTCGCATCAGTCTTCCTACCTATCCTTTTGCGGAGGAGTCCTATGGGGTTCCCGAGATGGATACGAAAACGAACATGAATGTGCGCACGGAGTCGGGATCGGCTTCTGTACAGATTTCGCCAATCTCTTCAGCAACTCCAACGCCAGAAACGCTGCTTCTCCAAACATGCTGGAACGAACAGGAGATCAGCCAAAAAGCTGGTTCGCCTGCTTTTGCAGAGCATCTCGTGATCCTTTGTGAATGGGCAGAGGAATTCAGAGAGCGTATCGAATCCGAAATGAACGGAGTGCACTGCCTGGTCTTACAACCACAAGCACAGCAGGAAAGTATCGCAGAACGGTTCCATGCCTACACCGTTCAGGTATTCACGGAAATCCAGCGAATCCTTGCCAATAAACCAAAGGGAAAAGTTCTAGTTCAGCTTGTTGTACCTGACAAAGAGGAACAGCAATGCTTCTCCGCTCTCTCTGGTTTGCTGAAAACGGCTCAATTGGAGAATCCAAAGCTGATTGGACAGCTTATTGAAGTGATGGCAGAGGTCAATCCAGCAGATTTGGTCCAGAAGCTGAAACAAAACAGCAATGATGAGAAAAGTAAGCACATTCGTTATCAGGATGGCAAGCGCTGGGTGAGCGGCTGGACAGAAATGAAATCTTCTGGGCAAGCGGAGCATGTATGGAAAGAAGATGGGGTTTATCTGATTACGGGCGGTGCAGGCGGATTAGGCTTGATTATTGCCAAGGAAATCGCCGAGCGAACGAAGGGAGCGACTGTGATTATCACGGGTCGCTCTTCCTTGGATGAAGATAAGAAAGCCAAATGCAAGGAATGGAAAGCACTAGGAGCCAATATTCAATATCGTCAGGCTGATATCACACAAAAGCAGGCGGTAGAAGACTTGTTCCAATCTATCAAGCAAGAGTTTGGTAGCCTCACTGGCATCATTCATGGTGCGGGAGTCATTCGTGACAGTTTCATCATTAGAAAAACAACGGATGAACTGGAACAAGTGTTGGCGCCAAAAGTTTCTGGACTTGTGCATCTCGATGAGGCAAGCAAGGATATGGCGCTCGATTTCTTTATTCTCTTCTCCTCTGGGGTGGGGTGCTTCGGGAATGCGGGGCAAGCCGATTATGCTGCTGCCAATGCCTTTATGGATCAATACGCCAAGTATCGTCGTGGATTGATGAAAGCAGGTGAACGACAGGGCCAAACACTCTCTATCAATTGGCCGTTGTGGAAAGATGGCGGTATGCGTGTGGATGAAGCGACAGAGAAGATCATGGAGGCAAGAGGCATGGTAGCGATGCCGACTGCAAGCGGCATTCAGGCACTGTATCAAGGGGTGGCTTCTGGCTCTGTGCAGATGTTGGTTATCGAAGGCAATTTGCCAACACTCAAGGAACACTTGCTAGGTAATCCTGTCGTGTCGCAGCTCGATTCGACACCGATGCAGGATGCGAAGCTATCGGTCGATGCAGGCGTGTTAAAAGATAAAACGCTTTATCAGCTAAAAGTGATGTTCGGTCAAGAGACGAGGCTTGGGGCAGGTAAAATCGCTGTCGACGAACCGTTCGAAACATACGGAATCGATTCGATTATGGTGATCCAGCTGAATAAAAAGCTAGGTGATGTCTTTAGCGAATTGTCCAAGACGATCCTGTATGAATATCAGACTCTTAACACCCTTGCAGATTATCTCGTCGCTGATCATCATCAGGAATGCATGAAGTGGACGGGGCTTGATCGTCAGGGTGCGGTCAATCATGGAACTCCAACACCACGGGCGCATAACGAACGTGATACAGCCAACCATGAACCGACTGGCAGTGTAGCCGTGCAATCAGGAAATCAGATAGCGCGGGAGCCGATTGCTATTATCGGCATGAGCGGACGTTATCCAAAAGCGCGATCGTTGAACGAGTATTGGGAGAATCTGAAATCCGGAAAGGATTGCATTACGAAAATTCCAGAGGAACGTTGGTCATTGGATGGCTTTTTCGAACCTGACCCAGACAAAGCTGTGGCAGAAGGAAAAAGCTACGGAAAATGGGGCGGCTTTGTAGACGGATTCGCTGACTTTGACCCTCTCTTTTTCAATATGTCCCCGTGGGAAGCGATGCATTTCGATCCGCAGGAACGGTTGTTTATGGAGTCGTGCTGGGAAGTGCTGGAGGACGCAGGTTATACGAGACAACTGCTTGCAGAAAAGTACAATCGACGAGTCGGAGTGTTTGGAGGGATCACAAAAACAGGGTACAGCTTGTATGGACCTGATTTATGGAAGCAGGGTGAATTGATTTACCCGCACACATCGTTTAGCTCACTGACGAATCGTGTTTCCTATTTCCTCAACCTCCAAGGTCCGAGTATGCCGATTGATACGATGTGCTCTGCTTCGCTCACAGCGATTCATGAAGCGTGCGAGCATCTGTATAACGGGGATTGTGAGCTAGCGATTGCTGGCGGAGTCAACCTATATCTGCATCCTTCCAGCTATGTCTTTTTGTCAGCGCTGCATATGCTTTCCGTAGATGGACAATGCAAAAGCTTTGGGCAAGGCGGAAACGGTTTTGTACCGGGAGAAGGCGTAGGTACAGTACTGCTCAAACCACTGTCAAAAGCAATGGCAGATGGCGACCATATCTATGGATTGATTCGTGGAACCAGTGTGAATCACGGTGGAAAAACCAATGGCTATACCGTACCGAATCCAACTGCTCAAGGAGAGCTGATTCGCCAGGCGTTGGATAAGGCAGGCGTTCATGCCAAAACCGTAAGCTATATAGAAGCGCACGGAACAGGCACGGAGCTAGGTGATCCAATTGAAATTACGGGTCTCATTCAGGCCTTCCGCAAGGATACGCAGGATACGGGATATTGTGCGATTGGTTCCGTTAAATCCAATATTGGTCACTTGGAAGCGGCGGCTGGAATAGCAGGAGTGGCAAAAATTTTGCTGCAAATGAAGCATCAACAGCTGGTCCCAAGCCTGCATGCGCAAGAGTTGAATCCGAATATTCCTTTTTCGAAAACGCCTTTTGTCGTTCAGCAGGACTTGGCTGAATGGAAACGACCGATCATGGAAGTGGATGGAGAAAGGAGAGAATTCCCGAGAATTGCCGGGATTTCTTCTTTTGGTGCAGGAGGGTCCAATGCACACGTCGTGATTGAGGAATATATTTCTCAGGTCAAGGAACGGCCTTCGATTACGATCAGTCCGCAAAATCCGGCGATCATCGTCCTGTCGGCAAAGAATAAGGAGCGTCTCGTCGAACAGGCTCAAAGACTGTTAGCGTCGATTGAGGAGCAATCCTTTACAGATGTGGATCTGGCTGATATTGCGTATACGCTCCAAGTAGGACGTGAGGCAATGGAAGAACGCCTGGCCCTGATGACGAGCTCGCTTACAGAATTGGTAGAGAAGTTGCGTAGCTTTCTTGCAGGTGATAACAGTATTACGGACCTCTATCGCGGTCAGGTAAAACGAGGCAAAGAAACAGCAGACATCTTCGCAGGCGATGAGGAATTGCAAGAAGCGATTGAAAAATGGATGCAACGCAAAAAATTCTCGAAGCTTCTCGATTTCTGGGTGAAGGGTTTGCATTTTGATTGGAATAAACTTTATGACGATGAAAAGCCTCGTCGGATTAGCTTGCCAGCGTATCCTTTTGCCAGAGAGCATTACTGGCTGCCAGAACCAAAGAAACAACCGTCAACTATCACTCAAGGTACGCTTGGTCTAACTGCTTCCTTACATCCTTTGCTGCATCAAAATACCTCGGATCTCAGTGAGCAAAGATTCAGCTCTACGTTTGATGGTCAGGAATTCTTTTTATCGGATCATGTTGTAAAAGGTAAGAAGATCCTGCCTGGGGTTGCTTATCTTGAGATGGCTCGAGCTGCTGCGGATCTAGCAGCGGGAGTGCTGGAAGAAGAGCAATTCACGATAGAGCTTAAAAATGTAGGTTGGGCGCAACCAATTGTGGTGGAAGACAAGCCTGTTCAGGTGCACATCGGCATTTATCCTGAGGATAACGGAGACCTTCGTTATGAAATATACAGCGAACCGCAGAGAGAACAGGCTGAATCGGTAATACACAGCCAAGGAAGTATGGTGTTTGCAGCAATCACTGCTGCACCCACGCATAATCTCGATGGGATCAAAGCCCAATGCAGCTATCGCACGCTTCATGCAAGTGAGTGTTATGAAGCCTTTCAAACAATGGGACTTGTCTATGGACCAGCCCATCAAGGAATTGAGCAAGTGTACGTGGGAGAAGGACAAGTATTGGCCAAGTTAGTCATGCCTTCCAAGGTTGCCGAGACGCAAGGAGAATACGTTTTGCATCCGAGCATGCTGGATTCGGCCTTACAATCCTCTATCGGATTATTACTTGGCACAGGCGATACAGCGATTCTGAAGCCACTCCTGCCTTTTGCACTGGAGAAGCTGAGCATTTTTAGCCAGACTACCTCCCGGATGTGGGTATGGATTCGACAGGCTGACGGCAGTAGGACGGGAGACAAGGTTCAGAAAGTAGATATTGATTTGTGTGACGACCAAGGAACGGTTTGCGTGCGTATGCAGGGCTTCTCGGCACGAGTACTGGAAGGCGAAGTAGAGACGCTGGATTCCAATGGGAGACTCGGAACCCTGCTGGTTCATCCTGAGTGGAAGGAACAAGCAGTTGTGAGCAACGCTGAAGCCCCTGATTATACACAGCGAGTCGTGATGATGGTTGAACCGGATCGCGTTTCTTGGAACAATCTCCAAACCTACTTGAATGGAGTCCGTTGCATTCCTTTGCGATCCTCACAAAAAGGCATTGCCGAGCGTTTTATTGATTATACGACGCAGGTATTTGAGGAAATTCAAGAGATTTTCAAGCAAAAAGTACGCGGCAAGGTATTGGTTCAGCTTGTCGTTCCTTTGCGAGCAGAACAGCCGTTTTTCACTGCGTTCTCTGGGTTGCTGAAAACGGCAAAATTGGAGAATCCCAACTTGATTGGACAGGTAATGGAGGTAGAATCGGGCGACAGCGAATTCGAGATTGCTGAAAAAATAAAGGAGAATGTACGCCGCCCATTGGATGTTCAGATTCGATATCAATCTGGAAAGAGATATGTATCAGAGTGGGTAGAACTGGATGCTCCACAAGAGGCGAGTATTCCGTGGAAAGACGGTGGGGTTTATCTCATCACTGGCGGGGCAGGCGGACTGGGTTATCTTTTTGCCAACGAAATTGTACAAAAGGTCCAACATGCGAACCTGATTCTGACTGGACGTTCCCCATTGGATGAAGAGAAGCAAGGGAAACTCCAGACATGGAGAAGATCGGGAGCAAGAGTTGAATACCGCCAAGTTGATGTGACGCAGAAACAGGAAATGGCAGAATTGATCCGCACGATTCTACAGGACTATGGGCGACTTCATGGCATTATTCATAGTGCTGGCGTGCTTCGTGACAGCTATATCCTCAAGAAAAACAGGGAGGAAGTCCAATCGGTTCTGGGTCCGAAGGTTACGGGTCTCATCAATCTGGATGAAGCCAGCAAAGATGTAGATCTGGATTTTCTGGTGCTGTTTTCCTCGGTGGCAGGCAGCTTGGGAAATATCGGACAAGCTGACTATGCTTGCGCCAACGCCTTTATGGACAGATTCGCGCACTATCGCAATGGATTGGTTGCATTACAGCAACGTCACGGACAGACATTGTCCATGAATTGGCCATTGTGGAAAGAGGGCGGAATGCAGGCAGACGTAGAGGCTGGTGACATGTTGAAGCAAAGCATGGGAGTAGTTGCTATGCAGACTTCGACGGGTATTGCAGCGATGTACCAAGGCTTAGCCTCCGGAAAAGCTCAGGTCATGGTGATGGAAGGTGATCTGGCTAAGCTCAGGCAAACACTGCTTTTGCAAACACCAGTCAGCAGTTCTCAATCGAAGCATGCTCTTGTCCGATCCGAAGCGTTGGTCACGGTGGATACCAGCAGTCTGTTGCAAAAAGTGGAACTTGCTTTGATGCACATCGTGTCGGAGCTGCTTCAGGTTCAACCCATAGATATCGATGTCAAAGTGGAGCTGTCTGAACTCGGATTTAATCAGGTACTACTGACTGAATTCGCCAACAAGCTTAATCAGCACTACCACATTGGGCTGATTCCGACTGTATTCGTAGAGAGTCCGACGCTACAACAGCTTGCATCCTATTTACTTGAAGAATTTGAAGAGATGCTGATCAAACAGATGCAGCCAGTGGTATCGATCACACCAACGAAGGTAGAGCCAAATGAAAAACAAACGATCACCACTGTGGAACCAAATGTCCTTAAAGAGAAAGCGACTCATTTTGTTAAAAAGGAATTTGCCGAGGTTCTGCAACTGCCTGTGAATCGAATCGAAGAAGATGTCGCGATGGAGACATACGGAATTGATTCGATTCTATCCATGAAATTAACCAACCAATTAGAGAAAAGCTTTGGCTCGCTGCCGAAAACGTTATTTTTTGAATATCAAACGATTCAAGAATTGATTGGATATTTCTTGGACACCTATCGAGACAAATTCATGGAAATCTTGGGTCTTACGGAACAGCAGGAAACCGTTGTTATCCAAGAAACAGTATCCGTGACAAAAGAAGAAAACACATCGAAAAGGCAAAGGAACAGCCATCGCGGAAGAAGTCGCAAAGGCTCGCGGTTCATTACGACACAGAAGGAAACCCAACCAGCCAAAGGAGCTTTGGACATTGCGATCATTGGGGTTTCTGGACGTTATCCGAAAGCACGGAATACACAAGAGTTCTGGAACAATCTGCGCGATGGCAAGGATTGCATTACGGAGATCCCCAAAGAGCGCTGGAACCACAGCCTGTATTTTGATGAGGATAAGAACAAACGAGGGAAAACCTACAGCAAATGGGGCGGATTCATAGACGGTGTTGACCAATTCGATCCGCTTTTCTTCAACATCTCGCCTCTGGAAGCAGAAATCATGGACCCGCAGGAACGTTTATTCCTGGAGTGTGTGTATGAAACCTTAGAGGATGCAGGTTATACTCGCGAATCTCTTGGCTCGTCTCAAGGCTTCGGACTTGGCGGTAATGTCGGTGTTTATGTAGGCATCATGTATGAAGAGTATCAACTGTATGGTGCACAAGAAACCATGATGGGCAGACCGATGGCCCTTGGCGGAAGCTTCTCATCGGTAGCGAACCGGGTTTCTTATTTCTTTCATTTCCATGGTCCTAGCGTTGCTGTAGACACCATGTGTTCCTCGTCTCTAACCGGCATCCATTTTGCTTGCCAAAGCTTGCTGCGAGGTGAATGCGAGGTTGCGATTGCGGGTGGTGTCAATGTTTCGATTCATCCAAATAAATATTTGATGCTCGGACAGGGGAAATTTGCTTCCAGCAAGGGACGATGCGAAAGCTTTGGGCTTGGCGGTGACGGCTATGTACCTGGTGAGGGTGTCGGAGCGGTACTACTTAAACCCCTGGCGAAAGCAATCGCCGATGGAGATCAAATTTACGGTGTGATTAAAGGAAGTGCCATTAACCATGGCGGCAAAACAAATGGTTATACCGTACCTAATCCGAATGCACAAGCGAGTGTAATTGGACGTGCCTTGAAGGAGGCAGGAATTGATCCACGGACGATTAGTTATTTGGAAGCTCACGGCACAGGTACTTCTTTAGGGGATCCAATTGAGATCGCAGGATTGACAAAAGCCTTTCAAGCGTACACGACAGACAAGCAATTCTGCTCAATCGGATCAGCGAAGTCCAATATCGGGCATTGTGAGAGTGCAGCGGGAATTGCCGGGATAACGAAAATCCTGTTGCAGCTCAAACATGGACAACTAGCACCATCCTTGCATGCGGAGGTGCTAAATCCGAATATTGATTTCAGCACGACTCCGTTTGTCGTACAGCATGAGCTGGCAGAATGGAAACGTCCTGTTATTGACGGTCAGGAAATTCCAAGGCGCTCGGGGGTGAGCAGCTTTGGTGCGGGTGGCTCGAATGCTCATATCGTCATCGAAGAATTCATTCCAGAATATGAGCAACGTCCAGCTATCCAAGTAAGTCACACGAATCCAGCGATCATTCTCCTGTCAGCGAAGAATGAAAGCCAGCTCCACGAACAGGCACAGCGTTTGTTAGCTGCGATCAAGGATCAGTCCATTTCTGACCTGGATGTAGCAGCTATTGCCTACACGCTTCAAATTGGACGAGAAGCCATGGAAGAGCGCCTGGCTGTGATGGCCAGCTCCATTCAAGAGCTTCAGGAAAAGCTGACGCAATTTGTAGATGGACAGGAAGGCGTCGCAGACGTATTCCGTGGACAGGTGAAAGGCAACAAAAAGACGATTGCGGTGTTCGAAGCGGATGAAGATTTGAAACAGGCAATCGATGCTTGGATAAGCAAAAGAAAATACGCCAAGCTGCTTGATCTGTGGGTAAGTGGAGGCGTGGTTGAATGGCACAAGCTCTACGGTGAGAAGAAACCTCGTCGCATTAGCATGCCTACGTATCCGTTTGCAAGAGAACGTTATTGGATTCCTCAGATGGATACGCAATTTGTGAGCGAAGTTGCAGCAGCATCAGAAGGGACACTCTTCCTTCACCCATTGCTCCAGAAAAACACGTCTGAATTGTTGGAACAACGGTATAGTTCTACGTTCCGTGGACAGGAATTTTTCTTGGTCGATCATGTTGTGAATGGACAGCAGCTCTTACCGGGTGTTGCTTATCTCGAAATGGCACGCGAGGCAATTGATCAATCAGCGGGAGCCTTGAGGGCGGGACAGAATGGCCTGACGCTCAAAAATATGGTGTGGGCCAAGCCGATTGCTGTCGATGATCAGCCTGTCGATGTTCACATTGGTCTTCAACTGGAAGACAGTGGAGAGATTGGCTATCGAATCTACAGTGAGCATACAGGAAATGAAGCAGAAGAGATTGTGCACAGTCAGGGAAATGCCGTATTCCATGCGGTTGCCGAGACGCCAACGCTTGATCTCGCTACGTTACAAGCCGCGTGCAGCCTTGGCATCTTGAGTGGCAGCCAATGCTATGACGGTTATAAAGCAATGGGAATCCATTATGGTCCGGCGCTGCAAGGAATTGAGCAAGTGTATAAGGGCACGGAGCAGGTGTTGGCAAAGCTGTCTTTGCCTTTCGCTGTTTTGGGGACAGAAGAACAGTTTGTGCTGCATCCAAGTATGATGGATTCTGCTTTGCAGGCGGCGATTGGTTTATTTATGGAGGCAGATGACAGGAGCTTCTCTCACCAGCCTGATTCGTTAAAGCCACTCTTACCATTTGCGCTGGATGAGCTGGAAATCTTCAGTCCATGCACGCCGAAGATGTGGGTGTATATTCGCTACAGTGATGGCAGCAGCGCTTCTGATCCTGTGCAGAAGCTGGATATTGATTTATGTGACGAGCAAGGAAATGTTTGCGTCAGAATGAAGCGATTTTCATCTCGTAAGCTGGACGGCAAAGTGGAAGACTTCGAAACCACAGGGGCACAAGAGATGCTGATGGTTCATCCTTGCTGGAAGGAACAGGCAGGTGTTCAGGAAACGGAGACTCCTACCTATGCACAGCATATCGTGATGATGGCGGAAGGCTTTGAATCGTCGCTCGCAAGTATAGCAGCACAGATGAACGAAGTGCGCTTGATACCTTTACAATCCCAACAGGATGGCATTGCGGACAAGTTCGAGACCTATGCTTCCCAAGTATTTTTGGAAATCCAAAGCATCTTTCAACAAAAGATACTTGGCAAAGTGTTATTACAGGTTGTCGTTCCCGACGAAGCGGAGCAATCGTACGTAAGCGGACTTTCTGGCTTGCTGAAAACAGCTCAGCAGGAGAATCCAAATGTAGTCGGTCAATTCATGGAAATAAACCCAGGTGAACATGCGGCAGTAATCGTAAACAAGCTGCAAGAGAATGCCTGCCATCCTATGGACGACCGAATTCGCTATCAAGCGGGTAACCGCTATGTACTGGGCTGGTGCGAAACCAAGCTATTGCATGATGAAGTCACTATTCCATGGAGAGATCAAGGAACCTATCTGATTACGGGTGGTGCAGGTGGTTTAGGGTTGATTTTCGCAAGGGAAATCGCAAATCAAGCGAAACAGGCAACCTTAATTCTCACAGGACGTTCTCCTCTTCGTGAAGATACACAAGCGATGCTCCATGATTTGCAAAGGTCAGGGGCAAGCGTTGTCTATCGTCAAGTTGATGTGACGGACAAACAGGAAGTCGTCCAGCTCATCCAAAGTATTCAACAGGAATTCGGAGGTCTTCACGGCATTATCCATAGCGCGGGTGTCGTTCGAGATAACTTCATCCTCAAGAAAACGACAGAAGAATGGAACCAAGTGGTAGCCCCAAAAGTTGCCGGCCTTACGAATTTGGATGAGGCAAGTAAAGATCAGCCTCTCGATTTCTTCGTCCTCTTTTCTTCGATAGCAGGAAGTATAGGAAATGTTGGTCAGGCAGATTATGCTTGCGCGAATGCCTTTATGGATGGCTATGCGAAATATCGGAATGAACGGGTGCAGGCAAAGCAACGTCAAGGTCAAACAGTCTCCATCAACTGGCCGCTCTGGAAAGAGGGCGGGATGCAAGTAGACGAAGCAGTTGCGGAGATGGTGAAACAAAGGGTTGGAATGATCGCTTTGCAGACCGCGACGGGTATTCGTGCATTTTATGAAGCCGTAGCTTCTCGAAAAGATCAGGTGATGGTAATGGAAGGAGACCTGCAACGCCTCCACGCAGCAGTGGTGGGAAGACCGAAGACAACAGAACAAGAAGTCAAAGCTTCTACCGTCATACAACCAACAAGTCAACATTTGCCAAAGGAAAAAGCGATTTATTATTTCAAAAAGCTGGTCTCTTCCGTCATCAAGCTGCCAATTGACCGCATCGAAGCAGACGCCTTGTTGGAAAAGTACGGAATTGACTCGATTATGGTCATGCAATTAACCAATGAACTAGAAAAAACGTTTGGTTCGCTGTCGAAAACATTATTTTTCGAATATCAAACCATCGAAGAAATTGCGAAATACTTCCTGGCATCGTATCGAGAGCAAATGATGAGCATCTTTGGTATGGACGAGAAAGAAGCACCAACGGTATCCCCTGTTAAAAAATCGAGCGTTGCACCAGCGATGGTTGCGGCAACGGCAAAACCGATCATTAACAACCGCAGGAGCAGAGGCAACGCATTGATAGAAACGACGAGAGCAACCAAACAAGTAAACGACGCCTTAGACATTGCGATTATTGGGGTCTCCGGTCGTTATCCGAAAGCTGGAAACATGAATGAGTTCTGGCGTAACCTGCGTGATGGCAACGATTGTGTCACAGAAATTCCTGAAGAGCGTTGGGATCACAGCCTGTTTTTTGATACAGATAAGAAAAAGCAAGGAAAAACCTACAGCAAGTGGGGAGGCTTCCTGGACGGTGTAGATCAATTTGACCCGTTATTTTTCAATATCACACCAAGAGAGGCTGAGATCATGGACCCGCAAGAGCGCTTGTTCTTGGAATGCGTCTATGAAACGTTAGAGGATGCCGGGTATACTCGTGAATCTCTCGGCTCAACACCTGGCATGGGTCTAGGCGGTAATGTTGGGGTTTATGTCGGAGTCATGTACGAAGAATACCAGCTCTACGGAGCCCAGGAAACGATGCTCGGCAGACCGATGGCACTGGCAGGAAGTCCAGCCTCCATTGCGAATCGGGTTTCTTATTTCTGCAACTTCCATGGACCTAGCATGGCGGTAGATACGATGTGTTCCTCTTCCCTGACAACCATTCATTTGGCTTGCCAAAGTCTACAGCAAGGGGAATGTGAGGCTGCTATTGCAGGTGGAGTCAATGTTTCCATTCACCCGAATAAATACTTGATGCTTGGGCAGGGAAAATTTGCATCGAGCAAGGGACGATGCGAAAGCTTTGGTATCGGCGGTGACGGGTATGTACCTGGCGAGGGTGTGGGAGCAGTCCTGCTCAAACCTCTGGCGAAAGCGATTGCCGATGGAGATCAAATTTATGGTGTGATAAAAGGAACAGCGGTTAACCATGGAGGAAAAACGAATGGATACAATGTACCTAGCCCGAATGCCCAAGCTCGGGTTATTGGACGTGCTTTCCAAAAAGCCGGAATCGATCCTCGGACGATCAGCTATCTGGAAGCACATGGTACGGGAACCTCTTTAGGCGATCCCATTGAAATTACGGGCTTAACGAAGGCTTTCGAAACGTATACAAATGACAAACAGTTTTGTGCTATTGGATCAGCGAAGTCCAACATCGGGCATTGCGAGAGTGCAGCGGGCATTGCTGGGGTGACAAAGGTCTTGTTGCAGCTCAAGCATGGACAATTAGCACCATCCCTGCATGCCGAAGTACTCAATCCGAATATAGATTTCAGCTTGACGCCGTTTGTTGTTCAGCAAGAGCTGGCGGAGTGGAAACGCCCTGTCATTGACGGACGGGAAGTTCCACGACGTGCTGGTGTGAGCAGTTTTGGTGCGGGAGGATCGAATGCTCATGTGGTGATTGAAGAATATCTTCCCAAAATGCAAGAGCAGCCTACGGTACGGACAAGTCCGCAAAATCCTGCTTTGATTCTCTTATCGGCCAAAAATGAAGAACAGCTTCATCAACGGGTACAACGACTGCTCGGAGCCATTGCGGAACAGGGATTGTCTGATGCGAATTTAGCTGAAATGGCATATACCCTTCAAGTGGGACGAGAAGCGATGGAAGAACGTTTGGCTGTGATCGCGGGCTCAATGATGGAAGTTGAAGAGAAATTAAAGCAATTCATAGGAAGACAGAAGGACATTGAAGACCTGTACCACGGACAGGTAAAACGTCATAAAGAGACCTTGGCAATCTTTGCAGCAGATGATGATATGCCGCAAATGATTGATTCCTGGATGAACAAAGGCAAATACGGAAAATTGCTGGACGTTTGGGTGAAAGGGCTGAACTTGGACTGGAGCAGCTTGTATGGTGAGAGAAAGCCTCGCCGGATTAGTCTTCCAACCTATCCCTTTAGCAGAGAAGCTTATTGGGTGCCTGGTGGATATACGTCATTTACAGGTGCAACATCCCTATCCACATATGAGCAACATCCCGTTGACTCTGACATGCGCATCGTGAAAAAGCAATGGAAGGCTTGCCCAGTTATGCCAACCAAGGTAGCTCATCGGACGATAGGTATTTTCACAACGGATGAAACGAAGCATTTGGCGATTCAACTGTCCAACCATTTCGCTAAGAGTGAAATCATGGAGCTGAACGAGCTCGAATCACGATTCCATCAGGATGAGATGGAGTGGAAAAACTATGATGGCATCGTAGATTTGATCGGTTGTGGACATCAGCAGCAGACCGATACGCTGGCTTGGATTCCGTGGCTGCAACAACTCATTGAGAATGGTCATAAGGAAGGCTTGAAGTTATTGGGTGTGACAAAAGGCTTGGAGTCTTTCCAGAATGACTCGGTCAATTTGGCAGGTGCCTCACGTGTTGGTTTGTACCGCATGCTGCAAAGTGAATATAAGCATCTGCAATCACGCCATGTGGATTTAGATCCATTGGCTGATGGAGAAGAACTGGCGCAACAGATTGTAGCAGAGTTTCTCATCGATGATCAGGAAACAGAGGTTTGCTATCGATCAGGTGAGCGTTATAGCGCTTATCTGCAGGAAGAGATGGTAGCGGAAAGTCAGGAGTCAGCGCTTGTTTTCCCAGAGAACCATGTTTTATTGATCACAGGAGGTACACGAGGGCTTGGATATTTATGTGCCAAGCATTTTGTAGAGCGTTATGGTGTCAAAAAACTGGTGCTCACAGGGCGAGAAAGTCTGCCGCCACGCGAGCAATGGGGAGCCTATCAGCAGCAAAGCAATTCTGTAGCAAAGAAAATTCAGGCGATACAAGCTTTGGAAGCGCAAGGCGTGCAGGTTCGAGTCTTATCTGTATCTTTAACCGATGAAGAGGCTTGGCAACAGCATTTGCAGGATTTGAAACAGACGATGGGTCCGATTGGCGGGTTGATTCATTGCGCTGGTTTTAGCGATGATCAAAATCCTGCGTTTATTCGGAAATCGACGGAGGGAATTCAGCAGGTATTACAACCGAAAGTGGCTGGGCTGCATACGATTTTCCATAACTGCAAGGACGAGCCTCTACAGTTCTTCGTTCTCTTTTCATCTGTTTCGACAATCATTCCATCCCTGGCTGCGGGCCAGAGTGATTATGCGTTAGCCAATGCCTATATGGATTATTTTGCAGAGGCACATGCAGATTCTTGCCCGATCATGAGCGTTCAGTGGCCGAGTTGGAAGGAAACGGGAATCGGTGCCGTTGCGACCAGAGCGTATCAACAAACAGGTCTGGTACACATCACTGACGAGCAAGGACTGCGATTGTTGGATCATATTCTATTGAAAAAGATGGGTCCCGTTGTTTTCCCGGCAGTCATTAACCAAGAGCTGTGGGAACCTCATCAGTTGATGCGACACAAAAAGCAAGAAGCTTCTGCTGCGAGCCTGTCTTCTCGTCGTCCAACAGCAGGCAAGCCGACGCAAAGCGTAGTGGATCTTGTGAAGACAGCACAAACAAGACTGATTGACCTGTTTGCGAAGGAACTGAAAATAGATCCTGCCAGATTGGAGATAGATAAAGAGTTTCCAGACTATGGGATCGATTCAGTGTTACTGGCTCAAGTCATGAATGAGATCAGTAAATGGTTAGGCAAGGACTTGGACCCGACGATTTTATATGAATATCCCACTATAGAAACGCTTGCAGAATGGCTGTCTAGCAATCACGGCGCTTCCATCACTGACGATCAGACGCTGACTTCTCCTGAAAGGAACGACGATCCGAAGAGTCAGCCCGTCCAGAGTGAGACTGTGAAAAGCCAGAGGTTGAGTAGTCAGGCTACTCCATATAGGGAGGCAAATCCATCTGACATTGCAGTAGTGGGGCTTTCGTGCCGTTTTCCGGGTGCTCGTAATGTGGAAGAATATTGGAATTTGTTAGCGGAGGGCCGTTCAGCCATTGGTGTTGTACCCAAGGAACGCTGGGGCTATGAAAATTCCTATCATGCAGGACTTCTGGACAACATTACTGCTTTTGATCCTTCTTTCTTCTTGATAGCAAAAGAAGATGCGAAGGCCATGGACCCGCAAGCCTTATTGGTATTGGAGGAAAGTCTTCATCTCTGGCATCAGGCTGGATACACACCGAAGGACATCAAGGGAAAATCGGTAGGCGTCTACATCGGGGCAAGAAGTAATCATCGCCCAAGTGAAGATCGTCTGCATCAAACACAGAACCCAATTATGACCGTAGGACAAAACTATTTGGCTACAAATATTTCCCAGTACTTCGATCTTAGAGGTCCGAGTATGGTCATCGATACCGCATGCTCTTCGGCGCTGGTCGGGATGAATATGGCGATTCATTCCCTTCGGAGTGGAGAGATTGAGGCTGCTATCGTAGGTGGGGTTAACGTGTTAAGCGGTGATGAAGCGCATCGGATGTTCCACCAAAGAGGGATTTTAAGCGAAGAGCCAGCCTTCCATATTTTTGACAAACGTGCGGGCGGACTCGTATTGGGAGAAGGCGTAGGAATGGTTTTATTGAAGACCGTGGAGCAAGCACTTGCAGATGGTGATGAAATACATGCCGTCATCAAGGGAGTAGCGGTCAACAATGATGGACGAACGGCAGGTCCTGCCACCCCGAATATGCAAGCCCAAAAAGAGGTTATGCAGTTGGCAATGACTAAAGCTGGTGTGAATCCGGAACAAATCAGCTATATAGAAGCGAATGGCTCGGGTTCAGAGGTGACAGATTTACTTGAACTCAAAGCGATTCAGTCTGTCTATCGCTCATCTCATACAGCCGCTTGCGGATTAGGCTCGATCAAGCCCAATATCGGTCATCCATTATGTGCAGAAGGCATTGCCAGTTTGATAAAAGTCGTGCTGATGCTCAAAAACCAACAATTGGTTCCGTTCCTGTCGGGGCAAGAGCCGATGACCCATTTCCATATGGAGTCAACGCCTTTTTATTTTCAGCGACAGCTTTCTGAATGGAACGATTCGCACAGAATAGCAGCGATGAATTGTTTTGCAGATGGGGGGACCAACGCAAACGTCGTTTTACAATCCTGGGAGGAGGCAGTCTCACGTCCGAACAAACGACAGTCGATTGCACCTCCGACGTTAAACCGATTTGACGTCTACCGTGAAGAGGCAGGTCGTTCAACAAAAACACTGACATATCTGAGCCAGAAACCAAACCATACGACCAGTATCTGGAAGCGACAAATAGTGGAGGGATAAAAGTGCATGATCAGTTTCTCATAACGATCAACCATCCAATCCTCAAAAATCATAAAGCGCACGGTCAGGAACTGTTGCCTGGATTAGCTCATATTGATTTGTTGTATCAAATGTTTCGAGAAAATGGTCATGATTACAGCGAGCTTGAGCTTCGTAATCTAACGATCTATCATCCGATCATGGTGGGACAAGATTATGATGTCATGCTGAGCATTTGGTGCACGCAAGGCAAAGCAGGACAGTGGCAGATTCGGATGGAGGGTCAGACACAGCGCAACGGCATGTTAGACTCGGAGAAAAAGCTATATGTCACTGCTGATATGCATCAAAGTGCTCCTGCGCAGTTCGATGAAACGCTGGATCTTCCCATCCTAGAGCAAGCTGCAAACAAAAAAGTCAATCTGCATGACGTATATGAACAATGCCGTCGTCAGGAATTGGTGCATACAGGTTTTATGAAGGCAGAAGGAACGATATATGAAACAGATTCAGCGGCGGTAATGGATATATCTCTCGGTAAACATGCCCTTCCCAGTGCGGAAGGGTTCATGTTTCACCCGACGTTGATCGATGGGTCCGCTATCGGCTCGATGGTATTGTTCACCTCGGTAATCCAAGAAGAACAACGGCTATTTTTGCCGCTTTTTTATGAATCTTTTCGGGCCACAGCTCTTTTACAGCAACATTGCTTTGCCAGAGTACAAACGTCATCCATCCAGCGAAAAAATGAACTGATGTATTTGACGATGGAGTTCTTTGATCGATCAGGCAAAAAAATTGCGCATTTGCAAAATTTTGCGGGCAAGTTAGTTCGTGATCCTGGTCTAATCAATCCCAATAAAAAAGAAGTACCTCAGCTTCGAGGGGATATCAAAGAACCCCTTCATGAATCGAATGAGCCACAGTCTGCCTTCGTGAGTAAAGCACAAACTTTTTTGCAACAACTGCTGGCAGATCGATTACAAGTTCCAGCCGCGTCGATTGATACGCAGATTGGTTACTATGAAATGGGGCTTAATTCGCCGGGCTTGTTGGAAGTCGTGAAAGCTGTCGAAGCGAAAGTAGGAGCGCCGCTGGCTCCTACTTTATTGTTTGAATATACGAATATCGCTGAGTTGGCCGCCTATCTTGCCGAGAATCATGCTTCCGTATTCAGCGGGCTTGATTTGATGAAACAGGAAGGTAGCCATGAGTTGCCGCAACCTGCAACGGTCGTACATTCAACAGCACCCTCGGAGAATCATACAGCGAATGCCAATGAAGAAATTGCGATCATCGGGATGGCAGGTCGTTATCCAGAGGCCAGAAATCTCCATGAATTCTGGATGAATTTAAAAGAGGGCAAAGACTGCATCAAAGAAGTCCCGAAATCTCGCTGGGATTGGCAGCAGTTTGGAGAACTCAAATCCCCTTCTGGAAAGCAGATGTCCAAATGGGGAGGGTTTATTGAAGACCATGATTGCTTTGATTCTCCATTTTTCAGAATATCCCCGCGGGAAGCAGAAACGATGGACCCCCAAGAGCGTTTGTTTTTGGAAACATGCTGGGAAGCGATGGAAGACGCGGGTTATACGCCGAAGACGATTGTTCCGCCTCGGGGGAGCAGTAACAGGCGGCAGGTTGGTGTCTTTGTTGGCGTGATGCACAAGGATTATTCCCTAATCGGAGCGGAAGCGATGTCTCGGGGAGAAATGTTCCCGTTATCCCTGAACTATGCACCGATTGCCAATCGCGTTTCTTATTTCTGCAATTTTCATGGTCCGAGCATGGCGATTGACACCGTATGCTCCTCCTCGCTGACGGCTGTTCATTTGGCGCTGGAGAGCATCAAGCGCGGAGAATGTGAGGTAGCATTGGCGGGTGGCGTCAATTTATCCTTGCATCCTGGAAAATACTTGTCCTATGGCATGATGGATATGCACGCTAGTGATGGCTATTGTCATACCTTTGGCAAGGATGGCGATGGGTATGTTTCTGGAGAAGGCGTCGGTACCGTCGTGTTAAAGCCATTGCGCCAAGCGATTGAGGATGGAGATCATATTTATGCCGTGGTAAAAGGAAGTAGTGTGAATCACGTCGGATCGGTGAGCGGGCCTTCCGTACCAAGCCCTGTTGCTCAAGCAGAAGTGATTACAGCATGCCTGGAAAAGAGCGGTGTGGACGCGCGAACGATTCGGTATGTGGAAGCGCACGGGACCGGAACTTCTTTAGGCGATCCGATTGAAATTCAAGGATTGGTGAAAGCGTTTCGTCAATATACAGAGGATCAGCAGTTTTGCGCTATTGGCTCGGTGAAATCGAATATCGGACATGCAGAATCTGCTGCGGGTATCAGCGGTCTGCAAAAAGCTGTTCTTCAGCTCCACCATAAAACGCTCGTAGCTTCCTTACATGCCAAGGAAGTGAATCCGTTTATTGATTTTGCGCAATCTCCTTTTTATGTACAGCAACGGACAGAAGAATGGAAATCGGAGAGCATGAAAAACGGTCAAAAAGTCACCGTTCCGAGACGAGCAGGGGTAAGTTCGTTTGGAGCTTCGGGGTCTAATGCCCATATTATTTTGGAAGAATACATTCCAGCTGAAACAAAGCCGAAAGCGCAAGCCATTGGTCATAAAAATCACCCAGTGATGATTCCGCTATCTGCCAAGAATAAGCAACGCTTGCAAGCCTATGCGCAAAAAGTAGCGGAGTTTCTAAAAGGGGCATCATCAGACAATCACCCTCAACTACGCACGGAAGAGAAGCGAAATCAGCTTCAAGAAATGCTGGAGAAGAAGCTTCGCGGGATTTTATCCAGTATTATTCACGTGGGAGAAAACAGCATTGAGATGGAACAAGAGTGGCATGAATACGGAGTAGACCTCGTTCAAATCACACAGCTAACGCAAAAACTGCAAGAGGAGCTGCATATTCAGCTAGATATCAAGGAGTTCGATCAAAGCAGCTCCATTGCTTCCGTCATCGCTTCTCTCCTAGATAACCATCGAGACGATATAGAGGGAGAAGGTCAGTATTTTACTGATCCAGCAGCGCAAATCGATCTGGAAAATGTGGCGTATACTTTGCAAGTTGGACGAGAAGGGATGAGGGAACGAGTAGCCTTTGTCGTCGAGGATATACCTGAGCTGATCGGAAAATTGGAAGCTTATTCGAGAGGCGAGAATACGATCGATACTTGTTGGGAAGGGAGCTTGAAGCCTAACAACGAGTCAACCGGATTCCAAAGCTGGATTGCAGAAGGCAGCATCAGAAAAATGGCTGAATGTTGGGTGACAGGCTATGAAGTGGATTGGGAACAGCTTTATTTGAATAACAAACCGAGACGTGTTCCCTTGCCGACGTACCCATTTGCGAAGAATCGTTATTGGATTCCAGAGAGCAAAATGAAATCTGTAAGCGGCAAGACAGCAGCTCCATTCACGAGCGAACCTGCGATTCATCCACTGTTGCAACGGAATACTTCTGATTTTTCTGAACAGAGGTTTAGCTCCACTTTTACAGGTCAGGAGTTTTTCCTATCGGATCATGTCGTGAAGAATCAGAGAATCTTGCCGGGAGTTGCCTATCTGGAGATGGCGAGAGCAGCAGCAGAGCAAGCAACGGCTGCCTTGACCGAAGAACCAGCCCAGATTCAACTCAAAAACGTGGTTTGGACACGGCCAATTGTTGTGGGGGACCAACCTGCACAGATCCATATCGGTCTTGTTCCCGAAGAGAATGGTGAAATTCGTTTTGAAATCTATAGCGAGTCGGAGGCTATGGATGCAGAACCAGTCGTGCACAGTCTGGGGAGCGTCATGCTTCATTCTGTTGCTGAGAAGCATGCCTTGAATCTGCCATCCATACAAGCAGAATGCGGCCAACGTGAGTTTTCATCCGAACTATGCTACAGCATTTTTCAATCAATAGGAATGGATTATGGTTCGGCACATCAAGGAATTGATACCTTGTATGTAGGGGAGGGCAAAGTATTAGCCAAGCTAACCTTGCCTGCCTCCGTCTCCGAAATGGAGAACCCTTTTGTCCTGCATCCAAGCTTAATGGATTCTGCCTTGCAGGCATCTATCGGGCTAATGATGGGTGGGGAAGATACCCCATCAGCGGATGGCGACTCCAGTCGCAAGCCCTCCTTGCCTTTTGCCATGGAGGAAGTTGACATTCACAACAAGTGCACATCCTCAATGTGGGCGTACGTTCGTTACAGTGCTAACAGCAGCGCAGATGACAAGGTACAGAAGCTAGATATTGATTTGTGCGATGACCAAGGAACCGTTTGTGTACGAATAAAGGGATATTCCATGCGAGTGCTGGAGGTCGGGAAGCCAGCGAATCACGTTGCTTCGAGCAGCGCTTCTTCCGTACCCTCACTGGAGCCTCCGGTGGGGAATCTCATGCTGTCCGCTGTGTGGGATGTGACTCCCGTTGAGAAGGGGCAGCTTTTCCCTACTGCTGATGAACAGGTTGTCATTGTAGGGGGAAATGAAGAGAATGGGAGCGCGATTCAACCATACTATCCACGAGCAAAAGTGTTGTCCATTAAGGCTGAGAATACGATTGAGGAAATCGTACACCGACTAGAAGAGCTTGGTTCCATTGATCATATGGTGTGGATCGCTCCTTTTGATGCGATAGATTCCTTGGCGGATCATCGATTAATCGCGGGGCAAGATCAGGGAGTGATTCTATGCTTCCGAACGATTAAAGCCTTGCTTCGCTTGGGATACGGAAGTAAGGAGTTGGGGTGGAGCGTCATCACGGTTCAATCCCAGCCCATTCGAAATACAGATGTTGTGAATCCTTGCCACGCCAGTATTCACGGGTTAATTGGTTCGATGGCGAAGGAATATCCAAACTGGAAGATTCGACTCATGGATGTAGAGGCCGAATCTGAATGGCCGTTGGATGATATGTTGCGGCTGCCAAGAGATCGTCAGGGTCGTCCGTGGGTGTATCGTCAAGGAGAATGGTATCGCCAACAGTTGCTTACCATCGACCATCCTCCGATCGATCAGACACGGTTGAGGCAGGGTGGCATTTATTTGGTGATTGGCGGTGCTGGTGGCATCGGCGAAGCATGGACCGAGTATATGATTCGTACCTATCAAGCCCAGATCATATGGATGGGTCGTCGTCAAAAAAATGAAGAGATTCAAGCGAAGATGGATAGACTTGCCGCTTTTGGACCAGCACCAGACTATATAACAGCGGATGCAACGCAGCAGAACGCTTTGCAACAAGCTTATGAACAAATAAAGCAAACGTATAGACGGATTGACGGAGTTGTTCATTCTGCCATGGTCTTGGTTGAGGAAAGCTTGGAGACTATGCAAGAGGAAGGTTTCCGAGCAGTGCTTTCATCTAAGGTTGATGTGAGTGTGAACATCGCGTTGGTGTTTGAGAAGGAGCCTTTGGATTTCGTATTATTCTTCTCTTCACTCATGGCAGTTACGAAAGCTCCGAAGCAAAGCAACTACGCTGCCGGATGTACCTTTAAGGATGCATATGCTCATCAATTGACCCAAGCATGGCCATGTGCGGTGAAACTGATCAATTGGGGATATTGGAGCAGTGGGCAAGTGGAAGAGTCTCATCAAGAGATGGTAGAAATCTATCGGCGTTTGGAGCAAATCGGCATTGGCCTTATTCAGCCTCCAGAAGCTATGCAAGCTGTAGAGACACTTCTCGCAGGAGCCATGAATCAAATTGCTTTTATGAAGATAACGAAGCCTATTGTCATTGAAGGGATGAAGGTAGAAGAATGGGTGGATGTTCACCCTGAACGTTATCCATCCATGCTACAGCTGTCTGCCCATGAAAATGAAGGGCTTGCTGATGTAGCGGCTGCCTTTATCGAGGAGCGGTTGAAGCAGGAGCAATTTGCAAGAATTCGGATTCTCGAGATCGGAGCAGGTACAAAATCTACCAGTTCTTTGATTTTACAAAAATTACATGCCTATCAAGAGCATATGAGCTTCCAAGTTTTTGATCCAGAAGCGGCGTTAGGTGAACAAGGAATGAACGCTGGTGCATACGACTTGATTATCACAGCTGATAATCTGCACAAAGCTCAGCATATTCGCCAAGCCATGCGTACCTGCAAGTATCTCTTAAAAAGGAATGGTCTGCTTCTACTAGAACTTTCATTGCCTCTGGAAGGTTGGCAGAAAGTGTTGAAAGATGAGGGCTATCGAGTTGATTCCTATCCACAGTTGATAATTGCTGAAAGTGACGGCGTTGTCCGCAAGTCCAAACAACAGCAGAAATCAATGGGGACCTCAGCTTCTACTCAGCCAAGTCCTCCAGCTACAGACAGAGGAACAAGCACGGAGGATATGCTTCATGAGAAAAGCATCGCCTATTTCAAGCAATTGGTCGGAGAAACACTGAAAATTCCATTTGACCAGATCGACTCTTCTGCCGCCCTGGAGGAGTATGGCATTGATTCGATTATGATTGTGCAAATGACGAATGTCTTACGGAAAAAATTGCATCAGATCAGCACGACCCTCTTTTTTGAATATCAAACGATTGATGCGCTGGTCGAGCATTTCATGACAACACAAAAGGATGAACTACTTGCTCTAGTAGGAATAGATGAACAGCAGCCTGTTCAAAAGCAAGTAACCAACTCAGCAGCTACTGCAAAGCCAACCAGAGAGCAAGCTGGCTCGGCATTTCGAAAGGCAAAGTCTCGCCGTTTCCTGCAAGCTCTTGATACGCAACCGGAAAAACCAGCAGCGCCGTCCAGACAGGATGTGGCGATCATTGGTCTTTCAGGTCGTTATCCGCAAGCGGAAGATGTCTGGGAGTTTTGGTCTCGCCTGAAAGAAGGGAAGAATTGTATCACGGAAGTACCGGAGGATCGTTGGAACTGGCAAGAATATTTCAGCGAAGAAAAAGGAAAAAGAGGATACATGTACACCAAATGGGGCGGTTTCATCGAGGATATGGATAAATTCGACCCGCTATTTTTCCAAATTTCGCCTAACGAAGCGGAGCAAATGGACCCTCAGGAGCGCTTATTTTTAGAAACGGCATACGCATGTATGGAGGATGCGGGTTATACTCCTGCGACATTAGGAGAAAGCAGAAAAATTGGTGTGTTTGTTGGTGTCATGAATGGAAATTACCCAGCAGGAACGAGCTACTGGTCGATTGCCAATCGCCTTTCCTACTTGTTCAATTTCCAAGGACCAAGTCTAGCAGTGGATACGGCATGCTCCTCTTCTTTGACGGCGATCCATTTAGCCTTGGAAAGCCTGTATAGCGGAACAAGTGAATGTGCCATCGCAGGCGGGGTCAATTTAATTGTCGATCCGTTCCACTATATTCGACTGTCTGGAGCGACTATGCTATCTGCTGGTGACTGCTGCAAGTCGTTTGGCGACCAAGCGGATGGCTTCGTAGATGGAGAAGGTGTGGGAGCTATCATATTGAAGCCTCTGCAAAAGGCGATTGCCGACGGTGACCACATATACGGCGTAATCAAGGGAAGCATGCTCAATGCAGGCGGCAAAACAAATGGATATACGGTTCCAAACCCAATCGCGCAGTCGCAGGTAATCCACGACGCATTGCAGCGGGCAGGAGTAGATGCTCGTGCCGTCAGCTATATCGAAGCGCACGGTACAGGGACCGCTCTGGGAGATCCAATCGAGATTGCGGGACTGACTCGCGCATTTGGACAATACACGAAAGACAAGCAATTCTGCGCCATCGGCTCGGCCAAGTCGAACATTGGGCATACGGAGAGCGCGGCAGGAATTGCAGGATTGACCAAAATATTGCTTCAGATGAAGTACGGTCAAATAGCACCATCCCTGCACGCTGAGGTAATGAATCCAAACATTGATTTCAGTCAAACGCCATTTATGGTTCAGCAACAGCTGGCTGAATGGAAGCGACCCATCATGGAGATCAACGGAGTAACCAAGGAGTATCCGAGAATCGCTGGGCTATCGTCTTTTGGGGCGGGAGGAGCTAATGTCCATATTGTCATCGAAGAGTACCTCGAAAAAGATAGACAGCCCGAGAGTAGCATTCAGCCACAGCAACCAAACATGATCGTTCTCTCAGCGAAGAACGAAGAGAGACTGTTCGCTCAAGTGAATCGATTATTGAAGGCGATCAAAGAAGAAGCATTCACCGATGCCCAATTGACTGACGTCGCTTTTACGCTTCAAGTAGGGCGGGAAGCGCTGGAAGAACGCTTGGCTGTTATCGTCCGATCAGTGGGTGAGCTTGCGGAAAAACTAACGCAGTTTGCAGAAGGCGCAGAGAACATTGCCGAGCTGTATCGTGGGCGAGTGAAGCGCAATCATGACACGGTAGCTCTTTTTGCTGATGAGGATATGAAGCAAACAGTGGAGACATGGATTGCCAAGGGGAAATACGCTAAACTGCTGAATCTTTGGGTTAAGGGCGTCTCTTTTGACTGGAATAAGCTATATAGCGAAGATATTCCGCGCCGCGTCAGTTTGCCTACCTATCCTTTTGCCAGGGAGCGTTATTGGATAGACGTTCAAAAACCAATGGCAACAAGTAGGAATAAAGCTTCTTCCGTTAGCGGGGATATCCTCCATCCATTGCTTCATAAGAACACTTCTGACCTCTATGAGCTGAGATACAGTTCCAGCTTTACAGGGCAGGAGTCATTCCTGGCAGATCATCTTGGAAACGGGCAGCGCCTCTTTCCACTCACTGCTTATCTGGAAATGGCACGGGCGGCAGTGAAACAGGCAGCAGGAGATCGAGAGGGGACTTTATCTGGAATCCGAATGACTCATGTTGCTACAGATGTTCCGCTATTGGTGGGCGATGATCTGGTTCAGGTACACCTGGGTATCTATCCAGAGGACACTGGAGTGCTTGCTTATGCAATCTACAGCGAATCGAAAGAAGAGGAGACCAGGTCTGTGGTACACAGCCAAGGTATGGTCGAATTCACTTCGCTCGTTGAAGCACCCATGTTGGATATACCTGCCTTGCAAGCCGAGAGCAGTGAGGTGCTTACTGCCCAAAAATGCTACGAGCTGTTTCAAGGGATTGACCAAGTATACAGGACACGAGGACAAGTATTGGTAAAACTCTCCTTGCCTTCGATTGCCATGGAGCCAGCAGGACAATTCGTTCTCCATCCTAGCCAGTTGGAGTCTCTGTTGCAGTCATCTCGTTATCTCATCACGGAGTCTACATCATCTGACAACACCAGCTCCATCCAACCAAATGGTACGTTTACCCTTGAAGAGCTGGAGATCTTCGAAAATCATCCTGCTGTCATGTATGCTCTTATTCGATCCAGTGATGAATCGGAGAACAAGAAAATAGATATCGATATATGTGATGAGTCAGGCAGAATTGGCGTGAGGATAAAAGGTTTTGCAGTTGGAAGTGAAAAACGGGGTGCGACGGTGAGAGAGACTCAGGAAATAGTGACTTCCACTCCACCGCTGATGGGAACCACGATGCTCACGCCAGTATGGAACGCCGTGTCTGTAGAAAAAGGGGAAGTCATTCCAGCAACAAGTGATCAAGTAGTCATCGTTTGCGCCGAAGAAAAGGACAGAAGTCTCCTTCAACGTCATTACCCTCAAGCTACTGTTTTACCGCTTCAGTCAGATGACTCTATTGAGGCTATCGCAAGTAAACTGCAAGAGCGGGGTGTGATCGATCATCTCATGTGGGTGGCTCCCAACAGCCCAGTGGAATCGGTAAAAGAGGAGTCTTTGATGATTGGGCAGGAGCGGGGCGTTATTCAAGTTTTCCGCTTGATCAAGGCTTTACTTGCGTTGGAGTATCAGACGAGAGACTTGGGCTGGACGATCATTACTGTTCAGGCGCAGGCTATCTACAAAAAAGATACGGTTCATCCAACGCATGCCAGCATCCACGGGTTGATCGGATCGATGGCGAAGGAATATCCGAACTGGAAGGTAAGACTCGTCGATTTGGACGCGCATGCCGATTGGCCGCTACGCGATATTTTTGCTTTACCTTCCGACGCTCATGGAAACGCTTGGGCATATCGTGGACATGCGTGGTTTCGCCAGCAGCTAATGCCCGTGCAGAGTCCTTCCATTAACCAAACCGTCTACAAACAGCATGGAGTCTATGTTGTGATTGGAGGCGCGGGTGGTATTGGACAAGCGTGGAGCGAATACATGATCCGCACCTATCAAGCACAAATCATTTGGATCGGTCGCCGCAAGAAAGATGAGTCGATTCAGAACAAAATAAATCAACTTGCTGCCCTAGGACCTGCACCGCTCTATTTCGAAGCCGATGCTACGGATCGCGAGTCGCTGCAAGCTGCTTACGAAGAGAGCAAGAAACGATTTGGCAAGATTAACGGAGTGATTCATTCCGCTATTGTTCTCCTTGATAGAAGTCTGGCGAATATGGACGAGACAGCCTTCCGAGCCGGACTGGTACCAAAAGTAGAGGTAAGTGTGCGGATGAGTCAAGTATTTGGCGAGGAGCCATTGGATTTTGTCCTGTTTTTCTCCTCGATTAACTCGTTTACCAAATCGCCTGGACAAAGCAATTATGCTTCAGGCTGCGCCTTTAAAGATGCTTTCGCCCATCAGCTTGCCGAGGAATGGACGTGTGCGGTAAAAGTAATGAACTGGGGATACTGGGGCAGTGTTGGAATCGTTGCGTCCAAGGGCTATCAGGAACGAATGGAACAGATCGGCATTGGCTCGATTGAACCTTCAGAAGGGATGGAGGCATTGGAAGCTTTGCTATCAGGTCCGATGAATCAATTGGCGTTGATGAAAACAACCAAGCCACTCGATATGGAAGGAATCCATACAAGCGAATCTGTTACAGTCGTTTCAACCAAAATTTCCTCCAGCATGGCAAGCATTAAAAACAAGTTAAAAGTAAAAGAAATGCCCACAGCAGCCTATTTTGCATCAGAAACAAATACGGACAGGAACAGCTTGTTTGATAACGTACTAGCTACGATCATTCAACTCGCCTCTCTAATCCTGAAGGTAGAGAGTGAAGAAATTGATACGGATATTGAATGGAAGGAGTACGGTTTCGATCCAGTCAAGCTCACCGAATTTTCTACCAAAATCAATCAGAAGTACAAGCTTGAACTGACACCTGCTGTGATGATGGACTACCCAACGCTTAAGCACATCACTGAATTTCTAGTCAATACCACCCTGAAATCTCAATCAGAAAGAGAACAGGACAAACCGGTTCTATACGTGTAAGCCGAAGGAGTGCCTAGAATGAACAAAATGGACGAGCTTCTCTTAAAGTTACTATGGGGTCAAATGCAGTCGCTTGGCTGCTTTACGGAAAAGAATCAAGCGCTCAGCGATCTCAAAAGAAAAAGCGGTCTGCTTGACTTATATGACATGTGGCTCGAAGAAACGGCTTCTGTTTTGGCTCGGAATGATTATCTCGTTTACGATAGTGCAACATCTACCGTGATCGATACTGCTCCCATTTCCAGTACGGCTGTCTGGCAAGAATGGGAGCAAGAAAAAGAAGTCTGGCTAAAAAATTCGGATACGAATGCGCAAGTCAAGCTAGTCGAGGCAACCCTGCGTGCTTTACCGCAAATTCTCACTGGAAAAGTGCGGGCCACAGAAGTCATCTTTCCCAATTCGTCGATGGAATTAGTCGAGAAGGTATACAAAAATAACACGGTTTCCGACTACTTCAATGAAGTTCTCGCTGATACAGTGGTTGCTTTTGTTGAGGAACGGTTGAACCAAGATTCTGCGGCCCGCATTCGCATTCTCGAGATTGGTGCAGGTACGGGAGGAACAAGTGCCGTCGTTTTCCAAAAACTAAAGGTGTATGAAGAGCATATCCAGGAATATTGCTACACAGACCTCTCCAAAGCCTTTTTCATGCATGCAGAAAAAGAATATGGCCCAAGCAATCCTTATTTGACCTATCAGATTTTTAACGTAGAAGAGTCGGTGACGGGACAAGGAATTGATCTAGGCGGGTATGATATTGTCATTGCAGCCAATGTCCTGCACGCCACCAAAAATATTCGCCAAACGCTGCGTAACGCGAAAGCTGTTTTAAAGAAGAACGGCTTGCTACTGCTGAATGAAATGAGTAAAAACACCATCTTCCTCCATCTTACCTTTGGTTTGTTGGAGGGATGGTGGCTGTACGAAGACCCAGAGCTGCGCCTTTCAGGCTGCCCTGGGCTATCTTCGTCAAAGTGGCAGAGAGTATTGGAGGAAGAAGGATTTCAGTCGGTCTTTTTCCCAACAGAAGAGGCGCGCGTGATGGGGCAGCAGATTATTGTTACCGAAAGCGACGGCGTGATTCGCCAACAGCAAAAACAACAGCCTAAACCTGCAACGAGCATAAATGCGGAACAACCAAAACCAAAGAGAGTGAACATACCTTCCGCTCCTGAAGGAAAGGCAATCGAGGAAGTCCTGCGCGGAAAAAGTATGGAATACATCAAACAGTTGATTGCTGAAACGCTGAAAATGCCGAGTAACCGAATGGATACTTCAGAGTCTTTAGAGGCATATGGGATGGATTCCATTTTATCTGTACAACTGATCAATCAATTTCGGAAAATTTTCGGGGAAACGATCAGCGGTACATTGTTTTTTGAATATCAGACAGTAGATGACTTAGTCGAGCATTTACTAGAGACACAAAGGGAAGCACTGATTTCACTCACAGGATTGGATGATCACAAGCAGGAGCCAAATCGAACGGAAGATCATGTTGAGTTTTCTCCATTGCCGAAAATCGAAGGGAAACGAAACCCAAGAAAAGCGAGAGCATTTGCGTCATCTGCTCATTCGCAAATGACGGCGTCAAAGCCTGCGTCCCCCGGTAAAATAGCGATTATTGGCATGAGTGGGCGCTTTGCTCAAGCTAACACATTGGATGAGTTTTGGGAGAATTTGGTGCAGGGTAAAAAGTCTATTTCAGAAATTCCAGCCAAGCGTTGGGATTGGACAGAGTATTATCATCCAAATCGAGAGGAAGCCATTTCCCAAGGAAAAAGCTATAGCAAATGGGGGGCCTTCTTAGAAGAATTTGATCAGTTTGATCCGTTATTTTTCAATATGACTCCGCGAGAAGCAGAAAATATAGACCCTCAAGAGCGCCTCTATTTAGAAGAGTGTTGGAAGGCGTTAGAAGATGCAGGCTATGCCTCATCGAAGATGTCTACGGAGCTGCGAAAGCGAACAGGGGTATTTGGTGGCATTACGAAACAAGGTTTTCATCTGTATAGCACGGAAACCACCCATCACTTTCCGACAACCTCATATTCATCGATGGTAAATCGGGCTTCCTACTATCTAAACTTACAGGGTCCGAGTATGCCGATCGATACGATGTGTTCCTCAGCGTTAGTAGCGATTCATGAAGCATGTGAATACATCCGAAACGGGAAGGGAAGCATGGCGATTGCTGGTGGGGTGAATCTGTACACCCATCCGCATACCTACTTTGGTCTGACAGTGGGACAGCTCATCTCCCATACTTCTGACAGTGCTGCCTTTGGGAACGGCGGAATAGGTTTTGTGCCTGGTGAGGGAGTGGGTGCTGTTGTTCTCAAGGATTACGATCAGGCTGTACAGGACCTGGACCATATTTATGCCGTGATACGAGGAACCGCCGTCAACCATAAGGGCAAAGCCAATAGCTACATGACACCAAGCCCCAACCCAATTGCAGATGTGATGAAAGAAGCATTGGAAGAAGGCGGACTGGACCCTCGATCCATTAGTTATCTAGAAATGTCTGCCTATGGATCAGACATCGTCGATGCGGTCGAAATGACAGCGGTGACGAAAGCTTTTCACAACCGTCAAGGAACAGCAGGGGACTATCGACTCGGTTCGGTCAAACCGAATATCGGGCATTGTGAATCAGCTTCCGGTATGTCGCAGCTGATGAAAGTGATTTTGTCGTTACAGCATCAGACGCTGGTTCCAACCCTGATTCCTGACGATTTGAATCCAACTATTCCTTTTGATCAACTCCCCTTTCAATTGCAGCGAGAGGTATCGGAATGGAAGAAGGTCACTGTAGATGGGCAGACAGTCCCCCGACGAGCAGGCATTACCAGCTTTGGCGGCGGTGGAGTGAATGCCCATCTTATCGTTGAGGAATACAACCGAAATTCACCAAGTAGAGTAAATGATTCAGAGCCTCAGCTGTTTGTTTTTTCGGCTAAGACGAAAGAGAGATTGCAAGCGTACATTCATCGCTGGATTGGTTATTTGCAAAAGCACCAACATATCGATCTAGCGAATACAGCTTATACCCTTCAAATCGGAAGAGAAGAAATGCCTTGCCGTTTAGCTGTTATCACCAATAGCCAAACAGAACTTTACCAGCAATTAGAACGTTGGTTGGAGCATCAAGCAGAGACGGATCATTGCTTTTTTGGTGATCTCAAGGAAAACAAAGAATGGATGTCAGACCGAGTTGCTCAGGCAATCGAACTAAGAGATGTAGTGGAACTGGCAAAATGGTGGGTTCTAGGCAATCCCATCCCTTGGCAGAAGCTGCATGAAGGGAAGGAGTTATCCCGAGTAACTAAGCTCCCAACCTATCCATTTAAGAGGAGAACGTGCTGGATAGAACGCAATCAAACGAATCACTCTAGGAGGGAGACGAGCATGACATCCGCTCATCCAGAATTCGAAAACAAGGCCGTTGAGATTTACACCTATAGCGCCAACAGCAGCGAAGCGGAGTTTTCGGAGGATTACTTGACCGTATGTCCATTTGAAAGGAAGATTCCAGGCTTTTCAATGAGTCGCGTCATTTTGAATCCGGAAAAATATCCGTTGGAAAGAGAAATGGTAAGAGAGAAGCAAGTAGAGATGCGACAAGTACTTTTTTGCAAAGAAAATTTTTCGCGCGTGCAAAAAGTGTTGGACTTTGGATGCGGTCATGGGACAGATGTGATTCAAATAGCAGAGCTCTATCCGCATATGCAAACCCACGGATTTACGATTACCAAGGCGCAAGCAGAGCTTGGCAATCAACGAATCGCGCAGAAAAATCTGGGTGCTCGTGCGAAAATTTTCAACAAAGACAGCTCCAAGGATGCCTTTCCCGATCTCTACGACATGATTGTCGGGATTGAAGTGAGCTTCCATATTCGAAATAAACATGGATTATTTCAAAATATCTCTTCTTCTCTGAACGAAGAGGGAACTGTTCTGTTGATCGATTACATAGCGAATACGCGAGGACCAATCGTAGACCAGAACGTAGAAGTCAGCATTCCCACCGTGCAAGAATGGATTGAGCTTTTAGCGGAGCATCAGTTAGTGATCGATGAAATCATTGACGTATCGCCGCAGATTGCTAACGCCTTGCATGATCCTGACGTGGAACAGTACATCAAGCATCTGCCAAAAGCTGTTCAAGATTTGTATATTAATACAGTCAATCAATCCATCTCACTCGAACGAGGGTGGATCAGCTATTGCTTGTTTAAGCTGAAAAAGGCTCCGCATCTTGCGTATACGAAGCGTTGTGAATGGAATGCCAGCAAAATATCGAAGAAAAGACCTTACCCAGAAGCATTAGCGGAAATGGTAAACAGCGGTTCTATTCCTTATCCGAAAAAGCAAACGCGAACTCTCCCGAATCCAATTCAGTATGACCACAGCTTTCATTGGAATAGGGAAACCATCAAAGAATCTTTGGTAGAGGCTTTTGCTGCCGTTTTAGGTCATCTACCAGGAGAGCTGGAAGAAGTAGAGACCTTGAAGGATATAGGAATTGGCTCTCTTAATGCCGTTGCCTTATCCGAAATGATTAATAGCAAATTCAATCTGAAACTACCGACCAGCGTTGTGTTCGAACATAATACATTAGACTCATTGGCAAGCTATATAGCCAGCCATTTGCAGCAATACGAGCCTAGCCAGCTCCATGCAAGAAAACCATTCGTGTCGGATGCTCAAAATCACTCAATTACATCTGAATATTCTGAACAAAAATGTGATTTTGCGGCAGATCAGCCTATTCCGGATCGGGCAAAAATCAAAGCGAGCCTGATCCAGGTCTTTTCGACCGTTTTAGGCTTGAGACAAGAAGAGCTGGAAGAGGTAGAATCCCTTAAGGATTTGGGAATTGGCTCGCTCAATGCCGTTCCATTATCCGAAGCCATCAATAGCAAGTTTCATCTAAAACTACCAACGAGTGTTGTGTTTGAGCATAATACGCTAGATGCATTGGCGAGCTACATCGCGACTCATCTACCAGAGCGCCTATCAGCGCAGACAGAATCGTTTAACCAAAATCATGGAAATCTTGACGAGGAGCCTGCTTATACAGAGAGAGTCTCAACCCGGAATATTGCCTACGAGCCGCCTAAAGCTGCTTCCGATGATATTGCGATCATTGGGATTTCCTGCCGCACAGCAGGAGCCCGGGGGCAAGATGAATTCTGGGAGCTCGTCAGTCAGGGCAAAGATTGCATCAGAGAAGTGACCAATCCAGACTGGCGCGCCTTTTTCAAAGAAAATGCACTCGGCGATATTCCGATTAAATACGGGGCGATGGAGGAAATTGAATATTTTGATCCAGCGTTTTTCAAAATTTCTCCTACCGAAGCCCAATCAATGGATGTCACGCAGCGCATCCTTTTACAAGAGAGCTATAAAGCATTAGAGGACGCAGGTTATACCCCGTCCATGCTGAGAGGACAACCCGTTGGAACCGTCATTGGCGCCATGGCGGGAATGACAGTAGAACAAGATTTCTCTCATTTTGGCATGCTCGGATCGGATACGAGTATACTCGCCTCGCGCATCGCTTATTTCCTTGACCTAAAAGGACCCGCTCTGGCTGTGAACACAGCTTGCTCATCCTCTTTGGTGGCGATCGATATTGCTTGCCAAAAGCTGAAGACGGAAGAGGTCAATCTGGCCATCGCAGGAGGAATTACGATTTATTCCCATCCTGCCCCGTTTATTTCGATGAGTAACGCAAGGATGCTATCTCCTACAGGGGAGTGCCGTCCGTTTGACAATGGAGCCAATGGCATTGTAGTTGGGGATGGCGTTGGCGTTGTGATTTTAAAAAGATTGCAAGATGCATTACGAGATAACGATAGCATCTATGGTGTCATCCGTGGCAGTGGGACCAATCAGGATGGACGGACATTGGGCATTACCGTGCCTAGCTTCCAAGCGCAAAGCGACCTGCAAAAATCCATTTACGCGAAAAAACAGATGGATGTGGAAGACATTCAATATATCGAGGCACACGGAACCGCAACCAAATTAGGGGACCCTGTAGAGATTCATGCGCTGAGTGAATCCTTCCGCCAATTCACACCGAAGAAACGATTCTGCGCCATTGGTTCTTTGAAAGCCAACATCGGCCATACCACAGCGGCGGCTGGGGTGTTGAGTGTCATCAAGGTTTTACTCAGCATGAAAAACAAGAAGATGGCCCCTTCGATCCATTTTGTCAAAGAGAATGAACACATTGATTTTGAAAACAGCCCTGTTTACGTGAATACGAAGCTGCAAGATTGGCAGACCAATTCCAAAGGCTCTCGATTGGCAGCGGTCAGCTCTTTTGGCTTCAGCGGCACCAATGCTCATCTGGTGATCGAAGAGTTTGATAGAAGCAAGGTAAGAGCCTCTGCTCCTGTTGTGGGTCAAGAGATAGCGACGGGAGTCTTCGTGCTGTCAGCAGAATCACGTGAGCAATTGGTGGCCTATGCCATGAAAACAAAGGCATTTGTAGAGAATCATCATGATGTGAAACTGGCAGATTTCCTTTATACCTATCAGACTGCAAGGGAATCGATGTCTCATCGAGTAGCAATCGTGGTAGACAGTAAGGAACAGCTGATTGCGCAGTTAGAGCAATTCATACAAAGTAATGGGGCGAAAACGGCTGATCTGTTTATCGGAGAAATAAACAAAACGGGCGGAATCAAGATCGGCGATACGGAAGAGGGACGGGATTTTATCCGCAATCTCGCTCTGAACAAGAAGATCAAAAAACTGGCTGAGCTATGGGTTCATGGTAACGAAATAGAGTGGGGAGCTCTCTATCCAAAAGGAATGGTAAGCCGACTATCAGGCCTGCCAAGCTATCCTTTTGCCAAGGAACGATACCGTTTACCCAAAGTTGTCGTAGGCAACCGAACCCATCCAGAAGCAGCCGCCACCTCCGAACTGACAGCAGAAAAACACGAACACAGAGCAGCAGACATAGCCAACTCAACTGAGCTACCTCGTGTTCAGGTGGAAGAAGCAGATGTGAGCGAGACAGAAATCCAAAACTCGGTGATCCATCATGATGTCATACATGCTGACGATGATGATACACCACGTAACGAACTCGTGAGAAAAATTGCTGCTGCGTGGGAAGAGGTACTTGGCGTGAAAAAGGTTGACATCCACAAAAACTTCCAAGATCTTGGCGGCGATTCAATCATGGCCACTCAGATTATTTCCAGATTGAAGAATAGCTTCCCGGTTGATTTGGATTTAGACAATCTCTTTTCCGCGCCAACCGTGGCAGGGATGGCGGAGCTGATTGAAGAGGAACTGATTGCTGCTATTGATGAGCTTCCAGAAGAGGCAATTTTGGAGCTATTAAGCTGATGAATTCATCTATAAAAAAGGCAGCAGAATCACCATGTGGGAAGGAGCAATCCGATGATCAATGAGAAGGAATCAGCTAAATCAAGAGATGAGATACTTGCCGAGAGCAGATCGAAGCTTTCCGAGAAGAAACTGGCATTGCTGGAGAAGCTGAAAGGCTCAAAACTGGAGACGAAAAAGACTGGAATTCCGCGGCGTTCAAGAGAGGGCTTCGTGCCCCTCTCTTTTGCCCAGCAGAGACTATGGTTTTTAGACCAGTTGGTACCGAACAGTCCTGCCTATAATGTGGTTGCCGCCTTCCATCTATCGGGTGAGCTTCACACAAACATCATGGAGCAGTGCGTTAATGAGATAGTGGAACGCCATGAAGCCCTGCGAACTACCTTTCAAGTCGCAAACGGAGAGCCGTATCAGCTCATTGCTCCTGCCTTGCAAATTCCTTTTCCTATTGTCGACCTGACAGGACATCACGAGGCGCAGAGGGAGGATGAGTTTCGCCGACTCGCGAAAGAGGAAAGCATGTATGTTTTCGATTTAACCAAGGGACCGTTGTTGCGTGTTACTTTATTCAGACTCGGCGAAGACTTGAATATTCTACTTTTGAACGTTCACCATATCATCATAGACGGATGGTCAGTCGGAGTTTTCTTCAGAGAAATGGTTCTGCTTTATCAGGCATATCTTGCGGACAAGCCTTCCCCATTGCCTGAGCTTCCGATCCAGTATGCTGATTTTTCAAGCTGGCAGCGGGAGTGGCTTCAAGGAGAAGTGCTTGAGAAACAGCTTTCTTACTGGAGAGAAACCCTTGGAAAAGAAAGCAGCGCGTTAGAGCTACCAGTAGACCGTACAAGACCTCCTATCCAAACGTTTCAAGGAGGGAGCCTAAAACTAAAGATTCCCTCTTCCCTTTCACATGCTATGAAAGCGCTGAGCGAGCAAGAAAATGCCACGCTGTATATGGTTTTGATCACCGCGTTAAAGATATTGTTGCACCGTTACAGCGGGCAAAATGATATCCGGGTGGGAGTGCCCGTAGCGAATCGTAACCGAGTGGAAATGGAGAATCTGGTTGGCTTTTTTGTAAATACGTTGGTTCTCAAAACAGATGTTTCCGGCAATCAAAGCTTTAGAGAACTGTTGTCACGTGTGAGAGAAACAGCGAACAGCGCATACAGACATCAAGACGTACCATTTGAACGATTAGTGGACGAATTGCAGCCTGAGCGTAATATGAGTCAAAATCCACTGTTTGAAGTTTGCTTTGTGTTGCAGAACTTTCCTATGCCGAAAAAATCGGACATGTCTGCATTAGGTTTTTCCTTGGTCAAATTTGAAGAGTTCCGTAACAACACATCCAAGTTTGACCTCTGGATTCAGGTTGTAGAAAAAGGCGATATCCTTGACCTAGACGTCGAGTTCAATTCCGATATTTTTAATGAATCGACAATTAGTCGCTTGTTAGAAAGCTTTACAATCGTGCTGGCAGGCATTGTCGCGAATCCGAACCAGCCGATTTCAGATTTGCCGATTTTGACCACTGCGGAAGAGCAAAAGCTGTTGGTCGAATGGAACGATACGAAGACGTACTACCCACAGCAAGATAGGTGCCTCCACGAAATGATCGAAGCGCAGGCTGCCAAAACACCAGATGCCCCAGCCGTTATTTTTGAAGAGAAGCAACTCACTTACCGTGAATTGGATCAACGGGCGAATCAACTGGCTAACCATCTCGTAAAACAGGGTGTAAGCGCGGAAACGCTTGTGGGCATTTATATGGAGCGCTCATTTGAGATGGTCATTGGGCTGTTAGGTATCCTCAAAGCAGGTGGGGCCTACGTTCCCCTAGATCCAAGCTATCCGCAAGATCGGGTTGCCTTCATGATCACGGATGCGAATCCTTCTTTCCTCTTGACTGCGGAGGAGCTGAAGAACACGCTCCCTGAATACGGTGGACAACTCATTTGCCTCGATTCAGATTGGGAGACAATTAGCATGGAGAGCCATATGGCGCCTGCAAGCGGAGTCAACAGCGACAATTTGGCGTACATGATTTACACCTCAGGTTCCACTGGAAAGCCAAAAGGTGCGATGAATGCTCATCGCGGTATCGTCAACCGACTTTTATGGATGCAGGAACAATATCAACTGAATGAAACCGATCGCGTCATGCAAAAGACGCCTTTCAGCTTTGATGTGTCGGTTTGGGAATTTTTCTGGCCGTTAATGACGGGCGCTTGCATGGTAGTAGCTCGTCCAGAAGGTCATAAAGATACGACTTATTTGGCACGTTTGATCAAAAAAGAGAAAATCACTACCATGCACTTTGTTCCTTCGATGCTTCAGGTGTTCCTGGAGGAGACAGAAATTAGCGGCTGCGATACGCTACGACAAGTCATTTGCAGTGGCGAAGCCTTATCTTATGCAACGCAGGAGCGCTTTTTCGAGTGTCTCGATGCGGAATTGCACAACCTCTATGGTCCTACAGAAGCGGCGATTGATGTCACGTACTGGGCATGTCAAAAAGGAAGCAAGCTTAGATCCGTGCCGATTGGACGTCCTGTGGCAAACACCCAAATCTACCTGTTAGACGAGCACCTGAATCCTGTTCCCGTGGGTGTTGCCGGCGAGCTGCACATCGGTGGTGTACAGCTGGCTCGCGGATACTATAACCGACCTGAGCTGACAGAAGAGAAATTCATCCCTGATCCATTCAGCAAAAAAGAGGGGGCACGCCTTTATAAAACAGGTGACTTGGCACGTTACATGCCGGATGGAACGATCGAGTATCTGGGTCGAATTGATTTTATGGTCAAATTAAGAGGGTTCCGTATCGAGCTGGGTGAGATTGAAGCTGTATTGGATGAACATCCACATGTACAAAAAGCGGCTGTGATCGTTCATGAATCCGAGCAGAGACCAGGGCATAAGCAGTTGATATCTTATATCGTGCCAGATTCACAGGCCAAGGAAAAACTGAAAAAGGCAACAGAAGAAGAAGCGCTTCCAGCGGAACAGGTATCAGAATGGCAGGATGTCTTTGATAAAGCCTATGATGATGAAAATAAATATGAGGCCGATTTCAACATTACCAGCTGGAACAGCAGTTATACGGGTCAGCCCCTTTTAGCGGAAGAAATGCGTGAATGGGTCAATTCGACGGTTGATCGTATCCTTGCCTTGCAACCGAAAAAGGTACTCGAAATCGGGTGCGGTACAGGGCTGTTATTATCCCGGATAGCGCCTCATTGTGAGCAGTATTGGGGAACAGATTTTTCGTCGATGGCGTTGGATTATATTACGGCGAATCTGATCAACCAAAGAGAGGATTTATCTAATGTCACACTGCGTAAGAGCTATGCGGATGATTTTCGTGGGCTAAAGGGACAGAAGTTCGATGTGATCGTGCTCAACTCTGTGGTGCAGTATTTCCCGGATGCGAGCTACCTGTTGGATGTGCTGAAAAAGGCCATACACGCCATGAATGACAAAGGAGCAATCTTTGTCGGTGATGTTCGTAATCTTTCTTTACTGCAAACCTTCCTCACTGATGTTGAGATGGAAAAGTCACCGGCGACGTTGACTATCGATCAATTGCAGCACCGTGTGCAGAAGCGAATGAGACAAGAGCAGGAGCTGGTTATCGATCCTGCATTTTTCTATGCGCTTCAAGCGCAGCTGCATCAGATCAGCCATGTAGAAATCAAGTTAAAGCGAGGAAGTCATCATAACGAATTAACTCGCTATCGCTATGATGTGGTTCTTCATCTCGGCAAAAAAGTGCAGCCGATTGAGGACTTTTCCTGGCTGGATTGGCATGAGGAGGGATTCCAAAATATTGATGGACTTCGTCAAATCATGACCAAGTATAAACCGCAAATCTTAGGTCTTACGAATATCCCTAATTTGCGGTTGGACAGGGCGAATCGATACCAGTCGTTGCTTGCTGACAGCGATGTTCTCAAAACGGTAGAAGAACTGAGAACAGATCAAAACCATCCAGGCACTGGAATAGATCCTGAGGAGCTTTGGCAGTTGGGCGCTGAGCTTCGATACAGCGTGGATATCGCTTGGATGGGTGATAGAGAGAATGGCAGCTATGAAGCAGTACTCCGACCTGAGCATTTACTAGAAAAAAGACAGCGTAACACAGTGGTCACCGCGTGGCACCGTCCAGCGAAACAATACCAGGCGATCGAAACGTATGCGAACGATCCTTTGACAGACAGAGTTGCTCGCCAGTTCATTCCAGAGCTGCGCAGTTATTTACGGGATAAGCTGCCAGATTACATGGTTCCGTCTATCTTCGAGTTTATCAAGGAAATGCCAGTGAACATGAATGGAAAATTGGATCGCAAAGCGCTTCCTGCGCCGCTTATGGAAGTGCCAGAGATGGAGGGAGATTTTGTACCACCGACGACGGAGACGGAAAACATTCTTGCCAATGTCTGGGCTGAAATATTGGGCTTGGATAAGGTTGGCATACATAATAACTTCTTCGGATTGGGTGGCGACTCCATTCATACCATTCGAGTGGTTGCGAGAGCAAAACAATTCGGTCTGGAACTGACTCCACAGCAAATTTTCCAATTCCAGACCATAGCTGAACTAGCAGAGGTTGTAGGTGGGGCCTCCACCCAAAGCGCGAAGCGAACTCCAAACGCAGTAGAGTTACCAACATTGGATAAGCATCAGCTGGATCGGATAAAAGGAGATAACCCATACATGGAGGATGTTTATCCGCTGACGATCATGCAAGAGAATATGCTTTATCGATACAAGCATCATCCAGAACCAGGTTTGAATGTGGTTCATCATGCTTTTCGCATAGAGGGTGGCCCTTTCCATGTATCTGCTTTCGAGCAGGCATGGAAGCATCTCATCCAACAATTCCCTGCATTGCGAACTTCCTTCATCTGGGAAGAGCTGGATGAACCGATGCAGATCGTGCATGAGAAAGTGGATATCCACATCAAACAGGAAGATTGGCGTGACATTCCGGAAGATGATCAACATGAACAATTGCAATCCTACATTCAAAAGCTTAGACAACAAGGATTTGAGATGGGCCATGCACCACATGCGCATCTTGCTCTGCTTCAAGTAGGAGAGGATGTCTACTACTTTATTTATGTCTTCAACCTGATGTTACAGGATGGCTGGAGCTATACGTTGATCGTGAAAAGATTATTCGAATATTATCAAGCGTTTTCCCAAGGGACGGCGATTGATATTGTGCCTGTCTATCCTTATCGGGATTATGTTGCGCTACAAAAAGGGCAGGACTTAACGGATGCCGAGTTGTTTTGGAAGAAAAATCTGAAAGGAATGACCAGCTCCACTCTTGAATGGGCGCAAGCGAGCAGGAAGAATATCTCTGCCGATGAACCTCCCTATTCTCAAGAAAGGTTCATCGTATCGCCAGAAGTCTCCTCGGCGCTATTATCCTTGTCCAAAAAGTATCATCTGACGCCATATACATTGGTGCAGGGGGCTTGGGCATTGCTGCTCCATCATTACAGCGGTAAGGAAGACGTTGTTTTTGGTACGATCTTCTCCGGCCGCAGCATTGCGATGATGGAGGTCGAGCATTCTGTCGGGCTTTTCTTCAATATTCTGCCCATTCGCGTGAGCATTGAGCAAAACATGAGGTTCTTGTCTTGGCTCCAAAACATGCAGTCCAAGGTAGTAGAGACGAGTCAGTACGAATACACGCCGCTGAAAAAAATATACGAGTGGTGCGATATTCCACGAGATCGGCTCTTGTTTGACAGCTATCTGGTAAGCGAACAGCTTCCAGATTTCTCTTCTGTGTTTAGAGGATTTAATGATGTCCTCGGCGCTACCATCTATGATTCTATCGCGCAGACGGAGCATCCGTTACGAGTGGAAATCCTTTTCTATGAACAAGTGCTAGTCCTGCATATCAACTACTATCGACGTTTCTTCAACGATAAGGAGATTAGCGGTATGCTGCAGCATTTGAATACTCTTTTAGAAGGATTGGTAACGACCCCAGAGCAAAAGGTAAGCGAGTTAATCAATACGATAACGTATCATCCCCAACACTAAATTGGCGAACAAGAGGAGAGGTTACTATGTGTGGAATTGTGGGATGGCTTGATTGGGATGACGATTTGTCATCCCAGCATGCTATTTTGCACAAAATGGCTCAAGCGATCCAGCATCGCGGGCCAGACGAAGAGGGATATTGGTTGTCTCCTCGGGCAGCGATTGCGCATCGGCGCCTGATCGTGATCGACCCAGAAGGTGGCAAGCAGCCCATGATCTACCGAGAAGGAGATCAGACGTGTGTCCTATCGTTTAATGGCGAAATCTATAATTATTTGGAACTGCGCCGCCAGTTAGAATTGCTCGGACACTCCTTTCAAACCAATTCTGACACGGAAGTATTACTGCACGCTTTTTTGGAGTGGAGAGAGGAATGTGTCCGTCATCTCAATGGAATTTTTGCATTCGCCATTTGGGACGAAAAAAATCATCGATTGTTTTTAGCGCGTGACCACTTAGGTGTGAAACCATTATTTTATTGCCAACGAGGGAGCTCGTTCTTGTTCGGCTCCGAACTGAAAGCTTTGCTTGCCCATCCAAAAGTGAAGCCTGAAGTAGAAGCGGATGGGTTAGCGGATATTATCGGACTCGGTCCGGCGAGAACGCCTGGATTTGGAATTTTCCGCAATGTCAATGAGGTTCGCGCTGGACATTGTGTAACAGTCACGAAGGATCAAATCAGAACAAGGGCCTATTGGAAGCTGGAAAGTAACGTGCATACTGACGATATAGATACAACGACAGAAAGGATACGCGCTCTGTTACAAGACACGGTTCAACGTCAGTTAATCTCTGACCTGCCATTGGTTAGTATGCTGTCTGGCGGTTTGGACTCGAGTGGCTTGGTAGCTTTAGCCGCTGAAGAGCTTCGTAAAAAAGGGAAGACGTTGCACACCTATTCGGTTGATTTTGTTGACAATGATCAGCATTTTGAAGAGGGTTTGTTGCACATTAGCTTGGATGCACCATGGGCGAAATCCGTTTCAGAGCATGTACAAACGAAGCATCAAGAGATTACCTTCAACGCTCAAGATCTGATTACTCATTTTCATATGCCGTTGAGAGCGCGTGATCTGCCGGGATTAGGAGAGACGGATACGTCGCTCTATTTGTTTTGTCGTGAAATGAAGAAAAACGCGACCGTCTCGCTATCAGGTGAATCGGCAGACGAAGTGTTTAACGGGTATCCTTGGTTTCAGAAGGAGAAATTCTTGAATTCAGGCAAATTCCCTTGGATGGAGCATGACGGGTGGAGTTCATTTTTAAATGAAGAAGCCATCGAAAAAATCCGCCCACAAGAATATCTTCGCAGGCGGTATGAAGAAGGGATTGCAGAGGTACATCCTTTGGAAGGGGAGACAGCATTGGAAGCGCAACAGCGCAAAATGTCGTACCTCTTTATCACACGCTTTCTTCCGCTGCTATTGGATCGCAAGGATCGAATGAGCATGTATACGGGGTTTGAAGTACGTGTTCCTTATTGTGATTACCGTCTAGTTGAATATTTATGGAATGTCCCATGGAAAGTAAAAAATATTGATCAAATCGAAAAAGGCTTGCTTCGCAGAGCGTACAAAGGATATTTGCCGCAAGAAGTATTGTACCGCAACAAAAGCGCATATCCGATGACCTATCATCCAGAGTATTACCATGCGATTTTGGACCATATGAAACAAATTTTAGCGAATCCTAATTCGCCTCTACTACCATTGATTAATCAGTCTGTGATCCAATTTGTACTGGATGGAAAAGCACCGATGAATCTAGCTCAATCAACGAAGCTGATCGAATACCTCGTTCAGATCAATATGTGGTTAGAGGAATACAAGATTTCCATTCGATAGAAGCCCGTGGATTTGCTGATAAAAAGGACAGTCAGGATGATTTTTCCTGACTGTTTTTCTTTCAAAAATTAAGTTTGAAGGGGTGTGGAGGAAATGAATGTCAGTGAGGTAAATCAGAACATGGCAATCCCACAACGTCTGCCTGCAAACGGAAGTGACAGGTTTAATTACATGGTCAGCTATCTTTCCGATTGCCAACTTCAAATGGTGCTGGAAATGGACGGACATGTGAATCAACAGCGATTGCTTCAAGCGATGGAGGCAAGCACCATTGCTGAACCTATCATGGGTTGCCGCTTTATAAAAGATTCAGTCCGCCCCTATTGGGAGCGACGCAGCGATTTGGCGTCAAGCGGTTGGTGTTCCTTACAACTTCTCAGTGAGTCCGATTCCGAAGAGAAAGCCGTACAGGAGTGGCTGTCGAGCCCAATAGACATCGATGCTGATGCGATGGTCAAAGTTCGCATTCTACGGACCTCGACCAAAGATATCATTTGCATCAAATTAAATCATCTATGCAGCGATGGTGCAGGGTTGATAGAGTATGTTCACCTGCTAGCTTCGTTATATAGTGAGCTGGCCCAAAACCCTCGCTACGTCCCCAAGTCAAACCCTGAGGGCAGAGATCAGAGTCGTTTGTTCAAGGAGATGGGTATCCCAAATGGCGGGATGCCGCAAGCTCCAGAACCGCAGGGACCAACACTTCCTTTTACGCCTGGAGAACCAGCGAAAAGGCGACAAGCCATTCGCAGAATACCGCGCGAAGAGTGGTTGGAGCTAGTGCAAGGATTTAAACAAAAAGGGTTCACGGTAAATGATGTGTTATTGGCTGCCTATATGCGCGCTTTATCTCAACAGATGGAGAACGTTCCGGCAGAGCAAATCAAGGTCATGGTCACTGTTAATGTAAGAAAATTTTTACCCACAGGCAAGGCAGACGCCATTTACAACTTGTCTGGCGTAGTTCACGCCTGCATGAATCAAGCAACAGGGACATTTGCAGATCAGGTGAAAGAAGTGGCCGAATTCATGAAGAATCAACGCGATAATAAAGAGATTCTGCATGATGCGGTAAACACTTTTGCCTTTGTGGAAAATTTAGAGTTCCATCACACATTGCAGATCATTCAGGATGTAAGAAAACAAATCGTAGCAGATGGAAACAGCACGCCAATATTATCAAATTTCGGTGTGATTAGTACAAGTCAGATATCATTCGATGATGTGAAAGTTGCAGGTGCGTATATCGTCTCGCCAGCCTATTACGCACCAGGACTGATGCTTGGAGTCAGTACGTATCAAGATTGCATAACCCTCACTATTTCCTTCTTTGAATCGAACACAGACATTGGGGTAATAGAAAAACTCATGGATACCATGTTAGAGGAAATCAAGTCATACAAAGAGTAGCCGTTTGCAGCAATACCTACCCATTTAGATAAGGAGTGAATGAAATGAATAAAGTAGTATTCCCTAATGAAATATCAGGTGCCGAGAATCTGCAACAACAGTTTGAACCCTACGGCTGGTATGCAGAAATGAGAAAAAATAGCCCGGTACATTACGATGAAAAGCAACAAGTTTGGAACGTATTTCTGTATGCGGATGTAGAGCGTGTGCTGACCGATTATCACCTCTTTTCAAGCGATACAGGCAAACGAATCGCGGGTTCCCTCGCATTGAAAGAAAAGGGGATCACAGAGATGGACCCGCCTGATCATGGAAAAAGGAGAGCTCTCTATACAAAGGCATTTTCAACCAGAACACTCCAAGAGTGGGAACCGCGTATTCAAGAAATTTCACGTCATTTGCTAGAGGAAGTAAAAGAAAAGCAAAGCATCAAAATTTTAGGTGATCTCGCAACTCCGATGCCAGTGATTGTCATTGCCGATTTGCTCGGTGTACCGTCCAGTGATTGGATGCTGTTCAAACAATGGTCCGATGTGCTCATCTCTTCCGGAACCCGCGAAACGTATGAGGATATTAACCTCAAAAAGGAAGAAATCATGAAGGAAATGGCCGTTTATCTCTCTCCGATCATTCAAGAAAAAAGAGAGAATCCGGCAAAAGACTTTCTTTCCGATTTAACGCAAACAGAATACAAAGGACAAAAACTATCTGACCGCGAGATTATTGATATTGCAATCAGCTTGCTGCTTGCCGGAAATGTCACGACAAGTACGCTCTTGTTCAGTGTTTTCTACTGCTTTTTACTAGACCGACCAGGCGTCTATCGTGAATTAAGAGAGAATCCGCAGCTGGTAGATCAAGCGATCGAGGAAGTATTGCGCTTCCGTCCGCCAGCACAGGTTTTGATGCGCAAGGTTCAAGAAGATACGGATATGTTCGGAAGTATGATGAAAAAAGGCGAAATCGTCATGGCATGGCTCGGTTCTGCCAATCGTGATGAAAATACCTTTGCGCAGGGAGACCAATTCGATATCCATCGACCTAATAGCAATAAGCATCTATCCTTTGGAAAAGGCTGCCACTTATGCTTGGGCGCACCACTATCCAGACTGGAAGCAAAGGTGATGCTAACAGAAATGATCAAGTGCTATTCTGACATCTCAATCGGTGGATTTGAAAACGATCTGATCCTCAATGTGACGAGAGGCTAATCCTCTCGTTTGCCCGTTTTCGTATCTAAAAAAGCAGTTGAGCAGGAAGGTTATCCCTGTTCAACTGCTTTTTTTATTTGGAGAGAAGGAAAAGAGAATTCCTTATTTTTCAATACTTATCTTTCCGGATCACCAAATAAACAATCAACCCAATAACCGGAAAAAACAAGGATGCAACAAGCCCGATGATAGCGAATTCCTTGCTATTCCCTCGTCTCCTTGCATCGCGGTATACCCAGATACTGATGACAATGTTAATGATGTTTAAAAATAAGATTATTAGTAACGGGAGGAACACAATAAAGTTAGAGGGAGCATCGCTTACTTGAACCAAAGGATCACCTGCTTTAGAATTTTTTCAAGACTTTCCCAATTATATAAAAGGATATGGGAATTGTGAAATGGTATAATCGAAATGTATTTTTCTACTTTTTACCACTCCTGGAGGCGCTTAACCATTGAGAAAAGCTTTGAACAAAAATAGATGGCTTTCGATGATCTGTATGATCGCATTGGTAACCGGCTGTCAACATGAACCGAACAAGCCAATAACATCGGAGAACGCCGGGAAAACAACAGAGGCCACAGCAAAACCAATCCCAGCTCCACTTCCTACCTCTAGCCCAGTCTCTACAGCACCTACCAATCAACCAATGGAAGAACAACAAAAAGAATCCCTGTCACCCTATCAAGTACTCAATAAAATCCGTGAAATAGAAAAAGTGAAAGGGGGAACATATCAGGGGGAGTGGAAAGAGGATGAATACACATTTCACCTACCCGACAAGGACGGGGATCGCCGAAACGCCCGCTACTATGAACGTTCGACTCACCATGTAAAAGTATATGGAAAAGATGGTTTGAAGTATTTCTATCATCTTTTTGATCCCGCTACTTATCCACTGACAACCTTGGAGACCGAAAGTATACAGGTGAATCCGGAAACATGGCAGCAAATGAACAAGATCGAGCAGAAGCTGTATACAAGCGAGGATACATTTCACGCCGAATGGTCGCCGAACTTTCAAGCAGTTGCCTATTATAAGGGGACTACCGAAGATGGTCAGGCATACATTTGGAAGGTTGGCAACGATTCACCCTCCCCAATAAAAGAGGCTGTCATCGACCGCTATTTCTTTACATGGTCTCCCGATTCTGAGTATCTCTTATTGGATACGGGAACGAGCAGACATCGCGGCGGACAAATCTATCAGGTAGCAAACGATAGAATGAGTGAGCCTTTCTCGTATATTTCCCAATTCCGATTCTCACCAGATTCGATAAGGGCAGCATTTTCTCAATTAAGTGGGATAATCTCGAAAGAAAAATACGGGATGGAAGATGAAGAGACCGAAGACATTTGGTTGTATGAATTATCTACAGGGAAGCAGAAGAAGCTTCTTCAAGCCGATGATCATACCGACTACTTCCCGCTCGAATGGAAGAGTGAAACAGAGCTCCTCTACTGGAAGCAAGATTATCAGAAGAATACGGAAGAAGAGTTAACGGTGACGATTCCTCAGAAGTAGTAACCCAATACCCTCTATGTGATGTAGAGGGTATTGGCTATGTTTTGGAAGGAAACTTCCCCCGAACCTCCTCTAAAAAAGCCTGCACCGCCGGGGCCAAATAACGATTTTTCAAATACGCTAAATAAACCGTCCGCTCCAACGCAGGCGAATCAATCGTTTTCCGAACAAGCGAAGCATCTGTTGATCCAGACAAATAGTTCTCAGGAATGATCGTAACCCCCAAATTCTCCCTCACTAACGTTAACGCGGTTTCAAATCGCTCAATTTCAAATTTGATTTGCGGGTTGACTTGTTCAAACGAAAAGGCCGTTAAAATATCCTCCCGCGTCTGAAATCCCTCTGTACTAATGATGAATGGCTCACTAGCCAAGTCTTTCAATCGAATCAATTCCTTTTCCGCCAGAGGATGATCCTTGTGTAGCACCAGCATTAAGCGCTCATCATACAGGGGAAAGGATTCGATATCTTCTTCATCGATGAATTGGTTGGTTATGAGTAAATGCGTATGATACTTCCGCAGTGATTCCTTGACAGCTTTCCCACTCAGCACCTCGATTAGCTTGATGTTAATAGAGGGAAAACGCCTCTGATATTCGCGAATGACTTTTGGAATCCAATGCTTCACGGACTCAATGATGCCGATGATGAGATCGCCGCTTCCGGTTAGCTTTACTTCTTCCATCTCTTTTTTCAGCATGTTCATTTGGGAAAGAAGCAGCAACGATTTCTGATATAAAATTTTACCAGCGTCCGTCATTTCCATTTTTCTCGTGTTTCTCTCGAGCAGTGGAGAGCCGACTTCTTGCTCCAGATTTTTGATCGCGTTACTTAAGGAAGGCTGTGAAATATGCAGTTTTTGTGCGGCTTTGGAGTAGCTCAACTGATCGCAAACTGTCACAAAATAGTGCAAATGTTTGATGTCCAACTGGATCGCCTACCTTAATTTATAGCTTTAAGCTATCAATTTATTTAAATTATATATTAGAAATAATAAGTTTGTCATTATATAATCAATAAACAAAAGGTTCAGAAAGGATGAATAGCTTGCCAAAGAATGTATCAGCAGATTTGTGGACCGGCCGGACTGACCATACGGAGAGAAGAAGCAGTTTTCGCTACCATCAGATTGTAGAAATAACGGACTTGGATACATTGCAAGCGGCCAAGGATCGCACAGTCGCTATCATTGGGTTTGAATGTGAAGAGGGAGTGAGGCGCAATCAAGGACGATTAGGCGCAGCCAAAGCTCCAAACGCAATTCGGCAAGCGCTTGCAAGCCTTCCTTGGAAAGTGGAGGAAGGAAAACGGATTGTTGATGTGGGGAATGTTGCTTGTCCAAACGAAGAGCTAGAAGCTGCCCAGGAAGAATTGGGGAACGCTGTCTCTGCAATCTTTTCGAAAGCCATAACGCCGATTATTTTAGGCGGAGGCCATGAGACATTGTATGGACATTACGTAGGTGTCCGAAAGCATATCGGAAAAGAGGCTTCTCTGGGTATTATCAATATTGACGCTCATTTCGATTTGCGTTCCTATGAAGTTCAGCCTTCATCTGGGACGATGTTTCGGCAAATACTAGAGCATGACAAAAATAGCAGCTATTTTGTGTTAGGGATTCAGCGTTTCGGAAATACGCAGGAGCTATTTGATAAAGCAGATGAGCTCGGTGTTCGTTATGTGTATGAAGAAGAGATGACAGACGCACGAATGGATGAAATTACTTTATCTGTAAGCGAATTCATCGAAAAACACGATTATGTCATGCTGACGCTATGTACAGATGTTTTAAACGCAGCTTTTGCACCGGGGGTAAGTGCTCCATCTCCTTTTGGCTTAACACCAATGGTTGTCCGCACTTTGATCCGTACCGTTGCCACTCATAAGAAAACGCTTTCTTTTGATATTTGTGAAGTGAATCCGATATTAGATGAAAACGGAAGAACAGTAAAGTTAGGTGCTTACTTGACGAATGAAGCCATCATGGGATTACTAGAGAACAACTAAGGGGAGACAACTATGACGTTAGCACTTAATCAAGTAACGACGATTTTTCTCGCAGTAGCACTTCTCGTATTAGGTACATTCCTCGTAAAAAAGGCTAGTTTCTTGCAAAAGTTTTGTATCCCGGCACCAGTGGTTGGGGGCTTGTTGTTCGCTGTCGTTGCAACTGTTTTGAAAGCGACCGGAATTTTACAAATTACATTGGATACTTCCTTACAAAGCTTGTTCATGCTCACGTTCTTTACTACCGTTGGATTGGGAGCGAGCTTTAAGCTGATCAAGCTTGGTGGTAAGTTGCTCGTTATTTACTGGATCGCCTGTGGATTTCTGGCTTTGGCACAAAACGTAATTGGTGTGTCTTTGGCTTCCGTGTTCGGCATTCATCCACTGATCGGGATGATGGCCGGAGCTGTTTCCATGGAAGGTGGACATGGAGCGGCTGGAGCTTTTGGACAAACACTTGAGGACATGGGCATTCAATCTGCTTTGGCGGTTGGGATCGCAGCAGCTACCTTTGGTCTCGTAGCAGGGGGCTTGGTTGGCGGACCGACTGTGAAATATTTGATTACGAAATACGATCTGAAGCCGACAGAAACGGAAGAAGTAGTAGAGACAGTAGAAGAAAAAGGACAAGCGATTACGTCGAATACCTTCTTCATCCAAGTGCTATTGATTACATTCTGTATGGCATTGGGAACGTATTTGGGAGAGCTGTTCTCGACTGCAACCGGATTTGTTCTGCCGGGTTATGTGGGAGCGATGTTTGTAGCGGTAATTGTCCGTAACATTGTAGACAAGCTCAATCCAAAGGCAATCGACATGAAGAGCATCAACCTGATCAGTGATGTGACGCTTGGAATTTTCCTGTCCATGGCACTGATGAGCATCAAGCTGTGGGAAGTTGCAGACCTTGCGCTTCCAATGCTCGTGATCGTATTTGTTCAAGTAGTATTCATCGTTTTGTTTGGGATTTTCGTCTTGTTCCGTTTGCTTGGCAAAAACTACGACGCCGCAGTCATGGTCGCAGGCTTTACCGGACATGGTCTGGGCGCTACACCAAACGCAATGGCGAATATGGCGGCAGTAACGGGAAGATTTGGTCCTTCGCGAAAAGCATACCTGGTCGTTCCAATCGTAGGTGCCTTCCTGATTGATGTGTTCGCGATGCCGATCATTATTACCACGATTAATTTGTTTAAATAAAGACGATTCAAAAATCCCTTCATGCTGGAGATAGTCTAGCTGGAGGGATTTTTTGTGCGTATATTCACTTTAGCCAACTCTCTATCGTTTGATTGATTACAAATAATAGAAAGAAAAGGAAATAATTTCTTGGCTGTTCGCATCTTGTTCGTGTATATTTAATTAAGAACATATGTTCTTGTTTTTGGAGCCTTTGCAAAGACAATCTCACCTAAAAACACAAGTTTTAGGGTGGAAAAGTGGATTTCGGTTTGGTAAGAGACAGCAGGAAGGGGCTGGAAAGGGGCATCAACTCCTAGGTAAATTTGAAGCACTGATGCTGAGTCAAAGTTTGCACAAGCAGAAGCTAATGGAAAAAATATTTAGTTTTTTCTGCGAAATTTGTAACCTATTGTCATTTTTTGCGTATTAATTGGCAGAAACAACCAAAAAGTAGAAAATGTGGAGGGAAAAAGAATGAGAGAACTTCATGCTGATGTGGTAATCATTGGGGGAGGTACTGGTGGCTGCGCAGCAGCACTGGCAGCAGCGAAATCAGGAAAATCAGTCATTATGACGGAAGAGACCGATTGGATTGGCGGTCAATTTACGAGCCAAGCGGTACCGCCAGATGAGCATCCATGGATTGAACAGTTTGGTTGCACGCGGAGCTATCGCACATTCCGTGACAGCGTGCGTGACTATTACCGTAACCATTATCCAATGACGGCAGAAGCACGCGTCATCCCGAATCTTGACCCTGGTAACGGTTCCGTAAGTCGCCTTTGCCACGAACCGAAAGTAGCGCTCGCTGTGTTTTATCAGATGCTTGCTCCTTATATTAACAGCGGTAGACTTACTATTCTGACGAATCATAAGCTGCATGCTGTTCGCATGGCTGGCGATAACGTACTGTCGATCACAGTAGAAGATCAGAAGCATCATGATTTTCATGAACTGGTAGCACCGTATTTCTTGGACGCGACAGAATGTGGAGATGTACTCCCGCAGGCTGGCGTAGAATACGTACTTGGCGCTGAATCAGTCGATCAAACGGGAGAGCCAAATGCTGTTGTCGGGCCGCCGCAGCCAAATGATATTCAGGCATTTACGTATTGCTTCGCGATGGATTATTTGGAGGGAGAAAATCATACGATTGCCAAGCCGGAAATGTATGACTTCTGGCGCAACTACAAAGCAGATTTCTGGCCGGACAAGTTGCTCAGCTGGACAGGCTCCAACCCGCGAAATACTGCTGAATCTGTACGATATGAGCTGTTCCCGGGGACTAAATATTTTCCACTCTTCACGTATCGCCAGATTGCTGATCCGAAAAACTTCCAAACCGGATTGTACAAGAGTGGCGTAACAACCGTTAACTGGCCGCAAAATGATTACTGGCTTGGCTCGATCATTGATGTACCAGAGGAAGAGCGTCAGCGTCACCTCTACGGCGGTAAACAACTGAGTCTCTCCCTTTTGTATTGGATGCAAACAGAGGCTCCTCGCCCAGATGGTGGACAAGGGTATCCAGGGCTGCGACTGCGCAAGGATGTAATGGGAACAGAGGATGGACTGGCGATGTATCCATATATACGTGAATCCCGCCGGATCAAAGCCGAATTCACCGTATTGGAGCAACATGTGAGTGCATTTGTCCGCAATACAGGCAAGGCAGAAGCCTTCCATGATTCCGTTGGGGTCGGCAGCTACCGAATTGACCTGCATCCAAGCACTGCGAACCGCAATTACGTCGATGTGTCTACCTATCCGTTCCAAATTCCGCTGGGCAGCTTAATCCCTGTGCGTGTAAATAACCTGTTGCCAGCAGGCAAAAACCTCGGGGTTACGCATATTACAAATGGATGCTTCCGTCTCCACCCAGTAGAGTGGAACGTCGGTGAAGTTGCTGGCTATTTGACAGCTTATTGCTTGCAATATGGCCTGACTCCTCGCGCTGTCCGAAATACTCCTGATGAACTGAAAAAGTTCCAAGCGTTCTTGTACGCGGAAGGCGTAGAGTACTTCTGGCCAACGATGTACGCAGTGTAAGCAGTTAGACGATCTGGTTGCCTGAGTTCGGTATTTTATCGGACTCAGGTTTTTTCTTGGAGAGCGAGAGAGCAGATTCAGAAAAAGCAATCCGCATAATTTCGTCGACAGTTTCCTGTGGTGTCTGCTCGGAAGAATCGATCCACATGCCGAGCTTTGGTGTTTCGGTCTGCAAGATTTGATTGAGGTGGGGAATCGTCCAAGCACCATACCCTGTTTTGGAACGGGATGCCTCTCTCTCTTCAATCACTTTTTCATTTGGCGTGAGTACGACAACATACAATGGACGGTTCCGAATCATTTCAACAAATTCGCTCAAAAGGGGGCCGATCACAACGTCCTGTACAACGACATTAAATCCTTCTTCAAAAAAAGTGTCTGCCGTAGAGGCTGCTATTTTGTAGCGCAACTGCAACTGACGAATGGCTTCTTCTGATGGTTCAGGCATAAATTCCTCTCTGCCATTTACAATCATTCGTCGGAACGAATCACCTCGCAGATGAACGCCTCGATTTAGCTTTTCAGCAAGTAACTGAGCGACTGTTGATTTTCCAGAAGCCATAATCCCTGTAACGAGAAAAATACATCTGTCTGGAACGTGAAGATTCGCATTCTCGTGCAGCATCATTATCCCACCTTACTCATACGATGTTATGTACGTTTATATATGGTAATCATTGGATGATCCTTATCTTTTTGAATCATAACATGGCGGTCATGAAAACGCGATTGAGGAAATGAGGCACAAATAGGATAATATTTCTACATGTCGAAATAGGAAGTACAGTAACACCAAATAAGGGGGACTTCATTGTGATAGGTCCCATTTTTTTGCGTGGGGAATTGATAGAGAGATTTCGGGAGCATCTATTGAACATGCCTTATTATCAGATGATTCATCAAGGAATTAGCTGCGTTGACAACGAAATGAAGAAGGTAAGCGCGGATGATGTAAATGAGATCATCAAGCATTTTGTACATGCTCGTTTCCCTATTGTTTGTTCTGCTGGGAGTAAAAGCACCATACCATTTTGGGATTATCATCTGGCCTTGCAATATGACGAGGATAAGAGAACAGCTATCATCTGCGAGTTACTCGTGCGTGAACCAAACCAGGATCATTGTAGAAAAGCGTTACTCATGGCGTATTATTTATTAGTGAATCCGAAGATGGGCGTAGAAAGGATACAAGCCCCTATGAATCTGTCCCATTTGGCTGATTGCAAAGATTTTGAAGCGATCTGCATGGAGTGCGTTCCTCACCAAAACATCACATATTTGTCTTAGAAGAACAATCACACATGGAGGTGCCAATGTATGGTGAACCTGATCAAAATCAGAGCGAGTGTATTTATCCCCCAGTCATGGACGGAGCCCAGAACAGATCCGCAAACAGGAAAAGTCATTCAATTTGAAGGCGATTCGCGCGAATTTACCCCCTATGCCGTAAATGCCATGCGTTCCAGAGTGGAGCAAGAGGTCGTCGTAGACTTCATGAAAAAAGAAATTTTTTCTTATCAGAACACGGGAATCACAACGGAGAAAATCACGAATTCTGATGGCTCGATTCAGCTGCGAAAAGGAAAAGCGAGTACAGAGGGCATTTTGTGCAGGAATATGGTATGGAAATCGGATGATGAAGTGAGCTTTGAAATGAGCGCAAGTGCGAGTAATCCCCTGAATGATCATGCGCCTCCGGTGGACTACTTATTATTGGTGACTGCGAAAAGGGATGGTCTTGTACAGATTGAAGGAGCACATGATGGCTTCCCTTGCTTTGAATTTTATAAGCAAGCGGATTTTGGGCCGTTTGAAACGATTTATACCCATGATTTCCGCGAAACAGGTGATACTCCGGCAGCATTGGCTGGAGAGATGGACTATCAATTTCGTAAGACTCTGTAGTACGAACGCATGATGTACGTTAAAAAACATTGGTAAATCAAGGTTTTTTCTTTTTGGTAGGCGTTGATCGAGGATACGGATCAAAAGTGGGAAATTCCTATTCAGATAGAAAAAGAGTAGGCCGCGTCGGTTTGCCTCATTTCCTCAGATAGCAAGAGGGAATGGGGCTTTTTTCTTCAGGGAAATTGCCATGAGCCTCCCGATCTCTTATTTATTTCGCGAGCAAACCAACTAATGGGAAAGAGACAGAAGGTTACAAAGAACACGACAGACATTGCTTCTGCTTCTTGTCCTTCCTATAATAAACCATATCATTCACTAGATGATGGAAGGGAGTAGGCATCAAAAATCTTCCATCCTACGTTTACAAGGAGGTTCTTATCATGAGTAACCCGACTATGTCCGATCAATTCCCTGTCATCGAAACAGACAGATTGATCCTTCGACAACCTAATCAACAAGACATTGAAGATATTTTTGAAGTGTTGTCACATGAAGATGTGGCGAGATATGTAGGAATAGCGAGGTTTCAATCAATAGCAGATGCTGAAAATGAACTTCGATGGTACCGAGACTTATTTGAACAAAAACAGGGACTCAGGTGGGCGGTTACGGATCGTTCCACTGGAAAATTTCTTGGCAGCTGCGGCTACAAACATTATCATGCTGTACATAACAAAGCGGAGATTGGGTATGATCTGAATTTTTCGTGGTGGAATAAGGGGATCATGTCGGAAGCACTGCGGCCCATTATCGCGTACGGGTTTACGCATATGCATCTAAACAGAATAGAAGCAGAAGCAGATACGCGAAATACGGCATCCATCCATTTGCTCCAAAAATTTGGCTTTCAAGTAGAAGGAATCCATCGAGAAACGGAATTTGAAAATGGGATGTACATTGATCTTGTGAAGCTTGCGTTGCTTCGAAAAGAATATGAATTGAATTCGTAAAAGAATCGTAGTCGATAAACGGCGGGGGAATGTACGGAATCTTTCATCGTACAGACCCCCGCTCATTTATTCCCCACTTCTACAGCCACGCGCAAAGCAGACTCAATCGCCCCTTGAATCCAGCCGTGATGTTCATTCGAGGTGTGCTCCCCCGCAAAATAAATTCTTCCTTCAGGCGCACCAATGTAGGGAGTTAATTCCGTCTCCTGCAACGGTTTGAACAAGGCAAAGGCACCAGCAGCATAAGGCTGCAACGCCCAATTATGTGTGACCCCCGTAACGAAGGTAGTGTACACCTGCTCCCCATGAATGTCAGCCAGATGCTTTACCGCTTGCATAACTTGTTTTTCTTTCGACATGCTTAGCCACGGAAGGTCGTCATCCTCCCATGTATAACTGACTAATACGACACCACCAGGCTGATCAAAACCGTGGTTGGGAAAGTAGGAGAGGCGAATAGGCGAATCTGTTACGGTTTGTCCGCTCCTTATTCCCTGTGCTTCCCAGAATCGCTGCGAAAACTGGATGCCTATTTTGGATGAGGAAACATAGTGGAGTTGACGAATAGCTTTCCATTTTTGATAGGAAAACAGATCGTACGGTTCAACCCGAACAAACTGCAATACGGTAAAAGGGATGGTAATAATCGCGATATCACTGGTCATCTGAAACCGTTCGCCTGTGTCGGTACGCACGCCTGAAATCGTAATTTGATTCCCCGTCTCGACGATTCGCGTCATTTTATGCTGGAAGTAGATATTCTCCTGTAATTGGGGGAGAAATGCCTGTGGTAGCTGGTCAAATCCTCCTGTTATTTCGAAAAAGCGTGTAGAGGGATCGAACAGGATGAAGTCTCGTAAAATTTCGGGAAAGGCGAGCTCAGGGAATCCTTCGAAGCCAGTCATGACCTTGATCATATCGATAGCGGGGGCGGATAAGGAAGGGGCAACAGGATTGAAGCGCAAGAACTGATCCATGGAAAAGCCATCGTACTTTTGGACGACGATGGGCCAATTCTTCGCTGGATCGAGGTTGATGAAGTCGATGATAGGCTTAATGGCTTGCCTGGCCAATTCGTCGAACGTACGGCCTTTTTCATGTGGAGATACAGGGAAACGGAGGATGTCCGGATCGCGCTGATAGATCCAACGCCTTGTTTTGATACCATTTACGGAGATGATGTCGTTCGGAGAGCTGTTGATAAACGGATGAAGCGGAAGAGCGAATTTCGTCACGTATGCCAGAGTAAGTTCGTGCGTGAGAGGAATACGCATGGCTCCAGCTTCTAGATAATGACCATGGGTAAAAGGAGAGCGCAATGTAAAAACTCGGCCGCCTATCCGGTCCGCTGCTTCCAAAATTGTTACGTTGTGTCCCGCTGCTTTAAGCAACGAGGCAGAAACAAGACCAGCCATTCCAGCCCCGACGATGATGATAGTGAGGGGGGAGTGGGTTTGTGGGAGACCATTGCGAATAATGGATAGCATGTCAGGTTGTGTTAAGGAGAAGGAGGGATTATTCATAGATTGTCTCCTTTCCATTCTTTTCCGGTACTATGATCCTATTCCATGGATTACTCAGGTATGCGTTGTGTAAGTTGATCATACAGGACTCTACCAATTTCATCCAAGAAATGATAGGATGGAGAAAAGGGGAACAAATGATCGGAGGAGCTTGAATGTTACCAACGAATGTTATCTGGAAACCAACGACAGGTGTCGGATATGAGCACTTGAGAATACGGGAGGGCTCGAACAGAATCCACGTCAATAGCATAGTGATTGGGAGGCTGGATGACGCCACCCTAACAAGAATCCAGTACGAAATTGTTCTTGATTCAAATTGGGTCACGCGAGAGGTTTCACTAGCAAGCATGGGCGAAGAAGGCGCTTTGCATCTCTCATCGGATGGAAAGGGAAATTGGACGAACGAGGTAGGTGAGCCCATTCCTGAGCTCTTTAGCTGTATCGATATCGATATTTCTTGTACGCCTTTCACGAATACACTGCCGATACGCCGTTTGTCGTATTCTCCACGGGAACCACAGTCTATACAAGTAGCCTATTTCTCAGCTCATGAGCTGACATATAGACAAGTTGAGCAGCAATATACACTGCTAGAAAGTAAAGGGGATTCTTCTGTCTACCAATACCGGGCAGGAACATTCGTGGAGAACATCACGGTCGATACAAATGGGTTGGTTCTGAACTATCCAGACCTGTTTATCCGTGAGCAGGTGTAGGGAGCAAGGAGTGATTGTCCAGCATGGCTGAAAGGTTTATTGCGGGTATACTGGCCAGTTTTTTATTTACATTTGGGATTGCACTACTGTATTTTCAGGATCGATCTTCGGTTCTTCTTGTCGGGATGTTTACGTTCCCGACCGTGTTTTTGTTAGGGATTCCGCAATCTCTCATCATTGATTGGGTCATGAAGCGATTACCATGGAACAAGGGAAGTCTCCTTTTCATACTGGAAGCAATGCTGTACATTGTGGCTGGAATTATCGCAACCATCATGCTTTTCTTCATCGTTACGCATACCTTTATGCTGCTTCTCAAGTTTTACGTCTTGGGCGTAGTTGCATCTTTGCTTTATTTTGTTTGCCTGCGTTTCCTAAGACGTAAAAAGAAAGTCGTGCATGTAGTGTAAGGAAAAGGAGTGAGTGTCATGAATGAATGGGTACAAGTCGTGTCAGGCAACATTTTGGAAGCCACGGAAACTATTATCGTGCAGCAGGTGAACTGCATGGGTGTGATGGGAGCAGGGCTTGCCAAGCAAATAAGAGCCAAATACCCAAGCGTTTATACGGAATACAAGCGGCATTGCGAGCAGTATGCGCATGCACGTGAGGACCTTCTTGGACAAGTATTGCTTTGTCAGGTTGGGGAAGGAAAGTACATTGCCAACCTTTTCGCACAGCTCGGTTATGGGAAAAAAGGAGTCTATACGAAATATGACATGCTGCAAAAAGGGTTGGAAGAAGTTCTCTCCCTAGCGAAAAAAGAAAATCTGACCCTCGCCATTCCATACGGGATCGGCTGCGGATTAGCAGGGGGAGACTGGGATGTGGTAAGGAAACAGCTTGATGATATTTTTGCTGGCTATGGCGTGAGAGTGTACAAATTCGAAGCGGATTGACGGCAGGAGATCACATGCGCTATAGTAAAAAGAACCATATCTAGGGAGAGATGTTGATGTCGGCGGTCGTTCTTAACTAAAGCAATTCCATACAAAAGGTCTTGATTCATCATTTGAAATTTTGCCTTTTAGCAAAGTTTCTTTGTGCTGGATGATCATCGGCCTTGGAATTAGTTAAGAACAACGGATATCATACAATGCCTTAGGTGAAAACCCTATCATTGCGCCCAAAATCCGTGCTGTGTTCAGCGCGGTTTTTTATTTGGTTGCGTTTTGTTTAGGTATCCCAAAAAAAGGGCGGAGAATGACATTTGTTCATTCTTCGCCCTTTTTTATTTTTCATAAAAAAGGAGAAATCAGTCATGAATGAAAAAGCATTGCAGCGTCTCGAATACGACAAAATCAAAGAAAAGGTAATGGATTACGCTTTATCGTACGCAGGGAAAAAGCATGTAGAACAAATGATGCCGATGGACTCTGTCAAAGTAGTGCGAAGTAGGTTGGACGAAACAGCAGAAGCAAAGAACATCCTGCAAAATGGAGCAAGTGTACCGATTCCTGCGCTGGAGGGGATGGAGAAGATCCTTTCCCTTCTGGGGACAGGATATGTATTTGGCGTAAATGATTTTACCAATCTGTACCTGTTCCTAACGAGTTGCTCACAACTAACAAAATACATGGCGACAAAAGCACAATTGGCGCCACGCGTAAGTTCTTATGCAGCATCGATGTACGACGCCACCAAATTGAAAAATGAAATCGAACAATGCATCCGACATGGGCAAGTTGTCGATTCCGCCAGCAAAGACTTGTTGAAAGTGCGTAAACGTATCGTCGTATTTGAAGAGCGCTTGAAAAGACAACTGGATTCCATCATGAACAAATATCGTTCGATCATGCAAGAAAATGTCATTAGTACACGCAATGGACGTTATGTCATTCCCATCAAAAAAGAACATCGCAAGCAAGTGGCTGGCAGTGTTTTAGATGAATCGGCGAGCGGTCAAACCGTCTATATGGAACCGACGGAGATCAGCACCGTACAGTTCGAGCTCACAGCACTCAAGGCAGAGGAAGAACGCGAAGTAACAAAAGTACTGATGCAATTGTCCGCATTCGCAGAAGAATATACGTATGAACTCACCGTGAATGTCGAGACTGTTGGCATGTATGACTTTCTTTTCGCAAAAGCGAAGTACGCATTGGCAATCGGAGGCGCGAATGTCGAACTAAATGAAAAAGGGATCATCGATGTCAAGGAAGCACGGCATCCGCTACTCGGTCCGAAAATGGTGCCGCTGCATATGAGGATTGGTCGAGAATACAAATCGCTTATTATTACAGGTCCCAATACAGGCGGGAAAACATTGACGTTAAAAACCATCGGGCTTTTAACCATGATGGTGCAGTCGGGTTTGCTCGTACCAGTACAGGAAGGCAGTCGCTTCGCCATTTTCCGCAACATCGCGGTAGATATTGGGGATGGGCAAAGCATTGAGCAAGCGTTAAGTACGTTTTCCGCGCATATTCATAATGTGCTGGAAATCTTACAGATTACGGACGCTTCTACCCTCGTTCTGATTGATGAGATGGCTACCGGTACAGATCCAGGAGAAGGTGTCGCCTTGTCGATTGCGATTTTGGAGGAGCTGCACCGAAGAGGTGCGACGGTGATTGTGAATACACATTTTAACGAAATCAAAAATTTTGCCTCCGCAACTGCCGGGTTCCAAAATGCACGAATGGAATTTGACGAGGAGACCTTGCAGCCACTGTATCGCTTGCGAATCGGAGAAGCAGGCCAGAGCTACGCATTTCTGATCGCACTGAAGCTGGGTATCCCGTCTGAGATGATTCAGCGTTCTCGGGAAATTACTCGGAATGGATTCACGACTACGACTACCACTACAGAAAGGCTGGAACAATACCAAGACAGAGAGCAGGAAGAGTATGAGGCTCTCCATTATGTGGAGACACGAATAATAGAAAAGCCAGAAGAAGTGGAAGTAGAGGTGGAAGAGGAAAGACGAGAGCAGCTTTCACAGGAGATTTCCGAAAAAGCAGCAGATACTCCAGTCAAACCTGAGCGTGACAAACCATTTGCTGTTGGTGATTGTGTATTCATTTCCTATCTGGGGAGAACTGGCATCGTATTTGCTGCGGAGGACTCCAAAGGCATCGTTGGCGTCATGATTCAAAATCAGAAATATAAAATCAACAAAAAGCGCCTCGTCTTGCATATTGAGGGCAAAGAACTGTATCCGGCCGATTATGACATGGACATCGTGTTCGAGACAAAAGAGAACCGGAAGAAGCGCAAAATGATGAGTCGCAAGCATGTCGAAGGATTATCGATCGAGACGAAACGGGAGGGGTGACGAGTACGGGCAAAAAGCCGATTTTCTCTAAGAGAATCGGCTTTTTGATGTTGACAGGATGAATAGGCTAGTTGGCTGTAGGGCTAACCGTCATTTGTTTACTAACAAGCACCATGATGATCGCCAATAGCAAGAAGTAGATTGGCATGGTGACGAGCGAGCCATTATGAAAATAACTCATGCCGCTGGTGATAAGACTGACGACGATGTAGTAACCCAAACCAAAAATAGCGCCAGCAGTTCCGAGTACATCGCTGTAGTGGACAAGAGCTAAACTCAGGCAGTTTGGAATCATGATCCCAATCCCTAGCAGAAGAGTAAAGATAGAGGCTACCATGATCGCCATCGAGACAACGGACGGACTCACTCCATACAAAGTGAAACTTGTGAGGCATACTGCCCCTAACGTCGTTACCAGTGAGCCGATTTGGATAATATTCTCAGCCGGGTATTTGGCTAGCATTTTTTTCGAGAGCATGGCTCCGATCACAGAAGCCAACGCTACGAAAATACCCAAAAACCCAAACACACCAGGTGTCATGCCGAAAAACGCAATGAAAATAAAGGGAGCTTCGGCATAGTAACTGAACAACATGCCATTTGTCGCCCCAATTAAGAAACCAAAAGCCCATATCCTTTTGTCCGAAACAAGTCGTTTGGCTACAGCAAGCGTATTTATGCTTAAAGCTGTAGACGTTTTGGTCTCAGGTAACGAGACAAACGCATAAGCAAAGATCGCTACGCTCATCGCAATCAGTGTGAAGAAAACCGCCTGATATCCAAACGATTGATCCACCCAACCACCGATTAAGGGGCCAATTGCAGGCGTAAAAGCGAGAGCAGCTGAAATCTGAGCAAAAACAGCATGGCGCTTGGTCGTGTCAGTACTCTCTCGTAAGATGGTTTGGGTTACCACCGATCCTGCACTCGCACCGAAGGCTTGAATGAAGCGGCTCCATAACAACCAATCAGCCGAATCGGAGAGATAGCAACCAAAGCTCCCCAAACCATAAACAAATAGTCCCCAGAGCATGGCAGGGCGTCTACCGATAGAGTCAGAGAGTCTTCCCCAGCAAAATACACCAAAGGCAAAACCGAGGAAGTAAATACTGAGTGTCAGTTGGATCGTATTGTTACTGGCATGGAGACTATTGGCGATATCAGGTAACGAAGGTGTATAGATCGTTTCACTAATTTGCGGAAAACCAACCAGGATGATCAACAGTAACAAAGATGGTGTTGAGATTTTTCTATTCACTTGTACATTCCCCCTATATTCCGAAAATCTCAAACAGCGTAGGAGGAGAGATTACGGAATTGGGGGTTTACATTTACTTAGTCTTGAAAATGAAAGCATATTGTCACCTTACATAAGTTATAGGGGGAATTTTTTCAATAGAATAGCATTTGTTTAGAATCGGTGACAAGTCATTTTCGTCTGGCGGATTACTCACACTTTTCTCTTTTCCCTCGATGTAGGGCTGTACGGAAGCTGCTGCCACAGCCGCAGGTTGCGACTGCATTCGGGTTTTGGATCGTAAATCCACCCATCATCCCTGTTTCTTTGTAATCGATTTCGACGCCATCGACATACGGATAGCTTTCCGGATTGACGACCAGCTTCACGCCATCAATATCGATTGTGGTGTCGCCTTCTTGATAAGTATCATCAAAACCGAGTCCATAGGTCATCCCAGAGCACCCTCCGTCCTTTACGCCAAAACGAATGAAGAGAGTAGAGCTTTCTTGTTCGAGCATATTTTGAAGGCGAGTTACAGCAGTTTCGCTAATTTGAATCATCGTGAGACCTCCTTTTTTATGCTTACTGTTCACCTACGATCACAACTTCAGGAACAAGGTGAATACCTGATTGGCTGTGAACTTTATCCTGAATCTGTCTCATGAGTGTCCATACATCAAGTGCGGTGGCATTGCCGGTATTCATAATAAAATTGGCATGCTTGCTCGATACTTCCGCGCCTCCGTACCGCATGCCCTTTAGGCCAGCATCTTCAATGAGCTTTGCAGCAAAATGGCCTGGGGGATTTCTGAATACACTGCCTGCACAGTCAAAAGGCAGAGGCTGTGTTTTTAAACGTTTTTCTTTATAGTGGTTCCACTGGAGCTTGATGCTTTCGCTGTCGCGCGGGGTCAGCTCAAAAATAGCTTCCGTGATCATGACATCAGTATCTTGCAAGGAAGAGTGGCGATAAGAAAAATCCAAATCTACAGCATGCAAGGAGCGAATGGTTCCCGTTTGTGTGATCACTTCAGCTGAATGGAAGATGTCCGATATATCCGATCCGTTCGCGCCTGCATTCATGTACACAGCGCCGCCGACAGATCCGGGTATTCCGCCAGCGAACTCCAATCCACTGAGCCTGTGCTTGTTTGCCAATGCTGCAAGCTTGATCAAGGAGTAGGCAGCCCCTGCGTAAATCTGATTGTCCACGATTCGGGCATAGTCCAAAGCCTTGTTTAATTTTATGACTGCGCCACGATACCCCTTGTCTGTGACTAAAAGGTTGGAGCCCTTTCCCATCACCATCCATGGGACATGATGTTCATTCAGTATTTGCAGGACCATGATCAGTTGGGATTTACTGCTCGGTGTAATCAGTAAATCCGCAGGTCCGCCAATTTTCCAGGTAGTATGTGCCGCCAAAGGCTCTTGATAAGTCACTTCGACCTGTCGTTCACGGAGAAGCGAAAATACAGGTTTCATACGTTTCACCTATCCTTCTTGGAAAAAAACACCTTGCACTGCAACTACAGTATATGCACTATTTTATATATATTCAACTAAAATGTTTAATAAATTGTGATTGCGTAGATCTCACGATGAGCAATGAATGTCACTTTATAAACATGTTTGTTGAATTAGTTATACAAAGGACATATACTGTGAGCGTATCGTTCTTTTCCAATAAAGGGGCGAAGAGAAAATGGAGAGATATAGACATCTATCAACACGTGAATACATTTTATTGTTGCTGAAAAGGGAAGGGGAGCTCAGCACAAAGGATTTGCAAAACAGGCTGGAGCTCACAAAGGTAGCTGTCAGCAGGCAAATGATCTACTTGGAAAAAGACGGTTTTGTTGTGTGCAGAGTAGGTCGTCAAAAAGCAGGCAGACCGATGCACTACTATTCGTTGACACAGCAAGGTAACGAACAATTTCCGAATGATTACGGGCAATTAGCCGTGGATTTGATGGAGCATATCGTGCTGGCAGACGGGGAAGACCGGGTGGATCAATTTTTCGCAAGGCAGCAAGAGAAGATTATCCAGAAATACGAGGGACAAATGGAAGGAAAAGAGCTATCTGAAAAGGTGGCAGAGATGGCACGCATCCAAGATGACAACGGATTTATGGCGAGATGGGAGCAGGTAAGTGATGAGGAATTTGTGATCACGCAGTACAATTGTCCATATTTTAAAGTAGCAGATCGATATCAGATGATCTGTGCAAGAGAGCTTAATTGTTACCGAGCGTTACTCCAGACGAGCGTAGAACGGACGGAATGCGTGGCAATCGGCGGAAAGAAATGTGTCTATCAGATCCGTTCTACACAATCGTAGCTGCAAAGCATCATCACGGCAGATGAAATGACAAATGGGAGGGAACGAAAGCAATGACCAACTCGAATCCATGGGATGCTGACTGGGAAGTATCTGAACCATTGGCACGCGCACTCATCTACAGTCAGTTTCCGCAGCTATCTTCTATGCCCATCAATCTTATCGGCTGTGGTTGGGATAACGTGGTCTTTCGAGTGGGGGACGAATATGTTTTCCGTTTTCCCAGGCGGAATGTCGCTGTTGAACTGATCAAAAAGGAAGGGGTGCTGCTGCCAATGCTTGCGGCATTCCTGACGATACCATATCCGAAGCCAGTTTTTTATGGGGAACCAAACGACGACTATCCATACCCTTTTTTGGGGTACACGTATGTACCGGGAACGTTTCCAAAAGGCTTGACCGACGAGCAGCGTGCTTCATCAGCAGTGGCACTTGCGACGTTTTTAAAACGTTTGCACGCGTTTCCGTCCCAGCGTGCCCGTGAGAATGGGATCGAACATGATCACAGGAACCTCCTGGACATTGCACAGAGAAAAGAAAAGATGCAGACGTTCTTGTCTACCTTAGCTGTACATATTTCTGCAGAGGATCGGGATGCGATCGCGAATTATTTAGGGCAAGTCGTGATAGACCGAATAAGTCCGCGTGAAGTGCTCCTGCATGGAGACTTGCATGTGAAAAATATGCTGGTAGATGAAGCTGGGCATATATCAGGCATCATTGACTGGGGAGATCTCAATGTGGGTCACCCGGGAGCGGATTTAAATGTGGCCTACAGCTTTTTACCGCCACAAGCCCGTCAGCCATTTTTTCATGCGTATGGAGAAGTGGATGAAGAGACAAACATATTGGCCAGGATGATGGCGGTGTACATTCCGATGCTGCTCTGGATGCAAGCCATTGATAACCATGACGAAGAAGTGGCAGAGGAAGCAAGAATGACGATAAGGCGAGCACTCGCTGACGAATAGGGCATCGGTAAAATGTTTCGGGGGACAAGCTGCTTACGCTCATCCCCCGATTTTCTTATCCGATTCCTAACTCTTCCATTTTCCGATACAGGGTGCTTCGCGCAATTCCTAGCTTTTTGGCAGCGGCGCTGATGGACGGAGCTTGTGTGATGGCTTGCTGGATCGTCTGTCGCTCTAATTCGCGCAATAATGGCAAAGGTTCACCGGATGCTTCTTGCAATCCATACTGCTGCTGCCATTCGCTCGGAAGATGGTGAGAGGTGACCCACGAATCACCGTACGCATGTAAAAAGGCTCTCTCCACGATATTGCGCAGCTCACGAATATTTCCGGGCCATGAATGCTGCTGCAAGATCGCCAGGGCAGATTCACAGATACTTGTCGGACCGCCAGCGTATTGGGTATGGAGCTGCTGGAGGAACTCGTCAGCCAAGGTTGCAATGTCTTCCTTGCGTTCGCGCAGGGAAGGGATGCGTATTTGCAGGACATTGAGCCTGTAGTAAAGGTCTGCACGAAACTGTCCATTCCGTACCTCTTCTTCAATGGAACGATTGGTGGCAGCGATAATCCGAATGTCCAATGGCTTTTCTTCGTGAGAGCCCAATCTCGTCACTTTGCGTTCTTCGAGGACGCGAAGCAATAGCACTTGAAGCTCCATGCTCATTTCCCCGATTTCATCGAGAAAGAGCGTTCCTCCATTTGCTGCTTCAAATTTCCCCGATTGCCCTCCTTTTTTTGCCCCAGTAAAAGCTCCTTCTGTATATCCAAATAGCTCACTTGCGATCAGTTCACGCGGAAGTGCTGCGATATTGACTGCAAGAAAAGGGCCGTCTTTTCGCGAACTGGAGGAGTGGATGGCACGTGCCAGGACCTCTTTGCCACAGCCTGTTTCTCCGAGCAATAACGTATTGGATAGAGATTGTGCAGCGATACGCGCTGTATGTAGTTGGGCTTGATAGAGGGGACTATTTGTATGAATCTCTGAAAACGAGTAACTGCTAGCAGTCTTTGACAAGGCTGACGTGCATGGGCGAATAAGAAAGAGACGATACCACGTCTTTTCCCCCAGATCGAGTTCCTCTAAGGACCAATTGGTTAAGCGTTCTTGTTCCCAATCCACCTCGAGAACAAGGCCTTCAAATAATGAAAATCGTTCTTGTGCCCGCTTGTTAGCAAAAAGTACGACGCGCTCGTTACTGAGTGCGATTAGGCATTCATGGCTGTTTTCGGCCCATGCGAAAAGCAGACTCTTCCAATTGGGAACAGAATGAGAGGCATGCCTGAGAGCTGGAATCATAGGATCAGTCTGAAGAGCGGAAGAACGTCGCGTAGTGGCAAGGGATAGCGGGAAAAGTGGCAAAGAGCCATTTTGTAGCAAATGGATAAGCGCATCCCTAATCAGAGAAAATTCGTAGGATGAAAGATTCGCAGAGGCCTGTAATTGCTGATAGAGAGAATGAAAGAGAGCATGAGAGATCGCGCGATGATGGGAACGCTCGATTACGGTGGAAGAATTGAAAGAAGAGAGCAGCATGCCGGCTTCAAAAATCGTTCTCGCATCCTTTCTTGGTTATAGTTTGTTTGTTCGATCGTGGGACAGGTGTCCGACAAGGAAGCAGGGAAACAAACGACACACAATGACGAAAGCGATACAAGAGATGAGGGACTTTTCCGGTCAAAGACAGATCAACTGCATGACCTGTTTTGCGACAAGCTCTTTGTAATAAGTATACAGGAGAAAATAGCCAAAAGAATCGGTATCATCAAATTTTTATCGGGACTTGCAAGCATTGGCATGTCATTTGCTTCTTTTTGTGTATGTACGGCATACGCAATTTTGAACAAGTGAGGGGGAAGCAGCATGCCAGAAGTTTTATTTCGAGTTGACTTGAACAAACCGATGGAGGAGCAGGATACACCTGGTCACAACAGATGGCACCCAGATATTCCAGCTACAGTTTCCGTGAACCCAGGAGCTGTTTTCCGCATGGAATGTAAGGACTGGACGGATGGGCAGGTCGCTAACAACGATGACCCTTCCGACATTCGGGATGTCAATCTCAATCGCGTCCATGTGCTCAGTGGACCTGTCTGGGTGAATGGAGTAGAACCAGGCGACCTCTTGGTTGTCGATATTCTCGATATCGGGGCACTCCCCCAATCGGAATGGGGCTTTAATGGGATTTTTGCCAAAGAAAACGGCGGGAGCTTCCTCGTCGATCATTACTCGCAAGCGGCCAAGTCGATCTGGGACTTCCACGGCATTTACACGACCTCTCGCCATTTGCCAGGAGTCAAATTTGCTGGCATTCTTCATCCAGGCTTGATCGGTACGGCACCTTCCCACCAGCTATTGGATCGCTGGAACCGAAGAGAGAGCGACCTCGTAGCGACAAATCCTGAACGAATGCCGCCACTCGCGAATTTGCCGACCCCGCACAGTGCTGTGTTGGGTAGTCTCAAAGGCGCAGAGTTTGATCGGATTGCCAGAGAAGCGGCTCGAACAGTTCCCCCTCGCGAGCATGGCGGAAACTGCGATATTAAAAACTTGTCCAAAGGCACTCGTATCTACTTCCCGGTTTATGTAAATGGAGCGAAGCTGTCCATGGGCGATTTACATTTTTCGCAAGGAGACGGAGAAGTGACCTTCTGCGGCGGAATTGAAATGGCTGGTTGGCTGGATCTTCATGTGGACGTAATCAAGGGCGGGATGGCGAAGTATAACATCGTGAACAACCCTGTATTCAAGCCCGGTCCAGTAGAGCCTCGCTATACGGAATACCTCGTTTTCGAAGGGATTTCCGTCCATGAGACGACAGGGCAGCAGCTGTACATGGATGCGCATGTCGCTTATCGCAATGCCTGCCTGAATGCCATCGAGTATTTGAAAACAGCGATGGGTTTCACGGGGGAGCAGGCGTACATGCTGCTGGGAACGGCACCGGTGGAGGGAAGAATTGCGGGGATCGTCGATATTCCGAACGCGTGCTGCACCTTGTCTATCCCGACAAGTATTTTTGATCGAGATATTTTGCCGAAGTAGCCAAGAAAAAGACCACGAAGAAGGAGCCAAATACGATGCCGAGATACGATTACATGTGCGAGGAATGTGGTCCATTTGTTCAGTGGTTGAAGATGAGCGAGTTGACAGAGAGCGTTGCTTGCCCCGATTGCCAGCAACCGTCCAAGCGTTTGTATGCTGCACCAGGATTGATCATGACACCGCAAGCGCTGCGCCAACGGATCGAGCGTGGTGTGGAACCGAAAATTGTACGGAAACAATCGCATTCCCATGAAGGAGCAGGGTGTAGCCACAGCCACGGTAGTCAGGCACATCGGGGACATACCCACAGCCGTGGAGGTAAACGCCCTTGGATGGTAGGGCATTAAACGGAAATGATAAAAAGGGCGTTCATTCAGTCTCCATCTGTCTGAATAAACGCCCCTTTGCTATTACCGCAGATATCCTCCGTTGTTGATGTCAAAAGTCGCTCCGGTGTAATGCTTGGACTTCTCCGATAACAGGAAAACAACGGTATCCGCCACGTCCGCAGGCAATACAGGGCTGTCGATGAGGCCATGAGCGAGATATTCTGCCCGACGCCACTCTGGAATGGTGTCCATCATCGGTGTAGCAACCATGGTGGGTGCAACCGCATTGACCCGGATGTAGGGAGCGAAGTTCATCGCGCAGCTTTTCGTCAAGCCGAGAATCGCCGCCTTCGAGGTTCCATAGACCGCATCCGAGCTGCCCTCTAGTCCGGATACAGAGGACAGGTTGACGATCGTTCCACGTTTTTTGGCAGGAAAAAGCAACTTCCCGAACATCTGTGAGAAATAAATGTATCCTTTTATATTAATCGCAAGCACTTTTTCAATCGTTTCGAAGTCGTAGTCCAGTACGTTTTTCGCTAGGTAAATGCCTGCGTTATTGACGAGACTGGTACAATCCGCATGCTCTGCCTCGATATGCGCAAAAAAAGCCGCGACCTCCTCATATTTGCTAACATCCACACAATACGTATGTAGTCTTTCTTCTCGATCCATCTCTTCTTCCAGTGCGAGCATGGCTTCCTGATTGAGGTCACACGCGATGACAGCGGCCCCTTCTTGTAGGCATTGCATTACTACGGCTTTCCCGATCCCAGAAGCTGCTCCCGTTACAATTACTTTTTGATTGCTCAGCATACCTGTACCTCTTTCTGTCTGTGATTTAGTAGAAACATAGGTAGAAAATATGAGATGCTTTGTTAACATATAAGATTATTTTGAAATATTTGTCTACAAGGAAAGTAAAACGTCGAGTGGTCATCTTGATGATCGTTAGGCGTTTTTTTGCTTTTTCTCACTCAAGTGCAATTGCAGTTTTGTCAGGTCTCTCGTACAATTGGTGAGAATTATTATCAATAGATTGTTACATCATGATGTAAGAGGAGTTAGTTATGGGAAAAACAGACACCTATCGTGATCCGAATGTTATCACTGTAAACGATGTGCAAGTTTTGTCCATTTCAAAAGAATGGAAGCTTGTAGAAGCGAGAGATAGAAGCGAACAATTCATCATTTTGGTAATAGAGGGCAGGGCGTCGTTTCGGTTGGATCAGACAGGAGGGATGCTTAACCAGGGAGATTTCATGGTCATATCTCCAGAGGATATGCAGGAAGGGCTCGCCCTTTTGCCCATTACAGAGAACATCTATGTTTGTTACGTGGCGCTTTTTGCTGCTCATGCCAGAAAAGAAAGGGATGGCTGGCTCATAAACGAAGTGATGCTTCCGATCCAGGGAAAGCACCATATCGAAACAATCTCCTTGATTCACCATCATATCGAACAATTGCATCTGGCATGGCGAAAAGATCACTTCGATCAGCCAGCCATGCAAATTCTTTTTTTGAAGCTATGGCAAGCTATTATGGCTGGAGTCACGCTGCAAGAGAAAAAAACAGATCGTCAGCAACTTCTTCAAGGGATCGCTGAACTTATGGAGCAACATTGTGAGGAGACTTTTCAGATCGAGGAGATGGCTCGCTACTCAGGAATGACGCCAACCCTTTTCTATCAGCAGTTTAAGGAGTACACCTCGCTCACTCCCTTGCAATTCATCAATCGGAAACGAATGGAGAAGGCCTGTCAGCTTCTGGTGGCGGAGGACGTGATGATTCCTGAGGTAGCTAATGAAGTGGGCTATCGGGATGTGTACTATTTCAGTCGGATGTTTAAAAAGATAGTTGGCGTTCCTCCTTATCGCTTTAAGAAATCGTTACAAAAGAAAATCGCCGTACTCCATCCAGCAATCATTGGTGATCTGCTCGCATTGGGGGTCTCGATCCAACAACTAATCCCTGTTTGGGAAAAGCATCGGCAAAAGAGGCCGTACTCCCAGATGGAAGCAGCCACGCTGGAATTTGACTTGTACCGTCTACACCAGATGGAGCCGGATTTGATTGTGGGTACGGATCAGGTTGCACCTTGGTTTGAACAATTGGAAGCCATTGCACCGACCTTGCTCATTCCTTTCAAAACAACGACCTGGCGGGATCATTTGCAGCAGGTAGCTGCCATGCTGGGAATTGCAGAAGTGGCGACGAGTTGGCTCTATTACTATGATCAAAAAGCAGTTGCAGCCCGCGAGCGTATTCGCAAAAAAATTGGGAATGAAACCGTTATGGCAGTGAGGGCTTGGGATGGTGGAGCCCGTATTTTTGGTGCGAGAAGGCGGAAAATTTCCGATATTTTGTACGGAGACCTCCAGGTAAGACCCCCTGTGGGAACCGATCATTTTGCCTTTCTGGATATCGTGAGCCTAGATGAGCTTCATGATTTTCAGGCTGATCATATTCTGCTTTTTGATGAAAGGAAAATTCGAACAGATGTACGCAAGCATCGTTTGAAAGGGAATGTACATCGAGCTGGGGTATATCCTTGGCTGCATTATTCGGCACTCGGCCATGAGCAAGCCATATCAGAGGCGCTCACGCATCTTGCAGAGTCACAGGAATGTACAAAAAAGGAATCAGGTTCTTCAATTTTCTTGCGGCCACAAGTTTGTGATAATGATTGAGAATGAGTATCACTATTGTTGGAGGGAACGAGATGAAGTCACCATTGTATCCGATTGCACAAGCGATCCGTGACCGCAGAACCATAAAGAAATTCAAGCCAGACCCGATTCCACTGGAACTGATTCGTGAGTTGCTGGATGTAGCTATCTGGGCACCTAACCACGGACTGCGCGAGCCTTGGCGATTCGTTCTGTATAGGGAGGAAGGCAAGCGGATTGTCGTCGATGCCATTCTTCAAAACGCCATGAAAAAAAGAGATCCGGAATTACTCTTACGCGTCCCGGCTTATCTATTCGTTATCGTAAATGAAGACTCTCGGCAAAGAGAACGGGAAGAGGACTATGCGGCAGCCTGCACCTTGATTCAAAACTTTCAACTGGCGGCGTGGGAGCGGGGACTGGGCGTCGTTTGGAAAACGGAACCGTTCACGTATCAAGCAGGATTTTTGCAAGCGGTAGGGGTACGTGCGGAGGAAAAACTCGTAGGAATGCTTCAGCTTGGCTTTCCGGAGGTCATCCCGGAAGCACGAGCGAGAACGGCTGCAAGCGACAAGCTGACCGTGATCCATTCGAACGTTGCTCTGGAGGATAAGAAGGGAAATGTCACTGTCACAGCCGATCGCTAAAAATGCTTCGCTTCGAACTAGGCCGTGGATGGCGACCGTGTTGATTGTTGCGGGGATTTGCGCCATCGTATTCGGACTAGGTTCATCCATTATCACGGGAGTGGCAAACATCTCGTTTTCCACCGTTTGGAACTCGATTTTTCACTATGATTCTAGCAACGAGCATCACGTCATTATTCAAACACTGCGAATGCCGCGTGCCTTGGCAGGAGCGCTGGTAGGAGCAGCTTTTGCCGTAGCGGGAGCCATTATGCAAGGGGTCACGAGAAATCCGATTGCCGATACGGGCTTGATGGGCATTAATGCAGGGGCTGGATTCGTGCTCGTACTCGTTTTTGCTTTTGCGCCAGGACTCCCTTTTGAGTCTATTATTCTCTTTTCTTTTATCGGAGCGGGTTTGGGGGTAGGGCTTGTTTATGGACTGGCCTATTTTTCCAAAAACGGTTTGACCCCCTTGCGGCTCGCGTTGGCAGGGGCAGTCGTCAGCTCAATCATATCAGGGATTAGTCAGGCGATTTCCCTCCTCTTTCAGATCAACTACGATCTGGCATTCTGGTCAGCAGGGGGGATCTCTACAGCGGAGTGGTTTCAAGTATCCGTCATGATGCCATGGATTGTGGGAGGAATCATTGTGGCCATGATCTTCTCTCGCTCCATTACCATTTTGAGTCTGGGAGAAGAGATCGCAGCAGGACTCGGACAAAAGACTAGGCTGGTGAAGGGGTTGTCGGCGGTTGTCGTCATGGTGCTGGCAGGTGCTTCGGTCTCAACGGTTGGCGGTGTTGGATTTGTCGGTCTCGTCGTCCCACATATCGTTCGTTTTCTGGTCGGGGTTGATTACCGCTGGATTATTCCTTGTTCGGCAGTCATGGGAGGCGTTTTGGTTGTTTTTGCAGATATCGGAGCCAAAATGATAGCGATGCCCTACGAAACACCGCTTGGCGCCATTATCGCTGTCATCGGAGTCCCTTTTTTCCTGTACCTGGCACGTAAGGAAAGGAGGGAGTGGTAGTGGACATTGATCTATTTTCCCAAAAAAGAAAAAGCCGTAGTGTCCGACTGATCCTTCTTTTCGCGGTACTTTTGATTGTCGGGTTTGTCTTGAGTTTGAACACGGGACCGTACAGTATTGGGCCGATTGAGGTGTTGCAGACGTTGCTGGGGGAGGGGTCGAAAAAGCAGAATCTCGTGTTGTTTGAGCTGAGGCTTCCTCGCATGGTGATTGCGGTCATGATTGGGGCTGGGCTGGCTGTATCGGGAGCGATTTTGCAAGGAATCTCTCGCAATGGTCTGTCTGACCCCGGCATTCTTGGAATCAGTTCAGGTGCTGGACTGGCCGTCTTGTTGTTCGTCTCTCTTTATCCTGCGACGAACATGGCTCCGCCTTTTTTGATGCCGTTTCTCGCACTCATCGGTGCCACTGTCACAGCAGCCATCATCTATATGCTTGCATACAAGAAGGGGTGCGGCATATCTCCTACCCGTCTCTTGCTTACAGGGATTGCAGTAGGGGCGGGACTTAGTGCCATCAGCATAATTTTGACACTTCAGTTGAATCCGCGAAACCTCGAGTTTGTCGTCACTTGGCAAATGGGATCATTGTGGGGTTCCAATTGGAAGTTCGTGCTGGCACTTATGCCGTGGATGGTGATCCTGCTGCCGTACGTGTATCGGAAGGCAAAGGTGCTGAACCTGCTCAGTATGAACGAACAAATTGCAGCAAGTCTGGGCGTATCTCTTCAACGCGAGCGACTGGCCTTGATGGCGGGAGCGGTTGGTCTGGCTGCGTCGAGTGTAGCGACAGGCGGAGGCATAGGGTTTATCGGCTTGCTTGGTCCGCATATCGCGCGCAGATTGGTCGGACCCCAGCATCAATACATGCTGCCCATTACGGCGCTCGTCGGTTCATTGCTCGTATTGGCCGGGGATACGATAGGGCGAAGCATCATGCCAGCTACAGAAGTACCAGCGGGTATTGTCATTTCCCTCATTGGGGGGCCTTATTTTCTGTATTTGTTGATCCGGACAAAAGGGTAAAACACGTTTGAAATCAGGAGATGAAAAAAGGAGTTCAATCGATATGAAAAAGAAATTATCAGGCATTCTGTCCGTAATCATAGCAACAGCCGTCATGGCGGGGTGTGGAGCAGGACAGGTGACTACAGACACAAACGCTAATAATAAAGTACAAACGGCTAAGGCGGGAGCAGCACAGCCCGATACAAAAGGGACAGGGGAGCCTGTATATCCGAGAACCATCAAGCATGCGATGGGGGAAGTCACACTGGAGAAAAAGCCGGAGCGTGTCGCTTCTGTCGATATCATGGGAACAGATTACTTCCTCGTGCTAGATTTTGCTCCGATTGTATCGGAAGGCTTTGAGTCGACGAAAAGTAAATCACCCATTTTTGCGAAGTATGCAGAAGGGAAAACGGTGAAGGATTTGGGTGGAAAAACGAATTTGGAGACCTTGTTGGAGATGGACCCAGAGGTTATTGTCATGACAAGCACCGGAAAAGGCTCCAGATATGAGGAATTCAACAAAATGGCTGATTCCATCGTCATTGATTTCTCAGTGGATGCACCCACCCGGCTCATGAAAATAGCTGAAGTGATTGGCAAAGAAGAAAAGGCGAAGCAAGTTTTGGCCGATTTTGATCAGCTGAAAAACGAAGCAAAAGCAGCAGCAGACAAGCATAAAGGAGAAACGGCGCTATTCCTCGTTTCCAATGGTAAGGATTTTACAGTGATGCATCCCAAAAACTTTCCGATTTACTATGAGGAAGTGGGACTAACACCGATAGCAGGATTGCCCGAGGATGGCAAGATTGGGGGGCGTATTGGAATTGAGGCGTTGAGTGAGCTCGCTCCTGATCATATCTTTATTGCTGAGAACCGTCGTTCGGCGAAAGCAGAGGAGCCGGAAGGGTTGATTCATATCTGGAAGGAGCATCCTGTCTGGAAAAACCTCAAAGCAGTGAAAAACAACCATGTTTACACGATGGATACACTCGCGGGCGATACGTTCTTCCTGGGAGAAATCGCTGGATTGGAAGCCATTAAGAACAATCTCGGAAAATAGAAATTTACTACTGCTCATTTTGAGAATCATTCCATACAAGCGCCTTTTGCTCCAGTGCTTTTGCAAGTGAATCTTTCCCTTTTACTCCTTTTTCAATGAATGGTTTATCGTAAACATATATTCCGTAAAAATAAAGTGTTAGACTGGCGCCAGTTATTCAACGGCAGGATAGCGTAGTAATAGTCTTGAATCATTGTTGTATAAAATATTCGTGGGCGTTTGGAATGGGGTTGGCGGTAAAAATGAAGCAGGAGAACATGCTGATGAGGGTGCAAAATTTTATCAAAACTCTTTTTCTTTAAAGTACACATAAGGCTTACCACCTTCGATAGTAGTAACACCCGCGAACGATCGGCAGCCTTTGCTCACGAGCAGGATAGCTCAATAAGTTTCCTGAATGCATGTTCTTGAAGTAATACTCAGAGATAGTCGGACAACCACTACGCCAGTTTGAAAAGTGAAAAAAGGCCCGAAACCCCACATAACACTAAGTTCACAATGCAGGCTTGCAGACCTTGGGACTGGCAGAGTTTTTGGCAAAGGTGCGGATCAAGTTGGATATATCTTTTGTACGTCGGACGTCCTGAATAACAGAACGTTCTACGAAATTGCAAGGAAGCATATTTGCAGGGTGAGTTGTTAAGAAACGCTTTAAAGAAAACGTTAACTGAAAAATATAAATAGCATAGAAGGCGGTAATTTATGAACTCGCTAACTAAAGAAACGGTGGATGAATTATTGGCAGCAATGGACGCTTATAAAGTAATTGCGCAAGAACTCATTGACAAATTAATATTGGAAACGAACCAGCCTGAAAAATCAGAGATAATAAAAGGAAGTTACTACTTACTTTCAAATGCGGAATTACTAAACGATGAAGAACATTTAACCGGTAATTGGTACTTTGATGTTCATGGAGAGCATTGCATGTTTGAAAACTTAGATACTGGACAAAAACTGGAGGTTTCCCTCGGGAATACAGACGATATTGGAAATGTGGATCCCTCCTTTTTTTATGACTTCTTGAAAACAACTGAGAATTTTAAACACTTAATTCAATATTTTGAAAATCCATTTGGTGATATGTTGAATTTTTTTGAAGGATTAGAAAAGCGAAAAATACTTATACATATTCACGGTGTTGAATACAGAAAGATTCTTCGGAATGAATAATAATTTTGGTTCGTGAATAAGAGGCCTGAAATGATGTATCAGTCATCAATAAACGATTTATGGATACGATAGATAGCTCAATAAACCAGGCCAGTCTAATACTTTATTTTCTCTGAACAATATAAGAAGCACTCTACAAGATTAGTAGAGTGCTTTTTTTCATTTCCGATTGACTGATTCCGTATAGGCATAAGAGTTAGCTTGGGTTGCTTGTGTAGTCAATTGGATACGTGCTGGGTTTTTCACTTCCAAGGTCATAACGGACATGACGACCGTTTGCATGGTGACGATAAAATAGATTCAAAAAAAGATGTTTTTCAAAAGTGGTGATTCCACGGAAAAATCGTTTCTCCTTCTCATGTAAGAAAAATTGAAAGTAGTTAGAAACGATATGTATTACACTGCCATTCACGCTCTCTTTCGTATGTCATCGAGTCGGCTGTTGACCTCTCGATTGCTTTTATTATACGGATAAAAGCGGAAAGCACGCAAAAGCGCGGGTGTTCCATCTGCGTCGATTTACAGCCGAAATGGATCGTTTTTGCTAGTAGAAAACACTCGCTCTTTTTGTTAATCGCTGTGGCTCACCGGCAATCATGAATTCTGTGAGAGGTCTCATCTATTTTCTCATCAATTTCTAATCTCTCTCTTTTTTTTCCTTCATCTGTCCTTTTTATGATAAAGGAGATCAAACAAAACCAGTCGCAAAAAGGAGCGAGATCATATGAAAAAAGTAGTCATGACCATGGTAGGAGCACTGATTGTAGGGAGCCTCAGCGTAACAGCTTTTGCACATAGCAATCAATATTACAGCGTACCGCAAAAGAACACTTCTACCGTCTACCTGCAAATCGACGATGATGTGAAACACAACTGGGCGAAGCTCGTGCGCATCACGCCTGAAAAAGCACTGAAAAAAGTTCGGGAGGCACAGTCTGGCGTTATTACTGAATGGAAATTGGATGACGAGGACGGTTTTCTCGTATACAAAGCAGAGATCAAAAACAATCACCAAGAATTTGACGTATACGTCGATGCGATGACTGGTGAGGTGTGGCAAACAGTTGACCACGATTACGACGATGATCATGATGACGACAACGACGATCAGTGGAACAAACAACAAGTGAAAATCAGTGTAGAGCAAGCGAAAAAAATCGCTTTGGCTAAAGTGAGCGGCACCATCAAATCCATCAAGCTGGATGAAGACGATAACCACTATGTGTATGAAGTGGAAGTGAAAACGGCTAAAGGACAGGAAGTAGATTTGGAGATTTCCGCTACAACAGGTGCTGTACTGGATGTAGACTGGGACGATTAATCGATTCCGCTATCTTTCTCAACCGACCCATTAATCTGTAAAGGGTCGGTTTTTTTGTGCCAGGGCTTCTAAAAATTCCATTGCTTCTTGAGCCGTAGGTATCTTTCGGACATTCTCTTCGGAAAATTGCTGGGCTTGCGGATAGTTTGTGGAAGCGATTTGTTTTGCGGCTGCCTCTACGTCATAGGGTGTAAAGCGATGTTCGTAGCTATCACCATCAAGCAGTAACCAGTATGCACCTGGTTTGTCGGCAAACGGCATGCCCACACTTCCAGCATTGAGAATACGTAAATCGCCAAGGCGACGTTCAAATTGGACATGTGTATGACCACAGATGACTGTTCGCTGCTGTGTCCCCTCAAAGTAAGTGGCAACGACTGAATCTGATGTACGGGGAGTGAAAATATCTTCATCATTGGTGGGAATGGCGTGGCAGAAAAGGACGTCCTCGTAATCCTCTCGTATTAACGTGTAGGTAAGTGGGAGTTGCACCAGAAAGTCACGATGAGAGCGGCTCAATTGCTCCGCAACCCATGACGTGATTTCCCGCACAGAATCGGACATTTCCAAGGTCAGAGCCTCACCGTCAAAAGTGAGTACGACTTCACGATCACCATTACCTCGGATGAATTGCACAGGTGTATCCAATCACTCTCATTTCACTTCGCCTCCCATTTATTTCCCAATGATCTTCAAAACCTTATTTCCAACGATCCAATTTGAACCTATAATGTATCTTGGGCATATCCTCTAAGCTATGGTATAATTTTGACGCCAAATTACGATTAAGGAGTATGGATGATGGAAAAAAAATTAATCTTCGGTCATAAAAATCCAGACACAGATTCCATTTGTTCAGCACTTGTGTATGCTGACTTGAAAACAAAATTGGGCGCGAATGTAGAGCCTGTTCGCCTGGGTGTAATCAGCAGCGAAACAGCATTTGTGTTGAATTACTTCCAAGTAAAAGAGCCACGCCTCGTAGAAACAGTGGCGAATGAAGTAAATGAAGTCATCCTTGTAGACCACAACGAGCGCCAACAAAGCGCGAATGATATTGAGCAAGTGCAAGTGGTAGAAGTGATCGACCATCACCGTATTGCGAACTTTGAGACGAGCAATCCTCTCTACTTCCGTGCAGAGCCTGTTGGATGCACCACAACCATTTTGAAGAAAATGTACAAAGAAAACGGCGTGGACATTCCAAAAGAGATGGCAGGCTTGATGCTTTCTGCTATCATTTCGGATACGTTGCTGTTGAAATCTCCAACTTGCACGGAGCAAGATGTAGCTGCTGCACACGAGCTGGCTGAAATCGCGGGTGTTGATTTGCAAGCATACGGTCTGGACATGCTCAAAGCGGGAGCAGACCTGAGCGACAAAACAATCGCACAACTGCTCACGTTGGATGCAAAAGAGTTCCAAATGGGTAATGCGAAGGTAGAAATCGCGCAAGTAAATGCGGTGGACGTAAATGATGTACTTGCACGCCAAGGAGAACTGGAAGCGGCTATGAATGCAAACATCGCTGAAAAAGGTTTGGATTTGTTCGTGTTTGTTGTAACGGATATCTTGAATAACGACTCTGTTGCGATCGCTCTCGGCAGCGCAACTCAAGCAGTAGAAAAAGCGTACCAAGTAACATTGGTGGACAACAAAGCTGTTCTGAAGGGCGTTGTCTCCCGTAAGAAGCAAATCGTACCGGTATTGACTGATACATTCCAAGCTCTGTAAGAAACAAAGATGGCTGCCCATGCACAAGTTGCGGGCAGCCATTTTTTATTTTACATGCCTTGGTCAGGGTTGTTGTGCATCTGGAACAAGGTTTGCTGGTTATAAGCATCGTCACTGTAATGGGTGATGGCATGTTTATCTCTCGCTTTGAGACTAAGCAGACCTGTTAATCCCCATCCGGCACCGAGTACCGCTACAATGAAGCCGAAGACATAGAGCATTGAAATCCCCCCTTGTATGGCTTTCTCTATATTTTAGCAAATTATGAAAATAGAGTAACGCTAATTTTTTGATGAAAATGTGTTTGACATTGACGGTCCGTAAATGTGTACGATCAATTTGTCAGGAGGAATGAACATGGAATATACGGTGCAAAAGCTAGGACTCCTGGCGGGTGTCAGCACCCGGACGCTCCGATACTACGATGAAATTGACCTTCTCAAGCCGGCGAGAGTCAATTCGTCAGGGTATCGCATTTACGGACAGCAAGAGGTTGATCGATTGCAGCAAATCCTTTTTTACCGCGAGCTGGGGGTGAGCTTGGAGGAGATCAAGGAGATCCTGGATTCACCAACCTTTGATGCTGAACGGGCACTGCGGGAGCACCGCGAGAAGCTCCTGGAAAGGCGAACGCAATTGGATGCGTTAATCGCCAATGTCGATTTGACATTAGCACAAAGAGAGGGGACCAAAACGATGAGTGACAAACAAAAATTTGAAGGCTTCAAGCAAAAGTTGATTGACGACAACGAGGCCCAGTACGGAGAAGAAATTCGCTCAAAATATGGAAGTGACCAGGTTGACAAATCCAATCTGAAAATCAAAGGAATGACCGAGCAGGAGTACGCTACACTTGAAAAGTTGAATGAAGAACTGCATGAGACGTTGGCGCAGGCTTTTTCGACAGGTGATCCTGCTCATGAATTGGCGCAAAAAGCAGCGGATCTTCACCGTCAATGGCTGAGCTTTTATTGGGACAGCTACAGCAAAGATGCGCACGCAGGTGTTGCCCAGATGTACGTCGAAGACCCGCGCTTCACGGCCTATTACGACAAGGAACAGCCTGGTGTTGCCGAGTTTCTCAAAGATGCAGTGGTCATTTATACGAGTAAGTAAAGAGATTTAAAAAAAGAAGCTGCGAGAGGGCAGCTTCTTTTCGTTTTACTTTTAGTTATCCCCACCTACTGCGGGAAAAAGCTTTTGCCCCAATGGGGTTGGCAATCCATCCATGCTTACTACGTTGTTTTCCTTTTGATAATCAAGCAGTTCTTGCTCGTCTTTCGCCAAGGTCCATTTCTGAAGGGTGTCGCGTTCTTTTGAATAGGAATAGAAAGGGATAGCCCAGCCGCAAGAGGTCTTTACTTCCTGTATGTTGACGGTAATGATTTGACGAGCGCCGGGCAGAAGCGGAAAGTCTTTTACGAGCTCATTCCACCGAGGCGTATCTGGGAGAATAACCGTTCCTTTGCCGAATAGGCGCATGATGAGAGGGGGGCCTTCAAACGCACAGAACATGAGAGTAATCCTGCCATTTTCCTGCAGATGAGCGCTGGTTTCGTTTCCACTTCCAGTCAGGTCTAAATAGGCGACCTCGTTAGGCGATACTATGCGAAAAGAATCGTACCCTTTCGGTGAAAGATTCACGTGACCATTTGTGTCCATTGGAGCAGAGGCAACAAAGAACATCCGTTGCTTCTTGATAAATTTCTCATGCTCAGGTCGTAATTCAGAAAAAAGTTGACCCATTTTTGCACCCCTCCAGATAATGGAATCGATTTTGCTGCCCTCATATTATCATGAAAATATGAAGAATTTGTGTGATTCATCCCCAATCCCTACAAAATAGATGGTAAAGTGTAAATATTCCAACACAATGGCAACGCGAGACTTTTGACAAGGAGGAGTATTTACATGCAAGCAACAGAGCCAATTTACTTAGGGGAACGCATCCATTTAATAGACGGTTTCGATATGGGCTGGGCGGAACGCACGGGGACGTATGTAATCGCGGAAGAGGAGCTCACATTGGTAGAAACAGGACCAAGCCCCTCCGTCCCATACATCAAGGCCGGTCTCGCCAAGCTCGGTTATAAGCCGGAACAAGTCAAATACATCATCGTGACGCACATTCACTTGGATCATGCAGGAGGAGTAGGACTGTTTCTGAAGGATTGTCCGAACGCAAAGGTCGTTGTCCACCCGAAAGGTGCACGTCATCTCATAGATCCGAGCCGACTGATCGCAGGCGCGAGAGCGGTGTATCATGATGATTTTGATCGATTGTTTGATCCGATTGAGGCTGTTCTCGAGGAACGGATTTTGATTCGTGGGGACGGAGATACACTAAAGATCGGAGAGAATTGCGTATTGGAGTTTCTGGATTCGCCAGGGCATGCCAATCATCACTTCAGCATCTACGATCCAGTAAGCCGCGGCATGTTCACAGGTGATACGGCAGGTGTACTCTATCCACAGCTTAAAAAGGATGGCATACACCTCGTGCTGCCATCTACTTCGCCGAATCAGTTTGACCCGGATGCCATGTTAGCGTCTCTAAGCCGTTTTGAAGCGCACAAGCTGAGTCGCATTTACTTTGGTCATTTTGGGATGTCAGAGCAGGTAGATGACGTGTACCGCCAAATACGCGAGTGGCTCCCCGTGTTTGTGGCGGAAGGAAAGACAGCGCTTGTTGCTGGACAATCATACGATGAGCTGTCTCTTACGTTATTTGAACGAGTTTCGGATCATCTACAGTCACAAGGAATCAGCAGTGACCACGAAGTATTCGAAGTACTCAAGCTCGATTTACAAGTATGCTCCATGGGCATTCTCGATTATTTGGACAAACGAGGGAAATAGCCTGCCAAAAGCTTTACATTTGCCTGAACCTTTTGTTCAGGCGTTTTTCATTTTTAGCAGGCAAGAAAGTATTGGCTTATGTGTTTGTCATTCTTTTTTCATCCAAGGAATGCTATGATGTAGGATGAGTCATGGACTGTGACAATTTCAAACGTAACAGCAAATAGGTGCCTCGTCTTTTTAACGAAAAGATCGGGTGAAAAGGGAAGTCGGTGAAAATCCGACGCGGTCCCGCCACTGTAAATCGGCTCGTTCCTCAGCCGTAAGCCAGGAGACCTGCCTGTTTGTTTTAGTGCCTGTTGCCTTCGCGGAAAGGATCGGCCTATTTCAGGAAGCAGACCATCCTGTCTGTTTGCCCTGAGGTGCCGACCCTTTGATTTCCGAATGGAAGCAAGGGTCGATTTTTTTATTGGAAGGAACAGTCAATCAGACATGCAGAAAGGAAGTTCTACATATGAAACGTTCATTGCGATTCATGATCCCACTACTAGTTGCGGCTAGCCTCGCAGGTTGTGCGGGTAACGATAACAGCCAGCCAGCACCAGGGGGACAAACAAGCGCACCGCAAGAGAATACGGCCGAGCAACCTGCAAAACAAACAACGTATCCATTGACCGTTAAGGATGCAACAGGAAAAGAAGTAACCTTTGCAAAAGCTCCTGAGCGAATCGTCTCTACATCACCTGCCGAGACAGAGATTTTGTTCGCATTAGGCTTGGAAGATCGGATCGTAGCTGTCTCAGACTATGATGATTATCCAGATGCGGCGAAGGCAAAACCGAAAATTGGCGGAGTCGTCAAACCAAATGAAGAAGCCATTCTCGCTCAAACGCCGGATATGGTCGTCGGTGGGATTTCGATGGAAAAGCCAGTGGCTGACAAGCTCAAATCTCTCGGAATGCCAGTCTATATTACCCATCCGACAAAGATGGATGACATCCTAAACAATGTTTTGGCGATGGGAGTTATCACGAACACACAGGAACAAGCCGAAAAAGTCGTCGCGCAAATGAAGAAAGACATCGCGTACGTTCAAGAAGCAGTGAAAAATGTAAAACCGGAAGAGAAGAAAAAGGTATACCTGGAATTTTCCCCAGGCTGGACAGTCGGAAAAGGCGAATTCATGGATGAACTCATCACCCTGGCTGGAGCAACAAACATTGCTTCCGACACCGAAGGGTGGAATCCGATCAGTGAAGAAAAGATTTTGCAAAACGATCCAGACGTCATTTTGTATGCGAGCGGAATTACCGATGAAAAGACTGGCATCAAGCTAGAGGATATGATCGCGAAGCGCAATGGCTGGGATAAAATGAAGGCGATTCGTGAAAAACAAATCTTTGGCATGGACCAAAATATTTTGTCTCGCCCTGGTCCGCGTATTACACAAGGCTTAATCGAAGTAGCCAAGGCGATTTACCCTGACTTGGTGAAATAAAATGAAGAAACGATTGTTCATATGGGGAGGAGTTAGTTGTCTCGTCCTTCTGGCATCAATAGTTATCAGCATCTCGATGGGGGCGGCACAACTCCCCATTTCGCAAGTATGGCTCATCCTGCTCCATCAAATCCCTGGCTTGTCTGAGTGGATCACCGTAACGTGGCCGGAGTCATCTGAGCAAATTGTCATGAAGGTTCGTTTTCCACGCGTTGTATTGGCTGTCTTGATTGGCGCCTGCTTGTCACTTGCGGGAGCGGGCTTTCAGGGCGTTTTGCGCAATCCGCTTGCAGATCCGTTTACGATGGGCGTGGCATCGGGTTCTGCTGTCGGAGCAGCCTTCTTGATCCTTTTTGGCTTGCAAATCACCTTTTTGGGTGCATGGAGCACGCCTGTCGTCGCTTTTCTTACAGGATTGCTCAGTTTATGGATCGTACTCGGACTCGCGAATACGCAAGGAAAGCTGCAAACGGAGACCCTGATTTTGTCTGGTGTCGTGGTGCAGGCTTTTCTCGGCTCGCTCGTTTCGTTTATGGTGTCGTTATCCGACCAGACGGTAAATGAGATCGTGTTCTGGCTTATGGGCAGCCTGTCATTTCGAGGGTGGGCCTTTACGTACGTCTTGATTCCGTACTTGGTCATAGGTGGAATGGTGCTTGTGAGCTATGCGCGTTCCTTAAACCTATTTGCGTTGGGGGAGCGGCAGGCTGCGCATCTCGGCGTCCATGTGGATCGAACGAAGTTAGTGGTTCTGGTCGTTTCGACCCTCCTGACTGCAGCGGCGGTTTCTATCGCGGGAATTATTGGGTTCGTTGGCCTGGTGGTACCGCATCTCGTTCGATTGCTGGTTGGTCCTGACCATCGTATTTTACTGCCGATGTCTGCGATCTGCGGTGGTATTTACGTGCTGTGGGCCGACACTCTTGCCAGAATGTTGCTGAGTCCAACAGAAATCCCGCTCGGTGTCGTGACAGCATTTCTGGGAGCACCGTTTTTCGCCTATTTATTGAAGCAAAATAAACGCTTTAGGAAGAGGTAACGTTTGCAATGATCAATGTGCGCAACTTGCAAAAATCGTATCAGGATACGCCTGTTTTGCACGGCATCGATTTTTGCGTGGACAAGGGAGAATTTTTTGGCATCATTGGACCAAATGGAAGCGGAAAATCTACCTTGCTAAAAATAATTTCAGGTGTCATTAAGGCAGATGCAGGAGACATTTTGCTTCAAGAGAAAAAGCTTCATTCCTATCCACGCAAAGAGCTTGCTAAAATACTGGCTGTTCTGGAGCAAGAGGGTCTGCCGCCAGTCGGCTTTCGTGTCCGAGAGGTGTTGGAAATGGGGCGCTTTCCTTACCAAAATTGGCTAGGGGAAGAGAAGCAGGATGTCGCATCGCTCATTGATGAAATCGTACAGATGCTCGGTCTTGAGCATTTGGAAGAGCGCACACTGGATCAGTTGAGTGGTGGGGAAAAGCAGCGCGTAGCTTTGGGGAAGGCATTGATCCAAAGACCTCAGGTGCTGTTGCTCGATGAACCCACGACCTACCTTGATATCGGGTACCAGATTCAACTCATGGACATCGTGCGAAAATGGCAAAAGACGACGCAGGTGACGGTCATCGCTGTGCTGCACGATCTGAATCTAGCCTCCCTATACTGCGATCGTATTTTGATGCTGCACAGAGGAAAGCAGATAAGCGTTGGCGCACCAAAAGACATCTTGCAAAGTGACAGAATAGAGGCTGTATACGGAACCAGACCGATTGTCATGGAGCATCCTGTTCATCATTTGCCGCAAATTATTTTGCAATCGCAAGTATAAGAGGTTGTTTAAGGAGAAAGAAGCATGATCGTACTGATTACAGGCGGAGCACGCAGCGGAAAAAGCACGTTTGCCGAAAAATACGCGGCTCATTTGGGCTCCTCGGGTGTTTACATCGCGACCGCACAAATCACGGATGAGGAAATGGAAGAGCGGATCTTGCACCATCGAGACCGCCGCTTGCAGTCTGGCTTCCCTTGGCAAACGATCGAGGAGCCGAAAGCATTGACAGAGTGGCTCGCGAAGCTCGGGGCACAAAAAAACATACAAGAACAGCAGACAGTGATTTTGGTTGATTGCTTGATCCTTTGGCTGTCCAATTGGCTGCTGCATGATGGAGTGGAGAAGACGTTTGAGCAAGTGCTCCAGCAGGTGGATAGGCTGGTCAAAAAGCTAAAAGACTACCCAGGGACAGTTTTACTGGTGACAAACGAAGTAGGCGACGGACTCGTCCCGCAAAAACCGTTAGGCCGTAAGTTCCGTGACTTGGCGGGCTTGATGAATCAGCGCGTTGCAGCCGTTGCCGATCAAGTTTTTCTTGTCACAGCAGGGATTCCAGTTGAGCTAAAAGGACAAGCTTTCCGATTTTAACTCGGTGAAAAGACGGTTTCGAATCGTCTTTTCACCTTTTTTGTGATATAATACAAGAAAAGCCATGGAAGGGATCAGGATACCATGCGTCCCCATAGGACGATCTGGAAACGTTTTGACCTCTCCTACATCTAGCTTCGTAGTAGTCGATCGTCACTGAAGGCGACTAACCTACTACGAAAGCGAGGCCCTTTGTATGAGTAGCGACTTATACTTTCGATGTTCCTCGGTAGTCGGTTGGTCGTCTGTGCCTAAACCGACAAAAATGCGAGGAAACCGTGATGAGGAGAGCGCTGCAGTTATCTAAGCGTTACAGTATGATTTTGTTTGGAGCTTGTTTACTTGCTTTTGCGTATTATCACATTAACTTTCAGAACCATTTGTCTGAAGGTGGGTTTGTTGGCTTGGGGTTATTGGCGAAATACGCCTTTGACTTGTCGCCAGCGATGGTGATGCTTTTGCTGGATATCCCACTGTTTTTGGTTGCCTGGTTAGTAAGAGGCCGCCAGTTCATTTGGGACACGATTTTTGCATCACTTGCTTTTACCGTATTTTACGATTTGTTTGAACGATTTTCACCGATTGTCATGGATATGAGCAGAATGATGCCGCTGGCGTCTGTCTTGGCCGGTGTACTGACCGGACTGGGTACCGGATTGGTTCTGCGCTATGGAGCTGCGACAGGTGGAGACGATATTTTCTCCCTGTTGATCAGTAAGTACACGGGATTGTCCATTGGTACGGTCTTTCTTTTACTGGACGTCATTGTGCTTTGCATGTCGTTCTGGTTCGTACCAATGAAAGAGATGATGTATACCATTTTGGCCGTTGTCATTTCCAGCCAAGTCATCACCTGGACCGTCAATCATGGTGCAGGAATGGAGGTCATGGAAGAGGAGCACGGGCATGGAAGTGTCTCGATGACCCACCGGTAATGAGTAGATATTCAGTTGAAAAACATGCCTATACAAAAGCAAGCAAAAGGCCAAGTCGGTTTTCATGTCGACTTGGCCTTTTGAACGTTTATGACCGTTTTTGTACATAATATCCTGCTTTCCTAGTGGATACTAACCAACACAGATACTATCGATGGAAAGGACCTGCCATGAGCGATCCGTTTTTTAGCAACTACAAAGCATTCGTTGTCATACCAGCGGATGAGAAGCAGATGGGACCGGAGCCTTTTGACCCGAAGGATTACGCCAGCCATTTCATCCTGACGTTTTCGTTGTACGATGCGGTTATTTCCTCCTGGAGGGAAGCGACAAAGTATAAAGTGCAGGCAAAAAAGGGCCTGTCAAATGTGATCGATGGTTTCAACGCCAAACGCCGTGGTACAGCCCGTCTGCATTTGTTGGAAATGGAAGAAGACCAGGCGTATTTCGTCCTGGCCTTGTCGTTGAAAATCCAAAAAGACAATGAGAAAGCGGTCATGGAGATGATCACCAATCTGCTGGAGAAAGATTTCGCAACCGACCTTTTGATCGGAGAGACCTGGTATCAGATCATTGGTGCCAAAGGAAAATTCGAGCGGAGGCTGTTCTTCTACAGTGTCCAGCCGTACGATTATCGACCGAAGTAATCAGCTAGTGCTTCCGTAATCGCCTGCGCAGCTTTGTCCTGATAGGACGATGTACGAACAATGCCTTCATCCTTTGGATTCGATAGGAAGCCAAGCTCAATTAAGACGGATGGATCACTATTTTCGCGCAGGACGTGATAATTGCCGAATGAAATGCCGTTGCTTCTTAAGCCGATGCCACCACCCAAGCGAGTCTCAATCGCTCGAGCTAACGGCTCATCTTTGTCTTGCGAATAATAAAACGTAAGTGTCCCGCTATTTGGCTTCGGAGAAGAATTGTAATGGATGCTGATGAAGGCATCTGCCGCCTTGGATTCGCTAAAAGCAACACGCTGCGATAGCGAAGGCTTTTCTGTGTCACTGGTCCTCGTCATGAAGACTTGCGCACCGCGTTGTCGCAGTTTGCTGGCGAGCAGCATGGACGTTTTGTAATTCAACGTTTTTTCCATACTATTCCACTTCGTTCCCTGTGTCCCGATATCAGAACCACCATGTCCCGGGTCGATGACGATGACTTTCCCTTTTAAGCCTGGCGTTTTGGAGCTTTTGGACACCGGAGCGCTGGACTTGGCATCGCCAATATACGTCGCAGACACCCAGCCTGTTTGTCCGTTGGAAGTTCTCGCTTGGATCCAGTCTGCTTGCTTTTGCAAAATGTCTACACGGGTTCCTCTGGGCAGCGAAAGGATAATCTCATGGCTCGTGCTTGGTCCTTTTCGCATTCGAAGCGAATCGGCCAAAACTGTGCCTTGCTTGCTTTTGACAGTGGTTGTATTGGCTGGGGAAGAAGCTGAACCCGCACTCGTTACCGCACCTTTTTGCAAGTAATATCCCGCGACCCAGCCTACCTTTTGATTGTATCTAATTTTTGCCCAACCGTATGCTTCATCGGTAATCGTCACGACCGCTCCATATGGCACGGTAGCGACAACAGAAGCATTGGGGGCTGGTTCACTGCGAACGTTCAGAGAGGTTGCGATCACTTTTGCCTGGATGACACTTGCTGCTTGCGTCGGCTCCGTAATAAACGGCCATGACAGACTAAGCCATAGCCCACATATGAGAGACGCTTTTTTACATGTTGTTTTCATCATTTCTACCTCTGACTTGGATTAGCTACTATCTCACCTGAACTATAATAAGGGAAATGCAGGAAATCGAATAGGGTATGATTTCCTGATTTTTTGGGACAATCAAAGTGGAGATTCAGTATATCTTGCCAAGGCGTTCATTGCCGACTCTGCCATTCGCTGTTTGAGTTGATCGTTTTCTACTACTTTTACCCGCAGGCCGAGAAAACGAATGCGCGATAAAATAAACTCCTGTTCGTCAGATAGAAAGTGCAGGGTGATCGTATACACCTGCGATTCTGGATCAAAAGCGACCTCTTTGTCAAAGCAGGAAAAGGCGTACAAGATGCGCTGGAGCTCAGCGTTGTAACGACGGATGATCACAATTTTTGCCATCTGCTTGCGCTGTTGGATCTGTTCCGAAATGGTCGGTAAAAAACTGTCATACCATACATCTTCTATGTGAAGCTCATCGACGGAGCGAATGAGATGCAGCGGAGTCGTGATCAGGCGATTGGAAGACATGTTCAGCCAGATCAGGTACCAGGCCTTCTTGGCAAGTGAATATTCCAGCTTGTAGGGAACCCCTCGTTGATTGCGAAAAACCGGGCCTTTGTTCGTGGCTGCGGTTATTTTTATGTGATTCTTGCCAAGTATGATTCGTCGCAGGGTGCGCACGAGTGGACTCCAGAGTTGTTTGGCCTGTGTTTGCGCTTTTTCCACGAATCGTTCTTGTTCGGTCGATTCACTTTCTGGTATGTGTGTCAAACGGCGAAGCTTATCGAGTGTAGCGGGCTCGAAAATTTCTGCCGCAGACGGATTCGCCAACATCAGGGCGAGCCACGCTTTTTCGTGTGAAGTTACCGGATAAACACCTGCTTCATCCAGCCGCGTCACTAGCTGGTAATTATGTATCTTATCAAACAGATTCATAGTAGGCGAGCAGCTCCTCCCATTCTTTTTGGAATTGCTTGCGAAGAAACAGCGGTTCAAGTACTTCGACGCTTGAACCGAAGCTGCGAATCCACGGGGTAATTTCCATCGTGCTGTTCACGTTTATCTCGTACACAAAGCTCTCCCGTGATTCTTCTGTCACAATCCCCCATTGTCCTTGTGCCTCTACTCGCTCTTGGATAAAGGAATGAGGCGTGTTGCGAGGCTGAAAAAAGCGAAGGCGTACGGTTACGAGTTTTCCGGTATCAATCAGCCAACTATAGGCAATGCGCTCATCCGCACTTGCTTGTAAGGAAGAGAAGATTTCCGGCGTAACGGAATTGCCTGTTACGAGCTTGGTCATACCTTCCACACGGTATTTGCGCAGCGGACCATTGCCGCACCCTTGTGCCAGCAAGTACCATCTGCCGTATTGATGATCAAAAATAACCCGGAGTGGAATCACCTTTTGATGTCGTCCGGATGAATCCCGTTGGAAGGCCGGATTTGTATTTTGGGAATCGTAAAACTTTCGACGTTTGGGCGTGTAGTAGTGAAATTCAACGATTTTTCGCTGACGAATAGCTTCCGTGAGAAGCAAAGCTTGATATTCATCGAGAATACGTGAGACAAAATGATATTTGTATAAAAACGCAGATGCATCGGTTAGCTTCAAGCGATATTTGAGATAACGCTTCACTTTTTCTTGCAGGAGATAACCAGGGACGGCCGGCAGCTGTGTATTGGCCATGAAGTCGATGAAATCATACAGATCTAATAGCTCGTCGTCCGTCAGCGAGTCTAGTAGCTCACCATCGAATTGATAAACGTACGGTCTGACTTCACTACTATTTTTTATCACGCCAATTTCTTCGAGGTATTTCATGTCTTGGCGAATCGTTTTTTCATCGGGCTCTGTATCCACAAACGTATCCAGCAAGTCTTTAATGGAGAGAGGCTGTTGTCTGAGCTTTTCCAAGATGTGCGACAGTCGCTCTACTTCCGAATCCTTCAATGATTTTGCATGATACAAAAACATCAAGAAATTGTCCGTCACCTCAAAATAGTTGTAACGAAGCTGCGCGTAATACTCTTTTTTCTCCTCATCGCCGACATGCTGATAAAAGGTCGATTGGATGTCCTTCAGCTTTTTTATCGTTTTATCAAGCGTATGAACGGAGATCCCGAGCCGCTCGGCTAACTGCTGCCGATTGTAGGCACCAGCGGTCAAAAACAGGAGACGGAGCAATTGCAGCTCTTTGTCAAAGCTTTCGCGTGCCATTACATTCATCCTTATTCATTCGTCATTTATTTCCAAATTAGTCCTCATATTACGAAGAGGCTGAAGAGAAGTCAATGATAAAAAGAGGTTCGTAATACTTTTACCATGTTCAAACCACATGCACGGATGGAAAATAAGGGTATGAAAAACAGCGCAGGCTGTGAGAGACAGGAGAAATGGATGATGAAAACAATCTTGCATGGAAACAACCATCGTGAAGTAAAGCTGGAGAATGGAGATGTGCACGTTTTTGCGAATGACGAAGTCTTTGCGAGCTTCGGTGAACGCGTATATCAAATGGCAGACAATAATTTGCGTATTCCGCGAAATGTTTATTTTTCGTATACGCCCGATGCGCATGTGGGCGTTGGGACCTGCATTGGGACGACAGCGGTTTGGAATCTTGCCGATGGATTTGTCTCGCCTTCCATCGTCGGATCAGACATTGGATGCGGAATGCGTGTGCATTTGACTCCGTTGCATCGAGACGACCTCAAAGACAAGAGCCTAAAACGTGCATTGATTGAAGCGATCGAAGCGTACGTCCCGACAAACGAACGGGGAAATACGCATTTTACAGATATTCGCTTGGAGGAAGTAGTGAAGCATGGCTTAAAAGGACTCCCTAGCAACTACATTCCGGATACAGAAGAAGCGCCCGACATGCTAAGCCGTTCTTTCTCGCATGTGGAAAAGTACACATTTGAATTCGACCATTCCTTCCTGGAGCAAATACCGCAAAAATCTTGGAGTCGTGGGTGGGGCCAGTTGGGAACATTGGGGGGCGGTAACCACTTTATTGAAATCCAGCATATCGAGATCGCGGAGGAGAACAGGGAGATTGCGAAAGCGTGGGGACTGTTCGATGGTCAGGTCGTCATCATGATTCATTCCGGTTCGCGGGCGTGGGGGGCAATGCTAGGGCGTGATTACACCAAAAGCTTCAAGGAAGCCATGTACAAATGGGGGATTCATAATCCCGAGCCGAGCCTGGTATATGCTCCGATTCAAAGCGAGGAAGGGCAACAGTATTTGAATTTGATGTACTCCGCGCTGAACTTTGCGGTAACGAATCGGCATATGATCGGATTTTCTGTTGAGCAGGCGTTTCGCGATGTTTTCGGTAGCGAGATGCGTACACCAGTCCTGTATGATTTGATGCATAATTACGCCTTGAAAGAATTCCATCGTAACACACCGATGCTCGTCCACCGCAAAGGAGCGACGAAGGCGTTGCCAGCAGGCCATTTCCAAAATCCGAAGGCTTATCGTGAAACAGGACATCCAGCTTTGATCCCAGGTTCTATGGGAACATCGTCCTATATCATGGTCGGATCGGACGCCGGAGCCAAAAACTTTTATTCGATCTGTCATGGTGCAGGGCGTGTTCGTTCCCGCAAAGCAACGAAGGAGCTTGTGACCATCGATCAATTCGAGCAGGCAATGCGCGTAGGACAGGAAGACGAGATCATGGTGAATCACCGTTCGCTCGCTTCCATCCTAGATGAATGCCCGCAAGCCTATAAAGATGTAGATCAAATCATCGATTCGGTTGTGGGAGCAAATCTTGCATCTGTCGTCGCAAAATGTAACCCTCTTATTGCCATAAAAGGAGTATAATGAAGAGTGGCTTCCTGAAAAATTTTAGGGGGAGCCACCTTTTGTGATTTAACTTACACTAAATAATAGAAATTAAATTGTGAACAAATTGCGTGAGAAGTTTCAAAAAATAGGTTCGAATGTAACATAAATTGCTTCGCTTCCTCAACCGATACCAAAAGAGAGACAAAATAGGGGAGATAGGGGAACAGATATGCCTACATACTATTACTTCACCTGCCTAAAATGCCGAACCCGGGGGGGAGTTTTCGGCGAACAGGCCTGGGGCTGGGGGAACTTTGACATGATCGAGTCCTTCAAATACCTGGCTCACCACATCCGTACATGCGGAGAAGATTCGATTCGCGTGATTTCTGAGGATGTAGATGATTATGTAGATCAGCTGCACGGAGAGTACAACACCTTCCTTGAGCAAACGAAGCATATATTTCCGCATTCCAAAGATTGGGAGTTCCTTGATCGATGGAAAACATTAAAAGTAGAAGAAATGAAGCTAAAATGGGTCGAGGAAAACCGGATTATGCATCCAGATGATCGGATGAAAATATGCGGAGTTCTTGATGCAGTGGACATCTTGAAAGAAGGGGCGGGTAGAGTCTCCTTCAGTGCGAGCGTGACGGATGAGGATGGGAAGGTGTGGAAAATCGTTGCTGACATGCGCGAATTACCCATTTTAAAACATTCGTATATCATCATTGGCGTCATGCAAGAGCATTCTATATTAGGGGAAGTCATTGAGGTGTACAAGATGATTCCACGAGTCGCTGTTCAAGACGAAAGGGGTAACGATCATGATTCTGGAGACAATCGGGCAATTACTAATTAAAGTGCGCGAGGAAAATCCACTTGTACATAACATGACGAACGTAGTTGTCACGAACTTTACAGCGAACGGCTTGTTAGCCCTTGGTGCATCACCTGTCATGGCGTACGCCAAGCAAGAGGTGGCAGACATGGCAAAAATCGCAGGAGCCCTTGTATTAAATATAGGGACATTGAATGAGCATGAGATCGAAGCGATGCTGATCGCAGGAAAATCGGCGAATCAGCATGGCGTGCCTGTTTTGTTAGATCCAGTGGGAGTGGGAGCAACATCGTACCGAACCGAGACAAGTCAACATCTTGCGCAGGAACTCGACCTTACCCTCATAAGAGGAAATGCTGCCGAGATTGCCAATGTCATCGGGGAGCGCTGGGATATTAAAGGTGTAGATGCGAAGGAAGCGGGCGGAGATGTCGAGGACCTAGCGAGAGCAGCAGCGAAAAAGCTCAAGACAATCGTTGCGATTACAGGCAAGGTCGATGTGATTTCGGATGGAGAAACGACTTACTCGATCCGGAATGGTCATCCCATCTTAACGAAGGTGACTGGAACTGGCTGTTTGTTAACGTCTGTTATGGGAGCGTTTGCAGCCATTGCAAATGACAAGCTGATCGCAGGAGCTGCCGCATTGGTATGCTATGGTGTTGCTGCGCAGCTGGCAGCAGAGAAAGCAGCGGGAGTAGGTCCAGGCAGTTTCCAAGTCGAATTTTTGAATGCCTTGCATAACGTGACGGCAGACGATGTTCGCCGTTTTGGGTATATCGAAAAAAGAGAATAAAAACTCCCCTTTTAAAAGGGGAGAAAAATGGCCGTAGAACGATTAAGCTAGATATGTTAGACAGTAGCTGTAATTTCGTAGTGAATAAGACAGCAGCTTCTTCTGGTGCTCGGATAGTGCTAGGAATATAAATTCTACTTGATCATCATCGTATGGACGGACATAAAAACGGGAAATACCATGACAAATAATTTCTCTCTTTAACGTCAGCGCCACACTGGCGTCTGTTCGTATGTGCAATTCCACGCTGCGTACCCTCCTTGGACATTCAATAGAGTACCAAAAAAATACAAGGAAAAACAAGGGAATTATGTCTGATTCATGTCCAAGTTGTTACCAAATTTCGTATGAAAACTGACAAGAAGAATGATTCAGAAAAAACTAGCGGGGATTGCTGGGGAAGCAACCTGTTCGAGAGAAAAAATTCGAGATGAGTCCGGCCATTCTCCCTTTTTCCGTTGAGTTATTTACTTTATTTCGAAGGCAACGTACGAGCTCCTGATCGCAATGACAAGAAAAATAGCCGTGCTTTCGATAGCAATCATCATGCCGCTTGCAGCATCTGTCGACGTCATCAATCGGAGCATCCGGTCCGGAGCATCCAGGCCCACACCAGTTTCCGTACAAACAGGGGAAGCCTACTGATCGGCGTTTTCTTTTTGACAACTGGCATCACTCCGTCTTGTAAAGGGATACTACTTGCATCATATTGAACAGAAAGTGAACTTGCTTTAGGCAATCTCCCTTTTTTCGTTTCGATAGATATTCGCCTGAGTATGAATTACACGGAGGTCGACCAAGGGATAAACTTTCAAAATATCACTTGAAATCATATTGGGAATATGATAGATTAATTCTTGCCGAAGCGAACGCTTGCAGGCTCGATGGATGGATGTCCGAGCGGCCGAAGGAGCACGATTGGAAATCGTGTAGGCGGTGTCGAACCGTCTCGTGGGTTCAAATCCCACTCCATCCGCCATCATACATGGCCCGTTGGTGAAGCGGTTTAACACAGCAGCCTTTCACGCTGTCATACAGGGGTTCGAATCCCCTACGGGTCACTTAAACATCCCGTATAGTAATCCGGGGCCCCCGCAAAGTACTCGGAATATGCATCATTGTATTGGCGTCACTTTGTGGGGTTATCTGGAGGCTTAGCTCAGCTGGGAGAGCATCTGCCTTACAAGCAGAGGGTCGGCGGTTCGATCCCGTCAGCCTCCACCATTTTTATATGCGGTCGTGGCGGAATTGGCAGACGCGCTAGATTCAGGTTCTAGTGGTGGCAACACCGTGGAGGTTCAAGTCCTCTCGACCGCACCAAGCAAACCCAATACATGGCGGTCGTGGCGAAGGGGTTAACGCACCGGATTGTGGCTCCGGCACTCGTGGGTTCAAGTCCCATCGATCGCCCCATATATGTTCAAAATGTAAAATGAAACAGCCCAGCGGTGGTTCCTGTAGAGGAACTCCGGCTGGGCTTTCTTTGTATCTGTCTACGAATGAGCTACTGGCTGATAAAAGTGAAGGCGATTGCCAAAAGGATCGGTCACGCTCACTTCGCGTGTTCCCCACGGCGTCTCCTCTAAACCGGGACAAGCGTACTTGTATCCTTGACGCAACAGTGACTGATGAAAAAGCTCAATGTCCTCTACCTGTATGCGAATCGCTGAGCCAGGACAAGCATCCCCGTGATGCTCAGATAGATGAATCGTGCACGATGGAGAGGAAATTTGCATGTACAAAGGAAAATGCTCCTCGTAACGATGCTCCCAATCAATCTGAAACCCTAGAAACTCTACATAAAATTCTCTTGCCTTCTCAACGTCAAACATGCGAAAAATAGGCGTTATGATCGGATTCATTTGCCCAGAAACCTCCGGATTGTATTGAGGGAGGCGAGGTGCACCCCTTCGTGAAAAATCGTTCGGACAAGCACTTGTGCAATCGTATGCATGCCGGATTCAGTTGCGGGAAACTCTTCTTCTAATCGATCCTTGTAAGTAGCTTGTATCGTCTGAGGTTGTTCTTTTAATAAGGAGACGAGTACTTCGAGTTTCGGTGGTGGTGTATCCCAGTCAGCAGGTTTTGTACCGAAGTTAAACCATTCGTTGAAGCCAGGGGGGATTGGGATCGTTTCTTTTGTAAGGTGAGCGATCCATAAATACTGATCGAGATAGATGTGCCCCAGATTCCACAAGATATTGTTGGAGAAACCATCGGGAATGATGTTCACATCTTCATCCGTCAAACCATCGATAGCTTTTAACGTCTCCTGTCGATAATCCTCTAGCTGCTGGAATAGCACCCTGTGCCGCTTTTCCATACTTTTTCCCCCTTGAGTGGCAGTCTTCGCAAATAAATTCGAGTCAGAGAATCTACTTCCTTCTATAAGAAGGGGAAGTACTAACAAAAAAGCGTGCAGAACAACTCGTCTGCACGCTTTTTTGTATGTTGTGTATAGGAAACTGCGCTACATTCTTTCCTGCTCGAGGGCATGAGAAGGGGAGAAGAGTTTCCGCCATTTTACTTGCGGTACGCAAATGGCAGCGAGGATCATAAATACGCCACCCCATTGAGGGAGAGAGACAGTCTCTTGAAGCACGAAACTCGACAAGAGTACGACTGTGGGCAGCTCCACTGCACTTAAAATGGTAGCCAGTCCATTACCGATCCGTGGCACACCGACAGCCAAACAGAAGATCGGGATGACCGAACCGAAGATCGCAACCAAAAGACCGAGCGGCAGCAAACCTTGCAGAAGCTGACCATTTATCAGGAAAGTCGGTGGATAAATGATCGAGAGCATCAGGGCAGCCATACCAATCGAAATCGCGCTTCGCAAGTATGGATCCATTCCAGGGAGAATTCGCCCGCTGAAGAAAATAACCAGGGCAAAGGTCGCGCCAGACATCAGACCGAAGATCAGTCCGACCATGTCTACACTCTGAATGCCGCTTTCGCCAAGTCCGCTTGCAAGAACCGTCCCTGCTCCAAGCATAACCAGAGACACCCATTTTTCAGCCGTCGGCCATTTGCGATCCACAACCGCCTCCAGCAAGACACCGATCCAGGTAAACTGAAAGAGAAGAACGATTGCGAGCGAAGCAGAGACCCGGCTAACAGCCTGATGGTAAAAAAGACTGGTTGAGGCCATCATGAGGCTGGCTGGTGCCAAAAGCAACATATACTTGAACGAAAACCGTTGCTTGGAGAAAAAGAGGGCCATGAGCGTCATAATCAGGCCGCCAAAAATCAATTGGCTTCCGCTCATTTCAAATGGCGTAAAGCCGAGTTGAAAAGCATGCTTCATGAAGATCGAGAGGACACCGTAGCTGCACGCGCCGAGTAAAACTAAAAAGATAGATCGCCAGTATGTCATAAGTAAAAGTTCCTTTCGTATGACTAAACTCGGAAGAATAATGACTATTGTACTACAGGTATAAAAGTGGTACAATAAAATTTTTGTCCACCCTTCACTGTGCTACTAAGGTAATTAGCTAGCTGCATGCATTGGTAATATGGTAACGAATGAAAGTGTAGGGGACTCCTTATTCTTCGTGAGAATACATAGCTGTTTTTTCATATTTCCGTTACACTACTCCATAGAGAAGAAGTTCAAAAAGTCGTCTATAGACAAAGAGAAGGCGAAACAACATGGAGGAGCAAGGATGAGACAGGGGATTATTTACGCAGTTATGGCGTATTTGGCTTGGGGGTTACTCCCGCTCTATTGGAAGCTGTTTCAGGCAATGGGGGCATGGGAGATACTCGCTCATCGAATCGTCTGGTCGGTTATTTTTGTCGCAATCATTATTCAGGTAACGAAACGCTGGCGCAGTATGTGGGGAGCGGTTACTGGTTTTAAAATGTTCGGAGCATTAGCGATATGTTCACTGCTAATCAGCGCAAACTGGCTCATTTTTATCTGGGCAGTGAATAACGATCAAGTCATGCAAACGAGTCTTGGCTATTACATGAATCCTCTCATAACCGTACTGCTGGGAGTCATTTTCTTAAAAGAAAAAATGCATACTGGGCAATGGCTCGCGCTTATACTCGCGGCTTTCGGAGTCATGTTCATCACCTTCCAGTACGGTGAGATTCCATGGGTCTCTCTATCACTTGCCCTGACCTTTGCTTTTTACAGCTTGGCGAAAAAGCTCGTCCGAATGGAGGCGATGATCGGACTGGCGTGGGAGACGTTATTTGTGGCCCCTATTGCTTTCGGTTATCTGTTGATGCTACAGGTCAATGGGACGGAGACGATGACATCCCTAGCGTGGTGGCAACTAGTATTGCTGACGCTGGCGGGGGTAGCTACTGCCATGCCGCTCTACTGGTTCGCCCAAGCAACGACTAGACTCCCACTTTCCGTTGTGGGCTTCATTCAATACGTGGCGCCTACGATATCGCTCCTATCAGCTGTTTTCTTGTTTGGAGAGCCTTTCACCCAAACACATCTCATCAGCTTTGGATTCATCTGGTCTGCGCTCATCGTATTTACGGTGTCCTCCGTACGCATGAAACGAAAAGCTACCCGAATCAATCCCGAGATCGCTATCAAAAAACAAGCGTAAACATAAGAAAACTCCTGCCCACCGAGGAAGACTCGGATATGGTCAGGAGTTTTTATTTACAAGGACGTAATTAGCAAATCGCTTCGCCGTGCTTTTTCATGCGGTACGCACCGTGATTAGTAGGTCCCACATATTTATTGAGTGCAAACGAGTGGCGAATCGCTTCGGTAATAAATTCTTTGGCAACAGCTACTGCGTTGTGTACAGAGCTTCCTTTTGCCAATTCAGCACAGATTGCAGCTGAAAACGTGCAGCCGGCACCATGAGTAAAGCTCGTTTCAAAGCGTTCTGATTCCAATACCTCGAGTGTTTTCCCGTCATAGAAAACATCTACGGCATTGCCGCTTTGAAGCTTGCTGCCGCCTTTAACAACGACATAAGAGGTGCCGAAGTCGTGGATACGTTTTGCCGCTTCCTTCATGTCATCGACACTTTTCAGCGCGCCCATTTGGCTGAGAATACCAGCTTCGAACAGGTTAGGAGTCGCAACTGTTGCGTGCGGGAGCAAAACTTCACGCAGGCTAACGGCAATTTCTGGATGAAGTGCTTCATCTGCACCTTTACAGATCATCACAGGGTCAACAACAACATTTTTCAAATCGTATTGTTTTATTTTACGGGTAGCGAGGTCAACCAATTCAGTGGTTCCGAGCATCCCTGTTTTTACAGCATCTACGCCAATTCCAGCGAGTACGGTTTCGATTTGTTTTTCCAGGATCGCGACATCGATCGGAAACACTTCGTGAAACCATTCGTTATGTGGATCTTGGGCTACGATAACGGTGAGGGCGGTCATCCCGAAAACACCAAGCTCCTGAAACGTTTTGAGGTCTGCTTGCTGACCAGCTCCGCCGCTGGTGTCGGAACCTGCAATGGTGAGTGCTTTCTTCATGGTCATTGTGATTATCTCCCTTTGTATACCGCTGCACAATCGAAGCGGATCTATACTGTCATGCGCTGTAATGCCTCTCTCTATATTAAAGAGGAAGAAATCGGTGCTGTCAATAATATCCCCAAAATATAAAAACCGCCTCCCTTAGCGGGCAAGCGGTTTATGTATGTGTGCATTTATGCTTGAGAAGCAGCGTGGTGAAAAGAGAAGCTGATGGTAGTGGACATGGACTTGGAACGTTTGGTTGCAAGCTGTTTGGCTTGCTTTGCTGCCTCAAACATACTAGGTGCCTTGATGATTTCGACCCATCTGCGTGTTGCTGTTTCAAATAAAAAGCGATAGATAGTCATCTTCTTCGACCCTCCATGGTTTGTTGACATCTACATTGTATTACGTAACAGCCTGAAAAAGGTTACGTAGCTGTTACATATTTTTGAAGAAAACATGGTTATTCTGTAAATCGTAAATTGTTTCCGAAAGTAGCGTTACGTTTTGCGAAATGTTACGTCTTTAGTATGTGATGTTTACGAAAGCTTCCATTTTGAAAGAACGAATGAGGTGCGACAAACGATGGTCAATTCAACAGGAGAGCTGACGGTGACAGGGGTCAATCACAGCTACGGAACAGGGAAAATCAAAGTTCCCGTGCTGTATGATATCAACCTTCATATCAACAAGGGTGAATTCGTGGCTCTGTGCGGCTCGTCGGGTTCCGGTAAGTCTACGCTCTTGAATTTGCTTGCAGGTTTGACCAAGCCGGAGGAAGGGAGTGTCACGGTTAGCGGAGCACAGATTTCCAGCTACAGCGAAAACGAACTATGCATGTTTCGCCGTAAAAATATGGGCTTTATCTTCCAGTCATACAATCTGCTCCCAAATCTGACAGCGCTGGAAAACGTAGAGCTTCCCTTGATTTTTGCAGGCGAAAGCAAGAAAAAACGTCGGGCTAAAGCAACGGAAATCCTACACCGCGTAGGGCTGGAAGGTCGTATCGACCACAGACCCAATGAGCTTAGTGGTGGACAGCAGCAGCGTGTGAGTATTGCGAGAGCGCTCGTCAATCAGCCTGGCATCATCTTGGCGGATGAGCCGACGGGGAACCTGGACTCGAAGACGGAACAAGAGATTCTCCTATTAATGAGAGAAATGAACAAGGAAAATGGGACTACGTTCATCATCGTTACCCATGAGCAGGAAGTAGCAGAACAGTCCGACCGCGTCATTTATCTCCAGGACGGACGGGTTGTACAAAAAAGGACAAGACCAGCGTAGGCGAGGGTATGAGGTGAACAAACAGTGAAGGTAATAGATTCTTTTCGCATCGTCTGGAGGAATCTGTGGCGAATGAAGCTGCGGACAGCCCTCACATCGGTTGGTGTTATGATCGGAACGGCTGCAATCGTCGCGATGATGGCACTTAGTTTAGGGCTTAAGGAAAGTGCGGTAAAAAGCTTGGAGAACTTCGGAAACTTGACAGAAATGGACGTCGAGCCATTGCGTTGGTACGAGGAAAAAGGCGAATGGATTGATGTTCCAGAGGATAAAGTCAAGAAGCTCAATATGCAAGCGGTGCAGGAATTAAAAAAGATTCCTGGCATTCAGGCAGTTATGCCGATAAAAGAATTACGAGAGCAAGCGAAGCTTAAGGTAGGTAGGCGAGAAGGTTACGTACAGCTTATTGGGGTGGACGTGAATGAGTCGGCTGCCTATCGAAAAAACGATATTGAAAAAGGAGACTATCTGACAGGCTCACCGCAAGAAGTGGTAGTCGCTTTCGATGTCTCTCGAGAATTGCGGGACGTGGAAAAAGAAAAGCGGGAGGAACGGCGAAGAAGGACGGGGGGTGGACAAGCTGGACAGTCCACTATGCCACCTGATATGGGCGGTGGAGAATCAATCGGGTTCAACATCGTGGACAGAGCAGCGACACTCATTTTGTCACGGGAATACAGAATCGACGATGAACCGAAATACGAGAAAAAGGAACTACGCGTTCGGGTTGTCGGTCAATTGAAAAAGACTGAAGAGCGCGGATCTTCTTCTGCCGTTTACGTGCCCATTAACGTCGTGAAAGAGTTGAACGACTGGGTAACTCGCGGGAGGGAAGAGGAGAACAACGAGGGATCGACACGGCGCACCCGTGAACAAGCTAAGAAGGATACCTTTGAATTTGATCGGATCACGGTGAAGGTAGAATCACGCGAAAAGGTCGAGGGCGTCGTTGCTGCATTGAAGGAAAAGGGCTTTGAAGTGTGGTCTCCTGCACGTGAGTTGGAAACCATCAATAACTTTTTCTTTGTGATTCAGATGGTTCTCGGTGGAATTGCTGCCATTTCCTTGCTCGTTGCAACCATTGGAATCGTCAATACGATGATCATGTCGATTTTGGAACGAACCAAAGAGATTGGGATCATGAAAGTAATTGGTGCTACGGTGCTGAATATTCGTTGGCTGTTTTTAATGGAATCAGGCTTTATTGGATTAATTGGAGGATTGGCTGGTCTCGGGATGGCGTGGGGAGCAGTTGAGCTCGTGAACTACTTCGGAGCGTCTGGCGGGCTGTTGGATAGTCTGAATATGGGCTACGGCGGTGGTAATCCGGAGGGGGAACCATCCAAGCTCGCGGTTATTCCAGGCTGGCTGGCACTGTTCGCAATCGGTTTTTCCTTTGTTATCGGGGTGTTGGCGGGAATTTTCCCAGCCATCCGTGCTTCCCGTTTAAGCGCACTGCAAGCGATTCGATCTGAATAAGTGATGGAATGTGAGGAACATAAGATGAACAAGAAAAAGTGGATCATTCTAGCCACAGTTGTGGTTCTTCTCGGTGGAGGCGGCTACTTCGGCTATTCGTACTTCCAGAGCAAGAATGCAGTTACCGAAGAAGTACCTGAAGAGAAGCCGACTTTCCCGACAGCGATCGTTGAAAAAGGAGAGGTAAAGAAAACGATTTTCTCATCCGGTACGATAGAAGCAAAGGCACGTGAAGAAGTGAAGCCGGAACTCAGTGGAAAAATTCAGCGTCTGCTAGTGAAGGAAGGACAGTCAATAAAAAAGGGTGACGTATTGTTCACGATAGATAGTACAGATGCCCAGTTTGAGGTGCAGAAGCAAGAGCTTGCGATTATCCGTGCAAAAAAAGAACTGAATGAAATCAAAGACAAAAGAGACAAAATCAATGCAGATAAGGAAGGTAAAGTAATCGAAGTGCTCGCAAAAGAAGGCGACACGGTTACGCCTGAAACACCTGTCGTCAAGTTGGCTAACACCGACTATTTGAAAATTACCGGCAAGTTCACAGCATTTGAGTCAGAACGATTCTCAACAGGACAAAAAGTGAAGGTCTTCATTAGTGCCTCCATGTACTATGTGGATGGGATAGTAACGAATGTAGACCGAGTTGGAAAAAAAGAACAAGGCACCGGTGGTGTTCACGACGTCGAAGTTTTGGTAAAAAAACCAGGCGCCCTTTATGTGGGAGACATGGGTGAAGTCCAATTCACAGATGAAAAGGGCGTGCTTTACGCCAGCCAAAAGGCGACGGCGTTTGAACTGCCAGATGATATGGAAATTTTGGCAGGTACGCATGGCAAAGTCGGAAGAGTAGACGTAAAAAAGGACTCCATCATCAAGGTAGGGCAGCAATTGTTCAAGATGGATATGACATCGGCAGGTCTCGAACTGCAGGAAAAAGAGCTTTCTTTGAAAGAGTCCATTTTGACCATGGAACAGAAAAAACGTGAAATTGCGAAAAATCAAGTGACGGCTCCAATAAATGGAGTGATCACAAAAGTAAATATTAAAGAAGGTGAAACACCAGGCTCCGATCCAGCGGTTATTATCATGGACACTACGTCTGTGTACTTTATCGCAGCGGTTGACGAGTTGGATATTCCAGCAGTCAAGCTCGGTCAGAGTGTCGATGTCTACGTATCAGCATTTGGCAATAAACCCTTTAACGGAAAAGTTATAGAGCTTCCAAAAGAGGGGAAAAAAGAAGAGAAAAATGTCCGTTTTGCTGTGAAAATTGAATTGAGCGATACGACTGATATGAAGCATGGAATGACAGGTGACTGCGATATTTATGTAGCACAAGTGGACAATGTTTTGCGCTTGCCGATTAATGCTGTTGAGGTTTTAGAGGCGGGTCAAGGCACCGTCATGGTAAAGGACCCGAGCACAGGTGATCCAACACCAAAAGAAGTACAAATTGGTGTCGAAGGAACTGATTTTATTGAAATCAAAGGCGGCTTGAATGAAGGAGAAGAAGTTCTCTTGACCAACGAAGGGATGTAAATTAGTCTTTCTTGGTTCATTTGATTAAGAATAGCCCTGTTGCAAATGGCCATAGACCAAGCAACGGGGCTATTCTTTTTTCACCAAAAGATCTTAACATTTTGTTTGTAATTGTAGCGTTTTTGTCATTTCGGCCGTCAAACTATGTAGAGGATGGGAGATTGTACAGCCGTTTTCCTTTGCAAACTGATCGGCAACTGGTGCCATGGAGAGCTGTGCCACTGCAATAGGTTGGTCTGGAAATGTTTGGTGGAGCTGGTGCAGGGCGTCTTTTATCGCTTCTCTGTATGCTTCCTGCTTGTTTTCCATGAGCAGGGCAAAAGCATTTTCAATGATGCTTACTCGTATCTCTGGATAAAGGTTGTGAGAATAGGCGTGTTGCACGAGACGCTCCATCGTAGGTTGGACAGTAGCGGGATTGGAGAACAGAAGAACTTGTGGCTCCGTATATCGTGCAAGCTCATGAAAAAAAGGTCCATCGATTGTGAAGATGGGGACAGTGGTAGTTGCCTCATCCTCTAGTGTTACCAGTGCGGCATACTGCGTGCAAGTGATCAAGATTGCATCGACCGCCAAGCTCTGCATCCAGCTTAGTTGCTCACGTAATTTGGCATGCGATTGTTCCTTGGTATGCACAGGAGTTCCCTCGTTTTGCAGGAGTAAACTTGGATCAACAAAATGAATGAGCTCTACGTCAAAGGCTGCGAACGCATCTGATATGAGGGAAATATTCGAATCATGTCCATGGAGACAGGCAATACGAGTCATTGTGCAGCTCCCCCATGTAGAGTATCAGTCTCTGATTTCTTATGGGCAAGGACACGAATGCGTTTGTAATCGAGCACCCATTGACCATCTTGAAACAGAGCAGGACGAAGTAAGCTAGTGACTTCCCTACATACTTGCTGGATTTCATCTGCGGACAGCCCCACAAAAAAAGGACTGCAAAAAGAATTCAACCAATGCGAAAGCCCCAGTTCCCCATCAGCCATGACTGTGGGACGATCAAAATGGGAGGCAAGTACGACGTGGAAGCCTTGCTTCTCCAAAAGAGTCGTGTACTCTCCAATGCTGGGAAAATACCAAGGTGATCGCTCATCCGCGGATATTCCTTTTTGTGCCAAAACAGTCCGTAATGCCTTTGTGATTTGACCGCAATTGCCGTGTCCCCCGAATTCCGCGACAAAGCGTCCACCGGGAGCAAGAGCCAACCAAATGGTCTCAACGACTTCAGCAGGACGTTTCATCCAGTGGAGTGCGGCATTGGAAAAGACAGCGTCGTAACAGATATCTGTACGATACGTATGCGCATCGGCTACTTCAAAAGCAAACTGCGGATATTTATGGCGAGCAGCCTCAATCATGGCGGCAGAAAAGTCGATTCCTGCCACATTTGCTCCGGAAAGCGATAGTTGAGCACACAGGTCGCCTGTTCCACAGCCTAGGTCAAGAATGCTTTCTCCAGGAGCCGGCTGTAGCCAGTCCACTAATCCTTTGCCGTATTCAGAAACGAAATTCATTTTGGCGTCGTATAGCCCGGCATTCCATTGATTGGTTTGAATCATCTGTATCCCTCCCTACCTTCCTTTTTACCGACTGAAAAGACATAAGTCAAATCTATATAAATTATTAAACAGATAGTTTTTAACTATATCGAGCTTGGGAAAAAGCGTGAGAACATAAAAGGATATAACACGGTTATTGTCGAATAAAATCAGTTGTTCACATACAAATACGTAAGACAAAAAGTAGGAGGACAGTTCGTGAAAAAATGGGTTGTAAAAGCACTTCTCGTGTGTTTGGCAACTGGTACCTTTTTGTCAGGTTTGTCAGTACCGCCAGCCATGGGAGCCGGGGCAACAGCATCCATGAAAAAAAACAGCCAAGTATCTAAGCCGATCCGGAAGCAGCCTGTTCACGATATGGTTATCTTTAACGATTATCAGGTTGCGGGACTGGATTCAAAAGGTTGGAACTGGGTGAAGAATGATGAGTTTATTCTACCTCCGGAGACACCACTCGATATTGACGTGATACAGACTACTTATGGAAATGGAACAAACCTAAGTCGGAAGCAAGTATATTTGGATGGTGTAGAATTAACGGAGTTACAAATGGAGCAAACCTCAAATCAAGCTGTGTTCAAATGGCAGGTACCTCGCTTTACAATTCCCGCAGCGAAATTGTCTGCTGGCTCTCATACGTTGACCTTTGTAGTGACTGATGCCAATGCAAAGAGCAGTACGTTACACGTAAGCTTTCAGGTAGAAGCACAAAATTACCCACGTATTTATAAGGGAGAAAAAGCAGAGGGAGAGCCTTTGTCGACAGGTGGGCAGACGACCATTTTCGGAAATATGGGGTCAACTGATTTTAACAGTTCTGTACCTGGTACGTGGAAGCTAACAAACAAGTCTACGAACCAAGAAATGAGATCTGTTCCTGCTACTGTGTTTTCAACAGGTACGTTGTTGACTGGTCAATACCAACTCCTTTTTCTACCTGATGATACCTCGATGTCGCCTTGGACGACGACAGTTCAGATTGGCATGGCGGAGCTATATATGGGTACAGATGCAAGTGGTCAAAAACTGGCACCGGATCAGACCATTACTGCCCCGGAGCCACCAGGTAAGATTTCTTTGTATTCGGCATACCTAGGTCGATGGTCGGTGAACGGAACTGGACAAACGTTGACAAATGCGCAACATTTTGAAGTTGATATCCCGAAAATGCTGGCGGGTATGACGATTTCTGTCACTTTTGAGCCAGATTCCAAGGAAAACAAAACGGATTCCTTATGGGGTAGCTCTACGTCGACTACGATTCACATACAAATTCCAGGTGCACCGAATGCTTGTGGTCCCACAAGCGGAGATGTCACGTTGGATGTGTTGATGCAACCAAACGAAAAATCTACACTCATGGTCGAGAAAGCAAACGTGTATTCATCAGACAATACAGTGAGGCTCTATCAAAACCCGGTACATGTGATATGGCTGACTACAGCAGCAGAGCATATCGAATTCGGTAGTGAAGCTGATGACGATGAAGGACCAGGCGTATGGGCAGTCGATAACGTCGTGGTCGATAGTGATAAATTGAATTGGGATCATACAGGCTTGTTACTGTCTGGCTATAAGCCAGGGCGTTACAAGGTAAACTATTACAGCAAAAGAGACCCTGCCAAGTCATGGTGTGGTTACATACAGGTCATTGAGGACACGCCACCAATCCCAGCGTCCCAAAGTTGTGATTCAGGTGATTCAGGTATAGCTCCACCACAAGCCCCAATGCTCATGAGAGGAAAAGAGGGCAAGGAATATCGAGATGGAGATATTGTGACTGTGGAATCTGATAGCGATCTTGCTGAATTGGAAAACCTACAACTCATCTCCACGTATGCAGAGCGGACTGGGACGAAGAAAATTAGAGAGAGTAGGAAGGCTTCCTCTTACCATATGCCCAAGTATGAGTGGATATATGGAGAGAACGCCATTGGTGCTAGACAAGAGCACAGCAGTGCTACGATATCTTCAGAAAACCGGATCGAGATCTCCTACGAAGGAAAAGAAATCACTACCATTAAGCCTTCAAATCGAGATGACGGCACTGAAAACGGACTGGAATCACTTGATATTAGCAAATACATTAATCGGCAGAAGCCCGGCAAATACGAGATCAAAATAACCAACATCCTTAGCAACAAGACTTGCCAACTCGTTACAAGACAAAAAAGATCAGTCAAAAAAACAGACGTTGATGAACGAAAAGAAACGATCGCATTCACAATCGAAGTGAAATAACGATTGACCCCCTTGCACTTTTTGGCATGGGGGTTTTCGACTACATGGGGAGGAAGTCCAATGACAAATGAGCAGAAGACGATCTTGGAAAAGTTCGGGTTTCGAATCGAAGGAGAGGAAGTGAAACATTTAAAACTGGGAATCGTAAGAAATAAAAAAGAATTCGTCTGTCACGCCACGTCAGAAGAGTTGCAGGACTACATCAAGTCCATCTTGCGCAACCAATGTCAGTGGAGGCGAGGAGAATCTGAGTGAGCAGCCAGGGAGGTTGTTGGGGTTGAGTGAGTCTAGGGAGTCATTGGTTACGGCATTACGTGAAGTGGAGGCTTGGGAGAGAGACCAGAACGACTTGTGGTTCTGGGAAAAGCTTGGCAGACTTCCGTTTGTTCTGTTGGATCGGATTACGCCTGCATTCGTTCAAGAGAAGCTGGGAAAAGCCGTAGATGAAATGGCAGCCTTTCTTGAGACAGGTGGAACTTATTTGGTGCAGGATGAACCGATTTACAAGCGGTTTGGCAAACGGTTAGAGGGACAGGGGGCGTCTGTTGTTGACAAAGAAAAGATTGCCGCTGTACCGCTTACGATCATGAATGATGTCGCAATGGAGTTAAAGGATTCACGTGCGAATTTTGCCACGGTACAAGGTGCCACGACTGGCTTCGGAGGGATTTTTACCCTCGCGATCGATATCCCTTTATTGATGGGGACATCCCTTAAAGTATTACAAGAGATGGCTCTTGCCTATGGCTATCGACCTGAAGAGAAAAGAGAGCGGCTGTTTGTCGTCAAATGCTTGCAGTTTGCTTCATCAGACATTGTAGGGAAAAAAGCGATACTCGCTGAGCTCTCCCGCTTTGATGATCCAAATGCGCAGAGAGAGGTTATGGCTCAATTGCAAGGATGGCGTGAAGTCGTGGTAACGTACACAGAAAACTTTGGGTGGAAAAAATTGTTTCAAATGGTGCCGATTGCAGGTGTTTTGTTCGGGGCGTATTTGAACCGTTCAACCGTACAGGATGTCGCCGAAGCGGGGATGATGCTGTACCGCAAACGGCGTATCCTGGAGCGGCTACGAGAGAGCGAAATGAGGGAGGAAATTACTGAGCCCACTCCTCAGCAGTAAGAGCGTACAGGAGATGGTCTTCCCATACACCGTTAATTTGCAAATAGCGTAACGAAAGCCCTTCCTGGCGAAAACGGTTTTTTTCCAAGACGCGAATGGAAGCTTGATTGCGAGGCATAACAGCAGCTTGTACTCTGTGCAGCCCAGCATCCGTTAAAGCAAAGCGGAGGGCGAGATTTACTGCTGATGTCGTATAACCTTTGCCATTGCACGCCTGATCCATAAAGTAGCCAATCGTCGCATTTTGCCATGCGCCACGTGCGACATTCGACAACGCTACACGTCCAATCATCTTTCCGGATTCTCGGGAGAATACGCCGAAAGCATAGGCAGTACCACGTTCAAAATCAATCTGCGCTTGTGAAATCTGTTCTTGCTGTCCTATGAGGGTCAGAAATGAAGCGGGGCGGATCGGTTCAAAGGGTTGGAGAAAATCATGATTACGCAGCCGAAGCTCTAGGAGCTCGGCTGCGTCTTGTTGTTGGAGAGGCCGTAAGAGAATCTCGTCCGTATGTAGTGACATGAGATCAATCCTCCTTAAAAAGTTGGATTGATAGTATAGCATGTGCCAGAGTATTTGGGAAACATCAATTAGCCGAGCAATTCTGCAAATGACACCCCAAATGCTTTGCACGTTTCCACTTCTTTTGCAGTAGGAGAAAGCTCGATTTTCAAACCTTCCAGAGGAGTTTCCGCACCACGCTCGCTCGCCTTTTTCAGCAAAATATCAACAGCTGCACCGACATGCTCGTAAGCGGAGTCGCAAGAGCCAAAAGCAACAACCTTTTTCCCGCTGAGGTCAATATTGTCCATTTCCTCATAAAAATCCAGGCATTCGTCTGGCAGTTCACCGTCGCCCCATGTGTAGGCACCAAGCAAGATTCCGTCGTAAGCTTCGAGTTCTTTTGCGTTCGCATCCATCACTTCTTTTATCTCCAGCTCAGCACCAGTTGAACGAATACCTTCTGCAATTGCTTCAGCAATTTCCTGAGTATTCCCTGTCATGCTCGCGTATACCATCAAAATGCTCATAAAACGTAAAACCTCCAATTCAGATAATGAGTATCATTCTCATCAATAAAAATAATGAAAATGAGAATCGTTGTCAATAACTTTTTTCTTATTGCCACGTTTCATTGATTTTGGTAGAGTTAAATAAAATTATAATAATGTACTCTAAATAGAGGTGCGCCGAAGAAGAGTAAGTCTTTTCGCAATCTGCCAGGGGGCAGGAGAAGGAAGAAAGGCTAAAGCGCCGAAGCTTATGCTATGCCCCTACGTAGCACAGGCTGGGGTGTCTCATGAAAAATGATCATCCTGTCACAAGGGACCTAAAGTCTTTTTGTGGAGCGCTATTTATGATTTGCTTCTGTAGTAGTAAGAGCAATGAGATAGCGAATGCACTCATTGCTTTTTTTGATTTACCATGCTGTTATTTTGAGGAGGATGTAACCATGAACATGATGGATGCCAACGAAATTATCGCGTTTATTCAAAAAAGCGAAAAGAAAACACCAGTGAAGGTATATGTGAAAGGGAACCTGGAGGGAATCGACTTTGGTGCGAGCTCCAAAGCCTTCATTACTGGTCCTACTGGTGTTGTTTTTGGTGAGTGGAAAGAGATTGAGCCAGTGCTCGCTGCTAACGCAGACAAAATTGAAGATTATGTGGTAGAAAGCGACCGCCGCAACTCCGCTATTCCATTGCTGGATACAAAAGGAATTCAAGCACGTATTGAGCCAGGCGCAATTATCCGTGACCAAGTGACAATCGGTAACAATGCGGTCATCATGATGGGTGCTTCCATTAACATCGGCGCAGTTATCGGTGAAGGTACGATGATCGACATGAATGTTGTTGTAGGTGGACGTGGAACCATCGGGAAAAACTGCCATATCGGCGCTGGATCGGTTATCGCAGGCGTTATCGAGCCACCATCTGCACAGCCAGTTGTTGTCGAAGACGATGTTGTCATCGGAGCAAATGCTGTCATTCTGGAAGGTGTTCGCGTAGGAAAAGGTGCTGTCGTTGCAGCAGGTGCTGTCGTGATTGAAGATGTACCTCCATACGTAGTAGTTGCGGGAACGCCTGCACGTGTGATCAAGCAAATCGATGAAAAAACTCGTTCCAAGACAGAGATCAAGCAGGAGCTACGTCAGCTGTAAGGGAGAGAGTGCACATGGACTGGCGTTCGCTCGATGAACAATATATCGTCTCCTCTTACAAAAGACTTCCGATTGCCATAGAAAAAGGCGAAGGAAATTACTTGTACGATACGAATGGAAAGAGCTACCTCGACTTGTTTACCGGACTCGCGGTAAACGTTCTGGGGCATTCTCATCCGCGCATTGTACAGGCTCTGCGTGAGCAGGGAGAGCGCTTCTTGCATATTTCCAATGTATTTTTAAATAAGCCAGCTATTCGTTTGTCCGAGCGTTTGGTTGCGAACAGCATTAGTGGAAAAGTGTTTTTCACCAACTCTGGTGCAGAGGCTACAGAGTCTGCGATCAAGCTGATTCACAAATGGACGAAGAACGAGGGAGCAGGTCGTGAAGGCATCGTTGTCTTACGCAACAGTTTTCACGGGCGAACACTCGGAGCAGTGCGTTTGACGAGGCAGGCTCACGTCTATCAAGACTTTCCTCAGCCGGCTTTTCCTGTTTATGAACTGGATGTGGAAGACACGGAAGGATTGCGAGCGATTTGCCAGGAAGCAAGACCCGCTGCGGTCCTCATGGAGCCAGTCTTGGGTTCTGGCGGTGTCGTGCCGTTAACGGAAGCGTTCTTGCGAGAGGTAGCTGCGATCTGTGAACATGAAGGCATGCTCTTTGTCATGGACGAGATCCAGACAGGAATGGGCAGAACAGGAAAGCTGTTTGCTTATGAGCATGCAGGCGTAACGCCAGACCTGATCCTTTTTGCCAAAGGCATAGGGGGAGGGCTTCCCCTCGGCGGTGTCATCGCTGGCCCAAGGCTGATGAACCAGTTCAAACCGGGGGATCACGGAACGACTTTTGCACCATCGCCACTGTCTGCTGCCTTAGGGAATGTCGTGTTGGATGAATTGCTTGATCCAGCCTTCAGCGCTCACGTAGAAGAAGTGATTGCGTACCTGTGGTCGGGCTTGGAAGCGCTGCGAGCGCGTCTTCCAGATCAGCTGCAATCCCTTCGCGGAAAAGGCTTGATGGTTGGAATTCCGCTCTCTTCCACCCCGGAAGAGGTAAGCCACTTGCAGCAAGCATTGCTTGACGAAGGAATTCTCGTTGACGTGACGCAGAAAACGATTGTTCGTCTGCTTCCGCCACTGACGTTGACAAAAGCCGATGTGGACCGTTTTCTTGCTGTGTTTGAGGACCAATTAACAGCAAGAACAGGTACGAAAAAGGAGGCGTAGACCATGACGACTTCCTTGTTTACACAAATTCGCCGAGACTTGCACCAAATACCGGAGCCAGGCTTCGCTGAAGTGAAGACACAACAATACTTGCTGGATTATTTGAAAAAGCTGCCCCAGGAGCGAATCGAGATCAAAACGTGGCGGACAGGCATTTTGGTCAAGCTGGCAGGAACAAGGCCAAAACGATTAATTGCCTGGCGGACGGATATGGATGGCCTGCCGATCGTAGAGGAAACGTCCTATCCGTTTCGCTCGCTTCATGAAGGATTCATGCATGCATGCGGTCATGACATGCATATGGCAATTGCTCTTGGCCTCCTGACGCATTTTACCGAGCATCCGATGGCAGATGATTTGCTGTTCCTCTTCCAGCCGGCAGAAGAAGGTCCTGGCGGTGCGGAGCCGATGATGAAAAGTGAAGAGTTTGCGGGGTGGCGACCGGACTGCATTTTTGCCCTGCATATCGCGCCAGAATATCCGGTCGGTCATATTGCGACGAAGCCAGGAATTTTGTTTGCCAACACTTCTGAGTTGTACATTGATTTGGTTGGCAAAGGGGGGCATGCAGCCTTCCCGCACAAGGCGAATGACATGGTGGTTGCAGGAAGCCATCTTGTGACACAGCTTCAATCGATTATTTCGCGCAATATGGATCCATTGGATTCGGCTGTCGTAACGATTGGCAAGCTGGAGAGCGGAACGAAGCAGAACATCATCGCAGAGAAGTCCAGGCTAGAAGGTACCATCCGAACCTTTTCGATGGAATCGATGGCAATCGTCAAGAGCCGCATTGAATCTCTCGTAAAGGGAGTGGAAATAGGCTTCGATTGCCAGGCAACGATTGACTATGGGGTTGGCTACTGCCAGGTTTACAACGAGGAGCAGTTAACGACAGACTTCATGCAATGGGTACAGGAACAATGTGAAGAAGTAACTCTTATCACCTGCAAGGAAGCCATGACCGGAGAAGACTTCGGTTACTTTTTGAAAGAAATTCCTGGCTTTTTGTTCTGGCTGGGTGTGCAAACGCCGTACGGCTTGCATCATTCTAAAATTGAGCCGAACGAAGACGCGATCGAAGTTGCCATTCGACTGGTCTCCCGGTATTTTACATGGCTTTCGCAACAGGAGTAGCAGGTGTCAGGAACAAAAAAGAGTGGCTGGATAGCCGCTCTTTTTTCTGTGTCATTCCCAGCCGTATTTTCGTCAAGAGTAAGAAGTAGTTACTAACATCTCTGTGCATAAGTCTTTCTTCCTAAGGTTTTTGTGCTTGTGGATAATGTGGATATTGTTGAAAAAACTTATCAGGGCAGCACAACTATTTCCTTTTCCAAACGTATAAACTAGAGAGAAGAAATTTCGGAAAAACAAGCGCTGCCGCGCACACATACAGGAGGATTATTGACATGAAAAAAGCATGGTTATCGGCCTTGTTGGCGTTGACTGTAGCAGCAGGGGTAGGGAGCACTACTGCGGTGGGAGAGGGTGCAATGCGCGTATTTTTCGGTGCGGAAACCGTAGCGAGTGAAATGCCAGCATCCAAGGCCGAATCGATAGAATCAATAGTGAACAAGCTCGGTGGTTTCGCCGATTACGATCAGCAATCTGGCAAATTGCAAGTGATTAAGCCAAACGTAAATATTATTGTGGTCGAAGGAATTCAGCAGACCCGCAATAAAAATGTCGTTTTCAGCAACCCTGTCAAAGGATACAGCGACAAAAATGTGCCTCGTACGTTTAACGTGTTCGTAGAGGTTGATGACGCGCCTGTAGCTAAAGACTTGCGCATGCAACTTGTGTTGATCGGACCGGACGGCAAAGAAGTGTCTAAAGGGAAGGAATGGAAATACTCCACACAAAATGCAAACAGCTTCTATTTTTCTGAGCCTTTTGTATCTACGAAACTCGAAGCATACGGCACTTATAAAGTACAAGTTCAAATGAAATCCGAGAAATTCACTTCTTATGTATCCGTTGGTGAAAATACATTTACAGTTGGGCGTTAAAAATTATGGCTTGGATGCGTTTCCACTTTGCATGTCCCCGTGCTATAATATACGGAAAAGCCAATATACTTGGTAATAGCAAGTACATGAAAGAAAGGAACGATGGGAGCGAATGGAGACAAATCCCCCGCGATCGTCCACAGATCTAGAAGGCCCGAGTATACGCATTGCCTGGAAAGATGAGCAATCCATTCAGGCAGAGTGGAGCATGACGAAGGAGTTCGAGCAAGAAATAGAGCGAAAGTTTGCTATTCCTTTTGCTGAACTACCTTTTGTCCTACGCCTTTTTGATGTGACGTACCGCAAAGAGATCCGAAATGATGGCACTGACCTTTACACTGATTTTGATATCAACCACCTCTCTTCCGAATGGATATTGTACGGAGTGACGCAAGGATTGGAATATTGCGTCGATCTGGGAATTCGGATGGTGGACGGAAGGTTTTATTCGCTGTCCAGGTCTCAAATGATTTGATCAACGTGCTCAAGCAACGTACGACTGAGGCAACTGCATTTTTATACGAAACAGCCCCATTATCCACGAGGTTTATTTGTGGCAATGGGGCTTTTGTTTTTTATTCATGGACTCATGGCTTCTCTCGCTGTCTGTCCAGCAGTCGCAGGGCAACCGCTAAAACAGCCCATACTGGCATTGGTTCGTCTAACTTATTTAGCCATTCAGGCGAGGTCAGCAAGCCCTCCTGTAATGCGCGATTGCCTAGCTCCAATTTCTAGGGAGGAAACGTTTGTGGCCCTTCTGAGGTGAATGAATCGTACTGAGACAAGTTGTACGTCTGAATGAGGCCCGTCAGCTTTTCGGCGTACGCAGGGTCGGTAGCGTAGCCGGCTTCTTCTAAAGCCTGTGCGGCTTGTGCGGGAGTCGTGGCTGCCAGCACGTTTTTATATGCGGGCCTACGTAAAAACTGGGTATGGTCTTCCATGGATTGCTGGTAATTTTCATAAGCGCGGAACTGGGAGGTACGTGTGACCGTTTTTCCGTTTTCCACCTCTTTGCTTTCGATGGTGACAGAGCCGGCAGGTCCCGTTCCCTTTATTCCAAAGAGGTTATACGAGGATGTCCCAGTGGCAGGGTCAACAGGTACTTTTTTACCCCAACCAGACTCGAGTATGGCTTGCGCCTCCATAAGCACACCCCTTTCCACTCTTTGTTATTCGTATGAAAAAAAGAGATCAGGGGGAATAGGCCTGGACATGAAAAAACAGTCGAGATTTCTCGACTGTTTCTCCGTTTTTTCTTTATGGCTTTCGAGGTTGGAAGTATTGAATGCGATTATTGAAGAGATGGAGCTCTGCTTTATAATCACGTGCCAAGTATCGACAGTACTCATTCGCCTTGTTTTTATCGCCATGCGTGGCCGATTCAGGGAGGGACACCTGTATGTAGTGCTTTTCGGAACCGTTTTCATTTTTGCTCCCGACTCCAACAACGATGGCTTTGTACATGTTTGGGTCTTTTCCTTTGAGAAGGAACCACGAGTCCTTTCCTTCAGGGCGTTCTTCTAGGTTGTAAGGGAAAGCGGCGTCAGCATAGGTCCAGCCCAACTGCTTTCCTGTTTTTGAGGTCATGTCAACGTATCGCGTAAACTTGGCTTTCACGTCGTCAATACTTACAGATGCTGCGGTAGAACCATCAACGAAATAGATGTAGGCCGATTGAAGTTTCACGACTGCACTCACTCCTAGTACCGGTATTCTGTGCGTTAAGTGTAGCATTGTCTTCCACTCTTTGGCAATGAGGCAGTTGGCGACCAAAAACAATTGCGCGTTTTTTCTGAAAAGTGTAAAATATATATCATATTTATATGCCGTTAGATGAACGATAAAGGATCATGGAGGAATATACGCATGCAGGAGGCCTCAATTAGACACGTATTCGAAGCTTTAAACACCATGCGCGCCATCGATGTGGTGAACAAAGAAGACTGGGAGCGGGCAGCGAAGGAAGCTGAATTGGATTCCTCCGTACAGTTAAACATTCTCTGGATCATCTACTGTTATGAAGGTGTACGCGTCACGCAAATTGCAGATTGGACCTTCTGGCATCCCTCATCGATTGTCATTCATATCAAGAAATTAATGGAGAAAGGCATGGTGACCATCGAAAAGTCGGAGTTGGATGGGCGTGTAGTTCACGTATACCCGACTGAAAAAGGAAAAGAAGTATTAGAAGCCAGTCGAAGAAGTGTACCAGATATTTTTAGATTGACGTATGCATTGGAGAAAATGGAGGAACGATACAGTACAGCAGTAGTTGAACTGTTCTTTGAATGTCTCTCCTTTGTCGCGCAATCGTTGCATGGTGCAGAAAAAGTGAGATGGATTCAAGAAGGGGAAGACAGGGTCATTAACCCGACGCGTCTGGTAAATGATGCTGTTTGGGTGGCAAAAACGTGATTTTTCGCTTATACTAGTGAATAATCCGAATATTTCACGAAGTTCGGAGGCCAAAATACTGTTGAGGAGGGATTGCTGATGGAGCACTACGACCACTTATACGACGTTTCGGAGAACGCTAATGTACGTTTCCTCGGTTTTATTTCAGAGGGAACTCGCTACGACTTTGGCATGGTATTTACACACAAGTTTTATGGGAAGCCGTTGGTGATCTGTATGCAGACAGGGCAATCGACTCTTCTCAGTTCTGAAGATGCAGTGAATCCAGGATATCTGCAAAAAATTTTCAGACTGGATTCAGAGAACGAGGCAGTCGCACTTGCTGAGTTTTTCCAGGAGCATTTACCATCCATTCCATTTGAAGAAAATCAGTATTAGGTAACGAGCAGAAGTTTATCTTCTGCTCGTTTTGGTTTTTCAGTAAAATACGGCCTTCCGTTTTTTAGTATAATCGAAAGAAATCAAGCAGTAGGAGGAACAGTGGGAATGGGTGTACATAAATGGTCGGCCAAAGATTCTCGGGGAGCGATTGTGCTCGTCCATGGAACGGGAGAGCATCATGGGCGCTATGAGCATGTAGCGGCTTATTTCAATCAGGCAGGCTGGGACGTATATGCGGAAGATTTGCCGGGATGGGGGCGCTCTCCTGGGAGACGGGGGCATATTCAATCATTCGAAGACTATTTGTCCCGTGTACGGGAGTGGACGAGTACCGCGCTTGCCGATGCGTCAGGAGAGAAGCCTGTATTTTTAATGGGGCATAGTCTGGGTGGTCTCATCGCGACTCGCTTTATTCAGGCGGATGAGCGGAGTAAAGAGTTGGCAGGGTTAATTCTCACATCTCCATGCTTGAAACTGAAACTGACTGTACCGGCGTGGAAGGAGCAATTGGCACAGTTTCTCGATCGGGTCTGGCCAACACTTGTCATGCCTAATGGAATCACTCCCGACATGGTATCGCGTGACGAAGCTGTTCAGGCTGCTTATCAGAACGATCCACTCAATTATTCCAAGGTAAGTGTCAGATGGTTTACAGAATTGAACCGCTCGATGGAAAAGGCGTGGGAGGAAAGAAACCAAATCAAGCATCCTGTCCTTGTTTTGCAGGCTGGTGCTGATACATTGGTTGATGCGGATGCAGTGGAGCAGTTTACAGCGGGCCTTCCAGACAGACAGACTTTTGAACGATTCGCGGGCTTGCGGCACGAAATTTTGAATGAGCCTGAAAAGGAAGAAGTCTTGCAAAAAATCGTGAACTGGTTGAATGACAATATTTCAAATTAATGTGACATACTAATTATCGACAAATGCATCTTGACTCCGAATGACGTGGCATATTAAGATGAATGTAACATAACATTTGTAGTAATATGTGAATCAATTGAATGCGGAGGGGACATAGATGGGAACTATCGTATGTCAGACTTGCGGAACCATCATCGAGCATTTTGAATGTAATTCAGTGAAAACGCTTTATGCGGTGTGCAACTGTGACTGCCGACCTGGTGAAAGACAGGAAAAAGAATAAATAGTCAACAGGCCTATGTTGAGGCCTGTTTTTTTTGACAACCTTTTCCGCATGGAGGATAATGGAGAAGTGTGAAAATCGCTGCAAAAGGAGGAATTGTGTCATGAAGCGAAAACCGATACAGGGAATGCTGGCCGCTGCACTTTTGGTCACATCTCTGTGGAGCGGGACACCAGCGCTTGCTTACAGTATTGGTGATGAAGAAAAAATAGACGGTAGTCAGCCATCAATATCCTCAGCAGGATATGATATATCAAAAAAATATGCGGTATGGATGGTTGAAGGTGGGCAAAGAGTAACACTCTACAACCTTGATAAAGGTAACCAGAGCGAAATAGGTGACAAGGAATCAGAAAAGACGAATCCAAAGGTCGATGGAGATTACGTCGTATGGATTGATTCCCGAGATGGCGGTTCAGATGTCTATTTGTATGACATTGTGAAAGAAAAAGAAATCCGTTTGACAAGTGGTTCTGCTTCGGTCGATGGCTTGGAGATTGCCGATAAAAATGTTGTTTGGACAGAAAACGGCGATGTTTATCTACATAAAATTTCTACTGGAGATACAGAGATCGTATCAGCGAGTGGAAAAGCAAGCAACCCGGTGGTAAGCAGTGGTTATGTTGCTTGGGAAGATGATCGTAATGGCAATGATGACATTTATTACTATGACATCAAAGCAAAGCAGGAAAAGGCTGCCGTTACTGCTAAAGGGGATCAAGGGCGTCCAAGCATTTTCTCCAATCAAATCGTGTATGAGCATCAATCGGCTGGCGACCTCTATTCCTATTCCATCAGTAACGGTAGAATTAAGGAATTGACTGATGATGCAAACGAACAGCAAAATGTACATTTGTATCAAGAGGATTATGTCTATTCTGACAATAATGACTTGAAATATCGTGAGCTTGGCAAAACGTCTGGTAAAAAGATCGCGAGCAATCTGTACGGTGAGACCGGACCGAAAATTTATGGCGATTTCATCTTATTCGCGAAAAAAGATAGCAACAAAAAGCTCCAACTCCACCTGTATGACCTGGACGAAAAGGAATTAGTTCCGATAGGTAATGCAGGCGGGAAACCAAAGGAGCCAAGTGCTCATGATCGTTATGTAGCGTACGTAACCGAGTCTAAAAAAAATAATACGATCGTTTTCTACGATGTCGAAAATAAAAAAAGTAAAGTCATCAGTAATCCAGAACATGATTCTGTTCGCCCTGTTGTAAGCTCGCGTTATGTTGTCTGGTATGACGAGCATGAAGATGCACTCTTCTCCTACGATATTCGTAAAGACACTCAAAAGCAGATTACACATGAAGATGATGATCAAAAACCGAGTGAGAAGCTTTATGAGATTGACGGAGAGCGTCTGTTATGGGTAAATATCGATGGCAAAACAGAAGTGATCATCACAGATCTAACGACTGGAAAGCATACGGAAGTTACGACGGTGAGAAATGAACCATTAAGTGTTGATATTTACAAAAACTACGCTACCTGGGTAGTGGAAGAAGGCTCAAAGAGTGCAAGCATCGTACTCTACGATATCGAAGAAGATGACGAGACAGAAATCCGCGATAATGTAAAAGTAGAGAAAGCAGAAATCGGCGATAACTTCGTTGTTTGGAGCGAAGATACAGGCAATTCCAAAACCGGTTGGGATTTGTACTATTACAACATCGACCGTCAAAGAGTCAATCCGTTGCTACGTTATATGGATGGTGACCAGAAAAATCCACAGGCTTCACGCAATATGATTTTGTATGAAGACAATCGTCTGTCCGCAAAAAGCAAGGAATTCTACTATGAGCTGTATGATTTCGAAGAGGATTCCTATAGCAATATTGAGTGGGATGATGATGCGGAGATGGAAAATGCTCGCATCGGTGGAAATCGCGTTGTCTGGGTCGATGAGCGTGATAAAGACCCATATGTATACACGGTGGCATTCGCTCCAGGTAATGATGATGACGAAGATGACGAAGACTGATTCTGCACAATAGTAGTCAGGCTTTTATAAAGAAAAACAGACGAAAGGAATTCTTTCGTCTGTTTTCTTTTATGTCCGGCATAAATACGGCTTCAAAAGTACAAGTGCTACGAAAAATAAAATGACTGCGACATAAGCAGGCAAGAGATGAATAAAATCGACATAGCCAACAGTAAAATGTATGCCTATGCCAGAAATAAAGCCTGGAATGCCTGCTAAAAACAATGTCCACCAAATCCACGCTTCTCCTCGTCTGATACCCCAAAGGCTAATCAGTAAGACGGCCAGGCCATTCGAAACTAAGGCTCCGCCAAAGCCAGCACGGTCATGAGCAATCACCGGAATTAATCGCTCATTGTAAGACTGCAAGGTATCAGCTGATACACAGAGAAAGACGAGGTCGGAAGGAATGAAGACACCTGTGACGCCGATGATCGAAATGATGATACCAGCCCCTGTCAAACCAAATCCGATGATGACAAAGAGCAATTGTCCCCATAGAGCCATTCGCCAATCCTGATCATTGTGAAGCTGAGGCGGTAGGCGAGTCAAATGAACCTTTGCAGGTGCTCGTAATGCGAGCAAAAACATGGGGAACAACACGAGCGCTAAAATCGCGTGCAAGTAATCGAAGTATCCGTATCCAATAAATAAAAAGAAGCTGGAAAATCCAACAGCACCGGAGACGAGCAAGATGGTCCGCGTCCAGTGAATGTCTTTGCGTAGACCATGGTAAGCCAGTTGACTATACAAAATTCCGATGGATATCATCGTTCCTGCCAGACTAATCCGATCGTGTGACATAAAAGAGAGGATTTGCGCATTTAAGAGTGCAAGCTGGTCGGCTGACATCCCGAGAAAGCGTTCGTCGTAGGGGAGGACGACGGTTGTTGCGGCGACCAGCCAAGCAAGTGCCCCACCAATAATCATGCCCACGCCCAACAAGAGTCCCCATATCCAAGAAGGAAATAAAAAAGCAGGTCGCTTTTCTTGAGGAGCGTCAGTGTCTGGCTGTGTTTGCAAGATGGCTTCGTTAATTCGTTTTGGCAAGCCAGGGCCAGAATAGACCAAGCCACTGTGCAACTGTACAAAATTGGCACCCGCTGCCAGAAGAGTCAGAGCATTTTGTGGCTCCAGAATACCACCTGATCCAATGATAAGGGCATCTGACCACTGTTCCCGTGCCCAGGAGACAAATTTGACGGCTTGCTCGTGTGAACTCCTCCCCGTGATGTAAACAGAGTTGTTCGCGCATGGTGAATTTTCCTGAATCGTGCCTCCAGCGACAACGAAGCCGTTGAGTCCTGCTTCTTTTGCCGAGGTAAGAATCGGGAGTGCTTCCGCTTCTGCAAGACTCGGTGGGATAGCCAGCAAGAGTGGCATATCCGTCTTGTTACGCAAACAGGAGAAATGTTCCTTCCACGCTGTATGGCTCCATTCTGGTTGTCCCATATTCGCCCGCGTATCTATTGTGAAAAATGAACAAAAACGCTCCAATCTGGCGATCAGCTCCTGAAGCTCTTCTGTGGCATCTCTCAGGCTGGCCTCTGGTCGGCAGGCCAATCTGACTCCGATAGGAATTTGGATGCCAGAAGCCCCCTCCAGGCGCCTCTCAAGGGTATATATACCATTATTTTCCAACGGACTGGAATAGTGGATATTCATCGCGGCAATGTCACGTTGAACGGTGCCGTCAGAATCAATCGGTTCTTTGGACACAGGCCCCAGCTCTAGAAACCCGAAGCCGAATTTGGACAGCGCCTGAATGGCGATGCATTCCGTGTCCAATCCGGCACCCAACCCGACTGGAGTAGGGAACGTGACTGGACCAATTGTTTTGGAGAGCTGTGAGGGAGGCTCCATATGTCCCATCCATTCGATGATGTACGGACCACCCGGAATTTTTGCCAAAGTGCCGATTGACTTCAAGGTAATAGAACGGGCCCGTTCGGGTGGCATGAGAAAGAGAAGTGGCCGAAACATCGTTTGATACGACCAGTCTGGCATGGCAGCATAGCCCACCTTTCCTGATTTTTCCCAATTCCATCTTATCTTAAAGTGTTTGTATAAAAAATAAAAAAAGCTGCTCTCTTGTGAAAGAGGCAGCGTTTTTTGGTTCGGATCGCTTAGCCAGAAATGGCAGTTTGTCTTTTTACGACTTTGATCGTTTTCAATGTCTCATCTTCAGGACCTTGTACGGGTAATCCGACTCGGATGTTTTCCTGAATGTACGCGATATTTTCCTCGGTGATTACCTCCCCAGGAAGGAAGATCGGGATACCTGGAGGATAGACCATGATGAACTCAGTGATGACTCGACCTGCTGCTTCCGCCAACGGAATCGTCTCTGTTTCTGCATAGAATGCTTCTCGAGGGGTGGTGGACAGTACAGGGATATTCGGCAGTGAGATGGTCGGCTTCTCTTCTGCTTGTACGTGCGAAAATTCAACGGACAGATCACGCAATCCATTTACCAGCGTGCGGATGGATTCTTCCGTATCGCCCGCAGTAACGAAGCAGAGGATGTTGTACAAATCGCTCATCTCTACTTCAATGTTGTACTTGTCACGTAGCCAGTTCTCGACTTCCCATCCAGTGATTCCGAGATCGCGTACGTGGATGAGGAGCTTGGTTGGGTCCATCGCAAAAGTCGCAGGCTTTCCGAGAATCTCTTTGCCAACGCAGTAGATGCGCGGGATTTCGTTAATCATATCGCGTGCTTTTGCTGCCAGTTCCATCGCTTCGTCCGCGAGCATTTTCCCGTTGAGGGCCAAATGCTGACGCGCCATGTCTAACGATGCGAGGAAGATGTAAGAAGTCGAAGTCGTCGTGAGCATACTCATGACCGTTTTCACCCGATCGACATCAACGAGGCCTTCCCGTACATTCAAGATCGATGTTTGGGTCAAAGAGCCACCCAGCTTGTGTACGCTGGTTGCTGCCATGTCGGCACCTGCTTGCATAGCCGAAATCGGCAGTTCCTCATGAAAATGAATATGCACACCGTGAGCCTCGTCTACCAATACCGGAATTTCATAGTTATGCGCAGCCCGCACGATCTCACGCAGGTCACCTGCAATACCGAAGTACGTTGGGTTAATCACCAACAGGGCAGCAGCATCAGGATGGGCTTCCAGTGCTTTTTGCACAGCCTTCACTGTGATCCCGTGAGAAATACCCAGACGCTCGTCCATTGCAGGGTGAATAAAGATTGGGATTGCTCCAGCGAAAATAACCGCCGACATAATCGATTTGTGTACGTTACGCGGTACGATAATTTTGTCGCCAGGACTGCATGTCGCCATAATCATCGCCATGATGGCACCGCTTGTTCCTTGCACGGAAAAAAATGTATGGTCAGCGCCGAATGCCTCGGCTGCCAAATCTTGTGCTTCTTTAATCATTGCCTTTGGGTGATGCAAGTCATCCAATGGCGCAATGTTGATGAGGTCTATCGAAAGAGCGTTGTCCCCGATGAACTCGCGAAATGCCGGATGCATACCCATACCCTTCTTATGGCCCGGAATGTGAAATTGAATCGGGTTCCGGTTGGCGTGCTCCAACAACCCGCTGAACAAAGGAGTTTTCATTTGTCTCACTACGATCGCCTCACTTTACTAATCAAGAATAATAAGGGGAAAAACAAACAAATTGAGTATAGCAAAATAGGGGGGGAAAGCAAGCGAATTTTTATTCATGTTTACGAGTGGTGGCAGGAGTTTGGCCTGTAAGCCGAGAAGGTCATTTACATGGGGTGATAATTGGATGAAAACGAGAGTAACGGAGCTACTTCAAATTACATATCCGGTCGTTCAAGGTGGCTTGGCTTATTTGGCTTACGCAGACTTGGCTGCTGCTGTGTCAAATGCCGGGGGACTCGGTCAAATTACGGCTATGTCCTTGCCATCGGCTGAAGCACTGCGGGAGGAGATTCGCAAAGTCCGTGCATTGACGGATAAACCATTTGGTGTGAATTATGCAATTGGTCAACACGGTCGGCCGTATGAAGCAATGCTGGATGTGGCGATTGAAGAAAAAGTGGCAGCTGTTTCGGTAACAGGAGGCAATCCAGAGCCGCTGCTGCGCAGACTCGATGGTCATCCCATCAAAAAGCTTGTTTTGGTTGCGTCTGCCCGTCAAGCACAAAAAGCAGAATCGATTGGCGCGGATGCTGTGATGGCTGTTGGTCAAGAAGGTGGGGGGCATCTGGGACGAGATGATATTGGGACGTTCGTTTTAATTCCGCGTGTGGTGGATTCTGTGAAAATTCCGGTATTGGCTAGTGGTGGTATCGGCGATGGTCGGGGGATTTTGGCAGCGCTTTCACTTGGTGCAGAAGGTGTGGAGATCGGGACGCGATTTATTGCGACGCAAGAATGTGTCCATGCGCATTCTGCCTACAAAGAGGCGTTGGTTGCTGGAACCGAGCACGATACCGCAGTTATCAAGCGAACACTGGGGACACCTGCCAGGGTCGTTCGTACACCAGGCTCTGATCATATTCTCCAATTGGAAAAAGAAGGGGCAGGCTACGAGCAGTTAAAGAGCTTCATCAGTGGAGAGAACAATTGCACATTTATTTATGAGGGCGACAGCCAGCGTGGCTTTGGTTGGGCAGGTCAGGTTATTGGATTGATTGATGATGTACCAAGTGTCCAGCAATTGTTTGACCGCATGTTTGGCGATGTGAACAAGTCGTTGGATCGACTGCGGTCTTTTTCCTAAAACAAAAGAACAGGCCTGCGTTTTTCAAATGAAAGCGGACCTGTTCTTTTGCATATAACTTAACTAAAGAAAGCGGGAGGCGGTCTATCCACGAGAATTTCCTAAGGTATAGAGCTTACTCAACACGCCAAATGTTTCTTCGAGACGACTCACCAATGCTTCTCCGTCTGCTAGGATTGGATCATGACGGTCAATGGTAATACCACAGAGCAACTCCGCTTTTTTTACCTGTGCCAGCCTGTCCACCAGCTTTTTCACGCCAGCAGTGCCCAGCTCTTTTTGAGAAGTGCTTGCTGGTTGCATATGATCTGGAGACCAGTGAAAATGCTCCGGAACCATCGCGATGACCTCATCTAGACGCTTGTTAAACGCATGACTGATGATCTCTTTGGAAGGAGACTCGTAAATTACCGCGTACCAAACAAACAAATGTGTTCCCCACAAGCCGATTTGAAAGTGCGGATGTTTTTTGTAACCGCGTTTATCATTAGCCCAGGCAACCCACGTATCAGCTGGTGGGTTCACCGTACGGCGTGCATGCTTTGCTATGTGTGTAAACATTTCATCTCCGGTTGCTACAGAGAGAAAAGGCGCAAAATGTTGGCTGAGTACTTCGAATTTAGGACGGATATTGGTTTTGATCGCGTCCATCCGAGCATCCAGTCCATCAATGGCAAAAACATCAAAATCTTCTTGACGAAAGCCTGGAAACGTTAGCATGTAACAAACACCTCTTTTAAGCATCATCGAACCCCACTGGAAAGAAAAGGGCGATCGTCCCCGTCAAGGGAGCTTGGAATCCTCCATATGATATCATACCATCCAGGAAAAAAATACATGCCGAGTTTTATGAATAGCAAAACCAAAGCCTGAATAATATGATATACCACTCACTCCCTTGCGGCTAATTTGATATCTGAGTATTCTGTCAACGGGAGGGGCCTGTAGAAGATGAATCTCGGCATGGAGTTGGAGTATTTTCATTTAGCAGTTTGGTTTGACCGCAAAACATTGCACGCGATGGTGCAGGCCCTGGTGGAAGCAGGGGTGAGCGTCACGTGGAAAGAATCTCCCGAGCAGTTTCACCTCCTCGTGAACACCACAGATGGCCGATCCGACTGGAAAATGCAGCGTTTAAACGGGTCCTATAAGCTGCACATTACCGGCATTCCTGTCAATGATTCGCGGGTGGCACTTGTACTTTACCACTTCGTAGAGCGGGCAAAAGGGCATGCCATGATCAAGGTCACTTTTGAAGAGTGCGTCTTGCTGAAGCAAATCCAGTACGGAGAAGTTATCAGAATAGTGGAATTAAAAGGAGCTGAGAAAAAAGTGATCTATGAAAAATTTTGCAATGTAACGATGGATCAGGTAATTGCCGCGATGAAACGACGTGACTCGGAAGAACGCATCCCGGTGCTGCGTCTGGAGTTGGATTATGAACTGGCGACGTTGTATGACGCAATGCAAGCCAAAGACCAAAGTCAAATGAAACAGTCCACAGAGCGATTAAAACAGCTCCGTCGGGAAATGTTGCTTTTGGAAGCGTAGGCAGACTGGAGGATAGCCAAAGGACGATGAGTTTGACACAAACGAATACGGAATGAAAAAGCGACATCTCAAACAAATGAGGGTGTCGCTTTTTTTGGTTTGACCGTCGCTTATTTAGTAATTGTTGTTTTTATGAAAGACTTGTTTGAATGGGAGGCCCGGCGGTTGTACAATAAAGAAGGTTTTTGACAGCATATTTACGCACGCACCGGAAAGGAAGAAAAGTTTTGGAAGCATTCCTATCACAAATCCCCAATGTAGCGATCCTGCTTTTAGCCGTCATCGCATTGACACTGATCCTATTATGGATGGTGATTATGCAGTCTGTCCGGATTAGTCGATTGAGGAAATCAATCAACCGGATCATGACAGGGACGGGAGGAGCCAATCTCGAGGAAGGCTTGCACAGACTGCTGGATCAGGTAGAGGAAATGAAAAAGCAGCATAGCGATCAGCAGTTTGCCATCAATCGTCTGTCACAGCGAATGGCAGCGCAATGTGGCAAAGTAGCGATTATCCGTTACAATGCCTTCGGGGATGTCGGCAGTGATCTTAGCTTTTCGCTGGCGGTAACAGATGACGCTGGGAACGGTGTCGTGATCACCAGCATTTTTGGACGAGAAGAATCTCGCGTGTACGCCAAGCCGCTTGAGCAAGGGACATCGAGCTACCATTTGTCTGAAGAAGAACAGGCTGCGATCAAAAAAGCGATGACCTCAACTGCAGGGATATAAGTCCCTCTGAATTTCAATGAAACAGTAAGCATATGAATGAATCAGGGAGTTCTTTTCATTTCCCTGCGTCTGATTGCGGATATTCCGGTTTTTTGCTAAAATTCATCGTCATTTTGCTCAAGACTTTTGAAGGCACCTGAGGTATAATAAAGATGTCAAAAATGGCTTTTTTGCGAAAAACAAAAAGTAGGTGATCCGCCTTCATTACCCAAATCGATTTTCGATTCGCGGGGCAAGGCCAGGTTCTACAGCGTTCTTTTGTTGACACTTAGCGTATCTCCTCTGATTTGGATAACTGTTCGGTCGTATTCGGCCCATGCAAACCAAAAGAATTGAGGAGATATTTATGGCACAGCGTTTAGCAACTAATTACGCCAAGGCCTATTTCACGGTGAATGAAGAAGAGCTGAACCAGTTCGTTTCGCTTTTCACCAATGAACACATTTCAGTCCAAGTCAAAGTGTGTGACAATGGCGATCGTGACGTAATCCTGAATGACAAGAACGGCGAAATTCAATTGAGTTTCTGTCGGGTTGGCAGCCGCTACTCATGCGACAGCTCGTATCTGATCCGAGATAGGCAGCTGGCAAATGCCATGAGAAAAGCAATGAAAGCGTTCCGAGGCTATGGGATTGTCCACCGGATTTATGACGGCTTCACAATGGTGTATCACTACGATCAAGGATCGGTTGTGAGCATTCAGGAGCTAACCGGAGACGAAGAAGTGTCCATCTTTGAAAATAACTCTCTGCATATGGCCAATGAGCTGGAGGCTTTGTTCCAGCAGGATGGCAGCGAGCAGGAGATTGAGTCCTTACGTCAAGAAACGGACCGATGGCTGGATTTGCGTAATTGGGCAAAGAGAACTGCCCCGGAAAAACTTCCAGCAATTGATGTTCGATTAGTAACGTTATCGCGACGTCTATTTGAATTAGAAGTTTAGAAAAAAGGGTGCCTGAGGCGCCCTTTTTTATGTATGTGATCACACAGCGAATAACAAAAAGCGGGTTTCCTCCTGACCAGAGGTGCCCGCTTTTGCTTTTTTGCCCTTCACTTAGCGCAATTGTAATGGTTTGCTCATATTGTACCAAATAGCTCCAGCATGATCTGAGCTGGAAACACCGTTGTTGAAGTATCCCTGACTTTCATAGTAGCCAATCAAATTTTCCTTACATGTCAGCGTGATCGTCTCACGACCGGCCACTCTTGCTGATGCTTCCAGGTGTGTGAGGAGCATGGAAGCAATGCCTCGTTTTTGAAAAGCGGGAGAAACCGCTAGTCCTAGGATGGTTTGATGCCCGCCCGATGCCGGATTTTCTTTAATTGCTTGAAACAAATCATCCGTAATGAAGGGGGTTTCGATAACGGGTCCATTCACCAACCCCGCAATAACGCCATCCTCTTCCGCTACAAAAAAACTGTCTGGAATCAATCGAATGCGTTTCTCAAATGCTTCCTGTGTCGCAGCCTCTTCTGGTGAAAAGCAAAGCTGCTCGATGGCGATCAGTGCTGGCAAATCTTCTGCTTTGGCATTGCGGATAGTGATCATGTGTTCCGATCCTCTCCATTCTTGTTCGTTTTCCTTTCTCGGAAAGTTTAGAATCTTACCTGTTTGATGTCAACGAGAGCGGCTTGTAGCAAGGGGGCGCCTTCATTCTGTCGAGCGTTTGATCAATTTATTTTTATAGTTCTTGTTTAATCTTGAAAAAGGGTATTGTCAAACTAGGCCGATGCATGGTATTGTTGTTTTCGTTGGAAACAGGATTAGGAACCAGGATTCACTTTAAAGGGTGGATAACAACGGAAACCGCCCCCGTTAGTGAATGACGCAGGTCCTAGCGATGTTTAACATTACACTCGTTAGGAAGGGGGAACCGAAAGATGGAATATTCGACTTTCGGAAGACACGTTGCTGTTGACACATGGGGAGTTCAGTTTGATTTGTTGAACGACGCAGAATTTTTGAAAAAGGAAATGATTGAGGCTGCTGAGGCATGCGGTGCTACGGTACTGAGTGTGCAAGCGAAGCAGTTTTCTCCTCAGGGTGCTACCGTACTGGTTCTTCTCTCGGAAAGCCACCTGTCCATTCACACGTATCCTGAGCGCGGCTTTGCTGCTCTGGATTGCTACACGTGTGGGGAAACCGTTGATCCGCAAATCGCCATCGACTACTTGGTATCCGTGCTGAAGCCGGAAAAAACTTACGCGAAGAAATTAGTTCGTGGTTTGGGTGAACTGCAAGTTGTTGAGCCAGAAATGAAGCTGGTTGAAGCGGCAAAGTAAGTAACAAATGGAAAAGTTTTCAAGAGGTGCGGGCTCATTCCGCACCTCTTTTATATGGAGCTTCGATTCCTATTTGTCATCATGGAGTGACAGTAGGAATTCTGCGGCCAATATCGTGGAGCAGAGAACGAAATTCCGTGGATGTATTGGAGATCTGGCTTTTCATGTCGGGTCTCACATCGACTTGATTGGTCCGATGCGTCGCTTCTTCATAAATATCTGCATGGATGGCACGAATCCGGTCAAATGTCCCTGCGTCGGAGGCTACTTGGATCGAGAAGTTGGGAACACGTGAACGAACGGCTGAGTGGACTTGCTGTTCAATTATGCGCGTTTGCTCAGGGCCAAAATTTTTCCGAACACGAATTCCGATAACGGCATCTGTGCCGCTCACGAGAACAGTAGCACGTTCTACACCAGGTACGTCATCTGCGACCGTGGTGAGCTGTTCAGCTAAATCCTGATTAAAACCATTGACCGTATATCCGTTTCGATAATTGCGGGCATTGATTCCGCCAGTGTAGGCATGATAATCATGAGCGAGGCTTGTCCGTGCACCTGGGGCTTGCTGATAGGTGGTACTTTGTGTGTGCGCTTGATTTTTTGGATGGCTGTTCGAGCTTGCGCATCCAGTCATCATGGTTGCGATCATAAGCAAGCCAACCAAATATTTCGGGCCGTACCGTTTCATACGTATGTCACCTCCATTTTTCTTAGTATGACGAAAATAAAGTCCCTTACTCTGGAAGTGGCTCCCGTAAAAAACTGCCCATTGTGCCGCGTTTCACTACCTGTTAATATGGAAGGTATGCATAATAGAGGAGGTTCACATGAAGCGTCTTGACATACGCAACATTGCAATTATTGCCCACGTTGACCACGGAAAAACCACGCTGGTTGACAAACTTTTGATCCAATCGGGCACATTCCGCTCGAACCAACAGGTAGAAGAGAGAATGATGGACTCTAACGACCTGGAGCGCGAGCGTGGAATTACGATCCTGGCGAAAACCACTTCTGTCAAATACAATGATTTCACGATTAACATCTTGGATACACCAGGCCATGCTGACTTCGGTGGCGAGGTTGAGCGTATCATGAGCATGGTGGATGGCGTTCTGTTGATCGTCGACGCCTTCGAAGGCTGTATGCCACAAACACGCTTTGTATTGAAAAAAGCGCTGGAAGCAAAAGTTACCCCTATCGTTGTCGTGAACAAAGTAGACCGCGACAATGCACGTCCTCAAGAAGTTATCAACGAAGTGTACGACCTGTTCATTGATCTGGATGCGACGGAAGACCAGCTGGAATTCCCAATCGTATATGCTTCCGGTCTGCAAGGGATTGCAGGACTTGAGCCAGATAAGCTGGAAGGCGACCTTCGCCCACTGTTTGACACCATCGTAGAGCATATGCCTGCTCCTGACGCAGACGAATCTGCTCCGCTCCAAATGCAAGTAACCATGCTGGATTACAACGACTTTTTGGGTCGTATCGGGATTGGCCGCATCTATCGCGGTACTATGAATTTGAATGAAATGGTATCCGTCACTACGCGCGAAGGCGAAGTGAAAAAAGCGCGGATTCAAAAGCTGTTCGGTTTCTCCGGTCTGCAACGTGTTGAGCAAAAAACAGCAAGAGCGGGAGATATCGTAGCGATTTCTGGTATTGATGATATTAACGTAGGGGAAACGGTTTGCCACGTTGATCATCCTGAGGCATTGCCACTCTTGAAAATTGACGAGCCTACCCTGCAAATGACATTCCTCGTGAACAACAGCCCGTTTGCTGGTCGCGAAGGTAAGCACGTGACTTCCCGCAAGCTGCGTGATCGTCTGATGTCTGAGCTGGAGACAGATGTATCTCTGCGTGTAGATGAAACAGATTCGCCAGATGCGTATGTGGTTTCTGGACGTGGTGAATTACACTTGTCCATCTTGGTAGAGAACATGCGTCGTGAAGGCTTTGAGCTGGGTGTGTCCAAGCCTGAGGTTATCATTCGTATGATCGATGGACAAAAAATGGAACCGGCTGAGCTGTTGATCATTGATGTACCTGAGGAATACACAGGGCCGGTTATGGAGACATTGGGTCAACGTAAAGCCGAGATGGTTAACATGATCAACAACGGCTTCGGACAAGTTCGTCTGGAATTCATTATTCCATCCCGTGGTTTGATCGGATATCGTACAGAGTTCTTGACGATTACACGCGGTTACGGTATTCTCAACCACTCTTTTGACAGCTATCGTCCACTTGTACCAGGAGCGGTAGGAGGACGTCACGCAGGGGTACTTATTTCCCACGAGACAGGAACAGCTACCACGTACGGCTTGATGTCCGTAGAGGATCGCGGAACGATGTTCATTCACCCAGGTACAGAAGTATACGAGGGCATGATCGTGGGCGAGCATAACCGTGACAACGATCTTGTTGTTAACGTATGTAAAGAAAAGCATGCGACCAACGTACGTTCTGCGACCAAGGATGAGACTGTCAAAATGAAGGCTCCTCGCATGTTGTCTTTGGAAGAGGCATTGGAATATCTGAACGACGATGAGCTGTGCGAAGTAACACCTCAATCCGTTCGTCTGCGCAAAAAATATCTGAACAAATCAGATCGTGAGCGCTATGAGAAGCAAAGACGCTATGAAGCACAACCGCAAGCGTAAGATAGAAAAGAAAAGAACGCCACTTGATCCTGTTTGGGATGAAGTGGCGTTTTTGTTTGGGCTGTCCTTACAACAGACTTTCAATAGCAGCGATGAGCTCTTCAGGTTGAGTACGAGCACTGATGCGTTTTACAACCTGACCGTCTTTATCCACGAGGAATTTGGCGAAGTTCCATTCGATATCTGGATTTTCTTCGCTCGGGGCATGTTCCTTCAAGTACTGATACAACGGGTGAGTATCAGGACCATTGACATCGATCTTTGCAAACAGCGGGAACGTCACGCCGTAATTTCGATCGCAGAACGTTGCGATTTCTTCTTCTGTTCCTGGCTCTTGTCCAGCGAACTGGTTGCAAGGGAAGCCGAGAACAACGAGACCTTTATCCTGATAACGCTCGTACAGCTCCTGTAGCCCTTTGTATTGAGGAGTAAGGCCGCATTGGCTGGCGACGTTTACGATTAGCAGGACATGCCCTTTGAAGGCAGCTAACGTCTTTTCTTCTTCGGAAATGGTTTTGACGGCAATATCATACAAGCTCATCTTATTCCCACCTTTTTCTACTGACATATCTTCATCATAGCATGTACGGCGAAATTCATGCCAGCAACATGGAAGAGCCTACCGTTTTTTGACACAGAATCCACCACCTGATAAAGTAAGAAAGATAGCGTTTTCCTAAGAAAAAAGGAGTGACTATTCGTTTCATTCCGCCTATGAGGTGGCATGTGAAGCGGTAGGAGTTTCACCGCTTGAAGACAGGAGAGATAAGTGATGGACTGGATACAAATCGCATCAACCTATGTGCCAACGAATCCAGATCAGCTCACCGCATATGACAGCTTTCGCATATGGGCTGATAAATATCGAGCTTGGATTTTGTTTGTGGAATTAATTATCGTCTATTATCTTGGCTTTGCTACCCGTATCCGTATGCCTATTTTGAAAAACGTGCTCTTGTACATCCTTTTGTTTGCTGGAGCTCTCATTTTCGCTATTTTGGATGTGCAGCTTCCTGTGAAAAGTGCAATGTTCGTAGCGATTGCGATTCTCGTGATTGTAAAGGTACGGATCAAGCCGGAGCAAACTGGGCGAAAGTGAGGAGAACCGAGTGAAGCGTGAAGATGCACTTTTTAACTGGCTCCAAATTCAAGTGGTTGCCGATGCGCGACCAGAAGACCGCTCTGCTTTGGATACAGCTGCTTTTTTCTTGCAATTGCTGCAAGAGGATCATCAAATGAGCGATATCGGCTATCGTCAGGAAGGCAGCTGGTACGTGCTATTTGGGAACGCTGATTCACAGTCCTTGGAAGTGCGATACCCTGCTGAATCAGTCGAAGCTTTATTGGCCGCGATTGAAGGCGAACCCAAGTACAACTGCAACTAAAGGGACAAAGACTCCCCTCCACTTGCCGAAATGATTCGGAAGTTGGGTGGAGTTTTTTTGTATCAAGCGCTTTTTGTAGGTAATAAGACGCGGTTTCTTGGAGGATGCAACTTTTGAAAATGATTTCCCGTCAATATTCATGCCCCAAGCAACCAGGGGGATTTTGCCAGACTAGAAGGGGGAACTACCATTGAAAAAGTACATGACCAAGCCCGTATTAGCAGTGGTGACAGCTGCAGGTATTCTTGGCTGTTTGACGCCAATTTTTGCCGATGCAAGCTCGATTGCTAGTCCAAGTGCCACAAAGGTAGTCATGAATGACGAAGGGAAACAAGTAACGCGCTACAATCTGAAAGAACTTGCCCAAAATGATCCAACCACGTTGAACATGCTCTTGAAGAATCAAGCGGATCACTTGTACATCATTGTAGAAGAAATCAACTTGAATACGAAACTGCAAACCTATATGGAAGAAAACAAAGCGGAGTGGGAGCGTATTTACAACGAGTACTACGGCGATATTTGGCTGGAAGTGCGCTTGACAGACAATGATGAAGAAATCGTGAGCGTAAATGCCAAGACTGAAAATAACAAGGTGTACATAAAGGGGATTGTGACTTCGGATGTCACCAAGGTGGTTGTGAAAAAGCCGAATTCCGACATTATTGAAGTCGTTCCGACCAAGGAGCACTCTTTTACGGTCAGCTTTGAAGCTCCAGATGCATCCTATGAACCGTATGTAACTGTGAGTGCCTATGAAGGCAGCAAGCTGGTCGATAGCGAAAAAGTAAAGATCGTACCAAAAGCAGAAGAAGATAAGGAAATGATCATCCATACCATGTCTGTATTGGATGCGAAGAAAAAGGAATTAAAAGTAAAAGGAATTGTCAAGCAAGGGGCAGACAAAGTAACTGTCACCTATAATGGCGTGAAAAAAGACGCAAACGTGAAGAAGCTGTGGGACGGCGTAGGCAGCTTCACAGTTTCAGTAAAGGATGTACAAGCAGCAAAAGATCAAAAAGCCTTGATCGAGATTTACGAGGATGGCAAGAAGGTTGATTCCGAATCCGTTCAGGTAGAAATCGTTAACGCTCCTGACAAGGATCAAGCGACCGTATATGCCATTAAGGCGACTGCTGTAAACAATCCTGCCGCCAAGTCCATTCAAGTGAAGGGGACAGTAAGCGGCTGGAATAAAAAGGACGACACTGAATTGTACGTGATCGCTCCTGACGGGAAGAAAAAAGAGATTAAACCAAATGACAAAGGCGAGTTTTCGCTGACATTGTCGTACAAGAATCATTCCTTTAGTGCCAAAACCATTCAATTCGCATTGTATGAAGATGATAAGCTGGTTAAGAAAGCTGACGTTGCATTAAGCACAAAAGTCATTGTCGAGCCTGTGAAGCCAACAGATGAGGATAAAGACGATGAGGATGACAAAAAGAAAAAAGAAAAAGGGAAGCAGAAAGATAAGCATCCCAACGGCAACGCGTATGGCTATTGGAAAAAGCACGACAAACATCATGATGACGATGAAGATGACGATCGTGACGACGACAGAGACTAGTCTCTAGCGTTAAGGCCGCTGCTTGTAAGTCTCGACGTACTCCACCAATTGTCTGATGTAATCCCCCAGAATAGGGATGGAAAGAAATTGCGTCAAGAGGGAGCCGAGGAAAGCCAAAACGATAGCAGTACCAATCGTCAACCCCAGACCCCGGGCAAGACCTGCGAGGAAATTGATCCAGAGCAGCTTGCGCGGGGCTGTGTAATTTTGGATCACATCTGCTAGTCGGATATCTTCCAGGAACATCGCAATTTTATGCATCCGCTCATTTACCTTCCGAACTTCCTGAAGCTCTTCAAGGACTTGATCAATTTGCTGCATGAGGCGGTCTGTAGGCGACAAGCTGTCCATCCCCTTCCATCATTCGGTATCGTTATTACCAGTCTAGGGAAAAAGACAACCAGAATCAAGGTGAAGAGGAAACGTTTGCCTATCAGCTAGGCGAAGGGTAAAATGAACGTACAAAACGTTTGTTAGGAGGCTTTGAAATGGCTGAAACTGTTTCCCAATCTCTTTCTGAAGATTTATTCAAGCTCTTGCAAAAGGAGCGTTTTGTTACCTTGGGCACAGTAGACCATGAGTCAGGAGCACCATCGCTCAGCTCCTTGTCCTGGACGTATGCTGTCACCGCCGATACGATTCGTTTTGCCGTGGATAATCGCTCACGTATTTTGGCTAATATTGCGAAGGAACCGCAAGTTGTCTTGCATTTGATCGGTGCCGGCTCGTCTTTCGCCATTAATGGTCGTGCTTCTGTCAAAACAGACCGACTGGAAGGCGTTCCGCTCAAGCTGGCCATGGCAGAAATCAAAATTGAGGCTGTTCGTGATATTATGTTTTACGGTTCCCGTATTTCCGTAGAACCACAATATGAAAAGACGTATGACAAAAACGCGGCAGCGAAGCTGGACAATCAAGTGATGACCGCCTTGAAAGATGCAAATTAACGGGTGGAAATAAATTGTTGACAAGAATCCTGCCGATCCTTTAGTATTAGGGTCAATCAAATTGAATAGCAATCTTCTTATCCAGAGCGGCGGAGGGACTGGCCCGATGATGCCCGGCAACCAATCACCTGTATTTTAACAGGGAGATAATGGTGCTAATTCCTGCAGAGTTATCAAACTCTGAAAGATGAGAAGGATTTGCTTACGGTGACGTAAACAAAGCCTTCTTTCAGAGGAAAGAGGGCTTTTTTGATGCCCTCGTACACTATTGGAGGGAGAGAAACAGACATGAATTTGGAAACGAAATTGATTCAGGCGGGAGTAGGCAGAGATGAAAAAACAGGGGCGGTGAGCTTTCCTGTTTACTATGCAACGGCTTATCGCCATCCGGCCTTGGGCCAGAGCACTGGATACGATTATACACGCACAGCTAATCCTACTCGCACTATTTTGGAGGAGACCATCGCTGAAGCGGAATCAGGAGATGCAGGTTTCGCTTGCGCCTCAGGAATGGCTGCTGTTCATACCGTCATGGGCTTGTTTTCCCAAGGGGATCATCTGATCGTTTCACTCGATCTGTACGGGGGAACCTATCGATTGTTCGAGCAAGTGCTCTCTCGCTATGGTCTGACGTTTTCGTATGTGGATTTGCGTGACATTGGTGCACTCAAAAATGCGATTCGCCCTGAGACAAAGGCGATCTTCGTCGAGACACCAACCAATCCGCTCATGCAGATTACCGATATTCGAGCAGTAACGCAATTGGCGAAACAGCACGGGCTCCTTACGATTGTAGACAACACATTCTTAACCCCGTATTGTCAACGCTCACTAGAGCTTGGTGCAGATATCGTCTTACATAGTGCAACCAAGTATTTGGCAGGACATAACGATGTGCTGGCTGGACTCATCGTAACAAAAGGGGAAGAGTTGTCGGAAAAAATCCGGTTTTTGCACAATTCAATCGGTGCTGTACTTGGACCACAAGATTGCTGGCTTCTCGTTCGCGGGATGAAAACATTGGCATTGCGGATGGAGCGTCATCAATCCAATGCCTTGATTGTAGCGAAAAAGCTGCGTGAGCATCCGGCAGTGGCGGAGGTATTTTATCCAGGTCTACCAGAGCATCCGGGGCATGAGATACAGGTGAATCAAGCGACTGGGCATAGTGGGATGGTATCGTTCCGCGTACGCGATGTAGAGCAGGTGGGATTGTTCCTGCAAAATCTGCAAATCGTGTCCTTTGCGGAAAGTCTGGGTGGTGTCGAGTCATTGTGTACGTATCCGGCAACGCAGACTCACGCCGATATCCCGCAAGAAGTCAGAGAGCATGTCGGTGTTTGTGATCGATTGTTGCGACTGTCGGTTGGCATCGAGCATCCAGATGATGTCGTAGCCGATTTGTTTCAGGCATTGAATGCTAGTTTGGTCGTAGGGGGGAGTGTACGATGAATTTTGCAACCAAGATCCTCCACGGTTCGACTTGCATTGACCCGTTCACAGGTGCGTCGTCGGTTCCGATTTATCAAGCTTCGACGTTTCATCAGGCTGATATCGATCAGCCAGGTACATTCGATTATGCCAGGTCAGGGAATCCGACCAGGCAGGCTTTGGAGGAAGCCATTGCGTCTCTGGAGGGAGGCGCACGCGGTTTCGCGTTCTCATCTGGCATGGCTGCCATATCCAGCGTTTTCATGTTGTTTTCAGCTGGAGACCATGTTGTAGTGGCGGAAGATGTATACGGTGGCACGTTTCGGTTTTTGACCAAGGTATTATCGAGAATGGGCATCTCCGTTACGTTCGTGGATGCAACAAATACTGATTCCGTTCGTGCGGCCATTACATCGGCAACGAAAGGGGTTTACCTGGAGACCCCCTCCAATCCTACCTTAAAGGTGACAGATATTGCAGCGGTTTCTCGTATCGCGAAGGAGCACGGCTTGCTCGTCATTGTCGATAATACGTTCCTTACCCCGTATTACCAGCGGCCATTGGAACTTGGCGCAGATGTGGTCATTCATAGTGCAACGAAGTTTATTGGAGGGCATAGCGACGTCGTGGCTGGCCTGGCCGTTACCAGGGAGGCTGCGTTAGGGGAGCAGCTCTACTTTATCCAGAATGGCATGGGAGCGATTTTGGGTGTGCAGGACTGCTGGCTGGTGATGCGTGGACTCAAAACATTGAAAGCCCGATTGGATGTCAGCACGAAAACAGCCGCGAGCTTGGCCAACTGGTTGTCATCGCATCCACAAATAAGCCGCGTTTACTATACAGGACTGGAGGATCATCCCGGTCATCTGATTCAAACACAACAAGCGACTGGTCATGGGGCTGTTCTTTCTTTTGATGTAGGGAGTCGGGAGCGAGCAAAAGCGTTGTTTGATCGCGTAAAATTGCCGATTGTGGCTGTCAGCCTCGGGGCAGTGGAAACGATTCTCTCGTACCCAGCTACGATGTCACATGCAGCGATGCCTACTGAGGAAAGAGCTGCAAGGGGAATCACAGATGGCTTGATCAGGTTGTCAGCTGGCTTAGAGGATTTCGATGACTTGGTAGCAGATTTGAAGCAAGCTTTGGATCATTTGCCATCTGAAGCACCAGTCCATAAAGAAAAAGAGGTATTCTCCCGGGCTTAAATCCGGGGGATACCTCTTTTTCTTTTAAGGGGTTCCTGTACGATTTGCGTTGATTTTGTTTTGTCCTTGCGGCTCTTTGTGCATGCGTTTTTCTTTTACTTGAGAAGGTGTTTCATTGCGAGGCTGCACACTGCGCGGCAGTTGGGGAATGATCCGACCTACGATATCCGCCAACTCTTCCGTAATACCGGCAACAGGATGGCCGCGACGAATATCATCTCTCATTTCCCGTAAACGCTGTACGACGGCAGGGTCTGCGGTTACGACAGCGTTCGCTCCTTGAGGGTCTTCTTTCAGTGCTTCCGCAACCGTATACTTAATGACGCCGACTTCTGGGCGATCCAAATTCGGGTCTACAGTAATACCGACTACAGCATATTTACCCAAGACCACAGCAGTCGCGCTGTGTACCCTTTTCACACGTGTTGCCAGTTGGGCCAGACGATCAGCGGTGGCTTGAGAAGATTGATTATAAGCAGGCTCAGGAGCTGTTTGCTGAACGCGTTGCGTATGAGTGGCATGCTTCGGCTGTGCAGCCTGATTGGCTGGTGGATTTTTGCCCGACATGCATGCTGTAAGCAACAAGCTAAAACCGAGGCAGCAGATCATGATCCGTTTCACAGGCATTCTCCCTTTCCCAGTATTGCCTTCCTTCTTGAGGAGGGCAGGGTTACAAGTATTTTGTTCTGGGCTGCCGATTTTCATTCTGCCAATGGGTCGTCTATCTCTGTCTACCTGAACATAGACTGTAGTACATCACGTCGCCGCACTTGAGCATCCCTCCAAAAATTGCATAGGGTATATAAGAAGGGTAATAGGAGGCGAGATTTTGAAGAAAATCTACGTACTGGACACCAACGTACTCCTGCAAGATCCAAGGGCGATGTTTTCTTTCGCTGACAACGAAATAGTCATACCAGCTGTCGTATTAGAAGAAATCGATTCCAAAAAGCGGTACATGGATGAAATTGGCCGCAATGCTCGGTACGTATCTCGGCTCTTTGACAGTTTTCGTGAGCTGGGGCAATTGCACACTGGTATTACCCTAGAAACAGGCGGGTTGTTTCGGGTGGAACTGAATCATTCCTCTTTCCACCGCCTTCAGAAACAATTCACAGAAATGAGTAATGACAACCGCATTTTGGCGGTCGCACTAAACTTACAGGAGGAGGAAAACGGAAAACCACAGCCAAGACCGGTCATTTTGGTAAGTAAGGATGCTCTCATGAGAGTCAAGGCTGATGCATTGAATATTTCCGCAGAGGATTTTCTTTCGGATCGAGTTGTGGGGGAGTTCTCCAGTATTTACCCGGGGTATCAGAAGATGATGGTAGCGTCCGATATCATCAAGAACTACTACGCGACAAGAAAGCTGCAGTTGGCCTCCTGTTTTCCACGCTATCGCTTTTACCCTCATCAATTTTTAGTGCTGAAGGACGAATGCAACCCATCTATTTCAGCGATTGGAAAGGTCGACCCGGACGGAAAAACGTTAGAAATGCTTGTGTCAGATGATGATCCGATTTGGGGCATCCGAGCCCGTAACGTACAGCAACGGATGGCAACCGAATTGCTGCTACGAGATGATATTCCTTTAGTAACTATGACCGGTAAGGCCGGTACAGGAAAAACTTTGCTGGCATTAGCAGCGGGCCTGCTGCAAATCGAGGACCAGCAAAAATACAAAAAACTGTTAGTGGCAAGACCTATCGTTCCGCTTGGAAAAGACATCGGTTATTTGCCCGGCGAAAAAGAAGAAAAGCTTCGACCGTGGATGCAACCGATTTATGATAATTTGGAATATTTGTTTAACACAAAGCGCCCAGGTGATCTGGATAAAATTTTGGCAGGCATGGGTAGTTTGCAGGTGGAAGCTTTGACGTATATTCGTGGGCGCTCCATCCCCGAACAATTTATTATCATTGATGAAGCGCAAAACTTGACAAAGCATGAAGTGAAGACGATCCTGACGAGGGTAGGGGACGGCTCGAAAATTGTACTAATGGGTGATCCTGAGCAGATTGATCATCCATACTTGGATGAGAGCAACAACGGTTTAACCTACGTGGTAGAAGTATTTAAAGACCAAAAGCTGGCTGGACATATCCAGTTGGAAAAAGGCGAACGGAGTGTGCTTGCACAGCTGGCCGCAGATTTATTGTAAAGAGAATGTATGAAAAACAGTGAGGAGGTCATACTATTTTTGTCGAGCCCGATGATTCATGTAAGTAAACGGCGAAATGCCTTGCAGGAGGCGAAGATCCGTGGATAATCATGATCAAGCAATCGACGAAAGTCGTATGGAGATTAACCGATTCCTTTAGCTACTTTTCTCTACGATGGAGGTTGAAGAGCCAAAGAGAATAACCGGTAGAACCCCATAAGCAATTCGGGCTCGACAAGGACCGCTCCTCATTGGAGCGGTTTTCATTTTTTGCAGATTCGGAGGCAAAAAGAAAAACGCGGATAATAAATTCCCGCGTTTTTGTCCGATTTTCCTTATTTAGCAGCTGTGATCGCATTTCGCAATGACGAAATACATCCGATGTGCATCCCTTCATGGAAAAGAGTGAAGACCATCATTTCCCCATAAGTATGCATAGTACCTTTGTCTCCTAGCTGAAACGGTTTTGGCAATGGATCATTCAATCGGGAATGCAATTCTTCTTTAATACGCACATGTTGTTCTTTTAGCTCTGCAGCTAAGGTCTCGAGGGAAGGTCCTTCTTTTTGCCAATCAGCAGGCTTGGTTCCTGGAGCAAACATGGCTGCGTAATACGGAGGACATTTCATTCCTTCTGATCCGAAGAGCAAGTAATCTTGTGTCAGGAGAATATGACCAAGATTCCAGCGAATGTTGTTTTTAAAGCCATCTGGAACCACGTCTGCTTCTTCCTCGGTTATTTCCGTCAATCTCGCCAAAAACATTCCGCGAATCAAGTCGTACTGATTCCATACAAAAGAAAAGTCCTGCATAGCAATCCCTGCCCTTCCTCATATTTACATGCACCAACATGTTACCGTATAAACAGAAAAGGGGAAATATACAAACTGTAAAAAATTTGCAAGTTGTCCCTCCATCTCCATACATATGTACAAAGGGGGGAAGCATGATGGTTACGTTGGATTCATCTATTTCTTTTTTGATTTATATAACAGCGGTGTCCAGCGCGGCAGCAGGTGTCACGGAAGCTTTTAAATCAGTCGTTCCCTTTTTGGCGACGGACTATGAGGCGAAAGAAAATTGCTGGGAGGATCAGTATCACGCTGCTAGACTGATGCACTACAAGCGCTTTTTCAATCTGCTTATTTCCGTATTGGCTGCTGGTGTCATTTTTGGCATGCTTGGTCTGGATCCAGCTCTCATTTTAACTGGTGCTGAATCCGCTTATGTAAAAAATTCGTGGCAGTTAGGAACCTGGATGTGGGGAATTGTAGCGGTGTTTGGTTCGCCTTTTTTCGCATCACTCCTCAAAATACTAGAGAACTTCAAACAATCGGTGGACAGCAATCTGCCGCCTAATCGACCGCGCCGCAAAGTCAGCGGAACACGAGAATAAGCTCGTCTCCCTATGGTTGCCCGATGCTTGCCGGATAAGCTAAGATAACCAAAAGAGTGGTAGCAAAGGTGGGCACAGGTGAATGATGTGGAAATGCTTGCGAATGACTGCAGTTTGGGTATTAACAGTTGTTGTCTTGGCGGCGTGTTCGGCCCAGTCGGAACCAACTGCTACATTTGACTCTGAAAATCAAAAGGAATACGGAGTCAACGGCATGTATCTCGGGCAGAACATAAAAGAAGCGATGGATATTTTGAAGCCGACAAAAGCTGATTTTATGGATATGGTGACAAGGCAAAGTTACACGGTAGAGCAGATGTCGCAGGGTGCGGGAGATGCTGTAATGGGGATGCTGCTGGTTGATCAGACCCAGATGATGATCAAAGTCCACAAAGGTGAATTGACATCAATCATGCTGGGAGGAGTTCCGCGTGAGGACGGGCAAAAATTCAAAACATACCGAGGACTCGCCATGTTTGACAGTGCTGAACAGCTAGAGAAGCTGTACGGAAAAGGAAAAGGCGAACCAGAAGTGGTATTTGAGGGCAGTAAATACACCGCCAATTTTGGTCTTGTGGACAATCAAGTAGCGTGGTTCCGATTTGATCGTAAATCATCGTAAAAAGGAGAAGGGAGTTCGCTTATGAGGAACTCCCTTTTTTGCGTGTAAAGGATTCATTTAGTCGGATGGTGCCAAACGAGCTTCACTTGATAAGCCTTCGCGATTCCCTCTGCCAGTGGAATCAAGCTTTGATCGATCAGGTAGGCTTCGGGTTGTTGTGTATTTTCGGGTATTACGCCTAAAATGTGCTCACGGAGTTGCTCCGTAGCAGCCCACTGATCTTCTGAGTGGGATGGAGCCCCGAGCGTTACGATGGCAACTTGATCTGCATATACATACAAATGTTCATTTTGGGAGACAAAACCGATATCATCGAGTTGATCGATTGTGGTTGCTGACGGGAGCAGCAATAGGGAAAAGGCATCGCCTAACATGTTGGACTTCTCCAAAATGGTTTCCAGCTTCTCCAGTTCGGCTTGATTCTCTAAAATAAAAAGCAGTTTGTCCCGATCAAAGACATTGACATGATCTCCGATTTTATGTATGACTTGAGCATAGAAGCCAGGGAGCTTCCCGGCTGGTACATTCAGTTCAATTCCGTACATATGGCGCATGTCATACCCCCATGTTTGCAAGCGTGTTTTTTCTATCGTATCAAAAAATCAAGGAGGTTTCCTATGACGAATCAAAATCTTGCCATTGAATCCTATGCGTTGGGAGCATTCCAAACCAATGCGTATGTGGTGACAAACACCGATACCAATCAAACCATTGTGATTGACCCGGGTATGGAGCCAGATCAGTTGCTTCGTGCTCTCGCAAATAAAAACGTCGTTGCCATTCTTTTGACGCATGCCCACTTGGATCATATTGGTGGTCTCAACCAAGTAAGAGAATTGACAAAAGCACCGGTTTACATTCATCCACTGGAGCAGGAATGGCTCACAAACCCTGATCTCAACGGATCTCGACGCTGGAATCTGCCTGAACTCATCGTATGTGAGCGGGCCGAGCACGAACTGGAGGATGGTCAGACTCTGGAACTGGCAGGTTTTCACATTCAGGTGCTGCATACGCCAGGGCATTCACCAGGCAGCTGTTCATTTGTCATTGGCCAGCACTGCTTCGGTGGCGACGTTCTGTTTAACCAAAGCATCGGGCGTACGGATCTCTTCGGAGGAGATTACGAAACGCTGATGATCAGTATCCAAGACAAGCTGTTTGAGCTTGATGATGAAACCATTGTGTATCCAGGGCATGGACCGAAGACGACGATCGACTACGAGAAAACGTACAATCCGTTTGTCACAGGCATGCTCCGTTAAGTCACTTCATCATTCTTTATAAAATATGGGAGAGGATTTTGTCAGGTGGTGGAGAAAAGGAAGGGGTCACCATTTACTAAAGGAGCTATTCATTATGAAGCGAACATGGAAATGGGCATTCATTCTCGTTATCGCCTGCACGAGTCTGGTTGGGTGTGCAGCACCCATCGCCCAAGCAGATAAGACCAACCAAGCTCCCAACGTGAAAGCGCCTGATCCCGCAACACCACCGCAGACAGCGCCCAATCATCAGGAGACACAACCTCCGACTTTGCCATCAAGATTTCCGGAACAGCGTATCTCCCTTCTTGCTGTTGGGGATATCATGATGCATCAGGAGCAGTTGGATGCCGTCTGGGACCCAGCGACGAAAAGCTATGATTTTCAACGATTCTTCCCGAATGTCATCCCGATGTTCCGTGAGGCAGACTGGGTTATCGGCAATCTTGAGACAACGATGAGCGGTAGCAAGGCCAAATACTCAGGCTATCCGATGTTTAATTCTCCTGAGTCGCTGGCACATTCGTTGAAGGAATTTGGATTTACTGCGGTATCGACAGCGAATAACCATTCGATGGACCGCAAAGAACAAGGGGTTCTGCAAACCATCAAATATCTCGATGAAGCCGGTCTTCCGCACACGGGAACGTTTGCCAGTCCAGAGGATCGAGATGAGCCCTTGTTGTTGACCAAGGACGGATTCACGCTAGCCTTGCTATCGTATACGTACGGAACGAATGGAATCGCGATTCCAGAAGGCAAGCCGTATCTGGTCAATCTGATTTCGCCTGCGCTGATGAAAAAAGATATCGCACGGGCAAGAGAAAAAGGAGCCGATCTGGTTGCAGTGGCGCTTCATTTCGGAAATGAGTATCAACGCATGCCTAGTCCTGAACAAATCAACACCGCCGAGCAAGCTCTAACATTTGGAGCGGATTTGATTTTGGGGGCGCATCCACATGTGGTACAACCTTATGAATGGAAGACGGTTACCCTCGAAGATGGACGTCAACACAAAGGACTGATCGCCTATTCGTTGGGCAATTTCATCTCTGCGCAGCGTTGGGACTACAAGGATGTTGGCGCAATCCTGAAGCTTGTGCTGTACAAGAATGAGTCAGGAGAGGCCAGCATCGAAAGTGCTGAAATGATTCCGACCTACGTTCATTTTTATCGGAAAAATAATAAGCGCAACTATGTCATTTACCCGGTGTCAGAAACATTGGAGAAGCTGAAGCAGGGGCAGAAATACCCTACGCTGACGAAAGAAGCGATCCAGTACATGACACAATTGCAGAAGGAAATGCCGGTTCATGTCAATAAGGTTGTCTCCAAGAAAAAAGCCAGCTAACAAATAGCTGGCTTTACTTCTTTCCAAATCCAAATGGAAGATTGAATTGTAGCTGGAGTTTTAATTCTTCGTCCATCAGTGTGATGCCTTGCACTTGGATGTTGGGGGAGATCAGCTCCGGATAAAATCCGAGATCGTACGCTTCCTCCATTTCCTCCACGGTCGATTGAGGCAAGGCAAAGCCGTCAAAGTACAGCTCGGTAATGTGGAATTTGAGATGGGTAGGTGAGACGAGCTCATAGTTACCAACGAGCTTTAGCTCCATCTGATCATACGTGCCTTCCACGGTCAGCTTGTTATCCTCAAAGGCGAAATGGGATTGTTTAAACAAGGCGTCTTTCTCTATCAGAAAATTGTTGAAGTCAGTCTGATTGATGGTTAGTGTATGCTTGAGGAGACCTTCCGACTGAATTCGATCCGGCGTCGCCAACTCGGGAACTTGAACCATCACCTGCGCGAGCATTCCGAAGAAGGTCTGGAATGCGGGCAAACCACGTTTTTCCCAGTCTAAAATCAAGTGATTCATCATGGATTCCACAACTGTCGGGTTATCCAGCTTTTGTACGTTTTTTTCTTTTTCAGCGGCAACAGCGAGCATTTCTGCTAATTGAAGCTCGTATTTTTTTCGCAGCGTTTGAAGTTGGTCCAATCGATTCTTTTTGTCGGTTTGCATCGCAGTGAGCTTGGTGCGCTCAGTATGATAGGACTCTAGTCGAGACATGTCACGCTCGTACAAGATCTCGTAGAAGTCGTACATCAATAAGAACTGATTGAAATTTTCCGCATTTAATAGTAACGTCAGAAGATTAGTACGCTCGCCCATGTAATAGGACCGCGCTACCTCACCGGCCCGGCGTTGTGTCGCTTCCATCACCAGCTTTTGTCGTTGCAAATCGAGATCCATTTGAGCGATTTCCCCGTATGTCCGCGTCTCTTCTTCCTTGAGTAAGGTGAGGGTTCGCTCCAGCTCTTTTTGTGTAAAATGCTGCTGCAGGATGAGCTGCTCCAAAGGAGTAGAGGGCTCTTCCTGTGCGAATACCGTCAGTGGACATACAAGTAGGAACAAGACGAGAAGAAATTTGCGCATGATTTCACCTTTTGCTTTTGCCTTTCCATATTGTATGCTTCTTTTCGTATTATAGCCTTATCTAGTTGAATTTGGATAGCAGGAGAAGAGCTTATGACGATGATCGAACTGATTCGCGAGGAAATAGCAAGCCAACCAGGGAAAGCGATTACGTTCGCGCGCTTTATGGAGTTGGCCCTCTATCATGACACGTATGGATATTATATGGTCGAACAACCCAAAGTAGGCAAAGCGGGAGATTTTTATACGAGTGCATCGGTGCATCCTGTCTTTGCGGAAACAATCGCAGATGCAATCTTGGCATTGTGGGAGAAGTCGGATATTACTTCGCCTGTGCTCGTTGAGATCGGTGGTGGCACCGGGGCTGTTTGCCGACACATGCTGGAGCACATCCGTGAGAGCAAGCCAGAGGTATACAAAGAGCTGACGATCATTTTGATAGAGGCGAGTCCTTATCACCGGAAAATGCAGCAGGAGGCGCTCCAGTGGCACGAGGGTCCAAAGCGCTGGTATTCTTCTGTGAATGAAGCTGCCAAGCATGAAAAAATAGAAGGGGTTATTTTCTCGAATGAATGGCTGGACGCATTTCCAGTACATATTGTGGAGAAAACCAGATCCGGCTGGCAGGAAGTATGGGTGCGTGTTGGCGAGGATGGGTTGGAAGAGTGTCTGGGGGATATGACACCAGCGCTTGGGGAATATTTGCGCGAGCTAAACTTGAAGCTGCCAATCGGCATGCGGATCGAGATAAATATGGCGATGGAGCAAGCCGCACAAGAAGTTTCCAGCCTATTGAAAAAAGGGTTCGTCATCACGATTGATTACGGTGATCTGCAAGAAGAGCTTTACCATCCTAGTCGAAAAAACGGAACATTGATGTGCTACCATCGTCATCAGGCTCATACGAATCCGTATATCAACATAGGCGAACAAGACTTGACGACACATGTGAATTTTTCTGCGTGGCAAGAGTATGGAGAAAAGGTTGGTTTACGGGAAATAGACTATATGAGACAGGATCGGTTTTTGATGCGGAATGGCTTGCTTCATAAAGCGGTCGCGCATATGGATACAGACCCTTTCACGAGCGTTGCGATGAAACGGAATCGGGCGATCCAGCAGTTGATTGATCCTGCTGGCTTAGGTGGGCGTTTTTGGGTCATGGTCCAAGAGAAAGGCACCTGGGAGTAAAAGAAGAGGAAAACATAAAAAAAGATGCTCATGGCGAGCATCTTTTTTCTTACATGATCAATTGTAGAAAAGCGTGTTCTTGTGGTCCTACAGGCATCACGAAGAACGTGTAATACGTGAATCCAACAAAAGACAGGAACATGAAGCCGAAGAAAATGTTTAGGTATACTCGTTCAGTCAGATTCATGTAGCTCAACGCTACGAAGAATGCAGTCAAACTGAAGAAGATGAGCGCCATCGGGTACAACTCTGCCCAAAACGCCATCAACGCGATCACGATGGTCCAGAAACCAAGAACGCGATACATACGATCCATTTTTGTCCCCCCTTTTTGCCTCGATCGGTAAGATTTACAAGATTCCTCCCCCATTATATAGGACAGGTGAACACGTGTAAACGATAAAGGTATGACGGATTGTTGTCACCCGGGGAGGAAAGACTGGACTTGCGGTGCTAATACTGAATCAGCGTATAGTTGCAGGATTGGCATCCGCGAATTTTGGAATCATCCTCACGTAATTCAATGTTCCCCAAGTACGTTTCGAATATTCCCATCAACAGAGCGTTGTGCATCTGGCATACGGCATTCGGGTATTTTTTTGCGCTGTCAGAGAAGGTGCAATTATTTACGCGAAAACGCAGCTTTCCTTCATCCATTGCTTCGATGTCTGGTTTCAATCCCTGAGCCACGACAATCCGATGGATCAGGTCCAATTTTTCTTCCATAGAGGCTATTTCTAAATTGATTCCGCTTTGGACAACCGCCCGTTTTGCCATCTCAGTTCCAATGCGATGTCCCATTTTAATTAGAGCGGCTTCGCCAGCTTCGCCGAGCGAGAGCAGGCTTTCAATCGCGATATCGGCTAACAGCTGATAGTCACGAGGAGGGAATTGCAGACTCACAACCTGTTCAGACAGTGAGTACAACCGACTGGGACGTCCTCCCTTACCACTTTTGTCTGTAACAGCAGTGAGTAAATTCACGTCCTCCAACTTCGTCAAGTGCAAGCGTGCCACATTAGGGTGGATAGAGAAGTGATCAGCTATATCCTGAACCGTGATGGAATCTTTACTGTAGGCGACAAATTGGTAAATGGAAAAACGGGTGGGGTCAGCTAAAGCACTGGTTAACTTTTGCGCATCGTGGTCCATGCCGATACCCCTTTCTCAAAACAATCTCCATAAGTGTATCCCATTTTGTGTTACTTGTTAAGGTAGCAGTGTGCTACAACAGCATTTCGCATAAATTTTCGTCTAGTTTTTAGATTAACTACTATTGACATAGTGTTAATCAAGCATTAAAATCCAAAGTAAGGAAGGAAATTTTATTGGCTAACTTTTTGTAAGAGCTTGAAGCAAACATCACGAACAGCAAATCGTAAGACTTTTATAGATGAAATCATACGTGATAGATGAGATGGAGGGGTAACCAATGGCCGTTGCTGAACGTACACAAACACAAAAATTAACGTTTTTCACTTATCCTAGCTGCACATCCTGTCGCAAAGCGAAGGCATGGCTGGCAGAAAACGGAGTGAATTACGAAGAGCGTCACTTGTTCAAAAATCCACCGACAGCAGAAGAACTGCTTGATATTATTAAAATGACTTCAAATGGCTTGGATGAAATCTTGTCGACGAGAAGTCAGCGTTTTAAAAACCTGGATGTCGATATTAATGATATGTCAGTGAAGGAATTGCTCGAAATGCTTAGTGAAGAGCCTCAGCTTTTGAAGCGTCCGATCCTGACTGACGGTGAAAACCTGATCGTCGGATTCAATTCTTCCGCCATGAAAAATCTGTTGTCCTAATAAAGAGGGGGTAAAGACCTCCTCTTTTTTGTTTGTCCATCGAAAGGTAAAATAAAGCCACAAGCTGATAAAAAGGTGGGAGTTCTTATGGAGACCTTGCTTTTGCAAAAACAGGACGGTATCGCCACAATCACATTAAATCGACCGCATGTACATAATGCCATTAGCGTGGAGCTGGTTGATGAACTGCATCAGGTCTTGCGAGACTGCCAAGCCGATCCAGAGGTAAAGGTTCTGATTGTGACGGGGACAGGCAGAAGCTTTGTTTCCGGAGGCGATTTGAATCAGTTTATTGCAGCGCGCGGCTATGAACAGGCGCATCCTTTGCTCAGTAAAGTGACGGGGCTTTTGTCCGCCATTGATCAGAATTCCAAACCGGTGATTGCCATGATTAACGGTGCAGCGGTCGGAGGTGGCTGTGAGTTTGCGGGCGCGTGTCATTTTCGTTTTGCCAGTGACCGGGCGACCTTCGGGTTTGTACAAATCAGCATGCATATTACGACAGGCTGGGGTGGAGGAAGTCGGCTGTTGGACTTGTTGCCAGAGTCAAAAGCACTCGCTCTCCTGTTGACTGGTGACAGATTGCGTGCAGAGGAAGCTAAGTCCTACGGTTTTGTTGACGAGGTATACACGGAAGAGAAGCTACATGAGGAAGTATATCGTTTCGCTCGAAAAATCGCTGCCCAGCCGCTAGCCGGCATTGAGGCGTACATGAAGATTTTGCAGTGGAAGCGTATGGGCATTCCGCAAGAAGAACGAATCCGGAGCGAAGTGAGTCAATGTGCGCATCTTTGGGGTAGCCCTGAACACGTCGCCGTAGTGGAAAGCTTCCTGACTAAGCGCCCAACGTCCTGATCGATGTAGTCCATTTCGTTTAAACATTTATTTGCTTGGACATACTTTTTCTAGTAGAAAGCGATTCTACAAGAGTAGGGAAAAGCATAGGATGAATTACATCATCCTTTTTAAAGGTAACGGGAGGGACTCATATGGTAGCTTCCAGACAAGACGCATGGACCGAAGATGACGATCTAGTGCTGGCGGAAGTCACCTTGCGCCACATACGCGAAGGCGGCACACAGCTTGCTGCATTTGAAGAAGTGGGTCAAAGGTTAGGAAGGACAGCAGCTGCGTGCGGCTTCCGATGGAACAGTTGCGTGCGCAAACGGTACGATGCGGCTATTTCGATTGCGAAAAGCCAAAGACAGCAGCTGAAAAAGCTCGGGAGGATTCAAGTACCGCCCCCTGTGGTGGCTGAGGTCGAGGTCGTCGCGTTGCACACAAAACGATCTGAAACACCAGTAACAGAGGTACAAAAGTACGCGGATGTAGAGGAGCAGCAGATTGAAGCAGTCATTCGCATGCTCGTCAATCAAAAAGAAATGACTCGTCGTTTGCGACAATTGGAACAAGAGTTGGAAGGAAAAGAGTTGGAGTTAAAAGAATTGAAAGAAGCCCACGAACGCGCTAGAAAAGAACTGGATCAGGTTCAGGGGGTCAATGATGACTACCGTGCGTTGGTACAGATCATGGAACGTGCACGCAAGCTTGCTTTTTTACAGGAAGAGGATTCCAACAAAGCGATCTTCAAAATGGATGAAAACGGAAATTTGGAGCGCGTAGAAAAATAAGCGTAGAAATTAGGGATGAAAAAAGAAGCGGGCATTGATCCGCTTCTTTTTGTTTACGCATTCATTTGTCATTCATGTTGGGAAAGGAAGAGCTAGTCTTGCAGCTCTACGCTCTCTGGCAACCATACGTACGGGTTTTCACCACGATCACGCATGAGGTTGTATTTCACAGGCGTGAAGCCCATTTTCAACCAAAAATCGTCTGCGCGACAGCGTGAGTTGGTTTTAATAGGAGCTCCAAAGCTCTTCGCGTGGTTGACCAAAGCAGTTCCGTAGTCTTTGTGACGGTAGTCAGGCAGGACTTCGAGCTTCCACAGCTCATAATAGTCTTGCGCAGGTTGGAAGTAACGGTCGTATTTCCCGTCAATTTTGTAGAGGCTCATACGTGCTACCATAAGATCGTTGTCATAAATACCGTAAAATGGAGATTCCGAATCGTTTTCCACGATGTTCGCCTCCAGGTCTTCCTTCATAGAAAGCTCCTCCAGGCCAAATTCGCGAAACTTCTGGAATTCCTCCAGTGTCTTATAGTTGATTTGCAAACGTCTTACTTCAAACATGGTTAGCCACTCCTCTCACAGCTCTTTGCCTTGGCCACCTTTTGGCCCCGCCCCTTTATTATACACGATGATGGGCTTTTCCGAAGTGTTTTTCTTTTTTTATTGGAGGGATTGTCAGGAAATGATTTCGCTTCCTTGGAAAAATTTAAAATTTCATCCTAGAACTATGATCATTCTCGTGGCAAAATAGAAATAGCATCACATGATACAAACCAGGCAAACAATTTGGAAGCGCTTACGGTTGTAGTCGGTTTGTCAAAGAGGGGAGCGTTGCCATGCGTAAGGTATTAATCGCAAACCGTGGTGAGATTGCCAGACGAATTATCCGTACATGCAAGGCAAGAGGAGTGGCTACGGTTGCTGTCTATTCGGATGCAGACAAGGATCTGCCGTTTGTTCGTGAAGCAGATGAGTCAGTCCATATTGGTCCACCGCCTGTGCCACACAGCTACCTGAACGTAGAAGCCATTCTTGGAGCAGCGAAAAGCACCGGTGCCGATGCCATTCATCCGGGATACGGTCTTTTGTCAGAAAACGAAGCTTTTGCCCGCCGTGTTCTGGAGGAAGGTCTTCTTTTCATTGGTCCAACCCCGGAGGTCATCGGTCAAATGGGTGACAAGCTGACTGCTCGTCATATTATGGAGACTGCGGGAGTACCAGTCGTTCCAGGGTGCGAACAGGCTATCGATTCACCAGATGAAGCAGCTGTCATCGCGATGTCCATCGGATATCCTGTGATGCTAAAGGCCAGTGCTGGTGGCGGAGGAATCGGGATGCACATTTGTCGAGACGAGGCTGAGCTGCGTCAAGCTTACCAATCGGCGAAAGGTCGTGCAAAAGCGTATTTTGGTAACGATGCGATGTACATGGAGAAGTACGTGGAACGCCCGCGCCACATCGAAGTGCAGGTCGTTGCCGATCAGCATGGAAACGTCATCCACTTATTAGAACGGGAATGCTCCATACAGCGCAGACATCAAAAGGTACTCGAAGAAAGCCCGTCGCCCTTTTTGGACATAGCAACGAGAGAGCTTCTGTGCGATGCAGCGGTTACAGCGGCGAAAGCAGTGGGCTATTCGGGTGTTGGAACAGTTGAATTTATCGTAGATGAACAGAAAAACTTTTACTTCTTGGAAATGAATACACGCTTGCAAGTGGAGCATCCCGTGACGGAAGAAATGACGGGCATTGACCTCGTATCGCTCCAACTGGATATTGCCGATGGTCACCCGTTGTCGATCGAGCAAAAGGACGTCAAGGCTCTGCGGCACGCGATTGAGCTACGTGTCTATGCGGAAGACCCTGTCACCTTCCTTCCATCGCCAGGGACGATTACGTTATACCAGCCACCTGCATTTGAACATGTACGAATTGATGATGGGGTAGAGACAGGTACACAGGTGACTCCTTTTTACGACCCGATGATTGCAAAGGTCATTGTATCTGGGGCGACAAGACAAGAGGCTGTGCAACAGGCGCAGAAGGCTATGGATCATTTTCTGATTACTGGCATTAAAACGAACATTCCGTTTTTGCAAGAAGTATTACAGGACGACCAATTCCGAGCAGGTAACTATACGACATGGTTCGTTACTGAGCGTGGAGCGGCGTCAAGCAAGGAAAAACGCTAAGCTAATAAAAATGATAGGTAAGGGAGAGGACTATCCATGAAACAAGTAGCAGCCAATATGGCAGGAACTGTTATTAATGTCCTGGTTCAGCCAGGTGACGAGATCAATGAAGGACAAGACGTCCTTGTACTGGAATCGATGAAAATGGAAGTTCCTGTACAGGCTCAAGCCTCAGGCAAGGTTGTGGAAGTAAAAGCGAACATTGGCGATTTTGTCAACGATGGCGATATCATTGTCGTTTTGGAATAGGATTAGAATGCTTCTAAACTGAGCGACCGCTAGGCAAGGAGGTGGGCTTATAGTGCGTGTGCAAATCGTGGAGGTCGGCCCTCGTGACGGGCTGCAAAATGAGAGCGCGATCGTTCCGGCGGCAGCCAAAATCACGCTGATTCATAAGCTGATGGAAGCAGGCTTGAAGCGGATCGAAACAAGTTCGTTTGTGAATCCAAAATGGATACCGCAATTGGCGGATGCAGATGAGGTCTTGCAGGGAATCAATCGCAGCCAAGAGGTAACGCTTAGTGCATTGGTTCCAAATATTCGCGGTCTGGAGAGGGCGCGCCAATGTGGACTGACAGAGATTGCCCTGTTCATGTCTGCCTCTGAAACGCATAATCAAAAAAACATCAATAAACGGATAGAAGACACGTTTCCGATCCTGCGGGAGGTTGCCCAGGAAGCGCTGGCTCTCGGGATGAAAGTTCGCGGATATATCTCAACGGTGTTCGGTTGCCCGTACGAGGGAAATGTTCCGCTGGACAATAGCCGCAGGGTGACACAGGCTCTCTTGGAAATGGGAGTGTACGAGATTTCTCTCGGGGATACGATAGGGGTTGCAACACCGAAGCAGGTTCATGAGGTTTTTGGAGAACTTGTGAAAGATGTTACGAACGAGCGCTTAGCCGCCCATTTCCACGATACGAGAGGAACTGGATTGGCGAACGTAGCAGCAGCGTTAGCGGAAGGAATCCGGATCTTTGACAGCTCAATCGGCGGCCTCGGCGGATGCCCGTATGCCCCAGGAGCTGCCGGCAACATTTCGACTGAAGATTTGGTTTACATGCTGCATGGAATGGACTATGAAACGGGCGTCGATCTCGAGAAGTTGATTGAGGCTGGTGCGTATATTGGGCAGCAATTGGAAAAAGAGCTCCCCTCAAAAGTGCTGCGGGCATCGCTCGCAAGCAAACCAGCTGGATGATCTGTATGTTCTACACATTCGCAAAGAGGGGATAGAATATGACGGTTTCCCTGCAAAGAGAGGGCGCAATCGGCGTACTAACGCTGCAACGGCCAGAAGTTTTTAACTGCCTCAATCTTGAAACGCTCGTGACATTGCGCGGCTTGATCAGTGAAATCAGCCATGATCGTGACATCCGAACGGTCATTGTGACAGGTGCTGGCGACAAGGCGTTTTGCTCTGGTGCGGATTTAAGAGAGCGGCGCTCCATGTCACCACAACAGGTGGATGTCTATATCCAAACGATTCGAGATACGTTCACAGAGCTGGAAAAGCTACCGAAGCCAGTTATCGCGGCGATTAACGGGCTGGCGCTGGGGGGCGGTACAGAATTGGCGTTGGCGTGCGATCTGCGGATCATGAGTGAGCATGCCCAGATGGGTTTAACGGAGACATCGCTCGGGATCATCCCGGGTGCTGGCGGAACACAGCGTTTGCCTCGGTTGGTCGGAAAAGGCGTCGCCAAGGAACTGATTTTTACGGCAAGGCGAGTATATCCGGAGGAGGCACTGTCCATTGGGTTGATCAATCGGATTGTTCCCGCTGATCAACTTATGGCGACAGCGATTGCTGTGGCTGAGCAAATTTCAGCGAATGCTCCACTTGCCCTAGCCCAAGCCAAGTTTGCCATCGATTGTGGAGTGGAAGTCGAGCTAGCTAGCGGACTTCAGATTGAGAGCAATGCGTATAAGCTGCTCGTCCCGACGAAAGACCGCCTAGAAGGACTCGCAGCCTTTCAAGAAAAACGAAAACCGATATACCGCGGAGAGTGACGAGGGGGATTACGCTGATGACCAAACATTTGGAAGACACATTGCACGAAAAAATCGCCCAAGTAGTGCAAGGGGGCGATGCCAAGTATCATGACAAGCTCAAGGAGCAAAACAAGCTGTTCGTCCGCGATCGTCTCAAGCTATTGTTCGATGACGAGTTCATGGTCGAGGATGGGCTGTTCGCGAATGTCATGGCAGGCGATCTGCCGGCGGATGGAGTTGTGACCGCAATCGGCAAGGTAAATGGTCAAACAGTCTGCGTGATGGCTAATGATTCGACAGTGAAAGCCGGGTCTTGGGGATCGCGGACCGTCGAAAAAATTATTCGCATTCAAGAGACCGCTGAAAAAATGCGTGTTCCTCTTCTCTATCTAGTGGACTCAGCAGGAGCGCGTATCACTGACCAATTGGAGATGTTCCCAGGCCGACGGGGTGCTGGGCGAATTTTTTACAACCAAGTGAAGCTTTCCGGCAAAATTCCACAAGTGTGCATTTTGTTTGGACCTTCTGCTGCTGGTGGCGCTTATATCCCAGCTTTTTGTGACATAGTTATCATGGTCGACAAAAACGCGAGCATGTACTTGGGCTCTCCGCGTATGGCGGAAATGGTGATTGGAGAAAAAGTGAGCTTGGAAGAGTTGGGCGGCGCACGGATGCATTGCTCCGTCAGCGGATGCGGCGACGTACTGGCTGCCAATGAAGAAGAAGCGATTCAAGCAGCGCGCAGCTATCTCCGTTTCTTACCGGCGAACTATACGTTGACGCCTCCGACTGTACTGGCGAAGGCCCCTGTGTCTACAGCGAAGGAAATCACGAGCATCGTACCGGAGAACCAAAATGCAGCTTTCAATATGCATGATGTCATTACAGCATTGGTCGACGAGGATTCGTTCTTTGAAATCAAAAAATTATTTGCCCAAGAGCTGATTACCGGATTGGCACGTTTGGATGGAAAGCCTGTCGGTATTATTGCCAACCAGCCGCGTGTGAAGGGAGGAGTCTTGTTTGTAGATTCGGCTGACAAGGCGGCTCGATTCATCACGTTGTGCGATGCGTTTTCGATCCCACTCCTGTTCTTGGCGGATGTTCCTGGCTTTATGATCGGGACAGCAGTAGAGCGGGCAGGCATTATCAGACACGGGGCCAAAATGATCTCCGCCATGGCGGAAGCCACCGTACCGAAAATCTCCGTCATTGTACGCAAAGCGTATGGTGCTGGCTTGTATGCAATGGCCAGCTCTGCATTTGAGCCAGATGCTTGCCTCGCACTGCCTGGTGCCCAAATCGCCGTAATGGGTCCAGAAGCAGCGGTCAATGCCGTCTACAGTAACAAAATTCAGGCGATTGAGGACCCGGCAGAGCGTCAAGCGTTTATTCAGGAAAAACGCAGAGAGTATCAGGAGGACATCGATCTGTACTTACTGGCATCCAACTTGATTGTAGATGCTGTTGTACCTCCAAGCGACCTGAGACGAGAATTAATCCAGCGCTACGAGGTTTACAAGGAAAAGCGTCACGTTTTTTCGGACAGAAAGCATGCAGTTTATCCCGTATAATTCAGGGTTCAGGCTAACGTCAAAAGGCGATGGCCTGATTTTTTTTACAGAAAATGTGTGACAACCTAGGAATATTTCGATAATTTCGATCTTTTTTTGTGTCAATCAATTGAACAATCCCGAAAACTCTGTTATTCTTGAAAAATAAGCATTGATTAATGTGGGTGAACAAATGCTGCTAAAACCAAGGACGTGTCAGGTGGTAGTCATAGGTGGAGGGTCTGTCGGGCTGCTGTATGCAGCAAGGCTCGCACTCGCTGGACAACCTGTTACGATTGTTACACGCAGTTCACTCCAGGCGAATCAGCTAAATGAACGCGGGCTCAGCTTTCAAAAGCTGAATGGCGAAACAGTCACTATTCCTGTCACCGCCAGCCCCATTGAAGAAGGATTGCCTGAAGGGGATCTGTATCTGTTAACTGTAAAGCAGCCAGATTTGCACAGCGTGCTTCCAGCCTTACAAGGGGTAGACCTTGAGGCAAGAGTGATCGCTTTGCAAAATGGCATGGGTCATTACGAATTGCTTCGAACCGTTTTAACGGAGACACAGTGTTTCTTTGCAATTAATACGGAAGGAGCAAGGAGATTGTCGCCTACAGAGGTCGTGCATACCGGTACAGGTACTTTGCGCGTAGGTTCTTGGGAGACTTCTGATTGCAATGATCCATTGATTCGCACATTTGTTGAGTGGGCGCTATCAACAGGCATGGAGGCTGTCTATGAAAAGGCAATACAGCCCTTCGCTTGGCGCAAGCTCATCGCAAATGCGCTGATCAATCCGTTAACCGCGCTTTTTGAAATCCCAAATGGTGCTCTCCTCGAAAATTCACATACGCAACAGCTCATGCGTGCTTTATTTGTGGAAGCAGCTGCAGTGGCTGCCTATGCCGGACAAAAAATCGAGGATGCAGACTTGCAGGAAATTGTCTCCATTTGCCGAAATACTTCCCGTAATCTTTCCTCCATGTTGCAGGATATAAAGAAGCGCAGACCGACGGAAGTGCAGTCTATCAACGGCTATCTCGTCCAAGTAGGACAAAAGGCCAGGATTCCGACTCCACTGCACGAAACCTTGCTTCGCGTTATCCTTCTGAAGTCAGACATGGGAATACGGAAGGAGGGAGGCGACAGTAGATGACCTTTTTGGCGAATGTCTGGGCCTATTTGTGGGGTACGCTGACGGTTGTGCCGTTTCTCGGGTTTCCGCTCGTTTATTTCATCTTGTATGTGACGACGCGGAATAAGAAATTGGCAGGCCGCTTCGCGATAAATATCACGAATCTTTTGGTGATTCGTTCTGCCGTTTCCGCTTACGAACTGATCTGGCCCGAGGCTTTGTCCGCTTGGTGGTGGGTATTCTGCTTTTACCTAGTGGTAACCGTGCTTCTTGGGTGGGTACAGATGAAGTGGAAGGGGCGGCTCTCCCTCAAAAAGGTAGGATTTTCGGCCTGGCGTTTGTCGTTTCTCTGGTTTGGAATCGTCTACATAGTGCTGTTTACGACCGGAATTATCAAAACGATGGGTGTCGTGTAAAGCACTGTTGATACATATCGTATTTATTCCGATAAGAAAGAAGGTTGGAACTATGCGACTTCCCATCGAGACCATCGGTCACAAGATTCGAATGATTCGGAAAGAACGCGGCTTTACCTTGGAAATTATGGCAGGCAAGACAGGGTTAAGCAAAGGTTTGCTGAGCCAAGTAGAGCGTGGAATTTCGCAGCCGTCGCTTGATTCGCTGTGGAAAATCACCAAAGCTCTGGAGTCACCCATCATTCATTTTTTCGAGGATATTGATCAGAAGCAGGTGCATGTGACTCGCTTGCAAAAACGCAGACAACTAGTCTTTCCTGAATCGACGGGCACTTATTCGCTGCTCTCGATGGGAGGCAGTGCCAAGCTGGGGATGCTGGAAGTGCGACTGATGCCTGGAGAAATGGCTGTCGACAAATTCGTACAGTCTGAGGGAGAAGAGTGCTTCACGGTCATTACTGGTAGTGTGACAGCGCGCTTCAACGATGAAGAGCATGTATTGGAAGCAGGAGACAGTATTTCATTTGACAGTAGCAAAACACACTCAATCGAAAATACAGGAGAAACGGAAGCTTTGTTAATTTGGTCCGTCACCCCTCCACAATTTTAATGCAAGCGCGAACGAGCCTGTATTACACTTTGACAACCCATTAAAGTGGGTTGTCTTGTTTTTTGTGGCTGTGGAGCATGTTATAATTTTGATTGACCATGGCCCTAAGAAAGGTGAGCTAGCATGAATGTTGAATGTCTCGCGCTTCCATTGGCGAATCCGCTGGCACAGGAGTACCAGCAGCAAAATGCCTCTGCATTACAGTTTTTTGCGCATAATCCCTACCGAGAACAGTCCTACCGAGAACGCGTGGAATGGCTTCAAAGTCAATCCTATCCTCACCGGAACCAGCTCGTGGAAGGTTTATATCGTTTTAATAAAGAGATGGGTACTCACCCTGAAGCACTGAAAAATATCGAGTTGCTCAAACAGCCAGACACATATGTGGTCATCGGCGGTCAGCAAGCAGGAGTTCTGGGTGGACCACTCTATACAGTCAACAAAGCTGTTCATCTGATCCAGGCAGCGAAAAGGCTGTCTGCCGAGCTTCAGGCGAACGTTATTCCGGTGTTTTGGATTGCTGGGGAAGACCATGACATCGATGAGATCGATCATGTGTACTGGGGAGCGGACGATGGAAAGCGCCTGCATAAAGAGCGGCTGCCTCTGAACAAAAAGGGCCGCCAATCTGCAAGTACGCTACCCTTGGACCCTGAACTGTGTACACAGTTCCTGGAAAAGTTTTTCCAGGGACAAACAGAGACTGCCGAAACCAAGAAGATTCGTGAGTTGCTGACGCAGACTTCGGCGGATTCGCCTACAGTCGCAGAGTGGTTTGCCCGCTTGATGGCAAAACTGTTTGGCAAGCACGGTCTAGTTCTGGTTGAATCCTCGTTGCCATTTGTTCGTGAACTGCAGCAACCCATTTTTTCACAGATCATTGAGAACAATGAGCAATTGACAAAGGTGATGCTACGGGCGGCGGATCGGATTTCAACGGCTGGCTATCCGCTTCAATTGCAAGTGGAAGAGCATCAAGCTAATTTGTTCGTCTATGAGGGCAATGATCGATTGTTGCTAGAACGTCACGGGGAGCGCTTTATCAATCGGAGACGCTCTTACAGTCGCGATGAATTGCTCAAGCAGGTTGCAGATTCCCCGGAGCGTTTTAGCACAAATGTCGTTACTCGCGGGTTGATGCAGGAGCATCTGTTTCCTACGCTTGCCTTCATTGGAGGTCCTGGCGAGATTGCTTATTGGGCGTTTTATCGGGAGGTATTCGAGCTGTTCGGGATGCAGATGCCGATCGTATTGCCTCGTATGTCCATTACCCTTGTGGAAGGTGCTCAACAGAGACTGCTGGATAGCTTGGGGCTTTCTATGGAACAAGTCTTGACTGATTTCACCGCTTGGAAAACCGAGTGGTCCAAAAACCAGGCACCGCATCCGTTGGAGCAGCAATTCGCATCGGCAAGGGAGTTGATCATGTCGATCTATCGTCCGCTGGTAGAAGAGGTCGTTTCTTTGGATGGCGGATTGCGTGGTCTGGCTGAGAAAAATAGTAAGCTGCTATTAGAGCAAGTATCCTTTTTGGAAGAGCGTCTGATTCGTTCGCTACAGCAAAAAGATGATGTGGAGCATGTGCGTGTCCAACGAATTGAGACCGCTTTGTTGCCCGAAGGTGCTCTGCAAGAAAGAAAGCATTCGTTTTTCCCATTTGCAAATAAGTATGGTCTTGGCTTGGTTGACCGTTTAGTAGATGCGCCATTCGCGCATGATGGTACTCATCAACTTTATTACCTGTAAAATGCAGTACAAAATAGTCGGATCGTCCTAGAAGTGGACCCGGCTATTTTTTGTTGTTTAAGCTGATGGAAAACTTTTCTTCTAATTATGCTGAAACTTTTCCGACAAATTCTGCGTATTAGTAGTAATGGATTGTTTTTGGGGAAAGGTGGTACTCGGGATGCAGATTACATTACAACAAATCGGGAAAAAAGCCACTCTACTAGTTGTTAGCTTGTCGGTTTTATTGACGGGCATTGCAACCGCAGGATTGAAAAAGGCCGACGCACGGGAAGAATACGTGGCCAATTCACCTGCATTTATCGACACAAATGGACATTGGGCAGCAAAAGAAATAGGGATCGCTACCAAAAAAGGATTAATTAAAGGATTTCCCGACGGGACCTTTAAGCCAGAACAAACAGTGACGCAAGAACAGTTTTTATCCCTAATTGAACGCGTCATTCCTTCCTTTACAGGTCATGAGCCTGACAGCTTTATCAAAGAGACCTACTTGCAGGATGCTGCGGGACGTTGGTCGGAAAAAACCTATCACCATTTGGCTTCAGCGGGTATCATGCCATCCGGGAAGCCGACGCATAGCATGACACGGTTGGAAGCGGCAAGAACCTTGCTGGCAGCCATCGGGCATCAATCAGAAGGGGAAAAATATCGGGGAACGACAGCGAAATTTTTCACGGATCTTTCAGTCGAAAATGAAACACAGGTGATGACGGTCTACCCTGCCTACAAAATGGGGATTTTGGCTGGCTTTCCAGATGGAAGCTTTCGTCCTGATGACAAAATCAACAGAGCACAGGCAGTCGTCCTGTTAAATCGTTTGGAAACAAAAATCGACGAGCTGTACCCTGGCAATGTAGCAGAGAGCGAGAAAAAGGCAATGACACAAGCCGTCTCGTCATTTGTGGGAGACGTGATGGATAAGCAAAAGATTCGTCGCTTTGATGACTTGTCCGCGTATGTAAAGAAAAACAATCTACCTGTCAGCGAATCGTTTTTACGTGAGCATTTTTCGTTTATGCAGTATGAAGTGTATGATTATGTCCGGTTTCCGCAATTTAATGAGCTGATGTACTTTGCAAAAATCGGAATGAATAAATACAGAATGACGGTTCAATATTACGCAGGGGATTTGGGTGGAAGTGTCGATCGCACGTTTTACCTTTCCTCGAGCGATGGCAAAACGTTTAGACTGATTGGAAAAGATGAATAAGAAAAGAAGGCTGGGATATGACCCCAGCCTTTTTTTGTGTCAGGCATGCCGTTTTTGCCAGATAAAAAGGACGAATGCAATCACGAGGGGATAGAGGGCGGACCATCCCAAAAAAGGATAGAGTCCTACTGTACAGACGAGAGAAGTCCAGGAAGCGATTCGGCCTACGCGACTATTACGCAAGAGTCGTACACCAGCCAGACACCCGCCGATGTAAGTCGCAAAAAAGGTTGCATTAGGCAGCTCGATGAGTCTGGACAAGTCGATCATGTCGAAATAGAGTACACCGAGAACGAGGACAAAACATAGAGAGAGAAACAGAAGTCCGCCGGTTGGTGTCCGGTACTTGGCGTGGAGGGTGCCAAACCAGCGAGGAGCGATCTTTTCTTGCGCCAGCGAATAGGCGATACGTGAAGCAGCACCAATGTAAGCGTTGGCTGTTGCGATACAAATGAACAGTGCGGTTACGGCTACGATCCATCCGCCGGTCGGACCCAGGGAGAGTTGAACCATGACACTGAGTGAGGCAGCGGAGATACCGAACCCGTAGCTATGCGTAGCGACAGTCATAAAGGCCACGGCAAAATACAAGAGAGCGACGATTCCCGCGCTCCACAAAACACCGCGAATCGCGTTTTTCGCAGGATCGACGAATTCCTCTGAGAGATGCGTCACGGCTTCCCACCCAATGAAGCACCAGAACATCAGACCTGCTGCTTGCACGACACTCAACCAACCGTTTGGCATAAAAGGGGTAAAGTGCGTGACTGATGCATGCGGAATGCTTGCGACAATGGCCAAAATCAAAATCGTAATAATCAGCGAGACAACAATCGTTTGGACACGTGCAGCTACATGCAAGCCTATAACATTCATCATAAGGACAGCGAGAAGAAGCAGTGCAGCAGCCGCATAAACTTGCGACTCACTCCAGTTCAGCAGGATCGCAATGTAGTTGGCCCCTGTAACACTTAGAATCGGTGCGCCAATCGGGACAGACAAGAGAAAGAACCAGCCTACCATGTTTCCGAATCGATCCCCGTACGCTGTCCGTACAAATGTAGAGACTCCACCTGAGCTCGGATAACGAGCAGATAACAGCCCCATCGTAATGGCCATGGGCAGGACGAGAATAGACATGACGAGCCAAGCCAAAATGGAAGCAGGACCAGCCTTCTGCGCTGCGAGTCCGGGGATGAGTAGTACGCCGGAACCGATCACAGCTCCGATGTATAAGGCGACGATCTGCGGAAGTCGCAGTGTTTTGGCTAGACTGGGGGCTTGCGTCGATGATTTCCCCATAGGTAGATCCCTCACTTTTTTTACTTACCTTGTCGTTGGTAACTGAAGTGTAGCATAGACTTAATCATCGGAGTTATCTATAATATTAGATAATTCAAATCGATTTTTTCGATGAAAAGAGGGGGAAATCTGGATACTCGTTATTTGCAAACATTCCGTGAAGTAGCAAAATGCCAAAGTTTTACTCGTGCAGCAGAAATTTTAGGATACGCGCAGTCGAGTGTAACGACCCAAATTCAAAATCTGGAATCGGAGTTCGGTGTCAGTCTATTCGAGCGTTGGGGCAAAAAAATTAGGCTTACCCATGCAGGCGAAGTGCTTCTCGGCTACAGCGAACAGCTGCAAGCTGTATTAGATGAAGCAAAAGCGAATCTGTCAGAGCAAGCACATCTGGCGGGAACGTTGAGTATCGGAACAGTGGAGTCACTGGCAGCCTTTTATTTACCACCCTATTTGCAAAAATTTCGCTTGGAGCAGCCGCGTATGCGAATCATGCTTGCACCGGGCATCTGTCAAGACTTGAGGCAGGGGGTAAAGGAAGGGAAGTTCGATTTCGCCTTTGTGCTCGACTGGCTCCACGATCAATCTGAGCTGACAAATGTCGTTTTAGGTGAGGAAAAACTAGTTGTTGTGGCTGCGCCTACACACCCGCTTGTGAAAAAAGAGAAGGTAGAAACGCACGATTTTAGCGGGGAAACCTGGATTTTTACAGAAAAGGGATGCAGTTACCGAGGGATGATGGAATCGGTGTTGCGTGAAGCAGGAGCCACCGTGGAATCTTCTTTTGAATTTGGCAGTCTGGAAGCGATAAAACAATGTGTCGCATATGATTTAGGAATTGCGTTACTTCCGAAAATTGTCGTACAAGAAGAAGTAAAAAATGGTACACTTGTAATACTCTCGTTTTCCCATCCGGATATCCGTGTTTTCCGACAGTTGGTCTACCATAAAAAGAAATGGATGCCACAGGCTTTGTTACGCTTTTTGGAGTTACTTACGGTAGAAACTGCAGAGTGTAAAGTGCCGATAATAGGAAGATAATTGGAAAAACTGATGATGGTTGAACTTGCGTATGATATGATAGACAAGGTTGCTTTATGAGATAAAAGGAGGTCCATCCGTACATGAACACAGTATCTGAAAGCATCGTAAAAGATATGGCGTTGGCGCACAACGGCCATCTGAAGATTGATTGGGTAAAAGAACACATGCCTGTCCTGAACCGCATTCGCGAGCGCTTTGAACAAGAGAAGCCGTTTGCAGGACTGAAAGTTGCGATCTCCTTGCACTTGGAAGCGAAAACAGCTTATCTGGCAAAAGTAGTTCAAGCTGGTGGCGCTGAAGTAACCATTACCGGTTCCAACCCGCTGTCTACGCAAGATGACATTTGCGCAGCGTTGGTGGAAGACGGCATTCGCGTATTTGCGAAATACAATCCAGATCCTGCTGAGTACAAAGAGCACCTGATCAAAACACTGGAAACTCGTCCTGACTTGATCATTGATGACGGTGGCGACCTGATCACCATTTTGCACAGCGAGCGCCGTGATCTGCTGTCTCAAGTACGTGGTGGTGCAGAAGAAACCACAACAGGTATTCTGCGTCTGAAAGCGCTGGAAAAAGAAGGCAAGCTCGAATTCCCAATGGTTGCCGTAAACGATGCATTCTGCAAATACTTGTTCGACAACCGCTATGGTACTGGTCAATCCGTATGGGATGGGATCAACCGTACAACGAACCTTGTAGTTGCGGGTAAAACTGTTGTTGTAGCAGGCTATGGCTGGTGCGGTAAAGGTGTAGCGATGCGCGCAAAAGGTTTGGGCGCAAAAGTAATCGTAACCGAAATCGACCCAATCAAAGCGGTAGAAGCTTACATGGATGGATTTGAAGTAATGCCAATGCTTGAAGCTGCGAAGCATGGTGACTACTTCGTAACAGTGACAGGTAACCGCGATATCATCAGCAAAGAGCATTTTGCTGTGATGAAAGATGGCGCAATCTTGTCCAACGCGGGTCACTTCGATGTCGAAGTAAACAAGGTCGATCTGAATGCAATGTCGACTTCTTCCCGTATTGTGCGTAAAGATATTGAAGAATTTGTCTTGGCTGATGGTCGAAAAGTGTATCTGCTCGCAGAAGGCCGCCTCGTGAACTTGGCTGCTGGCGACGGACATCCGGCTGAAATCATGGATATGACCTTTGCTCTGCAAGCAGTATCCTTGGCTTATGTCAATGAACAGTACCAAAACATTGGCAAAACAGTGCTGAACGTACCATTCGAATTGGATCAAATGGTGGCACAGTACAAGTTGGAAGCTCTGAACATCGGAATCGACAAATTGACAAATGAGCAAAAATCCTACCTGGAAAGCTGGGTCGAATAGTCACTCGAATCCCGTCTTTTCCCGGCAAAAAAATATGCGAAAAAATCCTGCTTACAAACGCAGGATTTTTTTTTATAATAACAAATAGGTACCAGGTGGGGAAAAGTGGGGGAAAGTGGAGCCAACCGACAGGAAAGTGGGGGACCAGGGCGTGTTCATGGGGGAATATCAGCACAGCATCGACGAAAAAGGCCGCCTGACGATCCCAGCCAAATTCCGTGAAGGGCTAGGCGCTTCCTTTGTTATTACCCGCGGGCTGGACCAATGTTTGTTTGCTTATCCGCAAGATGAGTGGAAACAACTAGAGGAAAGACTCAAGTCTCTCCCATTTACAAAAGCAGATGCTCGCGCATTTACACGATTTTTCTTTTCAGGTGCCACCGAATGCGAGTGGGACAAGCAGGGAAGGGTAAACATACCACCCAATTTACGTGAGCATGCAGGCATGCAAAAAGAATGTGTGATCATTGGGGTGTCAAACCGTGTAGAGGTATGGAGCAAGGAACGCTGGGAAGATTATTTTGCTCAGTCAGAAGGCTCTTTTGGAGAAATTGCCGAAAAACTGGTTGATTTTAATTTGTAGCAGCGAGAAGAACAGGAGTGACGACATTGTCGTTTCATCACGTAACCGTTTTGATGGATGAGGCTGTCGCAGGGCTAAACATTCGTCCTGGAGGCATTTATGTAGACTGTACACTTGGTGGAGCTGGGCATAGCAGCTTGATTGCTTCCAAGCTGACGGAGGGCGGTCGCCTTATCGCCATCGATCAGGACGACTGGGCACTGGATAATGCTCGCGAAAGACTCGCTTCCTATATGGACAGAGTCACGCTGGTAAAGAGCAACTTTCGCCATATCAAAGACATTGTGAGAGATTTAGGTTTGGATGGCGTAGACGGGGTGTTGTTTGACCTCGGGGTATCCTCTCCGCAATTGGACGAGGGAGAGCGCGGCTTCAGTTACAATGCCGATGCGCCCTTGGATATGAGAATGGACCAACAAGCGCCACTGTCTGCCTATGACATTATCAATGAGTGGGATGAAGAAGAGATTGCTAAGATCATTTGGCTGTACGGAGAAGAGAAATTTTCCCGGAGAATTGCCCGGCAAATCGTTCAACAACGAAAGAAGCAGCCGATCCAAACAACAGGCGAGCTGGTTGAATTGATTAAGGAAGGAATTCCTGCCGCTGCGCGCCGTACCGGACCCCATCCGGCGAAGCGCACATTTCAGGCGATTCGGATCGCAGTCAATGATGAGCTGGATGCATTCAAAGAGGCCGTCGTCGATGCTATTACTGTCTTGAATCCAGAAGGTCGCGTAAGCGTCATCACGTTTCATTCCTTAGAGGACAGAATTTGCAAGCAAATTTATCAAGACTTTTCAAAAGGGTGCACGTGTCCGCCAGCCTTTCCGATTTGCACATGCGGCAATAAAGCGGTTGTAAAAGTCATTACAAAGAAGCCGATTTTGCCATCAGAAGAAGAATTGGAAGCAAACAAACGTGCACGATCAGCTAAACTACGGGTAGCGGAGAAGCTATAGACCGGGATCGACGAGAAAGGGGAGGGAGAAGCGATGAGTTATTACTACCGAGGAAATCTAGCTATGGAGTTGGAACAACAATCCCGCTCTGTAACGAAAACAACAAAGCGCACGGTTCGAATCAAGCCAACGATTCCGACCGGAGAAAAATTGCTGTATCTCTTATTTATCTCGTTAACCGTCGTCGGCTTGGGTCTAGTGGGTGTCCGCTACTCGCAAATTTCCCAGTTGAATTACGAAATTCAAAGCACCAAACATGAAAACCGTGTGACGGCAGAAAAAAGTGCAACGTTGAAATTGCAAATTGAGCAAATGACCAATCGGGATCGCCTGCAAAAAGAAGCAGAGAAGCAGGGGATGGTATACACTCCAGCAGCTGTACATACGATTGGAAAACCAGAAGTACAAGCGAGTTCTCTGCCGCAAACACAACCCAAAAAACCTTAAATGTTACTGCTCTCACGTGCGGTAACATTTTTTCTTAGCTAGGCCCGAGTCTGCTCCTGACTCGGCTAGGTTGCGTTCGTCTCCCCCATCTACCTTTGTTGGGAGGCGGGCGATCTTTGATGCGACGGAGTTGAATGGAGATGGAATGGAAACGAAAAGTAAATTGGCGGATTCTCGTGGTAGCCTTATGCTTGATCTTGACCTTTTCGACGTTGAGCTTTCGAATTTATTGGATCCAAACCGCAGAGGCTGCCAGAATCATGGAAACTGCACAAAAGCAGTGGGACCGGGAACATGTTTTGAAGCCAAAGCGTGGAGCGATCTATGATCGAAACGGAGAGATTTTGGCGTATGATGGTAAGGCATACACGGTAAATGCAAGGCTGAAGCCACTTGATGCGAGAGACGAAGATGTGGTGAAAGACCCTTACTACACAGCGAATATGCTGGCTCCTATTTTGAATGCGCCTGTTCCAGAATTGGTGAAGAATTTGACCAAATCAAGTAAAGTAGTGGAATTGGGACGCTACGGGCTAAAGATCAGTGAAGAGCAGAGAAACCGTATTCTGAATTTGCAATATCCGACACTGCCAAGCGGTGAGAAGCTCAAAAAGAATCAGCTCCCAGGAATCTATTTGACTGAAACGACTCGCCGGGTTTATCCGAATAACGCCTTCGCTTCCCATGTGATCGGTTATCTTGATTTGTATGATGAACCAAAAATGGGGATTGAGCTGAAATTGAACGAAGAATTGGCTGGAAAAAAGGGGAATATTGCCTACCAAAAGGATCGCGCAGGCTACCAGCTGCCAGACGGAGAAGGGGAGTACATTCCGGCAAAGGATGGTTTAGATGTTTACCTGACAATTGACCGGCAAATCCAGAATTATGTAGAACAAGCGCTTGACAAGGTGGAGCAGCAGTACAAGCCACAGGGCATGACGGTGATTGTGGCCGACCCACAAAGCGGTGAGGTTCTGGCCATGGGCAACCGCTCACAGTTCAATCCGAATACGTACTACAACGGGATTGATAATTACAATAACCATGCTGTCACCACAATGTTTGAGCCGGGCTCTACGTTTAAGATTATTACTCTTGCGGCAGCGATTGAAGAAAAAATGTTTAATCAGAATGAAACCTATCAATCAGGTGCCTATACCATCAAGGGGCAGATTCCGATCCGCGACCACAACAATGGTGCTGGTTGGGGAACCATCACCTTTTTGGAAGGGGTTCAGCGATCCAGTAACGTATTGTTCGCGAAGTTGGGGTATGAACGGTTGAAGCTGGAGGGTTTGAAGAAATACTTCAAAAAATTCGGGATGGGTGAAGTAACCGGAATTGAGCTTCCCTACGAGAAAAAAGGAAGTCTGATCAACCTGGAAAAACCTCGGTCACCACGTGACTGGGCTGCAACAACGTATGGACAAGCCGCGACGGTTACGGCGATCCAGCAGGTTGCCGCTGTAGGGGCGATCGCGAATGGAGGAGAGCTTCTAAAACCTCATATTGTAAAAGAAATGCGCGATCCTCACACGGGAGCAGTCGTCAAACGCACGCAACGTGAGGCTGTGGAGAGGGTTGTAAGTGAAGCGACTGCGAAACAGACACGCGACATTTTGGGTAAGGTTGTCTCAGAGAAGCCCGGGACCGGTTTACAATATCAGATCGAAGGGTACCAAGTAGCAGGAAAAACGGGAACTGCACAAAAATATGATCCCAACACAGGGAAAATTATGGATGGACGTTATGTAGTTTCCTTCATTGGTTTTGCGCCAAAAGACAATCCAAAGCTGTTGGTCTATGTCGTTATTGATGATCCGCAAACAGATGCTTGGTATGCATTGTGGGGTAAAATGATGCTCGCTCCAATGTTTACATCCATTATGGAACGCAGCCTCCAATATTTGCAGCAGCAGCCCGATTTGTCGGTAGTCAAGGATAAACAGACTGAAAAGCCGACGACGAAAAAAGAAGCGCAGGCAGCACTTGCATCTTCACCTGCGACACCGAAGACATTGCCTAAGTTTGAAGGGATGTCCACGACAGCCGCACAATTGCGGGCGAAGCAGGACAATTTGACGGTCACAGTAGCCGGAACAGGTACGAAAATCGTCAAACAGTATCCGGAAGCCTACGATCAGGTCGTTCCAGGTGAACAGATCATCCTGGTAACTGACAGGGTAAAAGGAACAAAGATGCCTGATTTCAAAGGAAAATCATTGCGTGACGTTATGGAGTTCAGCTCTTTGATCAATCTCGAAATGAAATCGACTGGAACTGGATTCGTCACTCAGCAAAGTATTCCTCCGGGAACGGTGCTCCAGGGTACAGAGCTGCTTCAGGTGACGCTGCAATCCGTGTCCGAACCACCTGTACCGACTACACCACCTCCAGGTCAAGAGGGCGGCACAGTGCCTGTTACAACGACGCCTAACAATCAAGGGTCGAATCCTACTACAAATCCAACAGGTGGAAATAATCCGGCTCCACCATCTTCCGGTCAGCAAACTGGGCAAGGTGGAGAGGCACAGCCGCCGGCATCTGGACAGGCACCTCCTCCTGACAAACCAGGAGACCAAACGACGCAAACACCGACAACTCCATAGTTCTAACTAGTCCCCCCTGCGAATAAGGTTAAGAAGAGACAACCTATTTGAGGGGGGACTCGCTTTGCGGGTATCCAATGCTACTGTACGCCGTCGCATTTTTATCATCTTGATTGTAGGAGTTGTTTTGTATTCGGCACTTGTCACCCGTTTGGGTTATGTTCAATTGATAGAAGGACCGAAACTCTCGCAAATGTCAGATGAACTGCTCAAGCGGGAAATTAAATTTCAACCCAATCGCGGTCGCATTCTAGACAGAAGCGGCAATGAGCTCGTGACGAATATGACCGTCCCCACACTAGTATCGGTAGGGGCGCAAATCAAAGACCCTAAAGAAACAGCGAGACAGCTCGCCGTCATTTTGGAGCGAAAAGAAGAAGATGTATTTCGTGCCATTACGAAAAAAGAAATGAGCAACAACCAGATTCCAGGTGGAAGAAAACTGTCTGTTGAAAAGGCAAGAAAAATACAAGAATTAAATTTGCCAGGGATATACTTGGCAGGGGATACGAAGCGTTTTTACCCGAACGGAAATATGGCAGCCCATATTCTTGGTTTCACAGGCATTGACAATCAAGGGTTGACAGGGCTTGAAAAGATTTACGATCCCTTCTTGATGGGGACCGAGGGACATATCTCATTTCCGTCAGATGCCAAAGGGCGCGTACTGCCAGGTGGAACCGAAGACTACGTAGCACCCGTCAATGGCATGGACATGTATTTAACACTCGACAGTACCATCCAATCGTTTATCGAACGCGAGCTGGATCAGGCGGTGGTCGCGTATCAGCCAGATGATGTTCTGGCGATCGCCATGAATCCAAAGACAGGAGAAATATTGGGGATGGGAAGTCGCCCGACTTTTCAACCGGATGCGTACAGAGACTATCCTTCAGAGGTGTACAATAGAAATCTCCCTATCTGGAAAACATACGAGCCTGGTTCCACATTCAAGATCGTGACACTGGCAGCAGCTTTGAACGAAGGAGTCATCAATCTGAACGAAGGCTTTTACGATCCGGGATTCATAAACGTGGCCGGTAAACGATTGCGTTGCTGGAAGCGGCAGGGGCATGGACAGGAAACGATGCTGGAAGTGGTAGAGAATTCTTGTAACCCTGGCTTCGTTACAATGGGCCAGCGACTGCAAAAAGAACGACTTTTTGACTACATCAAAAAATTTGGCTTCGGACAAAAGACAGGGATCGATTTGATTGGCGAAGAAAATGGACTGTTATTCAACTTGAATAAAGTGGGACCGGTAGAGCTGGGGACGACTTCTTTCGGTCAAGGGGTATCTGTAACGCCCATTCAACAAATGGCTGCGGTCTCAGCCGCTATCAATGGGGGCAAACTTATGAAGCCGTTTGTCGCCAAAGAATGGCGGGATAGTGTGACACACGATGTCGTAGCGAGGACCTTGCCGACGGAAGTTCGACAGGTGATTACTGCGGAGACCTCAGCCAAAGTTCGGCATGCGCTGGAAAGTGTGGTCGCTCAAGGAACGGGTAATAAGGCATATATTGAAGGGTATCGGGTAGGAGGAAAGACGGGAACCGCGCAAAAAGTAAAAAATGGCCGTTACGTAGATGGGGAATACATCGTGTCGTTTATCGGCTTTGCGCCGGCGGATGATCCACAGATTGTCGTATATTTCGCCGTGGACAATCCGAAAGCACTGGCGTTTGGTGGATTGATTGCCGCCCCGAGTGTAAAAAGTATCATGGAATCCTCCCTTCAACATTTGAATGTACCCAAACGAAAAGATGGCATCCCCAAGGAAATTAACAAAGCACTTGGAGAAAGGGCGCCAATTGAAGTGCCAAACATGGTCGGACAGTCCATGAGAGACGTAGTGACAACGTATGATACTCTGCCGCTAGTCGTTTCAGGTAAAGGACAGTACGTCATCCAGCAGTCCCCTGCACCTGGAGTAAAAATTGATGAGGGCGGAAAAATTCGCATATACCTTGGTGACAAATCGACCAAATAGCTTTAAAATGAGATTTCGAAGGCGGAGGGGAGTAGGCTTGTCTACGTTCGCTCTGCCTTTGTTCGTCAAGACTGCGCCTAAATGAACGGCGTAGCCAAGTACAAATGTTCAAATTTCTGTCTATACTAGTTGGAGAATGGGGTGCCTGTTTCATGTTTCTACGGGATCTGCTCATGCCTTTGTTGCCAGTAACGGTTTCGGGGGATGACAGCATGGAGATTACGGGTTTGACAGCAGACTCGCGCCAGGTAAAGCCCGGCTACTTGTTTGTCTGTCTGACTGGATATACCGTGGATGGACATACGTTCGCGGCCCAGGCGGTGAAGGATGGTGCCGTTGCCGTGTTATCCGAACAAGATCTGGACGTGCCAGCGACTATTGTCAAAGTACCGGATACCCGGCGGGCAATGGCTATGCTGGCTGATCGTATTTTCGGATCTCCTACGAAAGAAGTAAAAGTCATTGGCGTAACGGGGACAAATGGCAAGACGACCACTACGCATCTGATCGACAAAATTTTGTGCGATCAAAGCAAGCAAACAGGCTTAATCGGAACGATCCATATGAGAATTGGAGACGTAACGGAGGAAGTCAAGAATACGACTCCGGATGCCATAGATTTGCAAAGAAGCTTTCGCCGTATGTGCGATGTAAACACAGACTATGCGATTATCGAGGTTTCCTCTCATGCACTGGAGCTGGGAAGAGTCCGCGGTTGTGAAATTCATACAGCGGTTTTCACCAACCTGACGCAGGATCACCTCGACTATCATAAAACGATGGAAAACTATCGCTACGCCAAATCATTGTTGTTTTCCCAGCTGGGCAACAGCTATGACACAGACCGTTTAAAAACGGCTGTACTGAATGCGGATGACGAGGCGTCCGAATTATATGCTACCGTTACACCGGCGCGAGTCATTACATACGGCATTGATCAACCAGCAGATGTAAGGGCAAAACAAATCGAAATCACCAGTAAAGGAACTTCTTTTACAGTCGAAAGCTTCGCTGGTAGTGCGCGTCTGAACCTGAAGCTGATGGGAAAGTTCAATGTGTATAACGCTTTGGCAGCCATCGCGGTTACACTCGCAGAAGGGATTCCACTAGAAGAGATCAAAGCGAGCCTGGAAGAGGTAGCGGGCGTAAATGGGCGATTTGAAGCAGTAGATGCTGGTCAGCCGTTTGCAGTACTCGTCGACTACTCCCATACACCAGACAGCTTGGAAAATGCATTAATGACCGTCAATGAATTTGCCCGTGGCAACGTATTTTGCATTGTTGGTTGCGGAGGCGACAGAGATCGAACCAAACGCCCAATCATGGCGCAAATTGCAACGAAATATGCTGATCTGACCGTCTTAACATCAGATAATCCGCGTTCAGAGGAGCCGCAGGCGATTCTCGATGACATGCTGGCTGGCTTGTCGGAAGTGGCAGCTGATCGTTATACAGCACTGACAGACCGACGCGAAGCAATTGCACATGCCGTTTCGCTTGCAAAGCCGGACGATGTGATCTTGATCGCCGGAAAAGGACACGAAACGTATCAAATTATGAAAGACCAGGTGTTGCCCTTCGATGACCGTGAAGTTGCGCGCGAAGCGATTGCCCGGTACAACCAAGAATAGAACAGATGCCACACACTGCATCGAAAGAAAGGGGGCTCGGGCATGTTCGTTGACAACGTCCTAATCGTCACGATCGTCGCTGCGTTTCTCATCGCTGTACTCATTGGCCCATTGTTTATTCCCTTCCTTCGCCGCCTGAAATTTGGGCAGGCAATTCGTGAGGAAGGACCGCAATCCCATTTTAAGAAGGCTGGAACTCCCACGATGGGAGGCACCATCATTCTTTTGGCACTCATATTTACCGTGTTGAAGTTTGCCAATGCGAAAATGGAAATTTACTTCCTGTTATTGGTGACTCTCGGATACGGTTTAATCGGGTTTCTGGATGATTTCATCAAAATCAAGAAAAAACGCAACCTCGGGTTGACCGCCAAACAGAAGTTTGCTGGTCAGATTGTCTTGGCAATCGGCGCTTATATTTTGCTGCTCATGATGGGGCATGACACGTCCATCCATCTGCCAGGTACACCGTGGAAGCTCGAGCTTGGCTATTTTTACTTCCCATTCCTGTTGTTCCTGTTGGTAGGTACAACGAATGCCGTTAACATCACAGATGGATTGGATGGACTATTGGCAGGGACGGGAGCAATTGCTTTTGGTGCTTATGCGATCATCGCATGGTTTGGTCAAGATTATGACACCGCTATTTTTAGTGCGGCTGTTGTCGGTGCGGTACTTGGCTTCCTCGTCTTCAATGCACATCCGGCACGCGTGTTCATGGGTGATACCGGTTCACTCGGACTGGGTGGAGCACTTGCGGGAATTGCAATCATGACCAAGACGGAATTGCTCTTGGCTATTATCGGTGGGGTATTTGTTGTCGAGACGCTCTCTGTAATTATGCAGGTAGTCTCCTTTAAGACACGTGGAAAGCGTATTTTCCGTATGAGTCCCCTGCATCATCATTTTGAATTAACAGGCTGGTCAGAGTGGCGCGTGGTTGTCACGTTCTGGCTCGTCGGTATGTTCTTTGCTGGATTGGGTGTATACCTTGAGGTGGTGACAATCAGATGATGCGTTTTCAAGATAAGCATGTCGTCGTTATTGGTATGGCAAAGAGCGGTGTCGCAGTGGCAAAACTGCTACACCGCTTTGGTGCTCATGTCGTCGTAAATGATAAAAAGCCACGTGAAGAAGCGGTGGGGATAGAAGAGCTGGAATCATTGGGGATTCCGGTCATTTGCGGCTATCACCCAGATGATCTAATTCATGAAGGTGTATCCCTTGTGGTCAAAAATCCGGGGATTCCGTATGAAGCAGCACCCGTCAAGCAGGCGCAGGCACTAGGCATTCCTGTTGTGACGGAGGTGGAGCTGGCCTCCCAGATTGCCAAGGCACCGATTATCGGCATTACAGGCTCCAATGGCAAGACTACGACCACTACGCTCGTCGGACTGATTTTCAAAGAAGCGGGTCTGGATGCGAAGGTAGGAGGCAACATTGGTACCGTGTTGTGCGGCCTGGCGGAGGAAGCTGGTCCTGACGAATGGCTCGTTGCCGAATTGAGTAGCTTCCAACTGATGGGGACGAGGGAATTCCGCCCGCATATCGGTGTTTTGCTCAATCTGTATCCTGCACATCTCGATTACCATCACACCATGGAAGAGTATTTGGCAGCCAAACTAAAAATGTTTGCCAACCAAACGGCAGATGACGCAGCTATTTTGCCATATGACCAACCAGAGATCGTAGAAAAATGCAAAGACCTCCCAGCAGCCATCTACTACTTTAGCAAGAGTCAAGAGGTGCCAAAGGGAGCTTTTGTCAAGGATGGTTTGATCCTGTTTGCGGATGGGAATGGGAATACAGAGCCAATCGTTGCGATAGCGGACATTACCGTTCCTCATCTGGACAACGCTCTGGCAGCAATTCTTGTTGCGAAGCTCGCAGGCGCGGACAAGCAATCGATTATACAAGTTCTTACTACCTTCCCAGGGGTAGAGCACCGGATGGAGTTCGTGGATTCGATTCGCGGTGTCAAATACTTCAATGATTCAAAAGCAACCAACCCGGAAGCGGCATCGCGTGCCTTGCAAGCATGTAAGGAGCCGGTCGTATGGATTTGCGGCGGGCTGGATCGTGGTGTTGATTTTCGCGAACTGCTGCCTGTGATCCAAGGTCGGGTAAAAGCAGTTATCGCTCTCGGGCAAACGGCTCCGATTTTATTGGAACGTGCTCAGGAAGCAGGGATTAATGAGCGTATCCATGTCGATACTGTGGAAAAAGCCGTTCTTGCTGCTTCCCAGTTGGCCGAATCAGGTGATGTGGTCTTACTGAGCCCTGCTTGTGCGAGTTGGGACATGTTTCCTTCGTTTGAGACAAGGGGGAGCATGTTTAAGGACGGCGTGCATAGACTTAAAACAAGCCTAGCATAACGTCCCACTGTACCATCAAGAATATGACAAAAGCGGGACGGCATGAGAAAGGATGACCTGGCACAATGAGCAAGGTACGCTCTGCCCCCGACTTCGTAATTATTTTTGCAACACTTTTTTTATTGGGAATTGGCATCGTGATGGTGTACAGCGCCAGCGCGATCGTGGCGCAAAAGCCGCCGTTTTCCGATCCGTATTTTTTCGCCAAGCGGCAACTGATCTTCGCTCTGTTAGGGATTACATCCATGTACATTACGATGAATATCGACTACTGGGTGTGGAAGCAATGGGCCAAGCCAGGGTATTTGGTGAGCATCGGTTTGTTGATTTTGGTTCTGATCATCGGGATTGAAGTAAATGGTTCGAAAAGCTGGCTTGGTTTTGGAGCCTTTGGAATTCAACCAGGTGAATTTGCGAAGCTAGGTGTCGTTGCATTCCTGGCCAGATGGCTCTCCGATAATCAGAAGCAAATTGTGTTGTTCCGAAAAGGTCTTATGCCTGCCTTGGGAATCCCGGTTCTGTGTTTTGGCTTGATCATGCTGCAACCGGATTTGGGCACAGGGACGGTTTTGATGGGAACAGCAGTTGTCATGATTTTTGCTTCAGGTGCGCGGATCAGTCATTTTGTCGGACTGGGAATGATCGGAGTTGTTGGCTTCATCGGCTTAGTTTTGTCAGCCCCTTACCGAATCAAAAGGATTACGTCCTTCCTCGATCCGTGGTCTGACCCGCTCAATACCGGCTATCAAATCATCCAATCCCTTTACGCGATCGGTCCCGGCGGTTTGTTGGGTCTTGGTCTAGGGCAAAGCAGACAGAAGCATTTGTACTTACCTGAGCCTTACAATGATTTTATTTTCTCGATTGTCGCGGAGGAGCTTGGCTTTATCGGAGGCACGCTCATTCTCCTGCTTTTCCTCCTCTTGTTGTGGAGGGGAATGCGAACGGCGATTACGGCTCCAGATTTGTTCGGAAGCTTGCTTGCACTAGGGATCATTGGCATGATTGCCATCCAGGTGGTCATCAATATTGGTGTTGTGACAGGGATGTTTCCGGTGACAGGGATCACGTTGCCGTTCTTAAGCTACGGTGGTTCATCATTGACACTGATGCTCACTGGTGTAGGTGTCTTATTGAACATCTCTCGTTTTTCTCGATAATAGAAACCTCAACGGGGAGTACGCAATCAGCAAGTAATCAGTCTATTGCTACTCCTTCTCAAAAAAGGGTGTGATCGTATGCGTGTCGTCTTAACAGGCGGTGGCACAGGTGGACATATTTATCCGGCGCTTGCGGTGGCGAGGGAAGTTTCCCGCCAAAATCCGCAGGCTGCCTTTTTGTATATTGGTAGTAAAAAAGGCTTGGAAGCAGGTTTGGTTCCGAGATCAAATATACCTTTCCAATCCGTGGAAATTAGCGGGTTGAAACGCAAGCTGTCGTTGGACAACCTGAAGACCTTGTGGAAATTCGTCCGGGCAGTTGGCGATGCGAAGAAAATGCTGCGCGAATTCAAACCGGATGTCGTAATTGGGACGGGTGGCTACGTATGTGGTCCAGTCGTATATGCAGCTTCGCGATTGGGGATTCCGACTCTCATCCATGAGCAAAACGTAGTGCCAGGCTTGACCAACAAGTTTCTTTCTCGTTCAGCTACTCGGGTGGCCGTTTCGTTCAAAGAATCGCTTGCCCATTTTCCCTCGTCCAAAACGGTACTGACCGGAAATCCGCGTGCAACGGAAGTTATGCACGGTAATGCAGAGGCGGGTCGTAGCTTTTTGGGCGTGGACAACAACAAAAAAATCGTGCTGATCTTTGGCGGTAGTAGGGGAGCGCGCGCAATAAATGAGGCGGTGCTTTCAGTTGTTACGCAGTTGGGCAAATATGCCGATACTCATTTTGTATATGTGACGGGCGACGTTCATTTTGAAACGATTTCGGCACAGCTTCGTGAACTGGGAACACTTCCAAGTAACATTTCTGTGCTTCCTTTCGTCCATAATATGCCGGATGTTTTGGCGGCGACGCATGTATTGGTTGGTCGTGCAGGGGCATCTACCTTGGCTGAAATAACGGCACTAGGTGTGCCTTCGATCTTGATTCCGTCCCCGTATGTCACGAACAATCATCAAGAGAAAAATGCAAGGGGATTGGAGCGCGCAGGGGCAGCTCATGTTATCGTAGAGCGGGAGCTTACCGGAGAGAGCTTGCTACTTTCCTTGGAAAATATCCTTGCCAATCCAGCGAAATGGGAAGAAATGAAAAACAGTGCTCTTTCCTTGGGGATGCCGCAAGCAGCTACGGAGATTGTCCGTCAATTAGAGGCGATTACACGAAAAAAATGATCGGATGGGCGATTGTCACGCCGATCTGGGCGAACGCATAGTATGGAGCAAACACGTGAGAAGACTAGGTCCGACCTAGCAAACGTATCAGGAGGTTCACAAATGAAAAAGATCGCAGATGAACTCATGCAAGCAGGAATCGAAAAAGTGTGGACCGATGAACCCCTTGCTAATCATACAACGTGGCGGATCGGGGGTCCTGCTGATTTGTTAATCCAACCAAAGGATAAAGCATCCTTGCAAAAAGCCTTGCAGATCATCCATCGTCATGAAATTCCTTGGAGTGTAATCGGGCGCGGCTCAAACCTTCTGGTGAGGGACAGAGGGATACGTGGAGCCGTGCTTAAAGTGGCCGAGGGCTTAAGCCACTGTGAGTTCAGGGGCGAAGAGGTGTGTGTGGGTGCCGGATATTCCATGATCCGCCTGGCGGTGGAGACAGGCAAGATGGGATTAACAGGTATGGAGTTTGCAGGAGGGATTCCTGGTACGGTAGGCGGCGCCGTCTATATGAATGCGGGGGCACACGGATCTGATCTTTCACGTATTCTTATTGATGCCGAGATCCTTTTCGACAACGGCGAAAGTAAAGTGTTGAGTAACGAGGAACTGAGCTTTAGTTATCGGACGTCTCTTTTGCAAAAGCAAAAAGGGATCGTGTTAGAAGCCCGTTTTCAATTGAGGAAGGGCGACCGCAAGGAGATTGCGGCCACGCTCGCTGCCAATAAGGAACGACGGCGCAATACGCAGCCACTGCAGATGCCGTGTGCCGGCAGCGTGTTCCGAAATCCGCCAAATGACCACGCAGGTCGCCTGATTGAGGCGGCTGGGCTGAAGGGCTATCGGGTCGGAGGAGCTCAGGTTTCAGAAAAACACTCCAACTTCATCGTGAATTGCGGAGGTGCAACGGCTGCCGACGTCCTCACCTTGATTGATCACGTGCGGAGCACCATTCTCGAGAAAAATGGGATTGACCTGCATCCGGAAGTCCTGGTGGTGGGCGAGGGGTAACACGGAGGTGAAAGTTTGGAGACTTTTGCGATCGAAGGCGGAAGACCTCTGTCCGGTTCGCTTCGGATCCAAGGTGCTAAGAACGCTGCTCTTCCCATTCTTGCCGCTGCTGTGCTCGCGGAAGGGCAATTCTATATCTATGACGTCCCCCATCTAAAAGACATTAAAGTCATGCTCGAAATCTTGACGCTGCTTGGGGCGAATACGAAGCATGAGGACGGATGTGTCGATCTGGATACAACATCTGTCTGTGTCCCGCAGGTGCCGGATGATTTAATGAGCCAAATGCGATCTTCGATTTTTTTGGCGGGACCACTCCTGGCACGTCTGGGTGAGGTCACGATTTCCAGGCCAGGTGGATGTGACATTGGAGAGCGCAGGATTGACTTACACTTGGCTGGATTGACTGCGCTAGGAGCCAAGATCGAAGAATCGGAAGGCTACATTACATTTCGGGCCAAACAATTGCGTGGGTCCAATATCTTTCTTTCCTTCCCTAGTGTGGGCGCGACGGAAAATATCATGATGGCGGCTGTGCTGGCAAAAGGCACGACCCGAATTTGTAATGCAGCACGAGAACCGGAAATCATCGACCTCCAAAATTTCCTGAATGCAATGGGCGCGCGGATCAGAGGGGCAGGCACCGATACGATTGAGATCAGTGGTGTACCTCGCTTGCGTTCCGTCAGTTACCGGATCATACCGGACAGGATTGTGACAGGGACCTATCTGCTGGCTGTCGGTATTTCACAGGGACATATCGAATTGACCAATACACTGCCTGAGCAATTGATGGCATTGATTGAGGTCGCCCGTAGCTGCGGTGTTGAAATCAAGACCCGCCATGATATAATGGAAATCAAAAGCACCTCCCGTCCACGTGCCTACGACCGGATCATCACCTCGCCATATCCAGGGTTTCCAACCGATTTGCAGGCGCAGCTGATGGTGTTTCTGTCACAGGCTAGGGGAACGAGTGTCATCAAAGAAACCATTTTTGAAGGAAGATTCAAACATGTGAATGAATTGGCGCGAATGGGCGCCTCTATATACGTAGATCTTGGCTCCGCAATCATTCGGGGTGTCAACAAATTGACCGCTACGAATGTCGAAGCTACCGATCTTCGAGCAGGTGCTGCCTTAGTCCTCGCAGGGCTTGCTGCAGAAGGTATTACCACGGTGAACCAGATCCATCATATCGATCGCGGATACGATCGGCTGGAAGAGCAGTTGCTTCAATTAGGAGCCGATATATCACGCGTATCGATTTAACCGAGGGAGAGTGGGCGGCATAATGTTATGCCGCTTTCCCTGTTTTGTTTAATGACATTTATTCGAAAGACATCCAGTAATTTACTTTGCTCTGGGCAATGAGCCTAAAAAACATGAGGAAGGGTACGGCCATGGCGGTATATGAGGAACGCATTCCGCAAGTTAAGCAACAACGCCCCAGAAGAAGGGGCAACCGCAAGCTGGTCATTCTACTGGTACTATTTTTTCTTACCATTCTCATCATCGTTTTTATCCGTTCCCCTTACAGTAAGGTGCAAGAGATTCGAGTGATTGGTAATGATATTTATACGACGGAGCAAATCATTACACAATCTGGCTTAAAAAAGGACATGCAGTTTCTAAACGTATGGGAGAACAGTGTACGAACTAACATGAAACCATTAGAGGCCATTAAAGATGTGACGGTGAGCCGCTCTTTCCCTGGGTTGATCACGCTACATATAACCGAACAAAAGCGCGTCGCTTTTTGGAGTGGGCAGGACGGAAGCCGTTATGCCTTACTGGACAATGGCTATGTGCTCAAACAGGTTAATTTCGCCAAGCGCGTAGTGGACAGGCCATTGATTAGCTCGTGGGCTTCACCTGAGCTCCTTCCCCATCTTGCGAAGTCGCTATCGAAATTATCGCCAGATGTACTCGCGGAAATTTCGGATATTACGCTGACACCAACGGTTTACGACAAGCAACGCGTCACGCTGTACATGCGAGACGGGAATGAAGTAAGAAGCGTCATCTACAAGCTCGACAAGATGATGAACTGGTACCCGACGATCGTGAAAGAATTGCCGTCAAATACAAAAGGGGTGCTCTCTTTGTTTGAGCAGCCGTGGTTTATTCCGTACGGTGCTCAAGGGGCTATTCCTATACAGGAAGGGCAAGAGCAACCACAGCAGTAAATGAAAAAGGGGAAAGTAGACAATGAGTCGTCGTCGCAAATTTCATTTGTATTTAACCATCGTGACGTTATCTACCGGCTTTCTAGTGGCCACTTCCTTCGAAACGAACAAGCTTACGCGCAAAGAACGGATGAATGATCAGCTGTTCCAACAGGAAACGCAATTAAATGACCGAATTTTGGCTGAGAAGGAGCAAAATCGGCATCTGGAAAATCAACTGCTCGATTTGCAGCGTCAGGTGGGAAAAGTGGAAGAAGCGATGGCAGAGCGTAAATCGGAGGCTGCAGAGACACTCAGTCAACTGGATGCAGCGCGGATGCTGGCAGGGGTAGTCGCTGTTGCAGGGCCGGGTATTGTCATAACGATGCAGGATAGCCAGAATGCAGCGAACAGCGCAGACATCGCGAACTATATCGTGCATGAGCAGGATGTGCGCCTGGTCGTCAATGAACTGCGTGCAGCAGGAGCAGAGGCCATCAGCATTAACGGACAGCGAGTGGTGAGCAATTCCGAGATCCGTTGCATTGGACCAACGATTATCGTAAACGGCATCAAGTCGGCCGCTCCGTTTGTCGTAACAGCGATTGGAAATCCCGATACACTAGACAGTGCTTTGAACTTGCCGGGTGGTGTTTTGCACTCCTTGCAAGATTTTGTCCAAATAAGCGTAGCCAAAAAAGAGCGGGTCGAGCTGCCTGCCTTTGTTGGTGACGCGAAAACGAAACACTCCTAAATAAAAGGATGCGTTTACCTATGTTACAAAAAAGCCGTAAAATCACATTTATTCTTGCCATTATTAGTGCTATCATAGGTGTGATGTTGACTGTGCAATTACGAAGCAGTCTTCATCCTGTTCATAAAGAGTCTCGCAGCATCGCGGAACTTCGGACCACGTTGCAAAAAGAACTGGAGAAACACAAAAACCTGCTCGCAGACATTTCAAAGTATAATCAGCTGTACTACCAATACGAAACCTCACTCAGTGAAGATGAAAGTATCTCCGTTATGAAAGAGGAGTTGGCACGGACTCGCCGAATGGCTGGTATGGTAGGGATGGAGGGAGAAGGCATCGTTATTGATGTTGTCGATGCCCATACGTCTGAACAACCAGCTATGGATGAACATATGCCTGTGCCTGTTGTAGGAGACTATACGATTGACGATGAAGATTTGCGCTGGTTGGTAAATATCCTGTTTGCAAACGGAGCACAAGCTGTTTCCATTAATGGCCATCGACTGATTGCTACCACTGCAATCCGCAATGTGGGAGACGTCATCCAAATCGATACCAGGACGATTAGGGCTCCGTATGAGATAAAAGCATTGGGGGAACCTGAAGTATTGTTGTCCGCATTGAAGCTGGAGGGCGTAGAAGAGAACTTTCAACTGGCGAATAAAAAGGTGCTGGCAGAAAAACGGGACAAGCTGATGATTTCAGCGAATAACGAAACACGTGTCATTCAATTTATGAAACCTGTGAAAGAAAAAGGAGATTCGTAACCATGTGGCTCCCGCTTATCGGACTGATTGTCGGTCTTGTTGTCGGCTTCCTGCTGGATTGGCGTGTGCCCCAGGAGTATAGCAGCTATCTATCAATAGCCCTCCTGGCGGGATTGGATACGATCTTTGGGGGGATTCGTTCGTTTTTAGAACGTACTTTTAACGTTCGTATTTTCATGTCTGGATTCTTTTTCAACACACTTTTTGCAGCAGGCTTGGCCTTCATCGGAGGGTTCTTGGGGATTGATCTATATTTGGCTGCGATCGTGGCTTTCGGCGTCCGCTTGTTCAACAATCTCGCTGTCATTAGGAGAATTGTTCTATCCAAATGGATCAATCAGCAAGATTAACGCGAAGGAAAATGGGAAGATGGTCATTTTTTTACAAAAAATCAATAAGAAAAAAAGGGAATGGTTGTCCTGTGTGGAATAATTTATGCAGGTGTTCTCATTTTAGCAAGAAAAAAGACGTAGCAGGGGAGGTGTCACAGGTTTGGTAAGCAATGAACTCATAGTCAGCCTAGACATTGGAACATCCAAAGTACGCGTCATGATCGGCGAGATCAACAATGGTTCCATCAACATCATCGGCGTCGGACAATCACACTCAGAAGGCATCAAGAAGGGCGTGATTGTAGACATCGACCAAACCGTGCATGCCATCCGAGAAGCGGTTGATCATGCGGAGCGCATGGTTGGCGTTTCAATCGAAGAAGTGTATGTGGGGATCACTGGAAACCATATCGATCTGCATGAAACCCAAGGGGTTGTCGCTGTATCCAGCGAAGACCGTGAGATACGAGAAGAAGATATTCAACGCGTAATTCAGGCAGCGAAGGTTGTGGCTATTCCTCCAGACCGTGAAATCATCGAGGTAGTCCCAAAGGAGTACATCGTTGATGGACAAGGGAGCATTAAGGATCCTCGTGGGATGATTGGTGTCCGACTGGAAATGGAAGGGACTATTGTGACCGGGTTGAAAACGGTCGTACATAACATCGTTCGCTGTGCTCAACGAACCAATCTGCGTGTAGCTGGAATATTCTTGCAACCGCTTGCGGCTAGCACTGTTGCTCTATCCAAAGATGACAAAAATATGGGTGTCGTTCTTGTCGACATCGGTGCGGGTTCTACCACGATCGGTGTATTCGAGCAAGGGAAACTGGCAGCGACCACCGTGATCGGCATCGGTGGCGACCACATTACGAGCGATATTTCACTGGGACTACGCACGCATACAGATGTGGCAGATCGTGTGAAAACCAAAAACGGCTGTGCCCTTATTGACGAAGCATCCGAAGATGTGAAGTTCAAGGTGAACCGGATTGGTAGCGAAGTCGAAAAACAATTTACGCAAGTGGATTTGGCCAATATTATCGAGCCGCGCGCTGCGGAAATATTCCAATTAGTCGAGGATGCTGTATACAAATTGGGCTACCGAGACGAAATTGCAGGGGGCTATGTTCTTACGGGTGGTACCGTAGCCATGCCGGGCATGTTGGAATTGGCAAAAGAAGAATTGGACGCACCTGTTCGAATTGCGATTCCTGATTACATCGGAGTGCGAGATCCTGCCTACACCACCGGGGTAGGTTTGATTCAATATGCCTTGCAGTTGATGGAGCGCCGCAGCATTCGCGTCACCCCCTCATTCAAGGGCACTCAGAAGCAAACCGTCTCGTCTAAGCCAAAAGAAGGCGGCGGTTTGATGGAAAAAGTAAAAAACTGGTTTAGCGAATTTATTTAAGGGAGTTCGCTTTACCGAGGTTAACTACAATGACGAAGGCGGGCATCGTTTCGTTCCATTGTGTTTAGTTGACAGGCTTCTGTAGCCACGAGTTTTTCTTATGTTGAATTGGGGAGGACTAGCAATATGCTGGAATTTGATATGGACTTGGAATCTTTTGCACGAATTAAAGTCATTGGTTGCGGGGGCGGAGGTAGCAACGCAGTAAACCGCATGATCGCAGGTGGAGTGAAGGGTGTAGAATTCATCACCTTGAACACCGACGCGCAAGCACTTCAGCTCTCTAGTGCAGATATCAAGCTGCAAATCGGGGAAAAGCTGACACGTGGACTTGGAGCAGGTGCAAATCCTGAGATCGGTAAAAAAGCAGCGGAAGAAAGCCGTGATTTGATTGAAAACGCTCTGCGTGGAGCTGACATGGTATTCGTAACTGCCGGTATGGGTGGTGGTACGGGTACAGGTGCAGCACCTGTTGTTGCAGAGATCGCTAAGGAAATGGGTGCTCTTACCGTTGGTGTAGTAACCCGTCCGTTCTCCTTCGAGGGTCGCAGACGTTCCCAGCACGGTGAGATCGGTATTGCTGCTCTGAAAGAAAAAGTAGACACACTGATCGTGATTCCTAATGACCGACTTTTGGAAATCGTTGACAAAAATACGCCAATGCTCGAAGCGTTCCGCGAAGTTGACAACGTACTGCGACAAGGGGTTCAAGGTATTTCCGACCTGATTGCGGTACCTGGACTGATCAACTTGGACTTCGCTGACGTGAAGACGATCATGACTGAGCGCGGTTCTGCTCTCATGGGTATCGGTGTAAGTAGCGGCGAAAATCGTGCGGCTGAAGCAGCTCGTCGCGCTATTTCCAGCCCACTGCTCGAAACTGCGATTGATGGTGCACGCGGTGTTCTCATGAACATCACAGGTGGTACGAACCTGAGCTTGTACGAAGTAAACGAAGCAGCTGATATCGTATCTTCTGCATCGGACCCAGATGTTAACATGATTTTCGGTGCGGTAATTAACGAGGATTTGAAAAATGAATTGGTAGTGACCGTAATTGCCACAGGCTTCGAGCATAGTCAACGCGCTGCGGAAGCTCCACGTCGTCAACAACAGCCGATCAACACGCCTGGCAATCGTCCGACACCAGTTTCCAATACGAATAACAGCCGTGCGAAGGAAGAAGAGGAAGACAAGTCCTTCTTCTCCATGGGCAACCTGGATAATCTGGATATTCCAGCATTCCTGCGCAATCGCCGCCGCAACAAAAACTAAAGCGATAAACGACTGTCAAAAGCCTTGTTCCCGTCAGTGGGGACAAGGCTTTTTTTCGTTGATTGGATGAAAAAATGTTAGACAAAAAAACCAAAAAAACACCGTCAAGAATTGACAGACTTTACATACACATTGATATATACTGCTTTTACTGATAGAAGTCGTCCTACTATTTACCATTTTTGCTAGGACACATGCTTGCTGCCAAGTCGGTCAAAAGATGAGGAGGAAAGCAAGTGGTTGTGTATCTTGATATCATTCTACTCCTGAATGTGGCTATTGATACCTTGTTACTCTGGTTTACTGCTTATTTTCGCAAAGAGCGCATGGTGTGGTGGAGAATGATACTTGCGTCCCTGTTTGGCTCCGCGTATCTGATCTTTTTCTTTTTTCCTGTATTTTCTCCGATGTATCAATGGTGGGTCAAACTGCTCTTTTCTGTCATTATGCTGTGGATTGCTTTTGGGAACAGGAGGTTGTTGTCCTTTGCGCAAAACTTAATCATTTTTTACTTTGTCGCATTTGTGTTCGGAGGGGGAGTGCTTGGGCTACAGTATTTTTTGGCACCGCAGAGTGAAATTGTAAATGGACTGGTTGTCACGCATAATGATGGGTTTGGCGTAGGTTTCAAGCCAACCTTGGGGATTGTTCTGATCGGTTTTATCCTGATCTTTTTTCTCGGGAAAAAGAGCTACCGCGCGATTCAGGAGCCGCGAAGAATCGAAACCTTTCTTGTCGATGTCGTCGTTACGGTGGCAGGGGAAAAAGCCATTTGCCGTGGACTTGTGGATACTGGAAACCAGCTCCACGAGCCAATTACACGCATACCCGTCATGATTATGGAGAATCGCATGTTCGCACATTTGCTTCCGCCGTCGCTTCTCCGACAAGCCGATGAAAACGGTGGAGTGTGGGAGAAGCTGGACGGATCTTGGGACCATCTGCCGCTGGAATGGCAGTCTCGGGTACGCTTGATCCCGTATCGCAGCGTGTCAAGAGGTATGGATTTTTTACTCGCAATCAAACCAGACCATGTCATGGTCGTGCAAGACGGGATTCGTTTTGAAACAGAACGGGTGTTAATCGGGCTAAACCCGATCCCATTGGCCGCTGACGGCAAGTATCAGGCCATCGTGCACCCAGCCATGATGGAAACCTATGAAGCGGATGTTCAAAAAGTCATCTTTTGATCACGAAGAAACAACCTTTATTCTCAAACAGGAGGGCTAATCATGTATGTAAAACTTCGCCTACAACTCCAATTGACCTGGTACCGAATCTTGCTCTGGCTTGGTGTACGCGCCGAAGAAGTCTATTATATTGGCGGGAGTGAAGCATTGCCTCCACCGTTGACCAGAGAAGAAGAGGAGCTGCTGCTCGGACGACTGCCGTCTGGTGATCCGGCTGTTCGCGGTATGCTCATTGAACGCAATCTTCGTCTGGTCGTATACATCGCCCGCAAGTTTGAGAATACGGGAATTAATATTGAGGACTTGGTCAGCATTGGCACTATCGGCTTGATCAAGGCTGTGAACACCTTTGATCCAGACAAGAACATCAAGCTGGCAACGTATGCTTCTCGTTGTATCGAAAATGAAATCCTCATGTATCTTCGCCGCAATAATAAAATTCGTTCAGAGGTATCTTTTGATGAACCGCTTAACATTGATTGGGATGGCAATGAGCTCTTGCTCTCAGATGTTTTGGGTACGGAGAATGACACGATTTATAAAAACATCGAGGACCAAGTGGATCGAAAGCTTCTGAAAAAAGCACTGGATAAGCTGTCTGACCGAGAGAGAATTATCATGGAGCTGCGCTTCGGCTTAGCGGGAGAAGAGGAAAAGACACAAAAGGATGTAGCGGATTTGTTAGGAATCTCACAGTCGTATATTTCGCGTTTGGAAAAGCGAATTATAAAACGGTTGCGAAAAGAATTCAACAAGATGGTCTAACGCATATTTTCCCAGCTTGGGGGGATACTGTTCCTAAACCGAAACAGATGGTGGTTTTTGCCACCTTCTTGGTCGGCTACGCGTCAGTTACGCGGCCTTTCAAGACAACCGGGTTAGGGACTTTTTTCTTGCTTCGAGGAGGGAAAGACGTGACGCGCAATAAGGTAGAGATATGCGGGGTAGATACCTCCAAGCTTCCGGTGTTGACAAACAAAGAGATGCGGGAATTGTTTGAGCGCCTGCAAAGTGGGGAGCTGGCTGCCCGCGAGAAGCTGGTCAACGGCAACTTGCGACTGGTGCTTAGCGTAATTCAACGGTTCAACAATCGCGGAGAATTCGTGGATGACTTGTTTCAAGTGGGCTGCATCGGATTGATGAAAGCGATCGACAACTTTGATCTCGGACAAAATGTGAAGTTTTCCACGTATGCCGTACCGATGATCATTGGAGAAATTCGACGCTATTTACGGGACAACAATCCGATTCGCGTTTCCCGTTCTTTGCGAGACATCGCGTACAAGGCCTTGCAGGTGCGTGATAATCTGACCAACAAACATTCGCGAGAGCCTACCATTATCGAGATTTCTCAGGAATTGAACGTAGCCAAAGAAGACGTTGTGTTTGCACTCGATGCGATCCAAGATCCGGTTTCTTTGTTTGAACCGATTTATCAGGATGGCGGCGATCCGATTTACGTCATGGATCAGATTAGTGACGAGAAGAACAAAGATGTCACGTGGGTAGAAGAAATTGCGCTTCGTGAGGGAATGCAGCGGCTAGGTGACCGAGAAAAAATGATATTATCCATGCGCTTTTACGAAGGAAAAACGCAAATGGAAGTAGCAGAGGAAATCGGTATCTCACAGGCACAGGTCTCTCGATTAGAAAAAGCGGCAATTGCCCATATGCAAAAGCACGTTCAATCGTAAGGAGAAACCAAATAGGCGACCCGGCGGTCTTGTACCGTTCGGGTTTTTTGTACGAGCGGAAAAGTTAGTTTTCAATCGCCTTACTTTTTGGCAAAGAAGCGGACATATTCCTCGGTGGACTCATATACTGAAAGTAACGGAGAAAAGAAGGTGAGGAAGAATGGTAAAAATCTCTGACTTCCAGACCAAAGAAGTGGTAAATATTCTCGATGGGAAACGGCTTGGGCAAATTTCAGATTTGGAGATCGATCTGCGTCACGGTCGTGTAGAGGCTATCGTCGTACCGGGACCAGGCAAGTTTCTCGGCTTCTTTTCTGCCGGGAACGATTATGTCATACCCTGGCGCAATATTGTGAAGATCGGGAAAGATGTGGTGCTTGTTCGGATGGAAGAAGCACTTAAAGTTGAAGTGAAAACTTCAGGTGGAGAAGAATACTAATGCGTAAAGGGAGAAAGGCACGGATAGCCTTTCTTTTCTTTTCGGCTATGGTATGATTAGCCATATGAGGAAGGTGACAACATGAGAGAACCATTTGTCAGGGTAGAGGATAAGTCAATCTTATCGGTAACAGAGTGGGAGCAACAATTTCCTGGCTTAGTGGCGGGGTTTACTATTCGCTCAGGCGGGGAAAGTGAACAACCGTACGGGTCTTTTAATATGGGGTTGCATGTGGGTGATGAATCTGCGAACGTAGTAGCCAATAGACGCAAGCTAGCAGAACAAGTCGGGATGTCTTTTACAGCGTGGACATGCGCCGACCAAGTGCACGGGAATCGGGTATGCCAGGTCACAGCAGGCGGTGCGGGAAAAGAAAGTCTGGAGGACGTCATAGCTGCAACGGATGGATTGTTTACCCTTGAAAAAGGAGTCATGCTGACCTCGTTTTATGCAGATTGCGTTCCTCTCTATTTTCTAGATCCCCAATCGGGAGCAATCGGACTTGCGCACGCAGGCTGGAAGGGGACAGTGGGCCGTATTGCCGAGGAAATGGTGAAGGCAATGACGAAGCACTATCAAGCAAAGCCAGAGGGTATCCGCGTCGCAATTGGCCCATCCATTGGCGGCTGTTGCTATGAAGTCGATGAGCGAATCATGACGCAAGTACGCACTTGTGCAGCCGATTGGGAAAAAGCAGTAAACTCCTCGACAGGAGAGCGGTATATGCTGGACCTTCGTCAGCTGAACACAGAGATATTGCTCGAAGCAGGAATTTCTTCAGGGAATATTTTATCCACGGATTGGTGTACAAGCTGCAGAACAGACTTGTTTTTCTCTCATCGCAAGGAAGCTGGGATACAAGGGACTACCGGACGCATGGCTTCCTATATCGGCTGGAAGGAAAACCTGTAGAAGAAAGGGAAGGGTTCGTTATGACCAAGGAACAAGAACTGTTAAAAGAACGACTGCAATCCATTGAAGCAAGAATTCAGGCTGCTTGCGATCGGGCGAACCGCAAACGTGAGGAAGTAAAAATTATTGCTGTGACCAAGTATGTCGACGCAGATGCCATTGGGGACTTGCTCGCTGTAGGCGTAGAGAATATCGGGGAAAATCGTGTGCAGGATGCCTTGCCCAAGCACCAGCTACACGGCGATAAAGGGATCTGGCATTTTATCGGACACCTCCAGACAAACAAGGCAAAAGAAGTCGTAGGACGATTCCCGTACATCCATTCTCTGGACCGGCTTTCTTTGGCACAAGAGCTGAATCGACGCGGTGAAGCGTTGGATCATGTCGTAAAATGCTTTTTGCAGATCAATATATCCGGCGAAGAGACAAAATTTGGGCTTAGTCCCAATGACGTATTGGCTTTTTTGCGCGAAACCAGTAATATGAAACATATAAGTATCGTCGGATTAATGACGATGGCGCCTGTTGTCGAAACCCAAGAGGAAGCCAGACAGGTGTTCCGTGGCCTCTATGAGTGGAAGCAACGGATTAACGAAATGGCATTCCCGCACGCACAGGTGGAAGAGCTGTCTATGGGCATGTCTAGTGATTTTGAAGTGGCCATTGAAGAAGGAGCTACATATATTCGGTTGGGGTCGGTATTGGTCAAGCCGGAGTAAAGGAAAACAGACCAAACCACGGAGTAAGAGAGGAGGAAGAGTATGGGTGTTATGAATAAATTGATGGGGTTTCTGGGGTTAGAAAACGAGGAATACATCGAAGAGACAACAACGGTGGAAGAGGAAAGAGAAGAGCAAGAATCCTCGCACAAACGCCAGCCGACGGGTCGAGCTAATAACGTGGTACCGTTTCAAGCACGGGAAAAGGAGGGAATCCGTTTGATTCTCTGTGAACCCCGTCATTACAGTGACGCACAGGATATCGCAGACAACCTGCGTCATCGTAGACCCGTTGTGGTCAACCTCCATCGCGTGGAAAAAGACCAAGCCAAGAGAATTATCGACTTTTTGAGCGGGACGGTCTATGCATTAAACGGCGATATCCAAAAGGTCGGAGACACGATCTTCGTGTGCACGCCTGACCATGTAGATATTCAGGGTACGATTTCCAGTGTGTTGGAAGAGTAGCCAATTAAGACGAATATAAAAGGGTGAGCTAATGAAAGTTGTCGTGGATATTTTAGATTTTGCCTTTACGGTATATCAATACATGATTATTGCTTACATTTTGATGTCTTGGGTTCCTCAAATGAGAGGTACAGGCATCGGTCAGTTACTGGAAAGACTGGTTGAGCCATATTTGGCACCATTTCGCCGGTTTATTCCACCGCTCGGGTTCATCGATATCTCCCCGATTGTCGCATTGATGGCACTGCACTTTGCCCAATCTGGCCTATACGCCATTTTGCGACAAATTCTGTAGGCGAGTGAAACGATGAGCATATTTGACCATTTTTCAAAAGAAGAACGTCCCTTTGTTGAACGGGCGCTGGAAATGCTGACGCAAGTAGAGCGGAAGCAGGCCATGCGCCTTACTGATTTTGTAGACCCTAGGCAGTTGATGATTTTTCAGAGTCTATCTTCACAAGTAAGCGATGTAAAGGTTTCTCCTTATGGAGGCTACGAGGGTGCCGAGCGTGTACGTATCATCATCCATCCGGAGTACCTCCCAGTCGAGCCTGAGGATTATCGGCTTACCTTATTGGCAATCAAGGGTGATCAGCGCTTTCATGTGCTGGAGCATCGAGATGTGATGGGGGCGATGCTGGGCGTCGGGATGAAGCGGGAGAAATTCGGAGATATGCTAACAGATTCAGCTGGCAGCTACGCGATTGTAGCAGAGGAAGTCGCTGATTTTGTTTGTGCACAGGTGACGCAAATTCATCGGACATCTGTTCAATTTGAGCGGGTAGCATGGGAGGCGTTTACACCACCAGCACCCAAGTTTGTAGAGAAAACGATCACCGTGCCATCACCGCGAATTGACGCGATCATCGGAGAAGTACACAATATGTCTCGCGCAAAAGCACTGGTGCCAATTCGAGCAGGAAAAGTAAAAATCAACTGGAAAGTAATCGAAGACCCATCTTATCAACTCGAGATGGGTGATATGGTATCTCTTGCAGGTTATGGTCGGTTCAAAATTCTTGAGGTAGCAGGTCCAACACGCAGCGGAAGACTTCGCATGATTGTCGGACTGGTTACATAAGATGGACCAAAGCGCAAAAAATTGTAAAATACGGCAGGAAACACAGCTAATCCTGTCGAAATGATTGAAGACGAATTATCGGGAAAAGTGGGGGGTTCATGTGCCATTAACGCCGTTGGATATACACAATAAGGAATTCAGCACAGGCTTTCGTGGGTATAACATTGACGAAGTGAACGAGTTTCTCGATCAGGTGATCAAAGATTTTGAGCTCTTGATAAAAGAGAAAAAAGAACAGGAAGAGCGCGTAGCCATTCTGAATGAGCGCGTAGATTACTATAAGAGCTTGGAAGAAAATTTGAGCAAGTCGATTCTGGTCGCGCAGGAGACAGCGGAAGACGTGAAGTCGAATGCCCGCAAGGAAGCGCAGCTCATCTTAAAGGAATCCGAGAAAAATGCAGACCGAATCGTCAATGAAGCATTGGCGAAGTCACGCAAAATCGCAATCGAAATCGAAGAATTAAAAAAACGTGCTTCGGTTTACCGTATGCGCTTTCGGACGCTTTTGGAAGCACAGTTGGAAATGCTGGAGAATGGCGATTGGGATAACATTGAACAGCCACAAGTTGATTCTCCTGTAACGGTTGAATAAATCATTGACGTTCGAGCAATGATGGTATTATAATGAAAGACAACTTTTTCGAAATAAAGCACTTATAGTAGTTGAACAGGCTTATACAAATCATAGACGATGAACGGGAAGAGTACGTGAGCCAGCACTGCCTAGAGAGTCGGGAAAAGGTGAAAACCCGGCCAGTTGCTTTCACAGAAAATCACCCGGGAGTTCAATATCCGAAAGCCCAGAAAACCTTGATGGTTAAACAGGTGAGTAAGTGAGCGCGTCATTCCCGTTACGAATGAGTGAAGTGGAACGAATCCGATGCAGGCTTTTTTGTCGTACGGGTTTGTTCAATCAGGGTGGTACCACGGGAGCTTTCTCTCGTCCCTTTTTGGGGATGAGTGAAAGCTTTTATTTATTTAAGGAGTGAATCAGGCCATGGATTACAGCAAAACCTTAGCGCTACCAAAAACAGATTTCCCTATGCGCGGAAATTTGCCAAGCCGCGAGCCACAGATGCAAGCGGTATGGGAAGAGCAAAATATTTATCAACAAGTGCTAGATCGTACAAAAGACCGCCCGTCTTTTGTCTTGCATGATGGCCCTCCGTATGCGAATGGAGATATCCATATCGGTCACGCACTGAACAAAATCCTCAAGGACTTCATCGTTCGCTACAAATCCATGGCAGGATTTTATGCGCCGTACATCCCAGGTTGGGATACACATGGTTTGCCGATTGAACAAGCGATCATCAATGCACAAGGGTTGGATCGTCGTAGCATCGAAGTGAACGATTTCCGCCAGCGCTGTGAAGAGTATGCGTGGTCCTACATCGACAAGCAACGCGACCAATTCAAGCGTCTGGGTGTTCGCGGAGATTGGGAAAACCCTTATGTGACACTCCTGCCTGAGTATGAAGCCAACCAAATTCGCGTATTCGGTGAAATGGCGAAAAAGGGTTATATTTACAAAGGACTGCGCTGCGTGTACTGGTCTCCGTCTTCTGAGACGGCTCTGGCTGACGCAGAAATCGAATACAAAGATAAGCGCTCTCCTTCTATTTACGTCAGCTTCCAGGTAGCAGATGGAAAAGGCAAGCTGGACACAGAAACAGGCGTTGTTATCTGGACAACGACTCCGTGGACATTGCCAGCAAACCTTGCAATCAGCCTGCATCCTGAACTTGAGTACAACGTAGTGAAGGTAGATGGCCGCAAATTCCTGGTAGCCAACGGTCTGATTGAAGCCGCGAGCAAAGAAATTGGCTGGGAAGGCGTAGAGATTCTCGAGACCTTTAAAGGTCAAGAACTGGAAGGCGTAGAAACTCAGCATCCATTCTACGATCGCAAGTCTCCACTCATCCTGGGTGAGCATGTAACCTTGGATGCAGGTACTGGTTGCGTTCATACTGCTCCAGGACACGGGGAAGATGACTTTAACATTGGTCAAAAATACAATTTGGGCGTCCTTTGCCCAGTGGATCACGAAGGTAAAATGACCAATGAAGCTCCAGGCTTTGAAGGTCTGTTCTACGAAGATGCCAACAAAGTGATTACAGAGAAGCTGAAAGAAACCGGAGCACTCTTGAAGCTCAATTTCTTCACGCACTCCTACCCACATGACTGGCGTACGAAAAAACCGGTTATCTATCGGGCGACAGAGCAATGGTTCGCGTCTATCGACGGATTCCGTGAGCAAATGCTCGAAGCGATTAAAAATGTAAAATGGATTCCTCATTGGGGAGAAACTCGTCTGGCAAACATGATTGCAGATCGTGGCGACTGGTGCATTTCCCGTCAGCGTGTATGGGGTGTACCGATTCCAATCTTCTATTGCAAATCGTGTAACGAACCGATCATTAACGACACGACGATCACCCATGTTGCTGATCTGTTCCGCAAAGAAGGATCGAAAGTATGGTTCTCCCGTGAAGCAAATGAGCTGGTTCCAGAAGGGCTTTCTTGCACCAAATGCGATTGCAAGGAATTCCGCAAAGAAACGGATATTATGGACGTTTGGTTCGACTCCGGTTCCAGCCACCAGGCTGTTTTGCGCGAAAGAGGCATTGCTTGGCCGGCTGACATGTATCTGGAAGGCTCTGACCAGTATCGTGGCTGGTTCAACTCTTCTCTCTCGACAGGTGTTGCCGTATATGGCACAGCTCCTTATAAATCCGTCCTGAGCCACGGCTTTGCATTGGATGGAGAAGGACGCAAAATGTCCAAATCCCTCGGTAACGTCATCGTGCCTCAACAAGTTATTGACAAGATGGGCGCAGATATCTTGCGTCTGTGGGTAGCTTCTGTTGACTATCAGGCAGATGTGCGCATTTCCGATGCGATTCTGAATCAGATCGCTGAGGTATATCGCAAAATCCGCAATACGTTCCGCTTCCTGTTGGGCAACCTGGATGGATTCAATCCTGCAACAGACCGCGTAGCATATGAAGAGCTGGGCGAGCTGGATCGTTATGTTCTGGCGAAAGCAGCAAAAGTCGCGAAGCGTACGCGCAAAGCGTATGATGAATATCAGTTCCACACCGTTTTCCATGCGGTGCACAACTTCTGCGTCATTGACTTGTCCGCGTTCTATCTGGATATTTGCAAGGATCGCTTGTATGTAGAAGCGCCAGATAGTTTGAAACGACGCGCTGCACAGACAGTGATGTACGATTGCTTGCTCAGTCTGGTGAAGCTGGTTGCTCCACTGTTGCCTCATACAGCTGATGAGGTGTGGGCGTTCATTCCAGGCGTGGAAGAGAAGAGTGTGCAGTTGACGGATATGCCAGAAGGCGACGAACAACATCTCAGCTTTGCAGCAGAAGCAGAGAGCAAGTGGGATGCGTTCCTGGCGATCCGAGACGAGGTACTCAAAGCCATGGAAGAAGCGCGCCGCAACAAGGTGTTCGGTAATTCCGTTGATGCGAAGGTAGCTCTGTACCCACAAACGGAAGAAGTTGCGAAAACATTGGCAGCAATGGTCGATCTGGCTGACCTGTTCATCGTGGCTCACGTGGATGTACACAGCGGGTCTGCTCCAGCAGAAGCAGTACAACTCGAAGGCATTGCTGCTGTGGTCTCAGCCGCAGACGGTGGAAAATGCGAGCGTTGCCGCGTAGTGAAACCTGATGTTGGTACTCGCGAGTCGCACGCGTCACTCTGCGTACGTTGCGCGGATATCGTAGAACAACACTACGCACATGTAGCAGAATAAAAATCGGTTGATCAACCTGTCATTCCCTTTGGGGATGGCAGGTTTTTTGCTGTGAAAAACATCTCGATATTTTCATAAAGGTGGATATGAACTCATGCGGACCAACAAAACGGTCATGGCCGTTTTATTGGTCATATTTCCTTCGCGACCAAGACATACTACCTGTTGAGGAAACCAAACAAAGGTGGTGTACAGCGTGGACCAAAAGATGGTGACCAGCTTCCGGGAAAAGCTGCTGGAACAGAAAAAGGAACTGGAAGACCGCGTACAGGACCATTATGGCATGAGAGAACCGATGACAACCTCTTTGCAGGAGTTTGCCATGTACGATAATCATCCGGCAGATATCGGCAGTGAGATGTTTGAACGGGAAAAAGATTTGGCCCTAGATAGTCTCGATCGTGAGACATTGAAAGAGATTGATCAGGCGCTACTGCGTATGGAGGAAGGCACCTACGGACTGTGTACGGTCTGTGGAGAGCAAATACCTGTGGAGCGACTCGAAGCACTGCCTCAGGCACAAACGTGCAAGGAGCATGCACCAGCGCCCTCAGTCAACGATTCACGTCCGATTGAGGAACAGTTTTTGCAGCCGCCGTTCGGACGTACATCTTTGGATGAAAAAGAAGGACAGAACGGATTTGACGGTGAGGATGCTTGGCAAATTGTCGAGTCTTGGGGGACATCCAGCACGCCTTTCTCGTACCAGGAACCCGACAAAACGGATTATGATGAAATGTATATCGAGAGCAATGAGCCGGATGGCTTTGTAGAAGCCGTAGAGGAAATCGGTTATACCGATATTGAAGGCTATCACGGACCGGATAGTGTGCATTTTATGAGAAGCGGGACGTATGAGGAGTACATGAGAAAAGGAGAAGGGAAAGGAAACTTCCTCTCCTATGATGATTACGAGGGAGAGCAAGCAGAACGAGAGGGCATGGATGACTACTCATGAGCAGGTAGCGGTCTTGGACCTACAAATTGAGCGCGTGGAAACGTATCCACTACTTCATCGTCTATCGCAAGCTTACGGTGATGCGAATGGGTATAAGCGTTATCGAAGCAGTTATCTCATTCGGATTATCACACGGGCTGGTATAGATGGCTGGGGAGAAATTATCGATTGGCTGCCGACGCTTCACAAGGGCTTTTGTGAGCGCATCATTCCGTACTTGCTGGGTAAGCAGGTGGATAACAGAGTAGCCATTGTCGATGTCGTAGGAAAGTGGCATCAGCGTTCGGCTTCAGGTGTCAGTATGGCACTTACGGAAATTTTGGCGAAAGCGGCGGGGCTATCTGTGTGTCAACTATGGGGAGGCCAGATACATTCAGGCATCCCGGTATATGCCTCCCTCCAATCCTACCGTGAAACAGAAGACTGGATGCAACAGTCATGGAAGCAAGTCATCCAGCAAGTCGACGATGGCTTCAAGATGGTGAAAGTAAAGATTGGCGGGCGCTCTGTTCAAGAGGATCAGACGCACATCGAAAAACTGATGAATTTGCTTCCTGAACAAGTTCATGTAGCGGTAGATGCCAATCAGAGCTACGACTGTGCGACTGCAAGGAAGTGGGAAGGGCTTTTTTCCCGTTATGGCAATTGGCTTTGGCTGGAGGAGCCGATGCCCATGGATCGTACAAACGAGTATGTTAAGCTTCGTTCGTCCATATCCATTCCACTTGCTGGTGGAGAAAACTTGATTCGTTGCGCACAGTTTTTGCCCTTGTATGAGGGTGGCGCCATCGATATTGCTCAGCCTGACCTGATGCATACAGAGGGCATTGACGATTATCGAACGCATCTACAAATGGCCCGTCAGTTTGGCTATCGCGTGTCTCCACATTCCTTTGACGGTTCGCTGGCACGAGTGTATACGTTATTTGCACAAGCTTGCTTGCTGGCATGGACCAAGATGGATAGCCATCCGATTGAGCCTGTCGAATGGGATGTCATGGAGAACCCGTTTACACAATTGTTTCCGCTACGACCCATAAATGGCGAAGTGACGCTACCAGCTGGCGTTGGAATTGGCGTCGAGCCTGATTGGGAGATTATTAACGCGTTGCGCTGGGACGGTAGCGCTTATGCGTAAGACAAGGAGTTTCGTATGGCACAAAATGCGAAAAACCTGATTGGGCTTGTCGGGGTTCCATTAGTGATGGTGCTGGGCAACTCGATGCTGATTCCTGTACTACCTACAATGAAGATGGAAATGAAGCTCACGGCTTTACAGACGAGCTTGTTAATCACTGCTTTTTCGATTGCAGCAGGTATGGTTATCCCTTTTGCCGGCTATTTGTCAGATCGATTTGGGAGAAAAATTGTCATTATCATCTCCCTTGCCCTGTACGGTCTGGGTGGTTTGGTCGCAGGGCTTGCTGCTCTGTGGCTGGATCAACCTTATATGGCTATCATGGGAGGGCGTGTCTTGCAGGGGATCGGGGCAGCCGGGACAGCTCCCATCGCGATGGCATTGGTAGGGGATCTGTTCGATGGCGCTTCGGAGAGTAGGGCATTGGGGCTTTTGGAGACATCAAACGGGATGGGAAAAGTATTAAGTCCGATTTTTGGCTCCTTGCTTGCTCTCATTTCTTGGTACATGGTCTTTTTAGCTTTTCCGATTATTTGCGGTGTCGTTCTCCTGATGTTTTTATTTCTGACCAAGGAAAAGAAACAGGATAAGGAGCCGCTCCCCATCAAGCAGTACATGCATTCGATCGCGCAAGTGTTTAAACAGCATGGAAAATGGCTTGTCCCTGCATTTTTTATTGGTAGCATCTGCTTGTTCACGTTGTTTGGGGTACTGTTTTACCTGTCTGATTTATTGGAAGAAAAATACAAGATCGATGGTGTCATCAAAGGCTTCTTTTTGGCGATTCCCTTGCTCGTGATGAGTATAGCGGCGTATGTAACAGGAATCATCATCAAAAAGAAGCTGAAGCTGATGCGTCTGTTTGTGATTATCGGCATGTTTTTGCTGGCTACGTCTTACATTCTGGCTAGCTTTGTCAAAGGGGCTTATGTCCTAATTGGTATTTTGGTCATCGGCAGCATGGGGACGGGGATGATTTTACCTTGCTTGAACTCCATGATCGTTGGGGCCGTGCAAAAAACAGAGCGGGGCATGATTACTTCTTTGTATAGCGGAGTCCGTTTTATCGGTGTTGCGATCGGCCCACCTATTTTTACTTGGTTGCTTGGGATTTCTCGGGCGGTCATGTTTCTATCAATCGCAGGTTTATCGCTCGTTTTCGCTGTGCTTGCGATCTTTTTCTTGAAGCCCAAGCAGGTCGAGCAGCAAGGACAAGGGACAAAAGACAGCGAGACGAAAGGATGGCGGCAAATATCAGAGGTATTGGGAATAGAACCTGAAACGGTACACGAGGTACAACGAGAGAGAGCTATCGAAAAGTATGGCTTTGATCCAAATGAGCTCGTCAAGCGTGTGTTGTCGGGAAAGAAGGAAAAGGAAAAACAATAAACAGGCTGTCTCTGTCGGTCATTCTCACCGGATACAATGCCGAGGAGCGACAGGGACGAGCCTGTTTATGATGGCTAGGACTCCGCGAAGGGATGACGTAGGGCTCGATCGAGTGTGAGTGGATACACATCATCTTGCAGAATGCGACTAAACTCCTGATTGCCTTTTACATCTCGCGGAATATCCGCAAACACAATGGTGGCAAGCACGTCTCGGCCGCTTGGCTGGTTTGTATAATGCGCTACCTTGGCGATATAAATGTCTTTTCGCATCGAGTCGTCGATGGTGTACTGTCCGATGCGCTCAATCCCTTCCAGAATGGCGCCGGTTTCTTCATAGACTTCACGAACTGCTGCTGCCAGGCTATTTTCACCTGCTTCTACTTTTCCCCCTGGGAGCTCCACACCCCGTGTACGATGGCGAGTAAATAACAGCTTTCCTTGATAAAAAGCGAAGATCAGCACGTGACCTGCTTGGTGGTTACGATACTCTTCGGGGGAAAAGGTTAGCTTGACAGGTAAGCCGAAATCGTCATAAAAAGCGTACATGCAAAGCTCTCCTTCTACAGGCTCATTGATCTGTTGTTTTGAATTTGCAAGGAAATATGTTTGACCGCCTTCATCGCTTGACCAACTGCCAGTGACAAACTCGCATAAGCGGCTCCGTTGTTCACGTCTCCGACTGCGTATATCCATGGAGAGTTGACTCGTTGAGACGAATCTGTTTGCAAATAGTCATCGCCAAACATGTCCAAGCCATCGAAACCAGCTGTGTTTCCATGAACACCAATTCGTGGCAGAATCCAATCGACTGCGATCGTCTCTGGATTGCCTGTGCGTGTAGAGGTGAGTGTCAGAACCGTCCGTGCCTCTTCGTGCTGATAGTCACTTACTTGTGTTTCCCACAGGACTTGGATGTTGGGGAGGCCTGTGATTTTCTTTTGCCATTCGGGACGAGCACGCCACTCACTGCTCCGAACCAATAGATAAACATGTCGGGCATGGAAACTCAAATTTGCTGCACTCTCTAATGCACGATCTCCTCCGCCAATAACGGCGATATCTTGCCCGGCGATGGTGTGCGCTTGGGCAGTTGTAGAAAACCAAGGCGACAGGACGCTCGGACAATCAGCTAGAGCTGGTATTTCGTTCCAGCCAACTCCTGTGGCGATGAGTAGATAGTCGACACGATAAACGGATTTCGAAGTAATTACCTGTTTCGTTTCCCGATCAATGGAAAGAATGGCTTCGTTCAATCGTATGTTTGGCTGCTGGATGAAAGGATGTGCGATCAGTACCTTTACAAGGGCAGCTCCCTGGTCATATACAAGGGGCGGAAAGTCGGTAATCTCGTTGTAAATGTGATGCAATTGGCCGCCGAGTCTATCCGTTTTTTCGATAAGAAGACAAGAAAGACCTAATCGGTGGCACCATATTGCTGCGGACAACCCTGCGATGCCGCCACCTGCGATCAGCACCTGTATGTGTTCCACTCTCAAGTCCCTCCGATTCCCTTATTCATCTATCCGATTTTCCTCAGTTTTAGACTACCTGTTTCGATTCGCAAGTGCAAGAACTCTCAGGGAAAACCGATCGAGTTGAATCGGCAGAATTCTACATTTTGACAGCAAATTGTGGTAAAATGGGACGAAAGTTTTCCAGAATATATTGAAAAATGAAAAGCCCAAAGCACTATGGACCCCGTGATTTTAAAAAGGAGTGAACCGAACGTGCAAGCCAAGAATGACAAGCCTCAAGCTCCTGCAAAACAGCCGCGTAAACGGATCAAGCGTGGTCAGCGAAGCAAGCGGATGTATCTGCTCTTGGTGGGTTGCTTATTCCTCTGTTTGTTGGCTGTAGGAGCAGGCTTCGCCCTCAACCAGTTAGACAAGACACTGGACGTTGTAACGGTAGACCCGTACAAGCTACCGGATCAACCCGTGGTGGAAAAGCCGTACGAACAAAAGAAATCAATCGCCTTCGCCATCGTCGGGGTGGACACGCGCAAAAACATCGGTATGTTAAACACGGATGTTCTGGTCGTCGCAGTCGCCAATCCGGTTACGCAAAAGCTGAGCATGGTATCGTTGCCACGTGATACCCGCGTTCAAATCCCAGGATATCCAGGCTATCACAAGGTTAATGAAGTATTTGCATTAGGGGAAAATATCAGGAAAGATTCGGAAATCAAAGGGAAGCCTGTTACAGAAAATGGCATGACGATGCTCAAAAAGACATTGAATCACATGCTGGGGATCTCGGTTGAGCATTACGTGCAGCTTGACTTTGAGGGCTTTACAGCGGTCATTGACAAGCTGGGCGGGATTACGGTTGACGTAGATCGCGATCTCGTATACGAATTGCCGAAGCAAGGTGTATACCGAAGTTTGAAAAAAGGGAAACAAGTATTGAACGGAGAACAGGCACTTGGCTTCGTCCGTCATCGCATCGACAGACGTGGAGACGCTTACAACTCGAGCGACTTCGATCGCAATCGCAGACAGCAGCAGGTGATTCGTGCTGTAGCAGAAAAGAGCATGTCCATGGATGGATTATCGAGTTTGACAGCCGTACTGGATACCGTTGGTCAGCATATCAAAACCGATCTGTCGAAAGACCAAATAAAAGGATTGGCACTCGATTTTGCCAGTTTTTCGTCAAGCAACATGGTTACTTTGGATAATGGGGCGATCTGGAGCTCTCCGTATTCCTTATGGCCGAGGGAGAACATGCAAGCTGTTCGAACTGCCCTGCAAACAGAAGTGGGAGCAGCTGGATCTGGCGAACAGCTCAGTGATGCAGCTGTAGCAGAAGTAGCCAAGGTCGAAATGAAAGCGGAGAAGAGAACACCAGCTCCGAACCCCAAGCCCACGACAGGTACAAAAGAGCAGCCCAAAACACAAAAACCAGCTACACCACCACCAAATACGGCTCCAGAACCAACACAGGAGCCTGTAACACCAGATGGAAATGGCGGCGAACGCAATCCTGAGCCGACGGATAGTAATATGCCACCACCCGATATTTTGGCCCCGCCTGCACCGGCGACAGATAGTGCTGACATCGGGCAAACTGGTTGATCTTGAGCACACCCCCCAGGCAAAAGCACATATTCTAACGTACATAGACAGTCTTGCCTGTGCTGGGAAGGGAGTGCGGAAGTTATGAAAAACCTGCAAGAGACCATGAAGCAGTTGCAAAAAGCATCCGAAAGTTTGTCCAAGCTCGGCTTTGACCCAGATCATCCATGGAAAGCATTGAGCCAGATGGGACAGATGCTGGACACGAACTTTTGGGAGAATATCGCGACGCTCAATAAGCAAGCAGCACAAAAGACGGCCACCGCCGCCGCGCCAAATGTACCACCCGTGAAAAAGGGGAAAAAAAAGACAAAGGAAAAATCGATGCGTTTCGGGCAGGTAGACGATTCGCATTTTTCCCCCGTCTCGGATATCTTCCAATCAGAGCAAATGGTCATTATTTCCTGTGAACTCCCGGGCTTCGATCGCGATAGTCTGGAGATTACCCTCTCCGACCAACGGTTGCTGGAGGTCAAGGGGATCATCAAAGAAAGTGAGCATCAGGGGCTTCGTACACAAGGGGAAAGAAGCTACGGCCCCTTTTATCGCAAGCTGGCTCTACCGGTTTTCGTTAGTTCAAAAGGGATGAGGGCCCAGTATCAGGATGGGGTGTTAGAAATCTATTTGATGCGTGATGGAGCTGCGAACGAACGAAAAACAACATTTAAAGCGAGCTTGTAAAAAGTGGATGTGCAGGACAGTTTCATTCGTGGAAAATCAAAAAAGAACCTGGACATTTCTTCCGGGTTCTTTTTTATTGCACATAAACAGACGCGATGATATAATCAGTTCACGACTGTTTGTATCTATGTAGACATAATAATTGCATCTTACACTTTAATCGTACCATGCTGGTGAACTCTTGTCAAATGCTTTTTCTCAATTTAATGGTTAGGAGAGATATTGAATGAGTTCTTTGGTTCTCGGTTTTCAGGAAATGGAAAAAACACAGCTTTTGCTCGTTGGCGGAAAAGGGTTACATTTAGGGGAATTATCAAAAATTCAAGGAATACAAGTACCAGAAGGATTTTGTATTACAACAGTAGGGTATCAAAAGGCCATCGAACAAAACGAAACGTATCATACTTTGTTGGCTCGACTAACCATGTTAAAAGTACAAGATCGAGATCAAATTGGTGAAATCAGCAGGAAGATTCGCCAAATCATTATGGAAGTAGAAATTCCTTCCGATGTTGTGAAAGCCGTTACTCACTATCTCTCCCAATTCGGAGAGGAACATGCTTATGCAGTGCGTTCTAGTGCGACTGCTGAAGATTTACCACATGCCTCATGTGCAGGTCAACAGGACACCTATTTAAATATCATCGGCAAAGAAGCAATCTTGCAGCATATCAGCAAATGTTGGGCTTCCCTATTTACGGATCGCGCGGTAATTTACCGTATGCAAAATGGATTTGACCACAGTCACGTTTATTTATCCGTTATCGTTCAAAGAATGGTTTTCCCACAGGCTTCCGGGATTTTATTTACCGCTGATCCAATTACATCCAACCGGAAGTTGCTATCCATCGATGCCAGCTATGGGCTTGGAGAAGCACTGGTCTCTGGTTTGGTATCTGCTGATTGTTATAAAGTGCAGGAAGGGGAAATCGTCGATAAGAGGATAGCGACCAAAAAATTGGCTATCTATGGACGAAAAGAAGGCGGAACGAAGACACAGGAGATTGATCCTGATCAGCAAAAGACCCAAACACTTACGGAACAACAAATTTTACAACTGGCGCGTATCGGAAGACAGATCGAAGCTTATTTTGGTTGCCCACAAGATATCGAATGGTGTTTGGTTGATCATACTTTTTCTATCGTCCAGAGTCGTCCAATCACGACTTTATATCCCATTCCTGAAGCGAATGATCAAGAAAATCATGTCTATGTATCTGTTGGTCATCAACAAATGATGACCGACCCCATGAAACCATTGGGACTGTCTTTTTTCCTGTTAACGACTCCTGCACCTATGCGCAAAGCGGGTGGAAGGTTGTTTGTTGATGTGACAAATATGCTAGCTTCACCTGACAGCAGACAAATCATAGTAGATACCCTGGGACAATCCGATCCGCTTATAAAAGATGCGCTTATGACCGTAATCGAGCGAGGAGATTTTATACAATCGTTACCAGTAAGTAAAAAAGAGCAGAGTCCGGGTAAAAGCAATAAAGGTATGTCGTCTTTGGGTTTTCAAGAACAATTCGAAAACGATCCGAGCATTGTTTCTGATTTGATAAAGCGTAGTCAAACATCAATCGAAGAGTTAAAGCATAGCATTCAAAAGAAATCAGGACCAGATTTGTTTGAATTTATTCGAGAAGACATCCAGCAATTAAAGAAGATGTTATTTGATCCACAAACCATCGGTGTGATTACGGCTGCTATGAATGCTTCAAAATGGATCAATGAAAAAATGAACGAGTGGTTGGGGGAAAAAAACGTAGCAGACACACTTTCGCAGTCTGTGCCAAATAATATTACTTCGGAAATGGGATTAGCGCTAATGGGTGTTGCAGATGTGGTTCGTCCTTATCCAGAAGTCATTGACTTTTTACAACATGTAAAAAAGGATAACTTTTTGGATGAACTGGTTCAGTTTGAAGGTGGACAGGAAACGCAAGACGCCATCAATGCTTATCTCACGAAATACGGAATGAGATGTGCCGGAGAAATCGATATAACGAAAACGCGTTGGAGTGAAAAACCAATGACGCTTGTCCCCATGATTCTAGGTAACATCAAAAACTTTGAGCCAAATGCTGGCAAGCGGAAATTCGAACAAGGGCGACAGGAAGCTTTGGAAAAAGAGCAAGAGCTATTAGCGCGATTGAAGCAATTACCGGATGGTGAACAAAAAGCAAAAGAAACCAAACAAATGATCGACCTCATCCGGAATTTCAGTGGGTTTAGGGAATATCCAAAATACGGCATGATTAATCGCTACTTCGTTTATAAGCAGGCTTTACTAAAAGAAGCCGAACAACTTATACAAGCTCGCGTTATTCATGAAAAAGAAGATATCTACTATCTCACTTTTGAAGAGCTTCACGAGGTCGTACGCACAAACAAATTGAATGATGAGATCATCAGCAAACGAAAAGACGATTACAAGTTTTTTGAAAAACTGACTCCTCCACGTGTCATCACGTCTGATGGTGAAATCATTGCAGGTGAGTACAAACGAGAAAATCTGCCCGCCAATGCGATTGTAGGTCTTCCTGTTTCTTCCGGGGTTATAGAGGGGAGAGCGCGTGTCATCTTAAACATGGAAGATGCTGATCTAGAAGATGGAGATATATTAGTCACCTCCTTTACTGATCCTGGCTGGACACCGTTGTTTGTATCCATAAAAGGTCTTGTCACCGAAGTGGGTGGACTGATGACCCATGGGGCAGTTATCGCGCGTGAATATGGCTTACCAGCAGTTGTCGGCGTGGAAAATGCTACCACGCTGATAAAAGACGGGCAACGTATTCGCGTGCATGGAACAGAAGGGTATATTGAAATATTGTAGTAAGGGGGCCTCGTGCCTCCTTTTTTTGTTTCGTTTTTCAGCCAAAATAAAAACAGTGTCAATGAGAAGACATTAACACTGCGGGGATTAGATGTTCCCAAACATCGGTTGATCGACGACATTGGGGTCCAGTGTATTCGTTGCGTTGACACCATTGAGTGTATTGACGACGTTACCTGTGTTGCCGCCCCCTGAACCGGAGAATGTCTTGGCGGCTGTTTTGGGTGATATGTTGAGCGTATCTCCGAAGTTAACGGTACCCGAATTACTATTGATATTGACAGCTCCAATGACAGAAGGCACAGCTTACCCCCTCCCTCTAGTTTTTTGCTCGTCTTGGAAAATGTGACGAATATTTACGACTCGCGTTTCGAGTGTAATGGATTCGTTCGAACCAACATGGACGACGGACGATCCTGCTAAGAAAGGGACTTCCACTTTTCGAATGAAAATGTACGGACAGTCGTGGAACGTATCAATGCAAATGGGATCAGAGAGACTAGGGGGAGTTAACGGAACGGAAAAGGCCGAGTAATTCTCGAACATAAATTCATTTTCATAGAAGATGGCCTGTTCACGTTGGACGGCTAATATGTTCGCGACAGCATCAATCTGCCGGGAATCACCTATTTGCAGAACAGATGAGGTATCGACCGAGAGAACATCCAGCTTACGGACATGACTGGTCCTTCGGTACATGGTGACAAACCTCCTTATGAAGCAGGTATAGCAGTATCAATCGGGATCGTGGCTCCGACAATCATTTTTTCGGGTGGCGTTTCATAAATCGCTCTGAGGTCTACTGTCTGTGTGTCCCCAATAAACAAGGAAGCGGCAGAAGTGAGGGCACTGACGGAGACCCTCTTTACACAAATGGCTTCGTTTATCACTTGATACCTCATCATGGTTCGTTCACCTCACGAGGCAAATTTTTCAGGAATGTTTCGCAGGTCTTGTCGATATCCCGTTTCACTTTTTGGACGGTATTTTGTACGAAAACATCGAGCTGTTCTGGTTCTAGTTCATCGGTAGGGAGGTCGCTCAGGTAATACTTAATCCGTTGATCGATCTGTTTTTTTATGTCATCCAAGATAAAGGCTCGATAATTGTTATCCAGTGGATAGTTGCACTCTGTTTCGATTCTTTCAAGAACGAGGTAGGCATCTGTCTCCAAATATTGATAAATTTCTTTCTGGACACGGTCAAAAAGTGGGGCATTGCTTTGGTGCGGATTAGGGACATCCATCGATTGATTGATGGAAAAATCACCGATTCCTGCATCATTTCCTTTCGGGTTTAAGCCGATATTGAGAGTCCCTTCCAGTCGCTCAACCTTAAGCAAATCGAATTTGTACTCGTTTTTGATGACGGAAGGAATCTGTTTTTCCTTGAGATCATTTACATCTTGCTGCAGCTGTTCAATCATTTCCTTCAATTTCTCGATCTTATTACTTTGCAATTGTATATAGTCATGTAACTGTTGCAAATACTTCATCATTTCGGGATCCATGTACATGACGACCATCCTTCTTCATCTAGCATACAACGAATTAGCCAAGCCGTGAAAGAATACCAGGGCGTATGAGCGAAGGCTGAACCAATGGAATGAGGGGCACGAATTCTTCCGAACCGGTTGTGGGCAGCGGCCCCACCTGTGGAGCTGGCTCTGTGAATCCGCCGGTGTTGTACAGCTTGGATACGGGCTTAATAATCCCGGCGCTTCCTATTTGGCACACCGAAGAGTTGCTAATGCCTTCGATTTTGAGCGAATTGATTACGATATGTTGCGTCACAAAAAAATTCATGCGAAATCGCGTCCCTTTGCCCTGAAATCGTTCGTTTCTTCTACAAAAAGCGGGATATCATTATCGGATTGTTCATTGACGTAGACGACGCTACGTGGAATTTTAAAGGACAGATTGGTACCAGAATTGAATGATCCTCCACCCGCGAAGGTTTTGGCGTAAGTGGTAGGTGCGATTTTACGGACGTCTCCGACATTGAAAACGCCGCCCACGTTGTTTACATTAATGACTCCAACGAATGCTGGCATGTTCGGCACATCCTTTTGGGAGAGATCCTCTCTGTATTGTATGTCGTAGGCCAGTGGGTGTTCATACCTGTTTTTGCGACCGAACCAGTGCGAGCAGCATACGTTATTTGGATAGGCGCGAGTTTAGGAAAAGGAGAAAAAGTTCCATGAATATGAAGGTGACGAATAAAAAAATAGACGTCGGTGATTTCAGTTTTGGTGGAGTAACTAAGTCGTCGATTGTGCTGATTGGGGACACCGATGTCCTTTCCTGCTACTCCATTTTTGATACGCCTCCACACGCCGTAATTTTATCACCCCAGGTTCCTCTCCAGCCGTTAGACCTTGGTTTGCGAAGAGGGTAGTAGTGTTTTTTACGTGTTCGCGTATTTCGTCTGGTAGTGGCTGAGAGCCAGCAACGGCCAAATCCAACGATAGCTGTGATAAGCAAAGTAAGTACCGCCAGGACGTCCCCCGCCAGTCGGGTAGCGAGTCGTCCAGTCATTTGCTTGATTGTGAGTGAGCAAATGGCGAATCCCGCGTTGTAGCTCTGCTGTCGGCTTTGACGACACGGCTATCAGTGCATCGGTTGCCCATGCCGTCTGCGAGGGAGTACTTGCTCCGAGGGGGACGTACGTTTTTTTCTGGTCGCTTTGGCAAGATTCACCCCAGCCGCCGTCGGGATTCTGGTTGGCAACCAGCCACGCAACCGCTTTTTGGATGGCGGGATCAGTAGGGGAAAAGCCAACCGCCATCAACCCGGTAATTGCAGCCCATGTACCGTATAGGTAAGCAATTCCCCAACGTCCATACCAGGAGCCGTTTGCTTCTTGATGGTTGAGAAGCCAGCGGACTCCTTTTTCTACATGGGGGTCAGTCAGTGTACGCCCGGCATCGTTTCCGAGGAATTCTAAGGTTCTCCCTGTCAAATCGGCAGAGGACGGATCTGTACTGACGGTATCGGCTCCTTCGATCGGCAGGTGGCGAATGAAATCAGCGTCTGTATTTCGTTCAAAAGCAGGCCAGCCCCCATCGTCGTTTTGCATGGACAAGAGCCATTCGAGACCGCGCTTCCAAGCGGCTGCTGTTGTTATATCCGTACGGGCGAGCAGGCGCAGAGAGCGCAGAGCTGCCGTCGTATCATCAATATCGGGGTTCATGGTGTTGTAGTCAGAAAAGCCCCAACCGCCAGGCTTTCCTTTTGGATTGCGAATTTTCCAGTCACCGTACGTATGCTGCTGCTTTTGGAGAAGGTAACGGTTTGCTTTTTGAATGGCGGGGTGTGTGGTAGAAAGTCCGCTTTTTTGCAGAGAAGAAGTCAAGAGCGCGGTGTCCCAGACGGCTGAGGTAGCCAGCTGCAAGTGTGCGCCGTTTTCATAAACGTAGACACTATCTGTAAGCCCCTGCATCGCTTTTTGGATGAGTGGGTCTTTCGGAGAAAACCCTCGAGCGAGCAGCGCAAAAATCATGAAAAAGGTAGAGGTCGAATAATTGTACAGAGTACCGTCCGGCTCGATTCGCGCCAGGATGTATTGTTCTAGGCGCCGTAGGGCGAGCTTGTGTAGTTGACTGGGTAAAAAGGGGAGACGCTGCAAGGAATCATGGATAGTGGCGAGGAACGATTGCCCCTCTTTGAGGAAATTTTCTAGGAATCGATGCGGATATAGACCGCGAGAGATAGGTACATCTGCGTATAGATCGGACAAGTCTGGCGCATTGTCAGGCTTTTTTACATATTTGCGATCAGCCACAATCATCATGGGGGCAAGATGGACACGTGCGTACCCGACAAAATCGTAAAAGCTGACAGGGAAGCTCGGGGGAAATAGAGCAATCTCGACGGGAACGAGAAAGTGCGAGGGCCACTGGTATTGGCCTGTCAAGGCTGTAGAGAATTTGGTCAGCATGTTCGCGTGTGTCAGCCCACCCTTTTCCAAAATAAACGAGCGAGCCAGAGCCATTCTCGGTTCGTCCTTCGTGTATTTGCCAGATAGTAGAAGGGCGTAATACGAATCAATGGTGGTAGACAGATGGCCTTCATGCTCGTCAGGGTACAGCTTCCATGCCCCATTATCGTGTTGGAGAGACGTGATGTGAGCAGTGAGCTTCTCCATCAAACGCTCATCATGAATACCCAGCGTGCGCAATAGGATGATCATGTGAGAATCTGTCATCGGTGAGCTTTCCAAACAAAAGCGCCAAGTGCCATCCGCTTGTTGGCGCTGTAATAAAAAGGCTTGAATGCGATTAATTTCTTGCTGGACTTCGCGCAACTCATTCACCTCCCGATAAAATACATCGCCTAAGGAAGAGAGGGGGAAGAGCATCGATGGGTTTGTCGTGGTACCAATATGCATCGCGTCTGCCGCTTTCCATGAATTTGGGGAGAGTCCGTACGGCGACAGCACCATTGCCAGCGCAAGATCAAAAGACGGTAGAGAGGATTAGACAGGAGACACTCGCCCACAACCGTGACAACATAGACAGAACGCGCGCCTATTTGTCGTTTTATCAAAAGCATCCACAAATTCATTGGGCGCTATTGGCACATCTCGTATCGCGCAATGCGGGATGGAGTATGACCGATTTGCGGGGAGAATTATTGCCTCGCTTGCTTCGAATAAAAGAGCAGCAGGATTATTTTTTGTTTTTGGAGCGGGGAAACTGGCTGATTTTTCACGATGCGTACCCTCAATTGTTACTGTATGAAGAGAGTGTCAGGCGACAGACCAACCTTTTTTATATACTACCTCATCTAGGTGTCTCTACTTTCATGCAGGCGATCTGGAATCATTATTGGAAGACAACTGACAAAGAGCTGCTCACTATTGGCTTGATTATCAATGAACAAAACTACTTGGAAGAACAGGTCATGAAAGAGTCGGGTTATCAAAATTCAGTTGTCCGCACAATTCCGTTTGCCCTGCAGGAGCTTTTGCAACTGAATATGATCTTGCTTCCCCATCGGAAAATGGCTGATGAGCAGGGCAGCTCCTTGCAGCTCGCTGGTGAGCGAGTGTTTCATTTTGCCTCCTTACCAGAGAGAATCAGCTTGGGAAAAAGGCTGTACAGTCTGCTGTTCGGAAATACGAATAGGCAAGAGGCAGCGTACGCTTGGGCATTGGAACAGCCACACACAGGTTCGCGAAAAGATTATTGGCCCCATCTTTTTCACGATGTGAATGATATAGCTCCTGGCAAGCCTTATCAGGTAAAACTAATGAACTGTCAGCTGCGATCAGGGGCAAAGCGGCTGTTTTCCCCAACGCTGCGTCAAGTTTGGAGACCTATCCACCATGAGCCACCAAAAGAGTTAGATTGGTACCAAAACAAGAGCGACGTATGGCGTTTGCTGACTCGAACGCAGGAGACAACAAATGCAGGAGAGTTGAGTGAGGCGTATTGCCAGGCGTTAGCAAAAATCGAGTGGGCTGTCGCAGCCAGAACGAGAATACTTGGCTAACTTGTAGTAAAATAGAGAGGAATCCAGAACGTAAGACTGCACCTCGACAGGTTGCTTAGAGCGTTTTAGAAGGAGCGATTATCATTTGAAGACACTAATTATTGCGGAGAAACCTGACATGGGACGAAATATTGCCGCCGCAATAGATCCTAAAGCGAAAAATAACCGCACCTATTTAGAAGGTGAAAAATACATCATTACGTGGGCAATCGGGCACTTAATTGAACTAGCGGAACCGGAGGCGTACGACCAAAAATATAAAAAGTGGAACATCAATGATCTTCCTATTATTCCCGATCCATTTAAGCTAGTGCCCAATCGGAAAACATTCGATCAGCTAAAAATGATCGGGCAGTTGGCCAAACGAAGCAATCTGCTGATTAATGCATGCGATGCCGGGCGGGAAGGTCAACACATATTTTCACTTATTCAGCGACATCTAAAATTGAGTCAACCCGTTAAAAGGCTTTGGATCTCGGACTTGACCCCTGAAACGATCAGGAAAGGATTTGCGGAGATGAAAGATGCCGCAGCCTATGAAAACTTAACGAGGGCAGCAAAAGCCCGTAGTGAAGCAGATTGGCTCATCGGCATGAATGGCTCACGTGCATTTACGACCAAACATAACGCGCTCCTTTCTGTCGGACGAGTACAGACACCTGTCCTTGCTCTCATTTATGATCGACAGAAACAGATTGAGGCTTTCTCATCGGTTACGTTTTTTCAAGTGGAAGGGCATTTTTCGCAGGGTGAAAGGGCGTATAAGGGTATTTGGCAAGGTGATCGCTTAACCGATCCATCAAAAGCAGAAATGTTGGCTCGTAAAGTGAAAGGAAAACAAGGGCGGATCACATCCTACGAAGTAAAGGATACCAAGGAGTATCCATTCAAGTTGTATGACCTGACATTGCTGCAACGTGAGGCCAATGGCAAGTACGGTTTTTCCGCCAAGAAAACCTTGGATTTAGCGCAGGCACTCTATGAAAAACACAAGGTGATCTCATATCCGCGGACGAATTCCAACTATGTGACAGAGCAAAATATTCCTGAAATGCACAACACCTTGTCGTCCTTGCAAGGCACTGCATATGACAATTTGGTAAAGGGTGCAAACCGTAGTTTGGTTCATAAAGGTAACAAATTTATATGTAATCCAGCAAAAGTAGACGACCACCATGCGATCCTGCCGACAAATCGTAAGGCTACAGGGCTTACGCCAGATGAGCAAAAGTTATACGATTTGATCGTTCGCCGCTTTCTGTCACAGTTTTATCCACCAGCTGAATATAAGATGCATACGGTCATAACCGAAGTGGAAAAAGAATTGTTCAAAACATCGGTGAAAGAACGGAAAAGTCTCGGTTGGAAGATTATTTATGCCGATCAGCAGAAGGAAAAGCCCAAGAATGGGAAAGGTGCGGCCAAAGAAGAAGAGGATAAAGAAGAGATTGAAGTTAATGAGCCTTTTGTCATTCAACCTGATGCCAGCGTAGTATGCACGGATGCTATGGTAAAGGAGAAAGAAACACAGCCACCCAAGCATTTTACGGAAGGAACGCTTCTAAAGGCCATGGAAAGCGCAGGCAAGCAAATCGAGGACGAGGAACTGCGTGATGCGATGAAAGAATCTGGTCTGGGAACCCCGGCAACTCGTGCCGCTACCATCGAACGACTGAAAAAGGTCGGATATGTTGAAATGCAGGGGAAAAGGGTTCAACTTACGCTAAAAGGCCGTACCGTTATCGAATTGATTAGGGGAGCAGGGATCGAACTATTAACCTCTCCTGAAATGACGGGGCATTGGGAGCGCCGCTTGAATGAGATTTCCCGAGGGACCGCCTCCGACAAGCAGTTCATGGAGAATGTGAAGAAATTCGCTACGATGATCGTAGAAAAGGTTCGTGTACAATCTCGTGCTGAGAAGACCTTGTTTGAGAGTGAGAGTACCACTCAGAAAGGATCGTCGAAAACAAGAGGACGAGCTGGTGGGCGAAGTACAGGCAGATCCTCATCTCGAACGGTAGCAAAGACCACTAGTACAGCGTCGAGTATCATCACTAAATGTCCACGACCGAGTTGCGGAGGCTCTATTTTCATGGGACGTAAAGGTTACGGTTGTTCGAATTACAACGTGGGCTGTAAATTCGTCATATGGAAAGAGAACTATGGACGTATGCTGACGGATACACAGATTAAAGCGCTCATTGAAAAAGGCAAAACGGGTAAAATGAAGCTGGAACGTCAGGATGGGACACAATTTCAAGCAAAACTTATTTTGAAAAGTGTAGAATCGGGCGAACTTACTTTCGAGTAACGACGAAATCGCCGCGCACTACGAAAAACAATAAAAAAATAAATTGTTGAAACTTACTTGCGTAATTATCGTAAATACATGTATAACGGGGACGGCAACATAGGCCGAACAACCTGGTACGTACTCAAGGAGGAATAAATCCATGTCCATTTTTAAAAGACTCCGTGATTTGACCATGTCCAATTTGTACGCTTTGATTGAGAAAGCAGAAGATCCAATTAAAATGACAGACCAGTATTTGCGTGATATGCAAGAAGACTTGAACGAAGCAGAGAAAGCGGTTGCCGCCCAAATTGCTTTGGAAAAGAAATTCAAGGTGCTGTATGAAGAACAGGAAGCCTTGGTGAAAAAGCGTGAAGAACAAGCTCACATCGCAGCACAAGCGCAGAACATTGATCTGGCTCGACGAGCTCTGGAGGAAAAGAAAGCCGCCGAGCAAAAAATGAACGAATACAAGGATAGCTACGAGAAAAACAAGCTGGCAGCTGACGGATTGCGCGAGAAGCTGACTGAAATGAAAAAACAGATTACCGAGCTGAAAAACAGGCGCGAAACATTAGTTGCCCGTGTCAATGCAGCCAAAGCGCAAAAGACGATCAACCAGGCGATGGGTGGCTTCGACACGAACTCGGCTATGTCTGGCTTGAAACGCATGGAAGAAAAAGCACTGCAAATGGAAGCAGAAGCAGAAGCCAGCGGCGAGATTTACAAAAAACAGAGCTCTTTAGATGATGAAATTGCGAAGCTGAATAAGGATCAGGCCGTTGAGGACGAACTGGCTGCTCTGATGAAAAAATATGAGGGGTAAACCGCTTCAGGCGGTTTCCCTTTTTTTCAGACCTTAAACACCTTGACGAAAGTGGAGTGATTCGCTTTGACGTGGACAGAAATACTAGGGATGCTGGTTTGGACAGGAGCCGGTGGCATTTTACTTTTTGTTTTGATGTGGATCGATTCGTTGTTTACGAAATACAAGGACATCACGGAAATCAAAAATGGAAACATCGCGGTCACGACGCGTTTTGTCATGAAGCTGTTTGCGCAAGGATATATCTTATCGCAATCCATTATTACCTCCAATTTATTGTGGACAGCACTACTCGTTTCTGTGCTCTCATTTATCATTCTGTTCCTTTTGGAGAGAATCGTGGAATGGCTGTTAAAGCAAGTGGCCGGACTGGACCTGGAAAAAGGGACGCAGGAAGGAAAAGTGGCATATGCCATGATGGCTGGTTCATTCCATCTCGTGGGTGCACTGATTATAGCTGCATGTTTGTAAGATGTGAAAGGGAAGGGAGTACAGCATGAGTTTGATGAAGCGAATCCAAAATATTTTTGCCAAGCATGAGCCTCCTGCACCGGAGAAGAGCATCCTGACGGTGGGACCGGGGGATGTAGTCGATGTATCGCTCGTTACCTATCAAGTAATAGGGAAGGCGAGCAATGCGAGTCGCAAAGCTACGATGCTTACGTTACAGGATGGAACGACCATTCGCTACCTGTACATCGAGGAACGGGAAAAGATTGTCTATCAGCTGTATAGCGTGATTGATGGACGACTGGATTCCATAGACGAAGTGCCGACCACAATCGAGATGGACGATGTCACCTACCATTTGGAGGAGCAATATAATGGCTCCGTTCAGGTTGCGGGGAAAGCTCCTTTTCATACGTCAGGGGAGCAGTACATCTGGCAATTCCAATCGGATCAACGCCAGTTGCTGCGAATCGAGTGGCAGGATGGCCGTTTCATGCTCTACGAGGGAGAAAGTGTTCTGCCAGCGGACGTGCAGGTACTGCGCGGAGCATAGAGAGGAGGGACAAGTACATGCCAAATCCATGGATGAAATCAATCAAGCTCCTGCTGATTCCGGCCTTGTTCCTCCTTACGCTAGCGGGTTGTGGCAGTCCTGCGGTTGGCGAGACATATCCGCTTGAATCTGTCTCTACCAAAGACAATGGACAGTCGTCACGCATCTATCGTGCGGAAGACAAGACTGTACCGGAAGTGGCCTTGGAGCTGGCGGAGCAGAATACGCCAGATGAAATCTCCAAAGAAGATCCGCAGCATATGTTCCTCTTTTATCCGGATGAGGTATACCATTTGCAGCAAGACGCTGCCAAGCCGACGGATACGTTGATCGAGGTCGACAGCAAAGAGTACGTCCGGCAAAACTACGATTCTTCATTTTTGCAGGGATACATTGTAGCCAGCGTACTGGATGATTTGTTCGATGGGCTTAAGAAAAGTACAAAGGGCAGTTATCGTGGCTACAATAGCAAGGATATATACAAGCCTTCCGGAACGTATCGCGTGCCTACAACCGAGGACAAAAAAGTAGCGCCGCCGATTACTAAAGAGGGTACGGGAAGTATTTTCAAACGGGGTAATGCGAAGAACACGGATGGTACGGTAGGTTCTGACGGCAGCCTTTTCAAGAAGCAGGGAGAGTCGTCGTCTAGCGGTAGTTCAGGTAAAATTATTCGTTCTTCCAGCAGTTCGTCGAAGTCGAGTGATTCTGTCTCATCCAAGCGCTCGAGCTTTTCTCCGCCGAAAAGTAAATCGCCCCCACGAACGAAGGTAGGGGGCTCGGGGCGAATTACAAAGCGTCGATAACTGTAAAAAATAGGACAGAAACGAACACCCCCAAACGATTCTTGTAGCTCGTTTGGGGGTGTTTTTGTTCTTCGGATTAGCGCTGCTTGGTCTCTACCGTATACACAACATCTTCATTTTGATATTTGTACACATACAAGTAGTAGCGGCCTGGCTTTACTTGATAATGGGCACTTTGCAGATTTCCTTCCACCTCTTGCGGGTACGATACAGGCTGATCTGGATTTCCTTCATGGAATAGCATCCAAGTCACACCTTGTCCCTGCTCGGGGTTCAGAGAAATACGTATTTCTTCTGGTTTATCTACTTGGAAGGCAAAAATATCTTGCCAGTCGTTTCCTTTCATGTCGCCTGAAACAGTCGTACCTATCGGCAATGGACCATTTGCTTGCTCGATAGAATCATTGCTCTCGCTTTCTTGATAGAGTTGCTCTTGTGGGCTATCTTCACCCGTAACCACTAAGGTAAACGGTTGGTCCTTTTGCCCTGTACCATACGTATAAGCAGTCACATAGTAAGTCCCTGGTTTCGCATCGAATGATCCGATCAGCTTATTGCCTTCGCGCTTGTTGGGATAGGCGATGTAGTTCTGCTTATCAGACTCGTGGAATACTAGCCACGCAACTCCATCCCCATGCTTTGTTTCCATCTCTACTTGAAGCTGTTGGGCTGATTTCACATCGAGACGGAACTCCTGGCTCGGTTTTTGAAGATTGACGATACCTGTAATCTGCTTACCCAATGAAATAGACGTTTCGTCAGGGTTAGGCGTTGGGTTCTCTGTCTCGGTGCCATCTTCATGAGCCAGCTTCCCGTGGAACACGACATCATAGGCAAAGCGTCCATCTTTTGTCGTACGATAATTAGTGAAGTAGCTCGTAACCGTGTCATAGCCATTCCAGGAAAGACCCGATAACTCCTTGAGGAATCCATCTGAGAGGCGGTTCATTTCTTGCCAATCCTGAAATTCTCCTTGGGAAGCTCCACCCGTATAAACCCCACGCAACGTGAAGCTACGGAATTCTCCAGAGTCTTTTTCATCTGTTTTTACATCGGTCAGAGAGGCAACCTTTGCGATTTGACGATAAACCTCGTCTTTGTTCGTCACGTCCACTTTTTGTAAGTAATCATCTGAAACGAGAGGAACATCCAACTCTTCATACTGGTCGATCAATTCTTCTAACGTTTCTTGATAGCCACGTTCAAGAGCGCGATCACGGCTGAATTCTTCGATTAAGTCATCATAAGCAGATACATCATTGGAACGGATCGTATCATTGATTTTATCCAGACGAGCAAAATCATTCTTGAACATATGGTACTGAAGCGCGAATGAGTAGTCGTAGAATGCCATGGTTCCGTATTTGGCACGCATCATATCTGCCGCAGTGTAATCGAGATAAGGCGCTGAATTTCGGATATTGCCTACAACGGATTGGCGAGGCTTGATTCCTTCCGTTCGGGTAGCACCTGCGAAAAACTCAGCTCCGCCTTCTTCATACCAAGGCAAGCGGCTGTTTTCATAAATTTCTCCTTTTCCCCACATGCCCGGCACTTCATATCTACCTTGCAAATAGTGGACGAATTCATGACGGAACAGCTCTTCCAGACTGTAGATGCTTTGTTCTTTTGTCCGATCGTAGGTGAAGAAAGTACCGGTACCCTCAATGTAGATACCACCATTATCTGTGTCGTATCCGTATAAGAAGCGATTCATTTTATATTCATCAGGCGTATTGTAGATGACAATGGTCAGTACATCATCCGGATTACCGCTCTCGAGCTCCTTGTCATTGCCGATGACACGATGAAATTGTGCCTTCACTTCCTTGGATGCCCAGTACAAGCGTTCAACCTGTTCTTCGGTTAGTTTATCTCCTGTTTTGAACACAATCGCTCCGTCATCAAAAGTAAATTGCTGCGGAAGATAATGCTTTTTCCCTTCTTTTTTCATTTCCTCGAGGTCAATTTTTTTTCCATTGGCATCCTCGCCATATGCTTCCTCGATTTGTTGCGCGGCCGTGAAGTAAGGCTCGCTCCACTTTTTATAAGTTCTCATCGCTTTCGTCAATATGTCATTGGCTTTGTCTGGATCACTGTAGTAGCTACCTAATTTCCCTGTGTAATACAAGGCATTGTTCGTCAGCCATACGTGATCAGTGGAAGTGTCACCATTTTCCGCCATGTCGAAAATGGGGTCGAGAAATGCGTCAATGCTGCCTTTCAGTTCATCTCTTTCTGAATCATCTACTCCCCAAATCAAAACATAGCCAACACCTTGAAGGACGCTGTAAAAAGCTTCGCTTGCTTCGCGATCATCTGACCATTTATCCCGATTGTCGTTAAAGTCCGCCATTACTTTTGACAGAAGTCCGATTGTCTCAGAATCAACAGTCGCGTTGCTAATTAATTTTCCCGTAGAACTGATGATTTCATTTTGAGTCTTTGTACCTAAGGTAAAATTTTGATTGGACGTAATTGCTTGAAGGGCTGGAATAATCTTTTGCTTATACTTTGGCTCCATCAAATACTTTAAGCCGTCGTTGTAATACCCCAAGTAATACCCCGAACGCAATACCTCTACAAATGTATGTATGCCTTGCTCGTCATCCTTGGTGAAGTTCTTGCCACTCTCTTCCAATGCATCGATGATGGCTTGAACCCGATCTCGATCCGCATAAAATTCCTGGGTGTCGTCGTTGTAAGTAAACAGCTCAGGGATTTGCGTCCAACTGATTTCCTTCAACAATTCAACAAGCTCTGAATTGTCCAATGTATTCAGGTGCGAGATGCTGTACTTCTCCTGTTTCGCTGCTTGGCGTAACTGACTCTTCGACATGTTTTCTTGAACGGGTGTATGACCAATCTGCGAATCATTGCGCTCTTGGGATGGGCTTGGCGGCGTGCTTTTGGCTTGAGCTGCTAGTGGCAAGCCTGCCGCTACCGTTGAAATTGCAATTGATCCTGCTGTTACCATGCTAATCCATGATCGATTCATTCTTTCGTTGACTCCTTTTTCATTCATTTTGGTAGTGAAATTGAATATTTTATAGTATCGGTATCCAATATGAAAATCCTTACAAATAAAACAAAAGATGACGGAATATAGCTCTTTCTTCCTATTTGGTAAAAAGAAAAGAATGTCTAGAGAAGTAGCTTTGTAAGAATGGAAGGAGAGCGACTTTTGTTTGCCTATGACGAAAACATGATTGTTGATCGACAAAAGAAGAAAGGATGTGCATCCAGCATTCGACAGTCTTTGTTAGCAGCATTGGCTATGATTGACATTGGGAAAGCACAGATAGGTGAAGTTGGCGGAGGGGAGTGCTAGAAGATGCTGGAAAAAATTCTCGAACTGCGTTCACGATCCATGTCCATTGCACAAATTGCCAAAGAGTGCGGCTTAACGATCGGTCAAGTTAAGTATCGCCTGCAAAAAGACCGTGCGAAGCCAGTGACACCACCTCCCGCTAGAACGGAATTGGAATGGCAATTGCCTGCGTTTTATGGTCGGGACATTGTCAAAGTCATGGTACAAGGACCGACTGTGCTATTCGTCTATTGGGAAATCACTTGGCCCCGCATGAGAATGGTCGCATCCTACCTGCAAGCCGATTATCGTCACATCCAGAAGGGCTTGCGTCTGTATGATGTCACGGAACGCTTATTTGATGGAAAAAATGCGCATTCCGTCCGAGATGTGCTCGTACATGAAGAGGCTCATTCCTGGTACGTGAATGATGTAGAGCCAGGGCGTACATACATTGTTGATTTTGGTTTATATGAACACAATCGGTTTTGTCCGATTTTACGCTCGGAAACGGCAATTACCCCGCGTAACTCAAAAGCTAGCTGGGGAGAATCGTTCGTTGAGCCCGTCCACGATTCAGCTACACCTTCCTGGTTTGAGAACTTTTCCTCCTACTCGTTGTATACCAAAACATCAAAATAAGTGAGGTGTCATTTGTGCACAAAGGTTATCTCTCCCTCGTGTTGCATGCCCATCTGCCTTATGTCCGACACGGGGATCGGGAAGATCGCCTGGAAGAGCGCTGGGTGTATGAAGCCATGCTGGAATGCTATCTTCCCTTGCTCATGGTTTTCGACAGGCTCCTCTCAGACGGCATCGCTTTTCGCATGACCCTTGCTATTTCTCCGACATTACTTTCCATGCTAGAAGATGATCTGATCGTGACACGCTTTCGCACACATCTAACGAAGACTGTTGAATTGGCTGGGAAGGAAGTCAAACGCACCGCAGGTCAACCCGAAGAACACCGTATCGCCAAAATGTACGTGGAGCGCTTTCGAAGCATCATTGCCTATTGCCGCAAGTGGGATTTTCAACTAATCAAGGCCTTTAGGCATATCGAGGATAGCGGATGCCTCGAACTCATCACTTGCGCAGCCACGCACTCCTTCTTGCCCTTTGTGGAAACAGAAGAGGCGATTCGGGCTCAGCTCCAGGTGGGCATCGATACACATGAGCGGATTTTGGGAAGACGTCCGAAGGGAATTTGGCTGCCAGAGTGTGGGTATACACCTGGATTGGATCGTTTGCTGAAAGAGGCAGGGCTTCGGTATTTCTTTGTAGACAGTCACACGATAGAGCATGCGACGCCTTTACCTCGCAGAGGGGTGTTGGCTCCCTTGTTCACGCCGCATGAAGTGGCAGCCTTTGCCCGTGATGAAGTGGCTTCCCGCCAGGTATGGAGCTCAATCGATGGTTATCCAGGGGACTATGATTATCGTGAATACTACCGGGATATCGGATTTGACAGGGAGATGAGCTACATCGAGCCGTACATCCATCCTGACGGCATTCGCGTGCATACCGGTTTGAAATACTATCGGATCACCGGAAAAGCAAGGGATAAAGACTGGTATGAGCCAAGCTGGGCGCGGGAAAAAGCAGCGTCTCATGCGGGACACTTCCTGTATCACCGAGAGCGTCAAGTGGAGGAAGCCAGTCACTGGATGGATCGCAAGCCGTTGGTCGTCGCCACTTATGATGCGGAATTGTTTGGTCATTGGTGGTTCGAGGGTCCACAGTTTTTGGATGACCTCATACGAAAAACGGTTTGTGATTCAAAAGACGTGAAATTAATGACACCATCTGAATATTTGGAGGAGTATCCAGAGCAGGATCGCGGTCACTTGCCTATGTCTACGTGGGGGAGAAATGGCTACGGAGAAGTCTGGCTGAACGAGAATAATGGCTGGATATACAGGCACTTGCATCAAGCAGAGCGGGAACTGATCGGAGCGATTACTACCTTTTCTGAAAAGAAAGGAGATCCGCTTGCCTTACGGTGCCTCAAGCAGGCAGCACGCGAATTGATGTTAGCCCAAAGCAGTGATTGGGCGTTTATTTTAGACGGTCAAACGGTCACCCCGTATGCGGTGCAACGCGTTCATGATCATTTAGTTCGCATGCGGGCTCTCTTGGCGATGTATCGAGAGCATCAACTGGATGAAGAGGCAATTACGCAAGCAGAAGCTGACTTTCCGATCTTTCCTGACTTGGATATCACGTTCTATTTGCCTAAACAAATGCATAGAGTGAACGTATCGCGTCAATTGGTAGCGGCTACGCAAGATCAGTCTTCGACAAAAACAGTTTTGATGCTTGCATGGGAATTTCCCCCTCATGTGGTAGGGGGGCTTGGTCGGGCTGTCTACGATCTCGCCAGACATCTTGTCCAGCAAGGAATCGTGGTGCATGTGCTGACAGGTTCGGCAGATTCATGCTCCATAGATGAGACGATGGAAGGAGTTCATGTACACCGTTTGCCTACGTACCTTCCTTCTGAACAAGCTGACTTTCTGGCATGGGTGTTTCAACTGAATTTGGCGATGGTCGATGCTACCTTCAAGCTATGGTCACTCGGAGTGCGACCAGATGTCATCCATGCTCATGATTGGCTTGTCAGCTGGGCAGCGATCGAACTGAAACAGAGGTACTCTCTTCCGCTCGTCAGCACGATTCACGCTTTGGAGCATGGACGGCATCAAGGCATTCATACACCGTTGCAGCAAAGGATTCATGAGTGTGAACGTACACTAACACAAAGCTCTGACTCGATGATCGTTTGCAGCAAGTATATGGAGTCGGAAGTCATGCGCTTGTTCGGAACACCTTCATCCCAATTACGTGTCATTCACAACGGTGTCGATCTCATTCCTCTACCGGATGTCAATCGTGAACAGCTTCGGCAGGAGTTGGCGATAGGCGATGGACCTGTCCTCTTTTTTGTAGGGCGCTTGGTCCAGGAAAAAGGTGTTCACCTATTGTTGGAAGCCATGGCAAGGCTGCGCGATGAATTTCCGCATGCGAAGTTGCTTATAGCTGGCAGAGGGCCGATGCAAGACGAGTGGAAGCAGTTGGTTCATCAAAAGGGACTTTTTGAGCAAGTCCGCTTCTTGGGCTTCGTAGAAGATGTTAGGCGAAATGAGTTGTTCGCCTTGGCTGATGTGGCGGTATTCCCGAGCTTGTATGAACCTTTTGGAATTGTTGCACTGGAAGCGATGGCGCTAGGTACGCCAGTTCTTGTTGCGGATACGGGAGGGCTTCGAGAGATCGTTCGCCATGGCGAAAACGGCGCTATGATGTTCACAGGCGACCCTGAATCCTTGACGAATCAACTCCGCTGGCTACTGCGCGACCCCGATCAGCGGCATCAACTAGCCCAGACGGCCATGCAAGATGTGAAACAGTTTTATAACTGGACCATTCTCGCTACTCAAACCATTGATCTATACCGTTCACTTGGCGTATCCGCGGAAAGCGGCATGACAACATAGATTGCAACGATGAAGGAGGAAGAAAAGAAGATGAAGGCAGTAATCATGGCTGGGGGAAAAGGTACACGACTACGTCCGTTAACATGCCACACGCCAAAACCAATGGTGCCACTCTTAAACCGGCCTTGCATGGAGTACACGATTGATCTATTGAAAAAGCATGGGATTACAGAGATAGCAGTGACACTCCAGTATCTGCCTGATGTCATCCGCGATACGTTTGGTGATGGATCTCGCTACGGTGTTTCGCTCGTCTATTTTGAAGAAACGATTCCTTTGGGCACGGCAGGCAGCGTGAAAAACTGCGCCGATTTTCTCGATGAGCGCTTTATCGTGATCAGTGGAGATACGTTGACAGACATCGATTTGTCGGCAGCGATACGTTTCCATGAGCAAAATAACGCTCTGGCTACGTTGATTTTGACTCGTGTAGAAACACCGCTGGAATTCGGAGTTGTCATGACAGATGAGGGCGGACGCATTACCCGCTTTTTAGAAAAGCCGAGCTGGGCGGAGGTTTTTAGCGATACGGTGAATACCGGGATATACGTCTGCGAGCCAGAGGTCTTGTCTTATATAGAAGAAGAGCGGGAAGTGGATTTCAGTAAGGAAATTTTCCCATCTTTTTTACAAGCAGCAAAGCCTCTGTACGGATATGAAGCAAGCGGTTATTGGTCTGATATTGGCTCTTTGGAGGTTTATCAGCAAGCCCAGTTTGATTTGCTGGATGGATGCGTGCATCTCGAAATAAAAGCACAGGAAATCGCACCGCGCATTTTCTTGGAAAATGATGTTCGCATCGATTCATCGGTCCGTTTGGAGGGTCCTGTCTATATCGGTGAAAATGTACACTTGCAGGCTGGAGTTGCCGTTGGTGCTTATTCCATTCTGGGGAAAAATACGGTGATTTCTTCCGGTACGAAGCTGTCCAGGACGATCGTTTGGGAAAATAATGTCATTGGGAAAAAAACAGAGATCACAGGAACGACGCTCTGCCGCAACACCCGAATTAGCGATTGCGTACAACTCGGGGAAGGGGCGGTCATTGGAGACCAGTGCTTCATTGGGGCGAAGTCGGTGGTAAAGGCAGGCATCAAAATTTGGCCGGACAAGGAAGTCGGTGAAAATGCGACTGTCACAACCTCGCTCATCTACGGCGCCAAGCAAACCAAAAATTTGTTTGGGACGCATGGAATCAAGGGCATTGGCAATATCGACATCACGCCCGAATTCGTCACTAGACTTGCTGCTGCTTACGCGTACTTACTACAAGCGGGGGATAAAATTGCGCTCTCGGCATGCTCACACCCATTTGCTCAGCTATTGAAGCATAGCATCATGACGAGCTTGTGCTCTTCCGGAATTGATACGGTCGATCTCGGGATTGGCAATTCACCCTTGATCCGATACGGCGTGCGCTCCCTGGCTTGCAAGGGTGGCATTCATGTTTATATGGCAGAGCCAGTCGATGATAAAGAGATTGTCATCCAATTCATCGATCATGCTGGGTTGCCGATTTCTCGTGATATGGAACGCAAAATTGAGAATGCTTACTGGCAAGAGACGTATGTTCGCAACCTGCATCGATTGGGAGCATTGCAAGTCGAGCATCAAGTACAAGAAGCTTATCTTCATGCTTTGGTCCAACAGTTGAATGTATCGTCCATCCAGCGTCAGCGCTTCCACCTGCTGATCGATTGTGAACAGCGATTTTTCCCGACTTTTCTTGCGCCACTCTTGCATGCACTGGGAGTCACTGCACATTACAGCTCCATACAAGAAGGTATTCGGAAAAAGGGAGCGGATTTAGGCGTTCGTCTCGATAAAAATGGCGAACAATTTACCTTGTTTACCGAGCATGGAGAGAAGCTCTCGAACGAGCAGATCACGGCTCTGCAACTGCTGGCTTGCAGTGGTCAACATCGGCGCATCGGGCTTCCTGTGAGTGCACCGATCGAATTGGAGCATATGGCCCAGCTGTTGCAAATGGAGGTTGTACGCACCAAGGTCTCTCCGCGCTCCATGATGGAGGTATCGAGTGAACAGCGCTTTCATCCGATGTTTGACGCCGTGTACAGTCTCATGAGAATTCTTTCGTACCTCGCTTCCGAAGAAAAACCGCTCAGCATTCTGCTGGAGCTGTTGCCAGCGTGCCATATGGAGAAAAAGACTGTCTTTTGCCCATGGACAGCAAAAGGGAAGGTCATGCGCAAAGTGATGGAAGAAAACAAAGGCAAGCTGCTGGAGCTCGTCGATGGAATCAAAGTATACGATTCGAACGGCTGGGTGCTGATTTTACCCGATTCAGAGGATTCGCACGTAAAAGTGATTTCGCAAGGAGCGACGGCAGAGACCGCGGCTACGCTTGCTTCTTCCTACGCGAGGCGAATTGCCGAATATCAGTTTCACGAAAAGAGAGAGATCGACAGCCTATAACGAAAAGGACGTGAAGGCATGCCGAGACCGCTCGTCGTCGGGAACGGAAAACTGCTGATTAATTTTGATGACAAGCTGCACATGCGAGATCTCTATTTTCCGTATGTCGGCCAACTGAATCATGTCGGGGGACACTTTAGCAAGCTGGGTATTTGGGTGCAAGGTCACTTTTCCTGGCTGGATGAAGACGGCTGGACGCGGAAGCTCGGATACGGACAGGAGTCTTTGGTGACAGATGTTCATGCGCATCATGAACATCTGGGCATCGCCCTGCAAATTGCAGATGGGGTGCATCAGCGTGACCCGATTTATTTGAAAAAGGTGTGCGTTCAGAATTTGACGAGCGAAGTGCGAGAGGTCAGGCTGTTTTTCAATCACGATTTCAGCTTGAATGAGACGGAGGTAGGGGATACCGCAGTTTTTGATCCTATCCTGCGCACCATTTACCATTACAAGCGCAATGTGTACATCATGGCGAATGGAAAAACGGATACGGGTGGGATCGATCAATATAGTGTCGGGATCAAGCGGTTCAACTATGCGGAGGGGACCTGGAGGGACGCTGAGGATGGTCTTTTGTCCGGCAATCCAATTGCACAAGGCTCCGTAGATAGTACGATTTCTTTTTCCCTCATACTGCAACCGCAAGAAGAAAAGGTGCTCTTTTACTGGATGTGCATTGGTGAATCGTATGAGGATGTTAAAGTATTGAACCAGTATGTACTCGAAAGCGATCCGGAACATTTGCTCAGTCGGGTCGCGGTGTATTGGCAACGTTGGGTCAATAAGGAAGAGCGGGACTTTGCTGATCTTCCTTCAGAGGTTGTCAATCTGTACAAGACCAGCTTGCTACTCGTGCGCACGCAAATTGATCAGAACGGAGCGATTCTCGCTGCGAATGACTCGGATATTCTCCAATTCAATCGCGACCATTACAGCTACATGTGGCCCAGAGACGGAGCGTTAATTGCGAGTGCGATGGCGAAAGCGGGTTATACGGGAGTGGTCGCACCATTTTTCCGATTTTGCGCGGACGCATTGAATAAGGACGGATATTTGCTGCACAAGTACAATCCAGATGGGTCTGTCGGCTCTAGTTGGCATCCGTATATAGTTGACGGAAAAATTCAGCTCCCGATTCAGGAGGATGAGACGGCACTCGTGCTGTATGCGCTCTGGGAGCAATACAAGAGCGGCAAGCAAATTGAAGACTGCCAAGCGCTCTACCCCACGCTGGTTCGTCCGGCGGCCCGCTTTTTGCTGGAGTATGTCCATCCAGAGCTGCAGCTCCCAAAACAAAGCTACGACTTATGGGAAGAGCGACGGGGAATTTTTACGTTTACCAGTGCTACTGTTTTCGCAGGCTTAATGGCTGCGGCTCGTTTTGCCCAGCTGTTCGGGGATGATCGGCGCTACAAACGCTACACAGAAGGGGCAGAGCGCATTCGTGGGGCAATGGAAAAACATCTCTACGACTCTGAAATCGGGCGTTTTTTGCGTGGGATATATGTAAGAGGAGATGGGAGTGTCGAAAAAGATTTCACGGTGGAGAGCAGCTTGTTCGCCTTGTTTGCGCTTGATGTGTTTTCCGTAGACGATCCGAGAGTTGAGCGGACGATGGAAGCTGTCAAAAAGAGTTTGCGGGTAGACACGGTGATTGGTGGAATTGCCCGCTACCAAGGGGATTACTATTTCAAAAAATCACATGATACGGCGAAGGTACCAGGCAATCCATGGATTATTTGCACCTTATGGGTCGCTGATTGGGAAATTGCCAAGGCGAAATCTCTCGATGAACTCCAAGAGCCAAAGAACAGATTGGCTTGGGTCGTACGCCATGCTCTACAAAGCGGCGTGCTATCCGAACAGCTCGATCCGTATACAGGTGCTCCCGTATCTGTTGCACCGCTGACGTGGTCGCATGCTACTTATGTTGCCACTGTTTTGCGTTATTTGGAGAAGGTGAATGAGTTGCGGTAACGAGGGGAGAGATGAGGGGATGACAACGATCCGTTTCGGTACGGACGGTTGGCGCGACATAATTGCAGATGGCTTTACTGTCGAGAATGTCCGCATTGTCGCACAAGCTATCGCTAGCTATACCAAAGAAATCGGACAACAGGAGCAGCCTGTTCTGGTCGGGCACGACACACGGTTCTTGGGGAGACGCTTCGCGGAGGAGGTTGCAGTTGTCCTGACTGCGAATGACATTCGTACCTATTTGGTGAATGAAGCAGCGCCGACGCCTGCCGTAGCCTTTGGAGTGAAGCATTTTGCAGCGAGTGGCGCGATCATGATCACGGCCAGTCACAATCCACCCGAATATAACGGCATCAAATACATTCCGGAGTACGCCGGACCTGCAACGCCTGTGATCACGCAAAGATTGGAAGAGTGGATCAGTGAAACCTGCCAAGCGAAATCGGTGCGTACGATTTCCCTCGCGGAAGCAAAGGCCCGTAAGCTGCTGCAAGTCATTGTGCTGCGTCCTCATTACGAGGCGCATCTTAGACGGATGGTAAATATGGATGTTTTGAAAAACTCTTCCTTGTCCGTTGTTGTCGATGCCATGCATGGTGCAGGTATGGGCTACGTGAGCGGTTTTTTGTCTGAGGCGGGGGTGAAAAACGTCGGAATCCGAGAAGTCCCGGATGCGGCTTTTGGAGGAGATTTGCCTGAGCCAAACGATAAGCATTTGCATTTGCTAAAAAAAGAAGTAGTAGAACGCCAAGCTTCTCTTGGTCTTGCCAATGACGGCGATGCGGATCGTTTCGGAGTCGTCGATCGCTTCGGACAGTACATCACGCCAAATGAAGCACTCGTCCTGCTGACCTATCATTTGCGAAAAAATCGTGGCTTGAGCGGACGGATTGTCAGGACAGTAGCGACTACGCATCTATTGGATCGGATGGCTAAGCATTATGGTCTTGAACTGGTAGAGACGCCAGTTGGCTTCAAGTATGTAGGTGAGGAAATGCGCAAAGGTGACGTGCTCATTGGTGGAGAAGAAAGTGGCGGGGCCAGTATTCTCGGTCACATCCCGGAGAAAGACGGCGTACTCATCAATTTGTTGCTCGCTGAGATGTGCGCATACGAAAACAAAGGAATTGATCAAATCCTGCGAGACGTATACGAGCAGTTCGGAGAGCTGTTCCATACGCGAATTGATATGAAATTGCCGGAAAAAGATCAATGGATACAGCAAATGATCGCCAAGCCACCTGCACTAATTGGTCCTTATCAGGTTATGGAGATTCAACGAGTGGATGGGGTCAAGCTGTTGCTCGAGGAAGGACATTGGGTCTTGATCCGTCCGTCTGGCACAGAACCGTTGGTACGCATCTATTGTGAAGCAACGAATGCGACGGCTTTGCAGAAGTTGCAAGATGCAATTCGCGAATGGTTTTTGGAGATTAATGTGTAAATGCTGAAGGGGAGAGCCTGCATGGATGTGCTAGGTTCTTCTTTTTTTGACGACAACGTAAGGCTTCTGTTATGTGGCTGCGGGGAAGAGAAGATTATTTCCAGTCTAGGCTCCAGGCTCCGTCCTGCTGGGGGCTGAGACTGTCCGCTCCGAAGGGATTCGCGGGGAAACGCAAAAGTGGTAGCCGCTTCGTCGCGTGGGCACGTTGCGTTTCTTTTGCCCGCTCATCCCTTCTCCGCTCGGTAGGACTCCACAAGTCGCTACGTCTGGAAATATTCTTCTCTGGCGTGACAATGAGGTTCTTCAATCTTTTCAGGCATTTAAAAATCGGCTCACACGGAAAGCTCGTAGAGGAAACAGGAGAAATAAGCGAAGATCTTAGGGACACCGACCGAGACGCAATGCAAAAAGCAAAACACGCTCTTAAGCGTCCACCTCTGAAACACATCTTGATAGGACCACTTTGGACGCGGTTTCGCTTTTTGCATGGAGTCGTGCAGTCAATCCCGCAGGGGGTGGCCCTAGAATCTGAGTGTTTTCTCCTGTTTCCTCCCCACCACGACAGCAACGTACAAAATCGTTATACACTACATAAAAAAACAGATGCTATTGCTGGACATCTACTACCCATTTACCAAATCGAAAAAATGAGGTATTCTTGTCCATATGCAATCCTTTCATTGGAATCGGACAGGACTTCCTGGCCTCACCAGTGTAAAGGATTTTTTGCCCCTTAAATAGGAAGTGTCTGAATGATCGTAGTAGATGGACCTTCATTAATTTTGTTTTAACGTAGTTCGAAGTCGGTAACTGATGAGAGATGATGAGAAACGATGCGGATCGATCAGGATATATTGCAAGCTTTTTTACAGGAAGTTCAAGTGGAGAGTCTGTCGCCGGATGATCCAGTCGTCGTACACCACACGCCGTACCCGTGGGAGTTGGTCGGTACCGGCAATTATGCTGCCGTATTTGCCCACCCGGACTATCCAAAGGTAGTGATTAAGCTGTACGCACCTGGAAGACCAGGAGCCGAACAGGAAATCGAAGTCTATCGCAAGCTTGGGGAGACTCGTTCTTTCCCTATCTGTTATGATTATGGGGAAGGATACTTGGTCATTTCGCGGATGAACGGCATACCCCTGTTTGACTGTGTTCGCTTTGGTATTCCGATTCCTCCCCAGGTGATTGAAGACGTGGAGGAAGCACTCGAAGAGGCGCGCAGGAAGGGTTTGTTTCCGCATGATGTCCATGGAAAAAACGTACTAATGGATCAGGGACGAGGTTATCTGATTGACGTATCGGATTACTATGTCAATGATACAGACACAAAATGGCGTGATTTACGCAAGGCGTATTACAAGGTGTACCTGCCATTTATCAAGGATCGTGGATGGAAAATTCCATTGTGGATGCTGGAAGTTGTACGTAAAGGCTATCGACTGTACAAAAAAGGAAAGCGCTTGTTCACGTAGACGGTCTCTGGTAAAATGATCATTTGATATTGTGTTTGTTCAGTTGCTGGTCGAAGCAGAATAAGGAGGACATTCCATTGTTGTACTATCTCATTGCGGCAGTAATTATTGCGCTTGATCAGTTTACAAAGTATTTAGTCGTGAAGTATATGGAACTGGGAGAATCCATTCCTTTGATCGCGGACGTTTTTCATCTCACTTCCCATCGAAACATGGGAGCGGCGTTTGGCATCCTGCAAAATCGACGTTGGTTTTTTATTGTCATTACCGTTGTCGTTGTGATTGGGATTGTCATTTCCTTGATTCGCTTGAGAAAAAACCAACCTCGTGCATCGTTGGCGCTGTCATTGGTCTTGGGTGGAGCCGTTGGGAATTTCATTGATCGTGCGATGACTGGTCAAGTTGTAGATTTTCTCGATTTTACGTTGATTAACTTCCCAATCTTTAACGTGGCTGATATGGCCATCACGATTGGTGTGGGGATTTTGCTTCTCGATGTTTTTCTGGATGGGAAGAAAAACAGATAGTTATGAGAATAATAGTGGGAAAGCTCGGATAGGTGGAGAAAATTACATGAATGACACGCAATTGTTTGAACGTTACGATTGGACGGTAGAGCCAGCGGATACGAGCGAGCGCATCGATAAGTTTATCACGCTGCAAAATGAAGATTGGTCCCGATCACAGGTGCAGGCTTGGGTGAAGGAAGGCCGTGTCACTGTCAATGGTGAACCGATCAAAAACAACTACAAGCTGCAGGCAGAGGACGAAGTAACCCTCCGTGTTCCGCCGCCAAAGGAAATGGCAATCCAGCCAGAGGAAATGTCCTTGGATATTGTATACGAGGATAGCGATGTCGTGGTCGTGACTAAACCACGTGGCCTCGTCGTGCATCCTGCTCCTGGTCATTACAGTGGGACACTCGTCAATGGGCTTTTGGCACATTGCAAGGATTTGTCCGGAATCAATGGTGTTTTGCGTCCAGGAATTGTCCATCGCATTGACAAGGATACATCCGGCCTGTTGATGGTAGCCAAAAACGACAAGGCACACATGGGTTTGGCTGAACAATTAAAAGCACATACGGTCAATCGGAAGTATGTCGCGATTGTTCATGGTGTCATCCCGCATGAAATGGGAACGATTGAAGCACCAATCGGGCGCGATCCGAAAAATCGCCAGCAAATGGCGGTTGTTTTTGAAAACAGCAAGCCGGCTGTGACGCATTTTATCGTGCTGGAGCGCTTCAAAGAGTACACGTTGGTGGAATTGAAACTCGAAACAGGACGTACCCATCAAATTCGCGTACACATGAAGTATATTGGCTATCCACTGGCGGGCGATCCGAAATACGGTCCGAAAAATACATTGGAGCTCGATGGACAAGCTCTGCATGCGAAAACACTGGGCTTTATCCATCCCCGTACAGGAGAGCAGCTCGAATTTGAAGCGCCAATGCCGAAGGAAATGCTTGACGCCATCGAGGTTCTTAGACAAGCGTAAGCGAACAGGAGGAATAGCCGTGCTAAAAAGATTAGCGCATGTGACGCTGTACGTTCACGATTGTGAAGAGGCATTGCGGTTTTACACGGAAAAACTCGGTTTCGAAAAACGCATGGATTCTCGGATGGATGATGGTTCTCGTTGGCTCACCGTCGGTCTTCCTGGGCAGGAGATAGAGATCGTATTGCATGACCCTACCCATTGGCATCGGGAAGAAGTTGCGCAGGAAATGCTTCGTCAGGTCGGCAAAAATCCAATGTGGGTTTGGGAGACGGATGATTTTGTGTCCACATACGAAACACTGCGCCAACGCGGTGTGAAGTTTGTGAGTGAACCAAACGAAGTGATGTATGGCATTGAGGTTATTTTCGAGGATCTGTATGGCAATCGTTTTTTGTTGTTGCAGCCAGTCTTCCTATGACACTTACATAATGGCAGTTGGATTGGAAAACGCTAGTAGAGAGCTTATTACTTTCTTCTGGCGTTTTTTTCATCATTCAATAGAGCGTGTAAGGAGTGAATGCTTGTGATCGGAAAATGGGGGAAGCTGATCAGTCTTTTTGTCCTTTTGGTTGTACTTGTCACGGCAAACGGTGAAGCAAAGGTGGCGGCCCAAAACCAACAGCCAGAGCGTGTGAACAAGGAAATAAGCGTTCCGGCAAAAATTGCATTTACGAGCAACCAGCATTTGTTTTTGGTAGATGGACGGGATGCAACAGGAAAAATAAAGCAAATCACCAAGGACGGCTATGCACAGATCGTAGGCTGGTCGCCAGATGGCAAGTGGCTCCTGTTCGTGAAATACAAAGGCAACGACAATTACTCGACACCAGGCTACGTGTGGATCGTCAGAGCGGATGGCAGCAAAACAGTGCAGGTAGACGAACGAGCAGTCTTTGAAATGCCAAAGTGGTCCCAAAAAGCGAACAAGCTAGCATACACCGTGAATATCGGCAGCAATGAAGCGCCAAGCCCTTTGCTGATTGTAAAAGAAATTCATGATCAAGGAGAAGTAGCCTTGCAAAGTTCAACGAAGGCTGACTTCGCAGATTTTGCCTGGATGCCGGATGGGGAAAACATGCTTGTCGCGCTACCCGCTGAAAAAAATAAGCCGATGACGCTGGCCTTGCGCACGCTTGCAGGTAAACCGTTGGCTGCCTACCCGATTGCAGAACCGCCAAAAGTGGAGGAAGGTATCTACCCATGGGCGGCGACAGGCCTAAAAGTATCCCCGGATGGGAAGGCTGTTGCCTACTTTGTCAGGTATAACTCCGGGTCCTTGTCTGCTGATGGCGTACCTATTCAATGGTTTGATTTGACACAGCCTGCCAAAAAGCCAATAGAACTCGGTACAGGATTGGCTTATCCTGATTGGCTTGCTTGGACACCAAATAGCGACCAGCTCGCTTTTGTCGATGGCACTGACCGGATCGCTACGACTAACAAGCAGTTGAAGCTGGCGGATCGAGCAGGAAAGGTCAAAACAGTTAGCCCTGGTCCAGTGGTGGTAGACACTTATCCAGTATGGATTCCAAAAGCTCCATACACACTGCTTTTCACCAGAGGCTTGGCTACAGCGTATTCATACGATCCAAAGAAGGTCATGGTACCGGAACAAGGCATCTGGCGGCGATCCGCAGATGGAGCAGAGCAGCAGGTGACAAAAGGGTCAGCGAATACAGCCGACTACTATCCTGCGCCATCTCCAGATGGGAAACAGCTCCTTTTCTTGCGTTTGGATCGAGCGGAGCATGGCTCCCTGTTTATCCAAGGAATAGGTGAGGATGCAGACAAACAAGTCGAGCTGATCAAAGACATTACAGGGGACATTGGTTATTATGCGAACTATTTGCCACCGTGGGTCAGCGTCTATTGGGAATAGTTAGACTTTTCCGGGCTGCATTGACACCCGTCCAGAATCGTGGCATAATTCTACATGACGAATGGAACCTTTTAATCCAGTCCAGTGAGGCTGGCAAGGGCACGGAATGACAAGCAGGCGGGACTCTTACAGTCCGGTCAGTTTGTCCGAGGGCTTCTTGTCTCCTGACAAGGAGCCTTTTTTCGTAAGGTCCACTGTTCCCGTCGAGAAGGGGGATATTGAGATGATCAACAAAAGCGTCATTATGGATGAAGCCGCAATCCGCCGCGCGCTCACTCGAATCGCACATGAAATTATCGAGCGAAACAAAGGCGTCGAAGATCTCATTATCGTGGGCATCAAGACCAGAGGGATCTACCTCGCACAGCGTCTTGTGGAAAGAATCGAAATGATTGAAAATGTGAAAGTCCCAGTCGGTGAGCTGGACATTACGTTCTATCGTGACGATCTGCAACACAAGTCCGAAGATGCCATTTTGCAAGGCTCCAAGCTCCCAGATCAAATCACGGGCAAGACTGTGATTCTGGTGGATGATGTTCTCTACACGGGAAGAACAGTGCGTGCCGCATTGGATGCACTGATTGACAACGGTCGCCCTCGGATGATTCAACTGGCTGTTCTGGTTGATCGCGGTCATCGCGAGCTACCCATCCGCCCTGATTTCGTCGGAAAAAACCTCCCAACTGCTCGAACGGAAATTGTCGATGTACAATTGGCAGAAGTGGACGTTATGGACATTGTGTCCATCCGACAGCTACTGTAAAAATAAAAGAACTCCTCTTTAAAAACGATCCCGTGAGGTCGGCAAGAGGCAAGAAACTTCCCATGAGCATGGTGAAGCTAGCCTCTTTGTGTCCGCACAAAGAGGTTTTTTGTATAAAAAAAGCTTTTTGAATGAAAGAAACAAAACAGGGGGCATACAGGCATGAGCCAAAAAAATTACATCGATGTAGACGAAACACCACATATTTCGCGATTGCTGCCACTCAGTATTCAACACTTGTTCGCGATGTTTGGCTCGACTGTACTCGTACCGATCTTGACGGGTCTGGATGTTGCAACGGCTCTCTTGGCGAGCGGGATCGGGACACTTCTGTTTCTGTGGATCACCAAAGGAAAGCTTCCGAACTATCTCGGTTCTTCCTTCGCCTTCATCGGTCCGATTATCGTCGTGAGTCAATCGCATGGTGTAGGGACGGCACTCTTGGGCTGCTTCCTCTCCGGGATTGTGTACATCATCGTCGCCGGAATTGTGAAGAAGGCAGGAGTCAAATGGCTCGATCGGGTACTGCCACCAGTTGTCATCGCATCCGTCATCGTTGTGATCGGTCTGAGCTTGGCTGGCGTAGCAGTAGACATGGCAACGAAAGTCACTGTAGACGGTCAATCGCAAATGTCACTGACTTCGATTGAAATCTCGCTCGTTACCGTGGTCATAACAGTTCTAGCAGCGGTCATGCTACGCGGTTTCCTTGGTCTTATCCCCATCTTGATCGGAATGGTTTCTGGTTATGCATACACGCTGCTGCGTCACCCTGATCTGATTAACTTTCAAAAAGTAGTAGAAGCAGACTGGTTCATCACGCCACAAAAAATGTTTACGGAGCACTTCAAATTTACCGAAGTCATGAGTGCGATCGGTGACGGCTCTGCATGGATCGCAGCACTCGTCATCGCGCCAGTCGCTTTCGTCACGCTGGCAGAGCATTTGGGACACTTGCTGGTAACGAGCAAGGTCATGGATCGCGATCTGATGAAAAATCCGGGTCTGCACCGCAGTTTGCTCGGAGACGGGGTGGCAACCTCACTCGCAGCCATCATGGGAGGTCCGCCAGCAACGACGTATGGAGAAAATATTGGTGTCCTTGCAATGACTAAGGTATACAGCCGAGTGGTCATCGGTCTGGCTGCTGTACTGGCAATCATGTTCGCCTTCGCTGGTAAGATTAGCGCCATTTTAATGACGATTCCAACGCCGGTACTTGGTGGTGTCTCCATCATCCTGTTCGGTATCATCGCGGCACAAGGCTTGCGGATGTACGTCGAGCACAAAGTGAATTTTGCAGACAAACGCAACATGATTCTCGCAGCGGTCATCCTCGTCACGGGAATCGGCGGATACAAAATCAGTTTTGCAGGTACAGGTATCGCTTTCCTGAACGATCTGACCATCGATAATATCGCACTCTCTACCTTCCTGGGAATTATTCTGCACCTGATCCTTCCAGGAAAAGAGTCCGCGATGGGCGAAGCGCACCAGGAAGAACAAAAACAAATAGCCTAAACGTTCCCAATCCTTTAAATCCAGTCCAGAGAGGCTGGCAAGGCATAGAACGCTGTTAAGGCTGCCCGAAAAAGGCACCCAACCAGCTTCTTGTCTCGCTTGCCTCCAGATGCAAAGCGATGCCAAGAAGCTTTTCTTATGAAAAAAGCTTTTCTGTTGACCAAAATGAACCGGAGGGATTCATGATGAAAAATGTAGCGCACCTGATTGGCCTCAAAGACTTATCGAAAGAACAGATCATCCAGCTCCTCGAGCGAGCAGAGTATTGGGCTGCTAGACCAACTGAGCAAGCGGATATCCTGCGCGGACGGTTTGTCGCGAATCTGTTCTTCGAGGCCAGTACCAGAACCCGCTTCTCTTTTGAAGTAGCACAAAAGCGACTGGGCGCACATGTTTTGAACTTCATTCCGGAAACCTCCTCCACCGTAAAAGGCGAGACGGTCTATGACACGATCCGCACCTTGGAAGCAATGGGCGTGGAAGCAGCCGTTATCCGCACCAAGAAAGAAGGCCTGCTGCAAGAGTTAGCAGAAAGCGTAGACCTGAAGCTGATCAACGCGGGAGATGGAACGAATGAGCACCCGACCCAATGCCTGCTCGATCTTTTGACCATGAAAAGACAGTTTGGCAAGCTATCTGGTCTCACGGTAGCGATCATGGGAGACCTGCGCCACAGCCGCGTGCTCGGTTCTCACCTGCATGCGCTGCCGAAGCTCGGCGTGAATCTGCTTCTCTCGGGTCCTGCTACGATGATGCCGGCGCATATCCCGCAAGGTGTCAAAATCGTGGAAATGGAAGAAGCGGTTCAAACCGCAGATGTGGTCATGATGCTGCGCGTTCAGCTAGAGCGCCATGCGGAATCCCTCTATCTATCGAAAGAAGAGTACCACAAGGCACATGGGCTCACTCTGGAAAGAGCCAAAATGATGAAGTCCGGCGCAGTTATCATGCATCCGGCACCCGTCAATCGCGGGGTTGAGATTCATACCGATTTGGTAGAATGCGAAACGTCCTTGATTCAAACCCAAGTGACCAACGGAGTCGCAGCAAGAATGGCAGTTCTAGAAACTCTTTTGAAAGGGAGCGAAATGACATGGGAATCATCCTTGGCAACGGCAACGTACTAAATCAGGCGGGGGAACTCACCCCGATGGAAATATTGGTGGAAAAGGGAAGAATCACAGCGATGGGGGAAACGCTCGATCGCGAGGGACATGAATGGATCGATTGCCACAGCGGTATGATTAGCGCCGGTCTCATCGATGTGCACGTACATCTGCGTGAGCCAGGCTTCGAACATAAAGAAACGATCGAAACAGGGGCAAAAGCAGCGGTACAAGGCGGATTTACAACAGTAGCATGCATGCCGAACACACGACCATCCATCGACAGTGTCGAGACCGTGACCTACATTTTGGACAAAGCGAGCGAGGCTGGTATGGCGCGCGTGATCCCGTATGGTGCGATTACCGTTCGCCAATTGGGAAAAGAGCTGACGGATTTCGCTGGGTTAAAAGAAGCGGGGATCTTTGCGCTGACGGATGACGGTGTGGGCGTGCAATCAGCAGCGATGATGAAAAAGGCTATGCAAAAAGCAGCAGAGCTCGGTATCGCAATCGTCGCTCACTGCGAGGACGAAGACCTGTTGATCCCGGGAGCAGCCTTGCATGACGGGGTGGTAGCAGCTCGACACGGACTCCCTGGAATTCCTTCTGAGTCAGAGTCCATCCACGTTGGTCGCGATATTTTGCTGGCAGAACAGACAGGTGTGCACTACCACGTATGCCACATCAGCGCAAAAGAGTCGGTGCGTCTGGTACGCGATGGGAAACGCGCTGGCGTAAATGTAACGTGTGAAGTCAGTCCGCATCACCTCTTGCTGTGCGACGAGGATATCCCGGACAATCTGGATACGAATTGGAAAATGAACCCGCCGCTGCGCTCTCGTGAAGATCGTGCTGCACTGATTGCGGGATTGAAAGACGGCACCATTGATATGATCGCCACAGACCATGCACCACACACTCAAGAGGAAAAAGCAAACGGGATGAACCGAGCACCATTCGGAATCGTCGGACTGGAGACAGCATTCCCGCTCCTGTACACAAATCTCGTGCAAAACGGAGAGCTGACCTTGAAGAAGCTGGTTGAGCTGTTGACCGTGAAGCCAGCAGAAGCATTCAAACTGCCATACGGACGTCTGGAAGTGGGCGCACCAGCAGACCTGACTGTAATTGATCTGGAAACGGAAAAAACAATCGACCCAAGCACATTCGCAAGTAAAGGAATCAATACACCATTTGCTGGTTGGGCATGCAAAGGCTGGCCGACCCTGACACTGGTTGATGGGAAGATCGTATATCAAAACGTGTAAAAACGACTTACAGACGAGACACAAGTTTTTACACGACAATGGAGGAGGAGCATAGATGCGTGCAAGATTGATCTTGGAAGACGGAACAGAATTTATCGGGACAGCATTTGGAGCGACAAAGGAGTCCTACGGGGAAGTGGTTTTCAATACAGGGCTGACTGGCTATCAGGAGGTTTTGTCCGACCCATCCTACTGCGGACAGATCGTCACCATGACATACCCGCTAATCGGAAATTACGGGATCAATCGAGACGACTTTGAAGCTGTTCGTCCATACATTCACGGCTTCGTTGTTCGCGAGCATTGCGAGGCGCCTAGCAACTGGCGCAATACGAACACACTCGATGAACTGCTGAAAACATACGACATCCCAGGTATTGCTGGAGTCGACACCCGGATGCTGACGAGAAAAATTCGTTACCACGGCACGATGAAGGGCATGATTACAACCAGTGAAGCCCCGTTGGCTGAATTGGTTGCTGCCCTGAACGGCACGACATTGATGACAGACCAAGTATCACGTGTTTCTACGAAAAGCGTCTTCAGTTGCCCAGGTACAGGTCATCGGGTAGCACTGGTAGACTTCGGCGCGAAGCACGGAATTTTGCGCGAGCTGACCAAACGCAATTGCGACGTAGTAGTCGTGCCTTACAATGTGACAGCAGAAGAGATTCGCCGCATTCAACCAGACGGGATTCTCTTGTCCAACGGCCCTGGGGACCCGAAGGATGTACCGCAAGCTGTAGAGATGATTCGCGAAATCTTGGGTGAATATCCTCTGTTCGGAATTTGCCTCGGTCACCAGCTGTTCGCACTAGCATCTGGCGCTGACACGACGAAAATGAAATTCGGACACCGTGGCGGCAACCATCCAGTAAAAGAGCTGCCAACCGGACGCACATATATCACATCCCAGAACCACAGCTATGCAGTCAAAGAAGATTCACTGGCAGGCACGGAACTGGAAGTTACACATATCGCACTCAATGATGGCACCGTCGAAGGCGTACGTCATGCAGCGAAGAATGCATTCTCAGTACAGTACCATCCAGAAGCAGCTCCAGGTCCGTATGATTCCGGCTACCTGTTCGACCAGTTTCTTGCGATGATGGAAACCGCTAAGGAGGAAAAAACTCATGCCAAAACAAGATAATCTGAAAAAAATCCTCGTAATTGGCTCTGGACCTATCGTCATCGGGCAGGCTGCAGAGTTTGACTATGCAGGCACGCAAGCATGCGAAGCGTTAAAAGAAGAGGGCATGGAGGTAGTTCTGATCAACTCCAACCCGGCGACCATCATGACTGATACAAACATGGCGGACAAAGTATATATAGAGCCAATCACACCTGAATTCGTAGCGCGCGTCATTCGTCAAGAGAAGCCGGATGGACTGTTGCCTACACTTGGTGGTCAAACAGGCTTGAACATGGCTGTTGCTCTCTCAGAAGCAGGCGTTCTCGAGCAAGAAAATGTAAGGCTGCTCGGAACCAAGCTGGAATCGATTAAGCAAGCAGAAGACCGCGACCTGTTCCGCTCTCTCATGAATGAACTGGGTGAGCCGGTACCTGAATCCGTCATCGTGAGCACGGTCGTAGAAGCTGTCGATTTTGCAAACGAAATCGGTTATCCCATCATCGTTCGTCCTGCCTACACCTTGGGTGGTACAGGCGGTGGAATTTGTGAAGATGAAGAAACCCTCCGCGAGATCGTCGCAAGCGGATTGAAATACTCCCCGATTACGCAATGCTTGATCGAGAAAAGCATTGCCGGCATGAAAGAAATCGAGTACGAAGTGATGCGCGATGCCAACGACAACTGCATCGTAGTCTGCAACATGGAAAACATCGACCCAGTCGGCGTGCATACAGGTGACTCCATCGTAGTAGCACCTAGCCAAACACTGGCTGATCGCGAATATCAAATGCTGCGCTCATCCGCACTGAACATCATCCGGGCACTAGGTATCGAGGGTGGCTGCAACGTACAATACGCACTCGACCCGCACAGCTTCCAATACTACGTGATCGAAGTGAACCCGCGTGTGAGCCGCTCTTCTGCACTGGCTTCCAAGGCAACAGGCTACCCAATCGCAAAGATGGCAGCCAAAATCGCAATCGGCTACACGTTGGATGAACTGAAAAACCCGGTGACAGGCCAAACATACGCATGCTTCGAGCCAACACTGGACTACATCGTCAGCAAAATCCCACGCTGGCCATTCGACAAGTTCCAATCCGCAAACCGCAAGCTCGGTACGCAAATGAAAGCGACTGGAGAAGTCATGGCGATCGGTCGGACTTTTGAAGAATCGATCATGAAAGCCATCCGTTCCTTGGAAATCGGCAGCTATCACATCGAGATCGAGGGAGCAGGCGAAATCAGCGAGGAAGATTTGAAAGCTCGACTGGTGCACGCGGATGACGAACGCCTCTTCCTGCTGGCAGAAGCACTGCGTCGTGGCTGGACGATCGAACAACTGCACAACCTGACCAAGATCGATCTGTTCTTCCTGCATAAGTTCCATAAAATGATTGCTTTTGAAGCGGAACTGGCAAAAGGCTTGACGAGTGAGAAGCTGTACGAAGCAAAACGCATGGGCTTCACAGACCGCAAAATTGCCGAGCTGTGCGGTGAGACAGAAGAAGCGGTACACGCGATGCGCAAAGAAAAAGGCTTTGTACCTGTATATAAAATGGTAGATACTTGCGCGGCAGAATTCGAAGCGCAAACACCGTACTACTACTCCGCGTATGAAGTAGAAGACGAGCGCATCGAGACTGGCAAGAAGCGCGTGGTTGTGCTGGGTTCTGGACCAATCCGCATCGGTCAAGGAATCGAGTTTGACTACGCGACTGTCCACGCTGTCTGGGCACTGAGAGAAGCGGGCTATGAGGCAGTGATCATCAACAACAACCCGGAGACCGTTTCTACAGACTTCAACACTTCTGATCGCCTGTACTTCGAGCCGCTGTACATTGAAGACGTCATGAACATTCTCGATGTAGAAAAACCAGAGGGTGTCATCGTACAATTCGGCGGACAAACCGCGATCAATCTGGCTGACAAGCTGGCTGCACGCGGAATCAAAATCTTGGGTACGAGTCTCGAAAACATCGACGCCGCGGAAAACCGCGAGAAGTTCGAAGCGCTGCTGCGCGAGCTGGAAATCGCCCAACCGCCAGGGAAAACGGTTACGTCAGTCGACCAGGCAGTAGTGGCAGCAGAAGGACTTGGCTTCCCAGTGCTGGTTCGCCCATCCTACGTACTTGGCGGACGTGCGATGGAAATCGTCTACAACCAGTCCGAACTGTTGGAGTACATGGAAAAAGCGGTGAAGGTAAATCCTGATCACCCTGTACTGGTTGACCGTTACATGGTGGGGGTAGAAGCGGAAGTCGATGCGATCTGCGACGGCGAAAATGTTTTGATCCCAGGCATCATGGAGCATATCGAACGCGCAGGGGTGCACTCCGGTGACTCTATCGCTGTATATCCTCCGCAATCCTTGTCCCAAGCGATCAAGGATGAGCTGATTGACATGACGACAAAGCTGGCGCGCGCCCTGCAAATCAAAGGCTTGCTCAACATCCAGTTCGTCATCTATAAAGACCGTCCATACGTAATCGAGGTCAATCCGCGTTCGTCCCGTACGGTGCCATTCCTCTCCAAAGTAACGGGGATTCCAATGGCAAACATCGCAACGAAAGCGATCCTTGGTCACTCGATCATCGAACAAGGCTTTACACCAGGCTACCATCCAGAGGAGTCGATGGTTTCTGTCAAAGTACCAGTCTTCTCCTTCGCAAAGCTGCGTCGCGTCGATATTACGCTCGGCCCTGAAATGAAATCGACCGGAGAAGTCATGGGACGCGAGAGCACACTGGCAAAAGCATTGTACAAAGGCTTGGTCGCAGCGGGCATGAATATCCCGACACAAGGCACATTGCTCGTGACAGTTGCTGATAAAGACAAGGAAGAAGCGCTAGACATCGTGAAACGCTTCCGCCACCTCGGCTTCAAGCTGATGGCGACCGCAGGCACAGCAGATTATTTGGAGCAAGCGGGACTGCAAGTAACACGCGTAAGCAAATTGTCTGAGGGCACGCCAAACCTGTTGGATGTCATCCATACAGGAGAAGCGAACATCGTACTCAATACACTAACAAAAGGCAAAACGCCACAACGCGACGGCTTCCGCATTCGTCGGGAAGCAGTAGAGAACGGCGCCGTATGCTTGACTTCACTCGATACAGCTTCCGCTCTCCTGCACGTACTGGAGACGATCACATTCTCTACAGAAGCAATGCCAGCCCAGCGTGCTGGTGCCAAAGTGGCAGTAACCGTATAAAAAGGGGAGAGCAGCGTGCAACAACAACTAACCGATATTCGCGAACGCATGATTGTTGCGCTCGACTTTTCCACACTGGATGAAGTCAAAAAGTGCATCGAGCCGCTACAGGGGCATATCCGCTATGTAAAAGTGGGGATGGAGCTCGCTTACGCAGAAGGTCCAGCGATCGTTTCCTTCTTGAAGGAAAAAGGACTCCAAGTGTTCCTCGACTTGAAGGTTCACGATATTCCCAATACAGCAAAAGGCGCGATGAGAAGCCTGGCGCGTCTGGGAGCAGACATGGTAAACGTGCATGCGGCAGGCGGCGTAGCCATGATGGCGGCAGCGAGAGAAGGTTTGGAGCAAGGGACAGCGGCAGGTGCTGCTCGTCCCCTCCTGATCGGTGTGACGATGCTGACATCTACTGGTTTGCAAACGATGAATCAAGAATTGGCGATTCCAGGTGATGTAGAAGATGTTGTGGTGCACTATGCGCTGATGACCAAGCAAGCTGGTTTGGATGGGGTAGTTGCTTCTCCACTAGAGGTACCGATGATCAAAAAAGCTGCTGGAGACACATTTGTAACCGTAACACCAGGAATTCGTCCACTGGGAGCAGATCAAGGCGATCAGACGCGCATCACGACGCCGGAACAGGCATTTCGCTTGGGCAGTGATTACCTCGTGATCGGACGCGCGATTACGGGTGCAAAAGATCCGGTAGGTGTCTGGAAAAGTATCGTCGCAGCAGTGGACAAAGATCGTTCGTAAAGTAGCCAGCTGGAGGGAATAAGGGAAATGACGACAATGACAACCGCTAAACATATTGCAGCGAACCTTCTCGAAATCGGGGCAGTTCATTTGCGACCGGAACAACCTTTTACATGGACGTCCGGAATCAAATCCCCGATCTACTGCGACAACCGGATCACGATGTCCTATCCACATGTGCGCCGTGCCATTGCGAGAGCATTTGCCGATTTGATCAAGGAGCAGTACCCAGATGCGCAAGTCGTTGCTGGAACAGCGACTGCGGGTATTCCACATGCTGCATGGGTAGCAGAGCTGCTTGATCTGCCTATGATTTACGTACGGGACAAGGCAAAAGGCCACGGTCGCCAAAATCAGATTGAAGGCGCATTGGCGGCTGGTCAAAAGGTCGTCGTGATTGAAGACCTGATTTCCACAGGAGGCAGCTCCTTGAAAGCAGCGCAAGCTGTGCAGGCTGAGGGTGGAGAGGTACTGGGGGTCGTAGCCATTTTCAGCTACCAATTCCCAGATGCCCAAGCCTTGTTTGAGGATGCAGGCATTCCTTGCTCCACCATATCGAATTACACAGCACTTTTGGGAATAGCTTCAGAGCAAGGGGTTATTACAAGTGAACAGGAAAAAGTACTGGGCGAATGGCGGAAATCCCCGCGTACTTTTTTTGAATAAGGAAGGGATACATGATGAAGAGTAGGGCGGTGATCAAACCGTCCTACTCTTTTTTGTTTCGCCGTGGATTACAATCTGGACCCCTTCGGATCGATAGAACTGGAGTATATCATCGGCAGTCATTTCGAAATGGCCGAAATCCTCTGGAAAAAGAATACCGGGCGTAACAGTTGAGTTTTCGTTTTGCCGAATGATTGATTGTGCAAAAATGGCAGCTCCCAAAGCAGTTAGGTGAGTCTGCCCTTTCGGATCAGTGATCTCGACTTGGCGTATCACGTTCATGCCATGCTGATTGCGCCCATTTATTTGGATGACAACATGGTGAGGTGACCCTACACCTGGATTGTACAGTATTTTTTGACGTGTGCTTTTGCTGAGCAGGTTCCATATCCGGCTTTTCACCAATGAAACGAGGGCAAAAGTAGACAGTTTATTGTCGAAGGCGATACGAAAATCAGCGGCAGTTACGTTTTGGGCTTTCACGAGCGTCATGTGATCGGGTGTGTCAAGACGATAGCATTTCGCATGGTACCCATTCGGAAAGGTGACGGGTAACGGATCTGACAAGGGTGTCACTTCTTTTACGCCAGTCGGTGTGGTGACGGCAAAAGGAATCGTCATACGATCCATATAGTCGGTGGAATCTGGACCCGCTTTGTCTTGAAGGGAATAAAGGGCGTGAAGATGTATCTGGACATCTTGCAGGGAAGCTGTATGTATGCTTGCAAGAAGTGCTACAGTTCCCCCCATCCACCCTGAGGTGAGAATGACTGGAGAGCCAATGTTCTCATTCTTCAAGCGTTCGATCGATCGTGTAAATCGTTCTGTCCAACGTGTGACGTCAATCAGAGGAATCTGTCGGCGAACAGCGGCAAGAAGCAGAGTGTCATCAGGATCATTTACTGCACTAATGATCAAAGTCAAATCATCAGGAGCATGGGCGAGAGGATCGGATTTGGAGATGTCTAGGAGGAAAGGCTTTAGCCTACCGGATGTAAAAGGCAATGACTTTCCCGTAGACCTTCCTCCCAGCAATAATTCGAGAGTAGGGTGGCGATCGTGCAGGATCTTGGCAATTTGGCTCCCAACCGTTCCGTAGCCGCCGACAATTAAAACTTTGGTGAGATTCATGAAGATTTCTCCTTTGATTAAAGGTTTATGCGTTTAAGTTTATTAACGGATAAGTGTGAAAAACAGGGACACACTGTCCCTTTTCGTGACGTTTCAAATTCAGTTGCACTCTTCTTCGACGAAAGTCACCAATTGCTTAAAAAGCCTGATCGCTTCTGTAATTTCAAGCCGATAAAACATCTCCGTTCCTTTTTTTTGAACGTTTACTAGGCCCGCCTGTTTTAATATTTTCAAGTGATGAGACACCGTAGGTCTAGACATGGGAATATGCTCGGCGATTTGTGTTACGTTCATGCTTTCCTTGTCGATGAGAAGAGCTACAATTTGCTGCCGAATCGGATCACCTAAGCCTTGGAAGTATGGACTTAACTCCATAAATATTTGAATCGCTTTTTCATTGCAGGTTGGATTCGTCATTGCACACTCCGTTAATAAACTTAATCATTTGAACCAAAGTATATGGGTTCTTCCTTATTTTTGCAAGTCATAAAAACGTTGATCAATCAGCAAAAAATAAGAGGAAGCGAGATTGGCCAGATGCAATAGGAAAGAAAAGTAGGGAATAGTAAGGGAGGTTACAAAAAAAGTAAAGGTAGGTGCTTGTGTATGAAAAAAGGAACGGGGAGCCTGGGCTCTCTTATGAAAACAGAGAAGGTTAAGAAAATCATCGGTGCAGCTTTTTTGTCTGCCACACTGATGTTTTCTCTTCCTCATACGGGACAGGCTGTGGGCAAAGGTGCACATGGGCCAGATATTTATGTGATTCAGGGGATGTTGAAATCATTAGGTAGTTACTCGGGTCAAATCAATGGATACTACGATGATGTTACCGTACGAGGTGTAAAGCATTATCAGAAAAAACACGGGTTTCCGGTTACAGGAAATGTAGATAATCGTACGTTCCAAAGCATTGTTTATTCCTATGATAGTGTCAAATCTGGAAAACGCGGCCAAGGTGGCGGCCAAGGTCGCGGTGGTGGAGCAGGCCAAGGTGGCGGCAAAAGTCACGGTGGTGGAGCAGGCCAAGGTGGCGGCAAAGGTCACGGTGGTGGAGCAGGCCAAGGCGGCGGCAAAGGTCACGGTGGTGGAGCAGGCCACGGTGGCGGAATGGGTGGTGGAGCAGGCCAAGGTGGCGGAATGGGCGGCGGAGCAGGCCAAGGTGGCGGAATGGGCGGCGGAGCAGGCCAAGGTGGCGGAATGGGCGGCGGAGCAGGTCAAGGTGGCGGAATGGGCGGCGGAGCAGGTCAAGGTGGCGGAATGGGCGGCGGAGCAGGTCAAGGCCAAGGTAAAGGTAAAGGCTACGGCGGTGGAACAGGTGAGGGCCAAGGCAAAGGCTACGGCGGTGGAACAGGTGAAGGCCAAGGTAAAGGTAAAGGCTACGGTGGCGGAACGGGTGAAGGCCAAGGCAAAGGCAAAGGCAAAGGTTATGGCGGCGGAACAGGTGAAGGCCAAGGTAAAGGCAACGGCGGTGGAACCGGCAACGGCGGCGGAACCGGCAACGGTGGTGGAAAAGGCAACGGCGGCGGAACCGGCAACGGTGGTGGAAAAGGCAATGGAGGCGGCAACGGCAACGGTGGCAGCAATGGCAACGGTGGTGGTAACGGCAACGGTGGCAGCAATGGCAATGGAGGCGGCAACGGTAAGAACAATGAGGATAACGAAGGTACTGGAAAAGACTAACTGTACACAGGAGATAAAACGCTTCGCCTCTTTTATAGGGACGAAGCGTTTTTCATGTAAAAGAGCTAACTTTAGTTAGTGTTAGAAGGAATTTGGCTAATGATATCATGATTGATGATTGCTATTTAATCAGCCGGGATATTAGAAAAAGTTCGAAGGAGGAAGAGCGATACACATAGGAAAGACAAGTCAGCGTATCCAGCCTGAAAGAATGCAAGCAGGTAACTGATCAAATAACAGAAAAGTACAACGATTGCATGCAAGGAGGATTATGGTACATACCAGACCTTTTGAATATGAGCAAGACGAAGCATTTATTTGGGAATTGTACGGTTCTACGAGAACCGAAGAAATGGCTCTTTGGGGTTGGAGTGAGGGGGACAAGCTTGCTTTTTTACAGTCGCAGTTTATCATGCAGCAGAAGTCTTACCAAATGCAGTTTCCCGCTCAGAAGCATCAAATCATTCTTCGATCCGAGCAGCCTATCGGTCGGATGATCACGGATGCGAGCGGAGATGCACTGCACCTCGTAGATATTTCTTTGCTGCCTGCTTATCGGGGACAGGGTGTTGGTTCTGGTATGATTGGCGATCTGCAAAAAGAGGCTCAAGCTTTCCAATTACCAATCCGTTTACATGTTGTACAAGGGAATCCCGCCTTTCGATTATATGAACGACTTCATTTCATCGTAACTGACTCAACGGGGCTGTATATCCAAATGGAATGGCAGCCACGTCTGCAAAAATGACCAATCTGTTCGTTCGACAACGGAAATAACCACTTTACATAAGGAGGAAGCAACATGGCAGAGCCATTTATTGGAGAAATCAGGATGTTTGGAGGAGATTATGCACCACAAGGTTGGGCATTATGCAATGGACAAATCTTATCTATTTCTGAAAACGACACATTGTTTAGTTTGATTGGAACCACATACGGCGGGGATGGACAAACGACTTTTGCATTGCCTGATTTACGGGGACGTATCCCGCTTAATCAAGGGAAAAATCCGGGTACAGGAACTACCTACGTGATGGGTGAAAAAAATGGTGTAGAATCCGTCACCTTAACCGTCCCACAATTGCCCGCGCATACGCATACGGTCCATGCATCATCGCAGCCAGGAACGCAGAACAGCCCTGCCAATGCTGTATGGGCAAAGAATGCGCAGCAATATTCAGCGAATGCACCTGATGGATTAATGAACGCGTCCAGCTTGAGCAGTGTAGGTGGGAATCAACCACACAGTAACCTGATGCCGTTTACGGTTATTAATTTCATCATTGCCCTGTACGGGATCTATCCTTCACAACAGTAATATCCAAATCGAACAGGAGGATTTTACATGGAACCATTTCTTGGAGAAATTCGCTTTTTTCCATTTCCATTTGCACCAAAGGGTTGGGCCTTGTGTAATGGTGCTCTGCTACCTATCAACGGAAACCAGGCACTGTTTTCCTTGGTAGGAGTTGTTTATGGGGGGAACGGGACAACCACGTTTGCTTTACCAGATTTAAGAGGGCGTGTCCCCGTTCATACAAATCGTAACTTGGATCGCCCAATCGTAACGCTCGGTATGTCAGCCGGCGAAGAAACGCATGTATTAACGACAAATGAGATACCCGCCCATACCCATACGGCAAGCGGTTCGAATGCAGTTGCCAATGAAAAAGTATGCGCTGGGAACTACTGGGCACAAGCTTCCGCTACAACCTATGGGACAACCCCGGATACGACGATGAGCGAGAGTGCGCTGCAAACGGTAGGAAACAGTGCACCACATTATAATATGCAGCCGTATTTGGTCGGAAATTTTTGCATCGCAATTCAAGGGATTTACCCGTCAAGAAACTAGAGGAGGCACTATCATATGGATCCGTATATTGGAGAAATTCGTATTTTCAGTGGCAACTTCCCACCGAGGGACTGGGCTTTTTGTGATGGACAATTGATTGCGATCTCTTCCAATCCTGTCTTGTATTCGATATTGGGAGCGAAGTATGGCGGAGATGGCAAGACCACATTTGCTCTTCCTAATTTAAGAGCTACAGCTCCAATGAACCAGGGGGAAGGACCTGGCTTGACACCACGTGTGGTAGGTGAGACAGGTGGTTCAAGCAGCATAACGTTGCTGCAAAACGATATTCCGGCACATACTCATGTTCCGAATGCGTGCTCAACTCCTACAGAGGATACGCCAACAGGCGCAAAATGGTCTTCCACCGTTGGCCGGGGAGCTGTCATTCCTTACTCTAACACGAGTGATGGGACACAGCTTAGTCCGCAAGCAATCGGCACCACAGGCGGGACTCAACCTCATAATAATATGCAACCTTATCTTGGACTCTCGTTCATCATTTGTGTGGAAGGCGGAGCTTTTCCGCCGAGAGAATAGGAACCGTATTTTGGACGCCCGATGCTGCGTAGCAGAAGGCGTCTTTTTCGAATGACGATGACGGTCACAGCCCTTCTTCCATCTTTTCCTACTTTTCGTATTCTTCTTGCGAGACGTATGCATTATAATGGATATGTCCGTGATATTAAACGATCGCTTGAAGCAGAACGATCGCAGAGGATGAAGCAGATGACGAAGATAGAAATACTGAAAAGCATGTTGACGAGCGATCAACGCAATGCCCCAGTATGGCTGTTATTAGGGTTAGAGCATGCTGAGCACGGGGATCGTACGGAGGCTTTACAAGCGTTTACACAGGCCCTTGCCTATGGAAATGAAGCGATGAAGGAAAAAATTGTGATCGAACTCAACAAGCTACAAAAGGAATCCCCATATTCGCGGACGTTAAAAGGGATCAATCAGAAGGATTCCTCTACATATACGATGTTTTCACCTAAGATACGCGTCATCGAAGGGGGCAAAGGGAAGACCACCGCGAAATCGGTTCAACTCGTTGAGAAAACGGCGGGTTTTGGAATGGTCGGCGGGCTTGGACGAGTAAAAGAGGCAATTTTTCAAAGACTCCTACATCCTATTTCGCAACGGTTGTCTCAAAAGAAAAGTACCATTTTACTCTACGGACCATCGGGGTGCGGAAAATCTTTGCTAGCAAAAGCAACCGCAGAAGAATGTCAGGCTCATTTTTTCTCCATGGCGATCACAGGCGGTCGAAGTATGTATGCGCCGTCGAACAGGCAGTTCAACATCCAGGACTTACTGGCAACAGTCCCTGCCGATAAACCGTTTCTGTTCTTTTTAGATGAACTAGACGCTTCCAGCCATTACGAAGAGCATCCGAACTCCTATCCTAGACAGGGGATCGATTCCAAATGGCTTCAGCAGATAGCGGAGGCAGGCGAATACGACGAACGATTCGTCCTGATGGGTTCAACCAACGTTCCATGGGAATTGGAGCCTTCCATGCTCCGAGCAGCTGGTTTTGATCACTGGATTTTTGTCGGACCGCCAGATCGGCAAGCACGGGAGGATATTTTTCGCTTAAAGCTAGAGGGCCGTCCTTCTGAGACGCTCGATTATGAGCAATTAGCAGGATGGACAGAGTTTTATTCGGGGGCAGACATCGAGTATGTAGTGGAGCTCGCAACGGAGCAGGTCTGGCATGATGTTGTAACAAAAGGGGTCGATCGCCCGATTCAAATGAGCGATCTACGGGAGGCCATTGCAGCTACCTATCCAACAACCATTGAGTGGTTGCGGACTTTGAAAGAACATTTGAAACAAGTGGATTACAACGGAATCTATGATGAGGTGTGGGACTACCTGTCTCTTCATAGCAGAATCTAACATCAACGAAAAGACTGTCAGCTCGCTATCAAGCTGCGGTCTTTTTTCTTGGTGCAAATGTTAGAATATTGACTCAATATAGTCTTTTTTGTACGCTGAGTATAGGCACGAACAGTTGCTGGAAGGTGGAGGATACGTGATGAAAATAGTAGATATATCCCGTCCGCTCATGGCAGGTATGCCGACCTGGCCAGGGGACACTCCCTTTCACTATGTCGTAAACTGGCCCAAAGCGGAGAGCGGATCAGTCAATGTCGGTAAAGTAACCATGAGTATTCACACAGGCACCCATGTGGATGCTCCATTCCACTTCGATGACGATGGCCGAAAAATAGCTGAATTGCCTTTGGACTTGTATATTGGAGAGGCAAGAGTGGTAGAGCTTACGGGACGTTCCAGCATTGGCCCAGAAGATTTTGCGCAGGTAGATCTGGAGGGGGTGGAACGCTTGCTGCTCAAAACCTTATCATGGAGCGACCCCAATCAGTTTCCGTCAACCATCTGTCATCTGGGAGCGGACTTACCAGCGTTCCTCGCCCAAAAAGGCATTCGGCTGATTGGAGTAGATGTCCCGTCTGTCGATCCATTGGACAGCAAGGAACTGGCTGCTCATCATGGGCTTCATCAGCATGACATTCATATTTTGGAGGGGCTTCTGCTCGATCATGTCGAACCGGGTGATTATGAACTGATCGCACTGCCGCTGCTTTTGATGGAAGCAGATGGGAGTCCGGTACGTGCAATCTTGCGTCGTTCGTGAGGCTGTATATTGATAAAGCAGTGATTTTCTCGAATAATAATAGGGTAACTACAAAAACCATCATCACGGCGTACGTATGAAGGGAATGAAAAAGTAGATGGAAGCGATGACCTTTGTCCTTTTTGGTGCAACAGGAGATTTAGCCAAACGCAAAATTTTCCCTGCGCTCTTTAACTTATATGTAGATCAAAAGTTGTCTGCTGCCTTTTCGATTATCGGTGTAGGGAGAAGGGCCTGGTCTGGTGACGAATTTCAGGAATCTGTTCGCCAGTCTGTCCATGAGTTTTCCCGTCGAGCTCAGATTGCTTCCCACGAACTAGACGCTTTCTTGTCTGCTTGTCGCTATGCGGAAGTAGATGTCATGGAGCCGCGTGCTTATGAAACGTTACATGATCTGGTCCTGCAGAGAGAGCAAGAGCTGCAGATCCCGCAAAACCGGATGTTTTACTTGTCAGTAGCCCCGCAATATTTCGAGGGAATTGCAACCAATGTTAAGGTCAGTGGACTGGGTTCAACGACAGGCTGGAAGCGTCTGATCATTGAAAAACCGTTTGGGCATGATTTGCAATCTGCCGAAGAATTGAATGAAAAGCTGGGGAAAGCATTTTTGGAAGAAGAAATATATCGCATTGACCATTACTTGGGAAAACCGATGGTTCAAAACCTCGAGGCTCTCGAATTTGCGAATCCGGTCTTCCAGGCTCTTTGGAACAACCAGTACATCGCCAACGTGCAAATTACGGCGAATGAAACGGTCGGCGTCGAGGATCGGGCGGGATATTACGAGCCAGCCGGTGCACTGCGCGACATGCTCCAAAATCACATGCTGCAAATGCTCATGATTATCGCCATGCAGCTTCCGAAGCGAATCACTTCCGCCCATATCCGCGAAGAAAAGCGCAAGGTGATGGCGGCCGTGCGTCCGATGAAGAAAGAAGAAGTCCGCACCCACGTGATTCGCGGTCAGTATAGTGCAGGACATATTCAAGGAACACCTGTGGCTAGCTACAGGGACGAGCCTGGTGTCGATCCAGTTTCGATGACAGAAACGTATATTGCCACTCGTGTCTGGATTGATGACCCGTTTTGGCAAGGGGTACCTTTTTATATTCGTACGGGAAAAAGACTGCAAGAGAAATCAACCAGGATCGTCATTGAGTTCAAAAATCCGCACGAAAAGCTATATCAGGAGCAAAATGAAACAACATCGCCAAATTTGTTGATCATTAGCGTGAATCCGAACGAAGGTATTGCCTTGCAGGTAAATAGTAAGAATCCGACAAATAGCGGTAAGATTGAGCCGGTGACGGTAGATTTCAGTGCGGGGACAAAAGACGTGCCAGAAGCGTACGAGCTGCTCTTGTTCGATGCACTCCGAGGAGATTCCACCTACTTTGCGCATTGGGATGAGGTCCGACTGTCGTGGGAGTGGGTGACACCGATTTTGGAAGCCTTCGCTGAGAATTTGGTGCCGCTCTTTACGTACGAAGCTGGCTCATTTGGACCGAAGGCCGCAGAGCAATTGCTGGCTGCGGACGGATTCGTGTGGTGGCTGGATAAGGTCGAAGAACGAGTGCCGGTCACTGCAACGAGATAGACCAAAAGAAAAGGGAGCGGATGAGATGCGATTTGGCGTAATCGGAACGAACTGGATCACCGAGGAATTTATCCAGGCTGGTCAAGAAGTAGAAGGATTTTCTCTTCAGGCTGTTTATTCACGTACCATCGAACGCGCCAAGGAATTCGCTGACAAGTACCATGCACCATTCGCCTATAACAGCCTAGAAGAAATGGCTGCAAGCAAAAATATGGACGCGGTCTATATCGCGAGCCCCAACTCCTGCCACGCGGAACAAGCGATCCAGTGCATGGACGCGGGGCTACACGTATTGTGTGAAAAGCCACTGGCTTCCAATGCAATTGAGGTAGAAGAAATGATCGAGGCAGCGAAAAGAAATGACGTGCTGCTCATGGAGGCTGTCAAATCTACGCTGTTGCCCAATTTTTTTGCGATACAAGACAACCTGCACAAGCTGGGAAAAGTACGACGCTATATTGCTAGCAATTGCCAATATTCTTCGCGCTATGACGCCTATCGCGAAGGGAAGGTTTTACGTGCTTTTGATCCTGCTTTTTCAAACGGAGCCTTGATGGACATCGGAATCTATTGTCTTTATCCGTTACTCATCCTTTTTGGCAGACCAGACGACATCAAGGCAGAAGGAATTGTGCTTGATTCTGGAGTGGACGGGGAAGGCAGCATTCTTTTGAAGTATCAAGAGATGGATGCAATCATTAGCTTTTCGAAAATTACGACCTCCTATCAGCCAGCAGAAATCCAAGGGGAGGACGCCACGATGGTGATCGATCGAATCAACCATCTCAAAGAAGTGGACATTCGTTATAGAGACGGACGAATCGAGCAAGTGACAAGGCCGCAGACCCCGAAGACCATGCATTATGAAATTAGGGAGTTCCTACACTTGGCAAGCATAGGGGCAAGACAATCTACAACGAATTCACATGATGTCTCCAAAACGACCATGCAGGTCATGGATGAAGTAAGAAGACAGATGGGAATCGTTTTTCCTGCGGATCATAAAAAACGGTAAGTAAAGGGGAGGGCATTTGGGATGAAAATGTATGATGTAACCGCCACCGTGTACGAAGGAATGACGGTGTATAAAAACAAGCCGGAAAAGCAGCCGAAAATACGTACCGCTACCAATGGCTATGTAACAGAATCGAGAATCGATATGGATCTTCATTCTGGTACCCATGTAGATGCTCCCCTGCACATGGTGAATGCTGGCGATACATTTGAGAGTATTTCATTGGAGAAGCTAGTGGGCAGTTGCAAGGTTCTCGATCTCACAGCGGTAGAGGACAGGATCACTCGCTCCGACTTGGAGAGCTTCGATCTTGAGCGAGGAGATTTTGTCCTGTTTAAAACGAAAAACTCTTTTGAAGAGGCGTTCTCTTTTGAATTCATCTTTCTGTCAGAGGAAGGTGCAGAATATGTAAGTGAGCTGGGGGTACGGGGCATTGGAACCGATGCACTTGGAATCGAACGCAGTCAGGAAGGGCACCCCACCCATAAAAAACTGTTTGCAGCGGGCGTCATTGTCGTGGAAGGCTTGCGGCTAGCGGAGGTCCCCCCAGGCAATTATTTCCTGGTAGCTGCACCACTCAAGCTGATCGGCACGGATGCAGCCCCGGCAAGGGTCCTATTGTTTGAAGGATTACATAATGAGTAATGGAGACATCATTTGTCTATCCAAAATGAAAGGGAGGGAAATACATGCTCATACGACCAGAGCGCGATGAATACGCCGCTTATTTTGACTATTATATTGGGCTTGTACCGGAGGGGGAGCTGCTAACGATCCTTACGCAACAAGGAGAGAGGCAAGTCGCGCTATTTTCGTCACTTGCGCCTGAGCAAATTGATTATCGGTATGCACCAAGCAAATGGACGGTAAAAGAGGTTTTGGGTCATCTCGTCGATACAGAACGCATCATGAGCTATCGCTTACTGAGAATCGCGAGAGGAGATCAGACACCCCTCGTCGGTTTTGATGAGAATGCTTTTGTCGAACACGGGTGTTTTCAGCTACGAGACCTCTCTGATTTATTGGAAGAGTATAAGGCTGTACGTGCTTCGACTATCGCGCAAGTCCGAGGAATCTCTCCAGAAGCGTGGTTGCGTACAGGAATTGCCAACGGAAACAAGCTATCTGCAAGGACGTTGGCTTATGTGATTGCAGGACATGAAGCTCACCACAGTACCATTTTGAGAGAGCGGTATTTAGGGTAGGTCTCGTATGGAAAGGATACAGACAACCCCTCGGTGTCTTGGAAATCAGTGGGACAGAAGACGGGGTATGTTCTATCCTATTCACAGATCGGGACGAACCCATTTTGCTTGAACATGAAGACAATTGCCACGAGCCTCTCCTCGTTTGCCGGCAACAGCTGGACGAATATTTTTCCGGCAAGAGACAGTCCTTTTCTGTTCCCCTGTGGATGAAAGGGACAGACTTTCAGAAATCAGTCTGGCACACATTGACCACCATTCCCTATGCGCACAAGATTACGTATACGGAGCTAGCCGCGTTGATTGGGAAGGAAAATGCGGTGAGGGCTGTCGGGAATGCCAACGGAAAAAATCGGCTGAACATCATTGTGCCATGCCATAGAATTATAGGAGCAAACGGGAGTCTAACAGGCTATTCGGGTGGCTTGTGGCGAAAGGAATGGCTACTGATCCACGAACAATGTTCGCTAAACAAGGAAGAATAAGGTAAAATTTGAGGAGGGTAGTGAGAAAAGACAATTTCATAGGTGGAAACAGGTTCCTTCGGGCGTAACAATTCGCCACAAGGATAATAGGGAAGCTCGGTGCAAATCCGACACGGTCCCGCCACTGTAAGAGGGGAGTCAGCGTCCAACAAGCCACTGGTCTATCAAAATAGACGGGGAAGGCGACGCTAGACGATGAACCCATAGTCAGGAGACCTGCCTGTTTCGACAACACTGATAGACCTACGGGAGATAGGGAGGTGTTAGAGATGGCTTGCGAAAAACAGCGCGTGGACAAGTGCGTCCCTCTTTTTCTGGCATTTTCTAACGATCGTCACGGTCGAGCGGAAAATGTTCTTTTTATTTTGGGCAGGATAAAAGAAGAGGAGGGCGTGCGATGATTCAACTTTTCATTTGCCAATGGTGCGGATATGTCGAGGAAAAAGAGCTGCCTGAGGAAGGTCAGGAGGGTGTGTTTCATTGCACTTGCTGCAGTATGGAAGAGGTAGAAAGCCTGTTCACTCCCAACTGAAAGCCTTGTCAAATCAGCTTACAATCAGAAAAGAAAGAATTTTGTTGACGCTTGCCTTGGAATTTCTTAGAATAAAGCTCAACAGCATAAATAGTTCTTATCCAGAGAGGTGGAGGGTCTGGCCCTATGAAGCCCGGCAACCGTCGCATATTGCGACAAGGTGCCAATTCCTGCGAGACGTTTCGTCTCGAAAGATAAGAAGCGGGTTACTCCATTAGTAGATGAACCTTCTTCTTAGCGAAGAAGGTTTTTTTTAATTTCATATTTTCTTTATCCAGAGAGGTGGAGGGACTGGCCCGATGAAGCCCGGCAACCGTCACGCATATTTTGTGACAAGGTGCCAATTCCTGCAGGACATATACGTCCTGGGAGATAAGGAGGAGGAGCATTAGCTACTAACAAGCCTTCTTCTTATCGAAGATGGCTTTTCTTTTTATCTAAAATTCGGGGTATGGGGTGGTCAGGATGAGTGCAGAAGTGGTACGCGTGGGATTATTGGGATTGGGAACAGTGGGTGGAGGCGTAATCAAAACGATCCGTTCGCAACAGGAGAAGCTGGCTTCTCGTCTGGGAAAACGAATTGAGATCGTCAAGGCCTTGGTGCGTGACTCGGAAAAAGAGCGGGCGGTTCATGTCGACCCGGCTTTACTGACAACTGACTTTGAGGAAGTATTGAGAAGCGATGTGGATATCGTGGTGGAGGTCATGGGCGGTGTAGAACCTACCTATGACTACGTCCGTGCTTTGATCGAAAAGGGCTGCCATGTAGTAACTGCCAACAAAGAACTTCTGGCGAAAAAAGGAACAGAGCTAGTCGATTTGGCAAATCAGCATCAAGTACATCTGGCCTATGAAGCGAGTGTGGCAGGGGGCATCCCGATCTTGAGCGTGCTCCGGCAGTTCCTTCGCACGAACGATATCCAAGGTGTTCGCGGTATTCTCAACGGAACAACGAACTTCATTTTGACGAAAATGGAAGCAGAACAGCTCTCTTATCAGGAAGTGCTCAAGCAAGCGCAGGAGTTGGGCTATGCGGAAGCAGACCCTCGTTCGGATGTAGAAGGCTTTGACGCTATGTACAAGTTGTACATCCTGGCACAGCTTGTTTACGGAGAATCGCTGCCGCTAGCAGATGTTGTTCGTAAAGGGATTTCAGATTTATCAGCGGGTCACATTCGGATTGCGAGTGAGCTGGGGTACCGGATCAAGCTCATCGCGCAGGCCTATCAAGCTGAACAAGGAATTCGCCTATCTGTTGAACCAACCATGCTTCCGCTGAGTCATCCGTTGGCGCAAATCCACGACGCGTTTAATGCTGTGCAGCTATCGGGCAACATCGTGGGAGACTTGTTGTTTACAGGAAGAGGGGCAGGAGAGCTCCCTACAGCAAGTGCAGTTGTAGAGGATTTGGCCTATTTATTGACACAGCCATTCACACCTCATCCTACTTGGAAAGAAAAAACGGCTGACAAAGCAGGAGTCACGGTGGATTCGGAGGAACGCGTCCTGTGTTATCTAGAGGGCTCATGTCATACTGCTACGCCAGATCGTGTCTTGTATTTCCTTCAGCAAGCAGGAGTCAACGTGCATAAACTAAAAGTCCAATTCGACTTGGGGGGCGTATTGCGTGCAGGTTTGATCGTGACAGGAATCAGTAAAGAGCACGAGTCCCTATTGAAAAATGATTTTGGCTTAGAAGTTCGCTGCTTCCCCATTATCGAATCTGCGTAAGTAAGAGGAAAAATAAGAAGAAAAGCCGTATTTCTAGTTACCTGGAAACACGGCTTCTTTTGTCAGGGGGCAGTCTCCACCGCTTTTGCGCGCGGCTGTACACGCCCGTCACTTTGTATGTCTACACTCTCAGAAATGGATTCAATACGTTTTAGCAGGGCAGCGCCGTTGCTTTCATTCATGGGTACAGCTTGTCCCAATTCTGCGTGAAACGGAAGCATCGTCAGCTCACAATCACCGCTTTTCGTACAGTTTGCTTGCAGAACCATCGTTTCCCAAGTCTTGGGTTCGCTTGATCGTGTGAAAATGAAATTGCCGAGACTATACGCAATCCATTTGTCATTGTATCGTTCAAAGCCTTGAAGTACGTGGGGATGACCGCCGACAATCAAATCTGCACCAGCATCGATGTAGGCACGAGACAACTCTTCTTGATGATCGACAGGATAATCGGAGCGTTCCTTTCCCCAGTGCGCAATCACCACGACGAGATCCGCTTGGTTGTTCGCATTTTGGATCGCTTTCACTGCTAGCGTAGGATCATAGGAAGCGGCCATACCTGGCTGGGAATCCCCTGCAAACCAGCTTGTTTCGGGAATGACCCTGCTGAAGCCGAGAATCGCGATCTTGATGCCGTTCTTTTCTATGAATACAGGGGAATAGGCACGGTTGGCATCCTTTCCGGCGCCGACGTATTCAATCCGGTTCTTGTCCAAAGCGTCAAAGGTATCGAGCAATCCCGGAACTCCTTGATCCATGGAGTGATTATTGGCGAGATTCACCACATCAATCCCTGCGTTTTTCATGGCAGGAGCAGCAAGTGGCGATGACTTGTAGACATACGCCTTGTTCTGTGCGGCAACACCTGTGGCAGTGATCGGCGTCTCCAAATTGGCAATCGTGATATCATCTTGCAAAAAGAGTGAGCTTACATGCTTGAATGGGTAGTCATAGCTGTTTGCGAGTAAGGTTTTCTCTACATTCCCTGACATCATGATGTCACCGACAAAGGTGAGCTGCACAGAGGTCTTTTGGTTCACAGTATTATCAGGAGCAGGCTGCTCGTTCGGGTTGGCATATTTTCCATCCATGGCAGTTTGGAATAGGTAATAGGTTCCGACGACGAAGATGGCCAATACGCTAAATAGGAGCGTGCTCTTTCCAACACGTACCCATGTTTTACGTGATTTCTTGCGCCGAGCTTTTACCCGACTTGATCTGGTCTCGTTCATTTTTCCCCCTTGTGATTCTATCCTTACATAAATGAATTTTGATATCCTATAAGTATTACGAAAAGAGGCGAAAAAAGGTGCGATTAACTTTTGATCATTTGGTTCATTTTGTACAGCGAACTCCACAGGAAGCATCGGAAAAATTTTGCCAAGCGGGTTTTCATGCGGTAGCTGGAGGGCGTCATGCGTCTTGGGGGACATGGAATAGCCTTAGTTATTTCGGGCTTTCTTATGTTGAATTTTTGGCGGTTGAACACAAGGAGCTTGCGCGACAATCAGATAATCCGCTCGTACGTCAATGCATCGAGGATGAGGCAAAGGGAGAAGGATTTGGCCAGATTGCGCTTCGGACCAACGAGATGGATGCGTGGGCAGAGCGCCTGCGAATCCAAGGTTTGCAGGTTACTGGACCAGTTGCGGGAAGTCGTACGCGTGATGATGGCACGACGCTTCGGTGGCGGATGCTGTTCCTCGAAGATGCAGATAGTGCACTTCTACCGCCATTTCTCATCGAATGGTCGCAAACGGATGAGGAGAGAATAGATGATTTGACAAATCGTGGCATCATTGCCGCTCATCCGAACGGTGCAGCGCATCTCCAGTCAGTAGGCTATGCAGTAACAGATCTGGAGGAGGCAACAGCACGTTGGCAAAGCTGGTTTGGATGGAAGAAGAGCGAAACATTCCACGATAAAGAACTGGGGGCCATCTGCCAAGTATTTGAACTTCCGGGTGGAAATGTAGTGCTTTGCCAACCGATTGAAGAGGGATTGGCGCAGACTGCATGGAAAAATCACGGGCAACGACCGTTTTTTGCGAGGCTGGAAGGAGCAAGCAAGAATAGCGAGTATAAGATTGATGGAGGATCTTACTTTCTAGTAGCGCTGGAATAGTCGTTTAGAAGAGAGCCTCTGCAAACGGATTGAGTTGTGTTTACGAGAAGAAGAGCATCCGTTTTATGTAGCGTTTTAAGAAAAAAACCACCTCGCACTGGAGGTGGTTTTTTTACTAGGTGCCAAACGTCTTTTTAGTTAAATTCCGGTACATCACCAGCATCGCGATACGCCAAGGTACGAGCATACCGAATGCGAGCAAGAAGAACAGCCCACCCGTCTGAATCGGTGTAAAGCTATCATTGATCATCAGTTTAATAATCAGTCGGATGACCAACAATCCGGACAAAATGAAGAAAAACGCACGGGACCGTTTCAAATACACATCTTGCCCAATGATTTCGAAGCGTGACGTCATAATCAGCGGAATCGAAAAGATAAGCCCAACCACAAAGGCTGCAATATCAAACTTGGGCGGTAATTGCGCCTCGGGGAACAAGAACATTGCAAACCCTGTCGCCATAAAGAAAGGTGGCAAAATAATGCTTTTTGCAGAAGCCGGCTTTTTTTGCCGACGCATTCTCACAAAGATCACTGCAATAGCCATCACGAGAGGCAGCAGGATTCCCAAAATGGGAGAGGAAAGTATCTGCATGGAAGAACGCCTCCATAAGGTTCAACATACTTTCACTAGTGTACACCAAAGCATGGTCAGTGGGAAAGCGTTTGTCATGGTACGTTACATTCCGATTCTAGGCAGCTGCTTCATCGTGGGAGCGCACATCCAGCTTATGCTTTTTACTGTAGAAGAAAGTCAATAAGCCAAAGAGCACTGTCACCGAGCCGATGAAGAGGAGGTAGCCGCTAATGCCGAGAATGTCCAGCCCAACTCCAGTAATCGCGAGAGCCAACAAGAAGAATCCACGATCCAGCATGCTTTTGAAAGAAAAGAATCGCCCTTGCTGGTGTGGAGGTAGACGCTTCTGGAAAATCGTTGCGGTGACCGGGAAGAAGAAAGCAACGACAAAGCCGAACATGGAGAAGGAAGCGAGCACCATGAATTTGTTATCGGCGAATGACATGCCAAACTGGGACAGCGCGAAGAAAAAGAGCATGATGGTGGACGCTGCCACGAGGTTTCTGCGGCCGATCCAACGTTTTGCCAAGAGCCCCCCAATCAAAATGCTGATTCCTTCTGCTGCATAGATCCATCCCATGAGCTGAGGTTCCTGTTGTAGCTCGCTAAAGTTCAAGATCATCAGGTTCAGACCGCCAAGGAACAAGGTGATCAACCCGTTATTAATCAAGCCGACTAACAAGGCCGGGTCCTGTCGCGAGATCGTCAGTACTTCGCGAAACTCCACTTTTTCCTGAATTTTCCGAGAAGTCACTTGCGGAATACGGAGAAAGAGTGTGACGACAGCGAGTACAGCGTACGCGATGATGGAGCACACATACAGCATGGACAGGTCCATGGAGGCAACGAGTATACCGCCGATTGCTGTTCCTCCAATGCGCGAGAGGGTAGAGATATTCAGATATGCGCTGTTCGCCTTGAGTAACTCGTCCTGGGAAAGGATGGCTGGCAAGGAAGCCTGCACGGTCGGAAAATAAAACGCAGCAGAGCATTGCATCACGATCAAAGATACGATCATCCACAGAAGAGAATCGTTGGCAAGAGCCGGGAACATGAAGACGGGACTGAGTGTTCGGACCAGGCTGGCAAACAGCATGATCTTGCCTTTGTCGTACATGTCAATTACCACACCTGCTTTAGGGGCGAGGAGGATGCTGACCACCAACCCACACATCAGAATCAAGCCCTTCACCGTATCAGAAGGAACGAGTTTCTGCATGAACGCAAGATTGGCAATAATCGAAATCCACATGCCCGCTCCCGCGACGATCTCTCCGCTCATTAAAAGCAGAAAGGTACGATTACGCCATAACATGAGAGCCACTCCAAACATTCGTTAGATAGGTAAAAATTTGAACCGATCCATTCATTTGATAAAAAGCGATTTCTCAAGTATAGCATTCATGCAAACGCTTGTATATTTATTGTCTTTGTGGGTATTCTTCGTGTTCATAACGGACAAACTAACGCAATACTGCGGCCATTACGCCCAAAAGGAGCTATTCGTAAATGGCGCGAAAACGGACGTTGCTACTGTTGATCGTGTATGGATTCGCTGCGACACTCACGATCTTTTACGGACTAGTGGAAAAGCATAGCGTGATTGTCACGTTCTTTTCTTTTCATGTGCTTGTTTGCATCTGTATCCCCGTCATTCACGGATGGTGGGAAGGAGATTTGCAAAGGCACTGGCGTTTAGCGTGGGGAAATTTTGAATGGCAGGGTACTTTATACGGACTGGCATTAGGCGTTCTTATGTTGACAGGAGTGCTGGCTGGGCTTTGGTTGCTCCTGCAGGAACCGGGAAGACCTGAAGCCGTTCGAGCAGGTATGGAGACATGGGGGATTGAACGCCGCTGGATTTGGGTTTTTTCGGTCTACCTCGTTTTCATTAACTCGCTGCTGGAAGAGTTGTTCTGGCGAGGCTTCGTATTGCAGCGGTTGCGCGCATCCTTATCCCGCTTGATGTCCATTTTTCTTTCCAGCTTTTTTTATTCCTTGTATCACCTGATTATCTCTACGATCCTCTTTGGTTTTCGAAACGGCTTGTTCATTACATCCATGGTTTTTGGAGCAGGGCTAATTTGGGGATGGATGAAAGGAATGTTTCCTTCGATTTACCCAAACTGGATTAGTCATTTGTTCGCGGATTTGGGTCTCGCACTAGCTGTGGGTCTCTGGATTTATTGACCGGATAGGAGGGCGAAACGGATGCTGGCGATTCATGAAGAAACGAGACTGCGCAAGCGATTGCTCAGTATACTTCGGCAAAACAGTGAAGCATTTCAACTCTACTATGACACGTATGGATATACCCCGATTGAGCCGTTGCTGGACTATCTTCATACGCTGAAAGGGTGCTCATACATAGCTAGGCAAGATCTTCATCAAGTCGTGGAATTCGATCCGGAGCGGAGTATCGAATGGGACGGAGGAGCACTCATTCGAGTGACCTACGGATTTTTGCCCTCGATTGCAAAAAGCAAGCTCATCGAGATGGTACCACCTGACGTTCTTTATTACGGGACACATCGAAAATTATGGAAACAAGTACTCACTGGTGGCCTGTTGCCAATTGCCAGTGAGTATGTGCAGCTTGCGGAAAGACCGGAGCATATTGGAGAACCGACAGACACATTGCGCCTCGTCACTGTGAATGCAAAGGGGGCCCATGAAGCCGGAATTTGCTTTTACCGCGTGGGTGAGCGCTATTGTTTGAGCGATGCTGTCCCGGCCAGTTATTTGCAGCTGTACGCAGACTAGTTTGACTCGTTGTTTCGACGTGCTTCGCGCATTTGCAGCTGTTGCTTGCGTTCTGCCAAAACGTCGCTTCGATCCCTCAAGGTATGCTTATTCAGCAAGTAGGCGTCTTGCATATCGCTATCCCGATGTTCAGGGTGATTTTGCATCGTACAAGCCTCTTGATACGCCTGTTTCAAAGCATCGGACATGGGCAGGGACAGGCTTCGATAGGGCTGACCATTTTGGATTTCCGTCAGGCGCTCTTCAAGCAGGTTAGCCAGACTGTCACTATCCAACCCAAGCTTTTGGATGTCAAGTTGATGCTTTTTGACAAGGGATATGGCGCTTGTGAGCATTTTGATTGCACCTGACTGATTCCCGCGTCTCTGGTGATACAGAGCGACGGAGATTTGAATCAAACCAACCCACACTGGCTGTCGTTCATGTGGAGGAGCGCTTTTCCAATACTCCTCGAGAATCTCATGACACTCAAAATAATCGCGTTCTACATGAAACTGGATCAAATAATCCAGATACGGTTGCGGATACATGGTGATCTTCACCTCACTACTTGGTTTTCAATGGTTCGTTTATGTACTATTATAAAGCATAGAGAGTAGAAAATGAGGTGTAAAACCATTTATGACAAGAGATGAACTCGTAGCCGTATTGGAAAAAAAGCGAATGACCGAAATCATAGAACTGATCGAGGATGCTGAACAGGGAGAACTGGAAGAGCTCGAGCTCGTGGAAAGCCTGGGATTGCTCATGGATCAGGAGTTGAACAAAGAAGTCCTTTCGTTATTGGAGAGCTTGGGTGTCGCCATTATTTACTTGAGCGGCGATGAAGAAGACGAAGAGGATGAAGACGACGAAGACGACGACGAAAAGTAGTAAAAAAGAGAACCAACCTTGTGCATGGTGCCAGGTTGGTTTTTGCATTCCTTACTTTTGCGTCCATACGCGATTTTTATTTCGTGTAGCGGGGAACTTTTCCCCTCTGGAAAGCTCGATGATCATCGGGTTCTGCACACTTGCACCAGACTCACCAATCTCCATGTATACGGCATTTTTCGGAGACTTTTCTCCTTCACGAAAACGGCTGTGTTCTCCCACGAAGGCACCTTCTTCCTAAGGAATTGTCATCTGAATTAGTATGACCCGGTACACTGGCTTCATGCTTTCCCTTCTATTGACGATAGATTTTGAATTCCTTTACGATCATTTCAATTACTTTTGGAGAGGTGAATACATGCTACCTTTGACCTTGAAAAAGGAATCCAATATATCTTATCACGAGCAATTATATCAACAAATTTCATCCTCGATTCGAAGCGGTGAGCTTCCTTCCCAAGAGCAGCTGCCAACGGTAAGGGAGTTGGCGGCACAGTTGAAAGTCAATTACAACACCGTTCGCAGCGTGTATTTGCGTCTCCAGCAAGAAGGGCTAGTTGATTGTCGGCAAGGGAGGGGGACGATTGTAACCAATAGCGCAAGTGACACGCTCTTGTCACGTAACCCGATCCATCTTGCTTTACTCGCCAAAGAAACCATTCATAAAGTAAAAGCAATGGGCTATACCATAGATGAATTCTCGCGCGTTCTGTCCTGTGTTTTGCAAGAAATCAATCAGTTTCCGGTTCTTTTTTTGCGGTTCACAGAGCTGGAGGTCACTGAATATATGCGTTTGGTGCAGTACCATCTTCCGAGTGTGATGGTTGAAGGGAGAACCGTCGAGGATTTTTCCCAGCAGGTAGAATGCGATGCAAATTTTTTGCAGCAATACAAAGCCATCGTTATCCCACCTTCCGTTAACCTGAAACTCCCGCAGGATGCGCCTCCGATCGTTAGCCTTGATTTTATCCCGGACCCAACGACGGTGATCCCTGCCATGGAGGCCTACCCACGAAATACGAAAGTCGGATTGATCTGTGCGACCATACGAGGTGGTGCGGGTATGATAAATGATCTCTACAACGCAGGCATTACGCACTTGGATATTCGGACAATAGAAGCGAACCATGCAGAAGTGTTTGATTTGATTGCATCCTCTGACGTCGTGTATATTTCCAAGCCTGGCTATATGGTGAAACCACATTTGCTTACGCTGCCAAAAGTAAAGGAATTTCAAGAAATTCCTGACCACCATGGTATTAATGAGCTGCGCAAGCTCGTTACCCATTGACCATACTGAATAGCCTACGAGACATCCGCTGATTTTGACTAGTGTATAGACTGATGTCCATGCCGATATGCCTTCACCTACATACCTTGTAGATGTAACGAACAGGAAGGAGTGAGGTTAATGAGTTGCGGATGCAGAAGATCTCGTCGCAGATGCTTTAAATGCTGCGAAAAGAAAGTGTACAGAAAGCATTGCTTCTACAAGCCACACTACAAAACCCATTGCAAACCATACGGTCGTAGTTGGGGACACGGACATTGTGGAGGTGGAGGCCACTATGGTGGTTGGGGCCACTTTGGCGGCGGCTATGATGGTTACGGCTCCTCTCATGGTGGCGGGTACGGTGGAGGGTACGGCGGCGGTTACGGTGGAAGTCACGAGAGCAAGTATTAATAGAGAAAGGCGCCGTGGTGGCGCTTTTTTCGTTTTTTCGCAAGTTTTGCGCAATTTGTCGTACAATAGAGGAAAAGGATTAATGGAGGTATGGATATGCAATTCCTGAATGGGAAAGAGGAACGAATGTGGGCGATGATCGTGCATCTATCTGCCTTCCTTGGTTTTATCGTTCCGTTCGGCAATGTACTAGGACCTTTAATCGTATGGTTGATCAAGCGTGAAGAGGGAGCCTTTTTTTATCAGCATGGAAAAGAGGCACTGAATTTTAGCATCTCGGTGACGATTTATGCCGCCATTTCAAGTTTGCTGATCATCATTTTTATCGGCGCACTTTTATTGGGAGCCCTCTTTATTTTTTGGGCGATCTTCGTTATTATCGCTGCGGTGAAAGCGAACGAGGGAAAAGAATTCCGTTACCCGCTCACTCTACGGTTTATTAAATAACCGTTCTTGGAAAAGTCGTTCCACTTGGGACGGCTTTTTATATTTATTTGAATTTTCTATTTAAAAAGAGGGTGAACAGTCGTTCATCTCGAATTACAAGAGAGTGTAGTCGGTGAAGGGGGAGTTAAATCATGTTGACGGGAGTGACGATAGTTGATTTTTCTCGCCATCTTCCAGGTCCGATTTGTACGATGCGCTTGGCTGATTTGGGGGCAGAGGTCATTGAGGTGGAACCGTTTCACGACAAAACTCACTCACCGTTAATCAGACCTTCTCATCCTGAAGCTAGAGAGACGGGAGCGTTTTACCTGCGTTCACATCGCAATCATAAAAGTATTTCCTTGAATTTGCGGACGAATGAGGGAAAAGCGCTCGCGTTTGCTCTGGCCAGACAGGCTGATGTCGTGGTGGAGAGCTATCGACCAGGTGTGATGCGTCATTTGGGACTGGATTACGATCGCCTGTTCGAGATGCACCCTGCTGTCATTTATTGCTCCGTGACGGGCTATGGCCAAAGCGGCGAGCTATACCAAATAGGGGGGCATGACTTGAATGTCCAGGCAGTAAGCGGATTTCTCTCACTGATTCGCGATCTGGAAGGCAAGCCTGTCGTTGCAGATATTCCGCTTTCTGATTATGCGCTCGGGTTGTATGCCAGTGAACAAATATGCGCGGCGCTTGTTCAACGTGCGCGGACAGGACGAGGAGCATATTTGGATGTTTCGTCGGCTGACTTGTTTAGTTCTTGGACAGGGCTTCATGCATTGTTTATGTCATACAGCTCCTCGATTGGACGGGAGACCGGGAGAGGGAGTTTGCTGGCGTATCAGGTGTATGAGACAGCAGACGGCCAGTATGTCGCACTTGCTGCATTGGAAGAAAAGTTCTGGCTCAATTTTTGCCGCGCGGTAGGAAGAGCAGACTGGGAGCTATGCCACCGAGCTAGCGTTTCTCTGCATCCAGAGGTGTTTGACGATATGAAAGCACTGTTTCTGTCCAGAACCCAAGCCGAGTGGAGTGAACTGGGCAGTGAAGTGGATTGCTGTCTGACCGCCGTTGAAGATTGGGAAAACTGGGTAGATAATCCATACGTTGCGAATAGGGAGATAGCGTATACGCTGCCTTATTTGGAAAAAAAGTCGCCCGATCATGAGGAGAGTCTCGCGCATCGTTACAGGGCGGAGCGGTTGTCACCCCCGTGGCACACCGATTACACGTACGAGCTACTCAAACGCAAGCTGAACCTCACAGAGGAGGATTTGAGCAGGCTGCAAAGGCAGGGGGTTATTCCTGCCGCTTCTTTATAGGAAAGGGTGAGAAAAATGATGGAACAGGATCATCATACGCAACTGATCGTAACAAAAGTTGATGGAATCTGCACGATTACGCTCAACAGGCCACACGTCCTCAATGCGATGACGCTTGAAATGTTTTCCCTTTTGCAGGACGCGATCTCAAAAGCTTCAGCAGATGAGGAGGTCGATGTGCTTATTTTGCGGGGAGCAGGGGGGAACTTTTGCTCCGGTGCTGATTTGGGCGTGTTGACTGCGCTGACGGATAAGAGTGACGCTGATCAATCATTGACGATCATTAATGATTTCATCACTAACTTGCATCAAATGCCAAAGCCTGTGATTGCAGTCATCGAGGGAGTAGCCGTCGGAGCGGGACTCAATCTCGCGTTGCATGCTGATTTTGTCATTGCGACGGAAGACGCCCTGTTGCAGGAGCCTTTTGTCCAGATTGGTCTGACAACGGATTTTGGCGGGACATACCTTATGCCAAGGCTTGTTGGTACGGCGTGGGCGAAGCGTCTCGCACTGCTGGGAGAAAGGATTACAGGGAAAAAAGCGGAGGAAATCGGCTTGATCTATCGAGCGGTAGAAGCCAATCAAGTCGAAAGTGAGGTTGAAAAATTGGTTGCTGCGGTACGGCGCCTGCCGAAGCAAGCGTATGCCGTCACAAAAGAAGGGTTGGGACGCTGCCAAGCAAACGGCCTAGAATATGCACTGGCCTGGGAAAAGCAACAGCAGCCGTCACTGATCGCACGTCCTGAATTTCAGATGCTCGTACAAGCGAAGCTGAAGCGGACGTAGCGCTGATTTATTTTGGCAGTGGGATGTTTAGCTCATGAATGCGCTGTCCTGTCGCTGCACTTTCCTCGAACAAAGAGAGCGCAGGTGATTTTGCACTTGGGTCCAGCTTGAGATCGATAGAAAAGCTCCCCCACTCGGGGGCACCCGTGCTTGCTGTCACAAAGCTATTGGCCAATGTCTTGTCTCCGTCTGTCACGACGAATCGTACGTTGGCTTCGTTCACGCGAGCTTCACCCTTAATCGTATATTGTCCTTCGCCTGTTTTGGTGATTGTAATATTCCGAAACGATTCATTCTCGTATTGCCCCTTGTCTTCGCCAACAGGATGAGAATGTGTGCTAGCTGCTGCGGGCGAAAGGATGCTGGGGAATGATACAGCAGTCAGGCTCATGGCGAGTAAGCAGGTTGTCAGCATATTTGTTCGAAATTGCATGTTTTTCCTTCCTTTCATTCGTTTTCCTCTCTAGGTTGGCGAAATTGGAATAGAACTATTCTCGGGATTGTATGACAACTCCGTGAAAATGGATGAGATAAAAGTCCAAAGGGAACTTTATCCGTTGAGCAAAGGGCCATTCTGTGATAAAGTAGGGACATCAAGATCCTGCGATGTTCGATAGGCCGTAAATGTTTCTAACCTTATACGTGTTTTTTGGGAGACGGAAACTGTGATGGATGTCAGGCCCACCTCCTTTTGGGATGCATGGGAAGGCTGAAGTGCAGAAGGGTCGCCCACCTGTGTGAGCGCAGGTTATAGAAACATGAGGTCAACGGCAGAGCGGGGACTTGGCCGTTTATGAATGCAATGAATTGCCGATAGCACAAAAAACCACTTGGAATCTGCTTCCAGGTGGTTTTTGTTTTTTATACGTTGATTAATGGGTGGTTTTGTTTTGTTTGCCCGAGCCGTGGCCCTGCCCCTGCCCTTGTTTTTGGGAGCCTTGGTCTTGATCCCCATGATCGACAATGGTCAGGTCCTTTTCAAGTGTTTGGGAGTCTTGGGCGTCTTGAAGAATTTGATACATTTGTAGGAAGTTTGCTTTTTGTCCCTCAGGAATTCCTTTAATGCGAACGGTTAGTTCTTGCGGGCCGCCGCCATTTTGCTGTTGCCCACCTTGGCTGTTCCCTTGACCGCTGTTTTCATTGGAACTCGGCTGCTCATCAAGAAAGCTGAGAAACATCGAGTCGCTGTCTTGGTCTTGTTGGTTGTTTTGTCCGCTGTTTTGCGATTGCTGTCCTTGTCCTTGTCCGTTTCCGCCTTGCCCGCCTTGCTGCTCAAACAGCACGTTGAATTCGTTAAGATCGGTCTGGATGATACCAATGACGTTCATCCTGATCCTCCTTCCAAAATAGAAATGATGCTTCAGCCCGGATGTTTGGAATGATGGACACCGTGCCGTTGCAGGTATCCATGGAAAAAGTATTCGACCACCGTAATGGCAAATGCCGTCAACAATAAACCAGATAAGGATATGGTCTGACCAAACAAGTAACAGCCAAGCCACAAGGAGGCAAACACGAACAAGAAATCAGCGGAGCTCGCAAACGTATTGTTCGTACGCGGGAGGATTGTCAAATCAAGTACATAACCCAGTAAACTGACAATCACGCTTGCGAGCACTGCAAACATAAGGGACGTCCCCGACCACCAAAGCCCTGGAATGGCAATGATTCCGTTAAACAAGAGCTTGAGAACGATGTTCAAAGAGCGAACACCACCTTTCATGCCCTTAGTATGAACTTAGGTAGTCGCACTATTCGTAGAAGAGGTGTTTGATTTCAAACGGCGGATCAGTGCTTCATCTGGTGTCACATACAGCGTTCGTTGCTGCTCGTAGATCACATAGCCAGGCTTGGCCCCGCTCGGTTTTTTTACGTGTTTGATGAGCGTGTAGTCTACGGGAATTTGACTTCCTTCTTTGGCACGACTGAAATAAGCCGCCAGATTCGCTGCCTCAAGCAACGTTTCATCTGAAAATTCCCGAGCGCGAATGACGACATGGGAGCCAGGGATATCCTTGGTGTGTAGCCATGTTTCTTGCGACGATGCGAGCTTGTTGGTCAAGTATTCATTTTGTTTATTGTTTTTACCGACCAAAATTTCAATACCGTCCGAAGAAAGGTACGTATCCAGCTCTGGTCTGGTCTCTTTTTTCTTGCGCGGACCGCGTTTTTTACGATCTCGCATGTAGCTTTGCTCAACGAGCTCCTCGCGAATTTCTTCTGCATCTTTTAAGGTGGCATGTTCCAGTTGAACCAATACGCCGTCCAAATACAAGAGTTCAGCATGCGCTTGCTCAATCTGCTCACTCACGATGGAAAGGCTGTTTTTGGCCTTGTTATACCGCTTGTAATACGACTGTAAATTTTCCGAAGGGGTCTTCAACGGATCGAGCGGAATCGTGATGGTACCTCCCGCTTCATCATACCAGTTGACTGTGACGAGCTCGCGATCCCCTCGCTTCATTTGGTGCATATTGGCGGTGATCAATTCACCGTACAGGCGGAACTGATCTGCTTCATGCGCATCTTGCAATGTTTGTTCGAGCTTCTCGATTTTCTTTTCATTTTTATTGCGCTCAGAAGTGACAAAACGAATTAAATCGTGCGCACGCTGCTTGACAGTGTCACGGAGCGCCTTTCCTTCGTAAAATGCCTGCAAGCATTCTTGAATGGAAGGATAGGGGGTGGTAACCCCGTTTGAGAGATGAGTTAGCTCGACGACGTGAAAATACGCTTTGCCGTTTGCCTGTACAATGGATGGAACATATTCATGAGCGTTGATTGCCTTCATCACCTGTGAAAAGGCAGCCCACAGTGTTTCACGATTCGCAAGGCCGGCTCTGTGCAAAATTTCTTTTGCCAATAACGGACTGATCCCGGTATAGCCTTCTACGATTTGCTTGTCCAAACGACCGCCGTTCCAGTCGAGGGAAGAAATAAACGCTTGCTCGGTTACAGTAAGAGGGTCGCGCTTATCTTGGCTCGGAGGAGAAACATAAGGTCTGCCAGGCGTAACTTGTCTATACTGGCTAATGGCGAGCGTCACATGCATGGCGCTATCCAAAATCATTCCGGTTGCAGGATCGATGAGGATGATGTTACTGTGCTTGCCCATGATCTCGACAATAATTCGGCGGACAGCCGTGTCACCCAGCTCGTCCCGCGTGCGTACGTCGATGTGAATGATTCGCTCCATCCCGATTTGCTGGACAGATTCAATTACACCGCCCTCACAATGCTTGCGCAATAGCATGCAAAACATCGGAGCTTCCAGCGGATTCGTGAATTCTTCTGTCGTGATATGAAGTCTCGGATAAGTCGGGTTTGCAGACAGGAGGAACTTTACCGTTTCTCCTTGTGTCCGTACTTGCATAACAATATCGCTATGGTGGGGCTGGTGGATTTTCGAGATGCGTCCTCCTACCAGTTTATGTAATTCCCGCGTAACGGAGCGGGTTACTACGCCATCAAATGCCATAAAAGTCACCTCAGATCAAAAAAATGGCTAGAATAATAGATAGAGAGCTGCCAGTCACAGTGTAGCATAAGTCAGGGCAAGGAGGAATCTCATCGTGGTGGGGTTGCTTCGGTTGACACTGCCAAGAGTTGTCTCCTATAATAAATTAACGATTTTGCGTCTATGGAAGTGAAAACTTATGATTCGAAGCATGACTGGTTACGGTAGAAAAGAAGATAGCAAAGGCTCCATTCGAGCAACAGTCGAGATTCGTGCAGTGAATCACCGCTTTTCTGAGATTGTCGTGCGCCTGCCCAAAGCATGGAATATGCTTGAGGATTCGATTCGTAAGCTAGTCGCGCAGTTTGTCAGAAGAGGGCGTGTTGATGTCACTGTCTCAGTGGAAGGGAAAAATTCTTCTGCTACGGTCATGGACATTGACTGGGATGTGGCTGAACAGCTAGTCTCCATTTCCCGCGAGATGACTCAGCGTTTTTCGCTAGAGACGCCTTTAACCGTCAAGGATCTGCTACACTTTCCTGGCGTGATACATACCAAAGAGTCAGAGGACAATGTGGAGGAGCTGACAGAGTGGCTCCAAGACCTGGTCAGGGGCGCGGCAATGGATCTCGTTTCGATGAAAGAGACCGAGGGTAATCTGCTGCACGCTGATCTAGCCAGTCGCCTGACTGCCGTCAACACATGGACGCGGGAGATCTCCCAGTTGGCCCCACTATGTAGGGAAGATTACAAGGGCCGACTTGAGCAGCGCGTAAGTGAGTGGGCCGGTTTGACACCTTTTGAATTGGACCCTGCTCGTGTAGCGCAAGAGGTTGCCTTTTTCGCTGATAAAAGTGATATTAGTGAAGAGTTGACCCGTTTAGATAGTCATTGCCAACAGTTTGCCATTCAATTAGGCAAAGAAGAAGCAATTGGTCGAAAACTGGATTTTCTGCTCCAAGAAATGAATCGGGAAGCCAATACGATTGCTTCCAAAGCGAATCATTTACGCATTCAGCATCTGGCTGTCGAGATCAAGACAGAACTGGAGAAGATGCGGGAGCAAATACAGAATGTTGAGTAGCATGAAAGGATGGGCTGGGCCGTCATGGCAATCAAGCTAATCAATATCGGTTTTGGCAACATTGTCAATGCCAACCGCATTATTTCAATTGTAAGTCCGGAGTCCGCTCCTATCAAACGGATCATCCAGGAAGCGCGCGATCGCAACATGCTTGTGGACGCTACTTATGGGAGACGTACACGTGCGGTCATTATTACAGACAGCGATCACGTGATTTTGTCAGCGGTACAGCCAGAAACAGTGGCACAGCGCTTGACTACGAAGGATGACGAATCGGACGAATAAAGTAGGAGTGTAAACAATGAGTATGGTTGATCGTGGTCTCCTTTTGGTTCTTTCCGGACCAGCTGGTGTGGGAAAAGGAACAGTATGCAAGGCACTTCGTGAAGTGATGCCTGATCTGGTGTATTCTGTTTCCGCTACCACACGCCAGCCGCGTCCTGGAGAGGTAGAAGGAGTTAATTACTTTTTTAAAAGCCAGGAAGAGTTCAAGCGGATGATTGAAGAAGATGCTCTTCTGGAATGGGCAGAATACGTAGGAAATTACTACGGAACACCTCGTCAGTTCGTGGACGATATGCTGAATGAGGGGCGCGATGTTATTCTTGAGATCGAAGTTCAGGGTGCGCTTCAAGTGAAAGAGAGCTTCCCGCAAGGTACATTCCTGTTCCTGGCTCCTCCTGATTTAAACGAACTGGAAAACCGGATCGTGGGACGCGGGACAGAATCACAAGAGATTATTCGCAAGCGCATGGAAGTGGCGCGTGCTGAAATCGAGCTCATGGACCACTACGATTATGTAGTCGTCAATGACGTCATCGAATCGGCTTGCGATCGAATTCAAGCGATTATTACAGCGGAGCATCTGAAAAAAGATCGTCAGGTTCACAAATATAGCAAATGGTTACAGGAGGTTGAATAGAATTATGTTGTATCCATCTATTGACGAATTGACCGAAAAAGCAGAGAGCAAGTACATCCTGGTGACAGTAGCATCCAAGCGTGCGCGTCAGCTTCGCGAAAACAGCGAAATTCAAGTGGTGAGACCAAAATCCAAAAAGTTTGTAGGTTTGGCACTGGAAGAGTTCATCTCCGACGAGCTCGTTCACGAGTTTTTGGACGGTCGCAAATAAGCAGTCACCTTTAAAAACAACCTCACGAGGTTGTTTTTTTCGGATTTCGGATAGGGGAGAAGGGAGAGAGTGCAGATGCATTCGCTTGCAGGAAAACGAATTGTTCTTGGGGTATCGGGCGGCATCGCTGCTTACAAGGCTGCTGCATTGACCAGCAAGCTGACACAGGCAGGTGCATTGGTGCATGTCATTTTGACAGAGGGTGCCTTACAGTTTATTCAGCCTTTAACGTTTCAAGCCTTGTCTCACCTACCTGTTTATACGGATACATTTACAGAGCCAGACCCGCATGTGATTAGCCATATTGAACTGGCTGATCGAGCTGATCTCGTATTGATCGCGCCAGCAACGGCAAACGTGATTGGCAAAATGGCGAATGGCATAGCGGATGATATGCTGACGACGACTGTACTGGCTACGAAAGCGCCTGTCATGGTCGCGCCTGCCATGAATGTCAATATGTACAATCACCCTGCAGTTATCGCAAATATGGATAAGCTGACGGCCTATGGTTATCGGTTTGTTGAACCGGGTGTCGGGCTCTTGGCATGTGGATGGATTGGCAAAGGACGTTTGGCGGAGCCAGAGGAAATCGTCGAAGCTGTTCGTCAATGGTTTGCTTCCGATGAGACTAGACAAATGATCCGAGAAAAAGATTTGCAGGACAAGCATGTACTGATCACAGCTGGACCGACCCGTGAAAAAATTGATCCAGTTCGTTACATAACCAATCATGCTTCAGGCAAAATGGGCTACGCTATCGCGGAAGCGGCACGAGACAGAGGGGCGAAGGTCACACTGATCAGTGGGCCGACTTCCTTGGCACCTCCTGATGGAGTGGAATTCATCGCGGTGGAATCGGTACAAGAAATGTTTGATGCCGTCATGGAGCAGTTGCCTCACTGTGACATCGTCGTCAAATCAGCAGCAGTGTCCGATTATCGACCAAAGCATGTATCTGAACATAAGATGAAAAAGGGTGATGGTCCACTCGAACTGGAGCTGGAGAAAGCACCCGATATTTTAAAGACCATTGGTGATCGGAAAACGAAGCAATTCGTCGTGGGCTTTGCAGCAGAAACCCAAAATGTGTTGCAGCATGCCCAGTCCAAGCTGGAGCGAAAAAATCTCGATATGATCGTAGCCAATAACGTATTGCTCGAGGGTGCAGGTATGGGGAGCGATACGAATATCGTGACCTTGCTAACCCGTGGCGGAGAGCAACTGGCATTGGATAAATTGAGCAAGCGGGCTGTGGCAGACAAGTTGTTTGATGCTGTCCTTGCAGTACAAGAACATAAACCGCTCCGAGACCTGTCATGATTGCTCAAATTATCGTGGACGTTCCGGTCAATCGAACGAATCGACCTTTTGATTACCATGTTCCGCCTTGGTTGCGTCCACTGATTCGCATTGGTAGCCGTGTGGTTGTCCCATTTGGTCCCCGTCAACTGCAAGGCTATGTCATTGGGATCGTCGAGGACGACGAAGCCATACCAGATCGTTCGCGACTAAAAGATGTCGTGCAGGTACAAGACGATACTCCTCCTCTTACGCCAGAGCTGTTAAAGATGAGCGAATGGATGTCCAAGCAATACTTGTGTCCGTGGGTAACGGCTGTACAGGCGATGCTTCCTGCTGTGCTCAAAGGGAAGTCGGAGAAGTGGCTGACGGCGACAGACGCATTGGACGAAGAGGCATGCGGGAGATCGGGGCTTCTGTGGGAATTGTTCCGCAAACGGCAACTACCGCTAGCAGAAGTAGAGAAACAATTTGCGGAGGAGTATTTGCTCGTTCCGGGTTGGATACAGAGTGGTCTGCTTGCTACCGAATATCAAGTAAGGGACAAAATTACCCGCAAGCAGCAATCATTTGTCCGGAGTTTATTGGATGAGGGTAAGCTGGAGGAAGCGATAAGTTCGTTGCCAGCGCGGGCGGAGCAGATGCGCCGTGTCCTTCAACTGATGCTCATGCACAAGGAGCAGTCCTTGTCTGTACAAATGCTGCGGGATGAATACGGAATAACGCGTTCTCCGCTAAAAAGCCTGGAATCAAAAGGCTGGATCGCGATCGAGCAAGTGGAGGTTTACCGGGACCCGTACGCCAATCGACGTTTCCAGGAAAAGCAAAAGCCTGTCTTTACCTCGGTGCAGGAAGCGGCACTGACACCTATCTTGCAATCGATTGATTCGGGGACGTATGCTTCTTACTTACTGCACGGTGTTACCGGAAGCGGGAAGACAGAAGTGTATCTCGAAGCGATCGAAAGTACGTTGGAAAAAGGGCGCGAGGCGATCTTTCTCGTTCCGGAAATTTCACTGACTCCGCAAATGGTGGAGCGCTTCAAGGCCCGTTTTGGTGCAGACGTAGCTGTTTTGCACAGTGCGTTGTCACAAGGAGAGCGCTATGACGAGTGGCGCAAGATCATTCGTAAACAGGTCAAAGTGGTGGTAGGTGCACGATCTGCCATCTTTGCTCCGTTTCGGAATGTTGGTTTGATTGTGATTGATGAAGAGCATGAGAGCTCGTATAAGCAAGAAGAGACCCCTCGCTATCATGCACGGGAAGTAGCCCTGTGGCGAGCGAAAGAGAATCAGGGTGTACTCGTCATGGGAAGCGCGACTCCTGCCTTGGAGACGTATGCACTGGCTACCCGAGGCCGCTACGAGCTGTTGCGCATGCCAGAGCGCGTCGGGAACCGTCCGATGCCGCAGGTACATGTCGTGGATATGCGAGAGGAGCTTCAGTCCCAGAATCGTTCGATGTTCAGCCGGAAGCTGCATGAGATGATTGCAGATCGATTGGCAAAAGAAGAACAGATGGTCATTTTCCTTAACCGAAGAGGCTTCTCTACCTTTGTCATGTGCCGCTCCTGTGGCTATACGATGCGCTGCATTCATTGCGACATCTCGCTTACTTATCATAAAACGAATCATACGGCACGTTGCCATTACTGTGGATATACCATCGCACAGCCTAAGCATTGTCCGGAGTGTCAGAGTGAGCATATACGCTTTTTTGGTACCGGAACACAAAAGGTGGAAGCGGAGCTGGCCAAACTTTTCCCTGGAATCCGGGTCATCCGCATGGACGTGGATACGACCTCGCGTAAAGGCTCTCATGAAGAGCTGCTAAACAAATTCCGCGCGGGTCAAGGCGACGTTTTACTCGGTACCCAGATGATTGCCAAGGGCCTTGATTTTCCACGAGTGACGCTAGCGGGAATCATTGCAGCGGATACTTCCTTGCATCTGCCTGACTTCCGTGCGGCGGAAAAGACATTTCAGCTCCTGACGCAGGTAGGTGGACGGGCAGGACGGCATGAACTGGACGGAGAAGTATTGATTCAGACGTATACGCCAGAACACTACAGCATTGTCCATGCGACCAAGCATGATTATCCCGCATTTTATCAGGATGAAATGATGCAGCGCAGACGAACAGGCTACCCGCCGTATTTCCGTCTCGTATTAATTACGTTTAGCCACGAGGATGTACCTGTTGTTATCCGTGGTGCGCATACAATGGCTGACTATTTGCGGCAGCGTTTGGCACAGACAACGGTCCTCTTGGGCCCAGTCGCTTCGCCCATTGCGAGGGTGAAGGATAGATTTCGTTTTCAGATCATGCTAAAATATCGTGATGAACCGCAACTGTCAGACCTGCTCGCTCAGGCGACGGCTGCGTTTGAAGAATGGAACAAACAGCAGAAAGTATTGATGACGATTGACGTCGACCCTTACGTACTGCTTTAGGGAGGATATGAAACACATGGCGATTCGCACAATTGTAAAACATCCAGATCCGATTTTGCGTGAAAAGGCAATGGTTGTAACCAAATTTAATTCCAACTTGCACAAGCTGCTTGATGATATGGCAGATACGATGTACGATGCAGACGGTGTAGGCTTGGCTGCTCCACAAGTGGGCATCTCCAAGCGTGTCATCGTAATGGATTGCGGTGATGGACTGATTGAAATGATCAATCCGGAAATCGTTGAGCATGAAGGTGAGCAATACGATTATCCAGAAGGCTGCCTGAGCATTCCTGGCCTGCAAGGAGACGTTCGCCGCCACAAGTGGATCAAACTGCGCGGTCATGATCGTAACGGGAATGTGGTTGAGCTCGAGGCAGACGACCTGTTGTCCCGTTGCGCTCAACACGAGATCGATCATTTGAATGGTGTCCTCTTTATCGATGTAGCTGACAAGGTGTACAAAGTAAACCCGAACCAGGAAGGGGAATAACCATTTGAAAGATGCTCGCATCCTGTTTATGGGTACTCCTGACTTTGCTGTATCGAGTCTTACGGCTGTACTCGAAGCAGGCTACAACGTGGTTGGAGTCGTAACAAAATCCGATCGTCCCGTTGGACGCAAGCAAGTATTGACGCCGCCCCCCGTGAAGGAGGCGGCTTTGCGTCATGGACTTTTGGTATTGCAACCGGAGAAAATCAAGGCAGAAGAAGCCTTGGATGAAGTGTTAGCGCTCGAGCCTGATCTGATCATTACCGCGGCGTATGGACAGATTTTGCCGAAGAAATTGCTTGATGCACCGAAATATGGCTGCATCAATGTGCACGCTTCTCTTTTGCCGAAATATCGTGGGGGTGCCCCCATTCATAAATCAATTGTCGAGGGAGAAGCGGAAACAGGCGTGACCATCATGTACATGGTGGAAGCTCTCGATGCAGGGGATATGCTGTCCAAGGTAGTCGTTCCGATTGAGGAGCGCGATACCGTGGGGACCATGTTTGACAAATTGGCTGCGGCAGGCTCTGAACTGTTGCTGGCTACCGTTCCACGCCTGTTGGCTGGTGAGCTCGTAGCAGAGCAACAGGATCATTCGGCAGCGACTTTTGCCCCGAATATTAAGCGTACAGACGAAAAAATTGACTGGAGCCGTTCTGCAGAACAGATTTACAACCAAGTCCGCGGCTTGAATCCGTGGCCGGTCGCATTTACTACATGCGAAGGCAAGATTTGGAAGTTGTGGTGGGTAGAAAAAATGCTTGCGTCGGGCGAAGGCAAAGAGCCGGGAACGATCATCGCCCGTGAGGAAGACGGTATCGTGGTCGCTTGCGGTAGCGGTGCAGTGAAAATAACCGAATTGCAGCCAGAAGGCAAAAAACGTATGAGTGCACTCGACTTTTTGCGTGGAGCGGGCAGCAACATTGAAATCGGCACAAAGGTAGGAGAATAGTCCGTGGCAAAAAAGGGAGCTCGCGATATCGCCCTCGATGTTTTGAACAGGGTAGAAGAACATAAGTCCTACAGTAATCTTGAGCTGCGCAATGTCTTGGATCGTGAAAATCTCAGTGCAGCAGATGCAGGGCTGGTGACGGAGCTTGTGTACGGTACCATTCAGCGAAAGATGACGCTGGATCATGTCCTGTCTCATTTTGTCGGGAATAAAAAGGTACAGACTTGGGTTCGTAATTTGTTGCGTCTCAGCTTATATCAAATTCACTTTTTGGACCGTATTCCTGAGCGCGCTGCCGTACACCAGGCGGTTGAAATCGCCAAGAAACGCGGTCACCAAGGGATTGCTTCGATGGTCAACGGTGTCTTGCGCAATGTATTGCGCCAGCCGGATGTGTGGGAGCGTCAGCCAAAAGGCGACCGTGCTTTGCAAATCGCCGTAGCCTATTCTCATCCAGAATGGCTTGTGCGTCAGTGGCTTACGGTCTATGGAGAAGAGACGACGATTGCGATTTGCGAAGCCAACAACAGAACGCCGCATAGCTCTATCCGGGTCAATGCATGGAAAACGACGAAGGATCAAGTGCTGGACAAGCTGGCGGAAGAAGGGCTGGAAGGCCAAACATCGTCTGTCAGTCCTCATGCTATTTTGATGGAAGGCGGACATGCAGCAGGCTCTCGCTTGTTCAAGGAAGGCTACTTCACGATTCAGGATGAGAGCTCCATGCTCGTAGCACCAGCTCTTGCTGCACAACCAGGCATGCGTGTACTGGATGCTTGCGCGGCTCCTGGTGGAAAAACAACGCACATAGCAGAAATGATGGAAAACAGCGGGCAAATCATTGCGAGTGATGTGCATCCGCACAAACGCGATCTGATTGCGAGTGCAGCGAAAAGACTCGGGATTACAATCATCGAGCCAATCGTTAGTGATGCGCTGGACCTACCTGAAAAAGGGCTGGGAACTTTCGATCGAATCCTGCTGGATGCGCCGTGTACCGGATTTGGCGTGATTCGTCGGAAGCCAGATCTGAAATGGAACAAGACGCCTGAAGATGTCCGTGCGATTGCTCAGTTACAGTACGAACTGCTCAAGACGTTGGCACCGATGCTTGCTCAGGGTGGTGTCATGGTTTACAGCACATGTACGATCGAGCCAGCAGAAAACCAGGAGATTGTTCGCCGCTTTGTCGAAGAACACCCTGATTTCGTATTCGATGATACACTGGCACAAGACCTGCCTGAGGTTGTCAGAGGGCATGTCGATGAAACCGGAGCCTGCGTACAAATTTTGCCTCACCATTTCGAGAGTGATGGATTCTTTATCGCACGATTGAAACGAAGAGGATAAGGAAACGGACGTACAAACAAGGGGTGGCGCACCAATAGGTGGAAAATGCCACTCCTTTGCCTTTGTTTGCGAGCGCTCAGATTGGTTTACACTAGGAAAAGCGATGCATTTATGAATCTGGATGTCAAAACCGTTTGAAGCGAGACGCCCCACGAGGTACAATGATAGAATGGATTTAGGCAAGCAATGATTTTGAGGATGTGGAGATAGAATGCCGTTAACGACATTTACTGGCGCAAAGCCGCTTATTTACAGTTTGACGCAAGATGAAATGAAGGAATGGCTGGTTAGTGCCGGCGACAAAGCATTTCGTGCGCAACAAATTTTTGACTGGTTATATGTAAAGCGTGTCACTTCTTTTGAAGAGATGAGCAATTTGTCCAAGGAGCTGCGCGAAAAGCTGGCTGATACATTCCGCATGGGTCCGCTCAAGGAAATCACGCATCAAGAATCGCAGGATGGAACGATCAAGTTTTTGTTCCAGCTTGTCGATGGACATGCGATTGAGACGGTGATTATGCGTCATAACTACGGAAACAGCATTTGTGTTACGACACAGGTGGGCTGCCGTATCGGATGTACGTTTTGTGCATCTACATTAGGTGGACTAAAGCGTAACCTGGATGCAGGTGAAATCGTCTCTCAAGTATTGACGGCACAACGCAGATTGGATGCGGAAGGTGAGCGTGTCAGTCACGTTGTCGTCATGGGGATCGGGGAGCCTTTCGAGAACTTCGAGAGCTTGATGGCGTTCTTGTCTGTAATCAACGATAACCGTGGACTGAATATCGGTGCTCGTCACATTACAGTTTCCACCAGTGGAATTGTGCCGAAGATTTACGAGTTTGCTGAACAAGGCGGACAAGTGAACCTGGCGATTTCCCTGCACGCTCCAAACACGGAGCTGAGAAGCCAGCTGATGCCGATCAACCGCGGCTTCCCGCTTGCTACGCTGATGGAAGCATGCCACCATTACATTAACAAGACAGGGCGTCGTATCAGTTTTGAGTATGGTCTGTTCGGCGGGAAAAATGATCAGCCTGAGCATGCAGAGGAGCTGGCCGAACTCATTGGCGACATGCTTTGCCACGTGAATCTGATCCCGGTGAACTACGTACCAGAGCGTGATTATGTGCGCACGCCACGCAATGAGATTTTTCAGTTCAAACGCATTTTAGAGGAAAAAGGAATCAATGTGACCATCAGACGCGAGCAAGGCAGTGACATTGCTGCTGCATGCGGACAATTGAGGGCACAACACGCTAAAGAAACCGTGGGGTGATGCCATGGAAATCGCGATGAAATCCCATGTTGGCCGCGTTCGTCAGGTTAACGAGGACTATTATGCCTGTGTGACCGATTTAAACGGACGCGTGCTCGCCATTGTAGCAGATGGTATGGGTGGCCATCAGGCTGGTGATATCGCCAGTCGCCTTGCTGTTGAGCGAATAGTAAAAGAACTGCGTCACCTAGAAGGGGACCTCGAAGCAGAGGATGTGCGTGAGCAATTGATGAACGCCATCCTGCTTGCGAATAAAGAAGTCTATGAATATGCGATTGAACATCCGGAGTGCAGTGGCATGGGTACAACCGTGGTTGCTGCTTTGTTCGACCAATCCTCCGTGATTACTGCGCATATTGGCGACAGCCGTCTGTATTTTTACAACCAAGACGGTCTGGTCATGAAGACAGAAGACCATTCCCTTGTAAATGAGCTGTTGAAAAGTGGACAGATTACAGCCGAGGAGGCGTCTGTCCACCCTCATCGCAACGTCATTATGCGTTCGGTCGGGACTGAGCCGGATGTGCTCATTGATCTTGGGCAGTTTGAATGGTCAGAGGGTGATATCGTCTTGATTTGCTCAGATGGACTGAGCAACAAGGTCAGTCATCCTTCCTTTGAAGAAAATTTGCAGAAACAGATATCGTTACAAGCGAAGGTGGACGGTTTGGTGCAAGAAGCACTGGATGCTGGTGGGGAAGACAACATAACGCTGGTTGCCGTACGAAATACGCTTGATGCCGGTCAGGAAGAGGGGTGAGAGAGATGGAAGGTCAACGACTGGGAGGACGATACCAAATAGAGTCCCGCGTCGGTGGGGGCGGTATGGCCATTGTATACAAGGCCAAAGATTTAATATTGAATCGTCCAGTGGCAGTTAAAGTGCTGCGTTCACAGTTTGGTACGGACGAAGATTTCGTCAATCGTTTCCGACGTGAAGCGCAGGCGGTGGCGAGCTTATCTCACCCCAATGTGGTTGGGGTGTATGATGTCGGTCAGGAAGGCGATACCCATTACATGGTGATGGAGTACATAGAAGGCTACACGTTGAAAGAGGTCATCATTCAACGTGGTGCGCTACCGGTAGAAGAGGCAGTGCGGATCGCCGAGCAAATTTGCGATGCACTCGATCATGCGCATCAAAACCAGATCATTCATCGAGATATCAAGCCGCATAACATTATGATTGGAAAAAATGGTCGGGTGAAGGTTACGGACTTCGGGATTGCGAGAGCCGTTACTTCAGCAACGATTACGCATACGAATGCGATGCTTGGCTCTGTCCATTATTTTTCGCCAGAGCAGGCGCGCGGCGGGATTACCGGGGAAAAATCCGATATTTACTCGCTGGGGATCGTCTTGTACGAAATGGTGACGGGTGAACTGCCGTTTTCCGGTGATTCGCCTATATCAGTGGCGCTCAAGCATTTGCAGGAGCCGCTTCCAGAGCCGCGCCAAGTCAATCCGGCTATCCCGCAGAGTGTAGAAAATGTCATTTTGAAGGCGCTGGTAAAGGATCCATTTCTCAGATACGCGTCCGCGAGTGAAATGCTAGAAGATTTGGAGACCTGCCTGTTCCCAGAGCGATTAAACGAAGAAAAGCTGACGTTCCCGGTGGATGAAGAGATGACGCGTGTGGTGCCGATCATCACACCTGACATGCTCGAAGGCCATACCAATGGCAAAACCGGAGGAGCGGGGCGTAGCCGCTATGAGCAGCGTACGGAAGAAGAGGATGCCAAACCAGCCAAGAAACAATGGTGGGTCAAAGCTCTGTTGTGGGTAGGTGGTATCGGACTGTTTTTCGTACTGGCATTCTTCGGATTTAACTTACTGTTGAATCTGTTCCCGTCCGTTCCAGAGGCACAGGTACCTCATGTAGAAGGGATCGAAGTAACGCTCGCTGAGAAGAAGATTCAGGATGCCAAACTGGTTGCCCGTATCGTGGAAGAAGCCAATGATACGATAGAAAAGGGAATGGTGATACGCCAAGACCCTGCACCTCCCATGCGGTTAAAGGAAAATTCCGTTGTAACTTTGTATGTAAGCAAAGGACAACAAGAGATTAACATGCCAAATCTGGTTACGCTGCCGCGAGCAACCGCAGAAGAAGCATTGAAAAGCAATGGTTTTAAACTGGAGAATGTCACTTTCGTAGAGGAAGAGGACGACAAGGCTGAGGTAGGGACGGTTATCAAGCAGACTCCAGCCGCAAATGAAAAAGTGTTCCCTACTAAAACGAATGTGACGGTCACGATCAGTAAAGGAAAAGCCTTCGTGAAAATGCCGGATGTGCGGAATTTATCAGTAGAAGCTGCACAAGTAGAATTGTACAAAAAAGGACTGACTGTTGGGGAAATCACCAAAGTGCCTACTTATACGACGGACAAACCAGGTATTGTTCTCAGCACTCACCCTTACGATCCGGGAATGGATGTGCAAAAGGAAGTAGCGGTTCCGCTTGAGGTCAGCAATGGCCAATATCCGCAGGACGCTAAGCTGGCAAACGTTCCGGTTTATGTAGAGGTTGTGCCTGGTGAAACACTGGAAGTGAAGATTGAAGTGACAGATGCTCGTGGAGAGGCAAAAGCTCCGCTCACGGAAACGATCACCGAAAGTAAAGAGTACGATGTACCAATTGTCTTGGCGCCACAGAAGGACTCGGTAGTCAAGGTCTTTGTGAAACGATCGACTGATCAAGGCTTCATTGAATACCAGACAATTCCAGTTTCGTATAACAGCTTGCCATAGTGTAGTGGAGGGACATGAATGCCAGAAGGACGGATTGTGAAAGCGCTCAGCGGTTTCTATTATGTAGCCGACGAAGGGCGAATCTACAGTTGCCGTGCACGAGGGCTCTTCAAGAAAAAAGATGCAAAAGTAAATCCACTGGTTGGGGATTGGGTCGTCTACGATGCGATCAATGAGGAAGAAGGCTATATCATGGAGGTGGGCGAACGGACGAATGAGTTGGTTCGTCCGCCCGTTTCCAATGTGGATCAGGCGGTACTCGTCTTTTCGATGTACAAGCCGATGTTCAGTCCGTTGCTGTTGGACAAGTTCCTAACGCACACGGAGCGTGCAGGGATTGATTCTGTGATTGTGCTATCCAAAGCCGATCAAGTGTCGGAAGAAGAGGTAACCGAAATCGTGGAGAAGTATGAAGCGATCGGGTATCGCGTGATTCCGACCTCAACAGCGGATCAACGCGGTGTGGAGGAAGTGCTTGAGGTTTTGCGGGACCGTATTTCGGTTTTTGCAGGTCAGTCAGGTGTAGGCAAATCCTCCCTGATCAACATGCTGTTTCCGGGTGTCAGCCTGCAGACAGGAGATGTCAGCCAAAAGCTCGGACGCGGAAAGCATACAACGCGTCATGTCGAGCTGATTCCACTTGCGGGCGGCGGCTATGTGGCAGACACACCGGGCTTCAGTTCACTGGAATTTATCGATTTCTCCGAGCTAGATCTGGCGGAATCCTTCCGGGACTTTGCCGATCGCAGCTCGGAATGCAAGTTCCGTGGCTGTCTTCACGTAAGCGAGCCAGCTTGTGCCGTGCAGGCCGCACTGGAGGCTGGTGAGATCAGTAAACAGCGCTACGAACACTACAAACAATTCCGCGAAGAGCTAAAAGAATACCAACGGAGGAACAAACCATGGTAAAAATCGCACCTTCTATCCTATCTGCTGATTTTGCCCGTCTGGGTGAAGAAATTCTCGATGTCGAGAAGGGAGGAGCGGACTGGATTCACGTGGATGTAATGGATGGACACTTCGTTCCAAACATTACGATCGGCCCTCTGATTGTGGAGGCGATTCGCCCAGTGACCAAGCTGCCTCTCGATGTGCACTTGATGATTGAGGAACCAGATCGCTACATTCCGCAATTCGCGAAAAGTGGAGCAGACTGGATTACTGTTCATCAGGAAGCATGCCGTCATTTGCATCGCACGCTGCACTTGATCAAGGAGCAAGGTGTAAAAGCAGGAGTGGTATTGAACCCGGCTACACCGATTTCCACGATCGAGCCAGTCCTTGCTGATTTGGATATGGTTCTCCTCATGACGGTGAACCCTGGTTTTGGTGGACAAAAATTCATTCACAGCGTTGTGCCAAAGGTTGCCCAGTTGCGTCAAATGCTGAACGAGCGTGGCTTGGGGCATGTGGAAATCGAAATCGATGGTGGTGTCAATGCACAAACAGCGCGTTTGTGCGAGGAAGCAGGAGCGACTGTCCTCGTTGCAGGCAGCGCGGTATTCAATCAGGCAGATCGCGCTCAAGCGATCGCTGCGATTCGTGGACAGTAAGAATAACACGTAGCTGTAAGCTGACGACGATAGGCAATCGGCGTCAGCTTTTTTTTGTTTTCTCTTGTTTATGCGGTTTGTAATCATCTGAATATTGTAATTAATTACCTGATAAATCAATTAATAATAAAAATAAAAGTATAATTATAGTTCATACTACAAATAGAATAAAATCGAATTATTCTTACTCCTATAAGGATTATAGGTGATAACTGGTAAAGGTTAATTAACAAAAATAAAACATTTTGGAAAATATTGCTTTTTAATAAATATAATGATTAAATCAAATTATCCAGATAGTGGTAAAAATTTCCTATCTGAGAGATACTGGCCAGTATCAAGAAGTGTTTCTCGCCCTCTAAAAAAATCAGGAGTTGATCATGTATGAAATCGTTATGGAAAAACAGTGTAGCGGTTCTAACCATTCTCTCCATTCTGCCATTTTCACAAACTGCCGTGCATGCTGAACAAAAGCATTCGGGGCCGATCTCGACTTCTCAAGTAGACGTGCAAACGAAAAAATTGTCTATTGAAAAAGAAGGTAGATTGTCAGCGGCTGAACGAGCATTCGTAGGAAAAGTAAAATCGAAAAAGGGTGTACATCGTCAAGGCGACCTGTATGTGGTCTCCCGTGGTGAAATGCCTACCTCTGGTTATAGTTTGAAGGTTGTTGGAACTCAGCAAGGATGGGAAATGCTCACGGTTTATGTAGAGCTGACCAATCCTACTCCAGAAGATATTACAATGCCAGCGGTGCACACACCTTATATCATTGTGCGGGCAAGCCTGCCGCCATACACAACAATGGTGTTTATGGATGCAACGACAGATAAGGTATTGTTCCGATAAACTGCTTGATGGATAGAAATGGAAAAAGGCCGGATATAATCATCCGGCCTTTTTTTAGTCGAGACATGCTGTTTTGGGTGCCAATCTTATAAAAATGCCCCCTTAGATTTCATCGGGAAACCGGGTGGTTTTTCCAATGACGATTCTAAGGGGCTCGTCGCAGAGTTGCTATTCTATTTCGGATGAGTGGAAAATTAAGGCTGATTCGATGTTACATACGTACCGGCGATCAAATCATGGATCGAGCGTTTATCCTGACGAACACCAACCATGATGGCGCTGACGATTATACCAAGACCGAGTGTAATGACATACACGATTCCTCCGACGAGGTTGCGTAACAGCATGGTTCCGATTCCTACAGGCTCTCCATCGATTCGGGCGATGCGAATCCCGGCAATTCGTTTGCCCACCGTATAGCCATGCCAAAATACAGGCACGAGGAGGCTGTACAGCGAGGAGATGAGATTGGTAACAATATTGTCTTCTGTACTGCCTGTAATGATATAGGTGATCAGTAGTAGCGGTAGTCCGATAATGATTGCATCTAGCAGTCCGGCACCGAGCCGACGCCAAAATCCTACGGGATTGCTTGGCGATGTGGTGATTGATTCCATGTTTTCCCTCTCCTTGTTATTCGAATAGGAATATATATGACTGCCCATTCGAAAATAGTGCAGATAAGGCTCCGTCGTTAATGAGACGGAGCCTTAATTTTCCATAAGATTATACACCTGTAAATTTATTATGACAAGGTTAAAAACATCCGAAGCATTACGGCAATCCTGCCAGGAATGGCATCAATGACGATATGCTCGTGGGAGGCGTGGGCTCCATCACCAACAGGTCCCAAACCGTCAAGCGTTGGTGTGCCTGCATCAGCGGCGAAGTTTCCATCGCTTGTTCCGCCGACACCTTGCTCCGTCAATTCAAAACCTTCCAGACGCGCTTGTTCCTGCGCATGCAAGAACAGTTGCTCGGTACCGGCAGTTCGTTCCATAGGAGGCTTGGTGATACCGCCTTCCACGAACAGCTTGGCTTCCGGATGGACAGGGGTCAGTTGACTCATCAATCGGGTAATACGCTCGCTTTCCTCACGGCTTTGGATACGCACATCAATTTCTGTCATGGCAAAGTCAGGTACGACGTTCGATGCACTTCCACCTGTAATGGTACCAACAGACAAGGTAGTGCCCGCCTCATAATTCGTAAACGATTGAATATCGAGGACGTGGTGAGCCAGTTCAGCGATCGCATTGATCCCCTTGGCGTGATCATTGCCTGCATGTGCAGCACGGCCTGTGACTTTTAAAAGGAAGTCTCCGCCGCCTTTGCGGCTTGTTTTCAAAGAGCCATCTCCAGCGGCAGGCTCCAGTACCAATGCATATTTACTTCTTTTTGCTTCCTCTCTAATAAGCATTTCGGAGGAAACACTGCCAATCTCTTCGTCGGTGTTCCAAAAAAAGACGAGCTTATTTTTGGGCGAAAGATTGTGTTCCATCATGGCGCGCAGGGCGAAATAGCTAAAAACGATCCCCGCCTTCATGTCGTATGTACCAGGCCCATAGAGTCGGCCATTTTCCTCGCGACAAGGCTCAACGGCTAATGTACCAATTTCTTTTACGGTATCGAAGTGACCGAGAATGAGGATTTGTTCGTCGCCATCTCCATACTCCATTCGCAGCTGATTTCCGTATTGCTCTTGTGGCAAGCTCTCTACCCGACACCCCAATTGGCGAAAGCGCTCCGCAATCAGACTGCCTAATTGATCGACAGCTTGCTTGTTATGGGTGGGTGTTTCCATCTCTACATATGTACGCAGTTCCTCGATAATTTCTGGGAGCTGCTGCCGAAAATAGGACGTCCAATTTTTCTCCATGTCAGCCTCCTGTAATTCCTTTTACTAGCACTATAAAGCCTTGTTTGCTTTTCTGCCACTAAAATAAAGATTTGCGTATAAAATTCTGTATATTCCGTGTTTAAAATGTAAGTAAAAAATGATTGAAATTGTTTAGATTATGAGTAAAATAATCATTGTGATGCATAAATATAAGTTTTCATGCAAATTAATGCTACGAATAGACTGCTTTATGCGTAAAAATCATAACAACGGGGGTTCATCATGAAGAAAACAAAATCATTTATTTCTCTGGCACTTACTTCAATGCTTGCGGCAGTCGTGATCGCTGGATGCGGTACAGGCAATCAAACAGCAACAGGACAAGCACCTGCGCCTTCTGCTGGCGACAAGAAAACATTGGTCATGGCTACTTCGGCTGACTATAAGCCGTATGAATATCACGATCTGAGCAGCGGAAAAGATGAGATTGTCGGCTTTGACATCGATATCGCGAAATACATTGCAAAAGAGCTTGGCTACGAACTGCAAATCAATGACATGAACTTTGACGGGCTTATTCCGGCACTGCAAACGAATCGCGCGGACTTCGTTATGGCTGGCATGACAGCAACGCCTGAGCGCGCGAAGAACGCTGATTTCTCTACCATCTATTACGATGCGAAAAATACGATCGTAGCAAAGAAAGACAGCAATTTGACCAAGCCTGAGCAATTGGCTGGCAAAAAAGTAGCGGTACAGCTCGGTTCTATTCAGGAAGGGGCAGCAAAGGAGATTGCAAAGACTGTTTCCGGCTTGCAGATCACTTCACTGAACAAGCTGCCTGAGATTGTTGAAGAAGTAAAAGCGGGCCGCGTAGATGCTGCCATTATCGAGGACACGGTAGCGAAAGGCTTCGTGGAAAACAATGACTCTCTGCAATTTACCACATTGGAAGAAAATGAACAAAATGGCTCCGCTGTTGCGTTCCCAAAAGGCTCGCCGCACGTAGAGAAATTTAATGAAGTCATTAAAAAGATGCAAGACAACGGAGAAATGGACAAGCTGATTCAAAAATGGTTCGGTCAATAATCTCTCCAGGCAACGAAGAATAACTGTATAAGCAGCAAGAGGGGAGAATGGGCATGAATTTGGATTTTGCACAAATCGTGCCCTATATTCCTTTCATATTGGAAGGGATAAAGGGCACGCTACTTGTTACTTTGATTTCGGTTGTATTGGGATTTTTCTGGGGCTCCATCCTCGCACTTATTAAAATTTCGAATGTGAAAGTGCTAAACTGGCTCGCGGTTGTTTATACTTCTGTTTTCCGCGGGACGCCTTTGATTTTGCAGCTTACCTTTGTTTATTTTGCAACGCCACAGCTTACTGGCTACAACATTTCGCAACTGGAAGCAGCAGTGCTAACGTTTACACTAAACTCAGGTGCATACATTTCTGAGACGATTCGTGGTGGAATATTGGCGGTGGATAAAGGGCAGTGGGAAGCGGCCAAAGCGCTTGGTGTACCTTATCACCGGATGATGCTAGATATAATTTTGCCGCAGGCTGTCAAAAATATCTTGCCTGCACTCGTCAATGAAACGATTGCGCTCTTGAAGGAATCTGCACTCGTTTCCACGATTGGTCTTGCAGACATCATGCAGAACGCGAATGTGGTCAAAGGCACCATCTTCCGCTATTTTGAGCCATACATGATCGCCGGTATCCTGTACTATGTCATGGTTATGATCCTGACTTGGGTAGCTCGCGTATTGGAACGGAGGATGAGACTCAGTGATTAAGATCGATAACATTACGAAGTCATTTGGACAACTGAATGTATTGAAGGGCATCACGACGAACATCGGTAAAGGGGAGGTTGTCGCCATCATCGGTCCATCTGGATCGGGGAAGTCAACACTACTGCGTTGCATCAACCTGATGGAGACACCAACGACGGGTACAATTACGATCAACGGACAGGAAATCACGGCTCCAAAAGCTGACGTGATGGGTATTCGTCAGCAAATCGGGATGGTTTTCCAGCATTTTCACCTGTTTCCGCATATGACGGTATTGAAAAACTTGACCTATGCTCCGATGAAAGTAAAAGGCATGTCTGCGGCTGAGGTGGAAACAAAGGCGAGAGAGCTATTGGCGCGTGTAGGGCTGGCGGACAAAGCGGATGTCTTTCCATCACGCTTGTCAGGCGGTCAGAAGCAGCGTGTAGCCATTGCCCGTTCGCTTGTGATGGAGCCACAAATCATGCTGTTTGACGAGCCGACCTCTGCCCTCGACCCAGAGATGGTCAAGGAGGTTTTGGAGGTTATGAAAGGGCTGGCTGATAGCGGAATGACGATGGCAATCGTTACGCATGAAATGCGCTTTGCCGAAGAGGTGTCAGATCGTATTTTGTTCCTCGATGATGGTCGTCTCTTGGAGGATACGCCACCAGAAGAGTTTTTCCAAAAGCCAAGAAGTGAACGCGCCCAGCAGTTTTTGGAGAAGGTTCGGTAATACAACTAGCCGCAGTGCCGATGAGGCAGCGGCTTTTTTCTTTGACACGCGCATAGACTTGGGCTAGAATCAGAAACATTATCAGTGTAAAAAATTTTTTGTTTATTCTATTTTGAGGAGTGACTATTTTGGATCGTCAACGGTTGGTCATTTTGTTGGAAATGGCGATGATGGCGGCTCTTGCAATTGTGTTTAGTCAGATCAAGGTTTTCGAAATGCCACAGGGCGGCTCTGTATCATTGGTGATGGTGCCAATCGCATTGATCGCTGTTCGCCGTGGACTCGCTGCTGGTGTCATTACAGGGCTTGTTGTCGGATTTCTTCAATTGCTCTTGGGCAGTACAGTTGTCCATCCAGTTCAGCTGTTGCTGGATTATCCGCTTGCTTTTGGAGCGCTGGGTCTCGCTGGGTTTGTTCGCCTGTCTGGCTACGAAGGAACGAAGCAACGAATCATGGTACTGTGGAGCGGCTTGTTCATTGGCGTGATTGGACGATTTGTCTGCCATTTTCTATCGGGTATTATTTGGTTTGGCAGCTACGCGCCAGAAGGTGTACCAGTCTGGCAATATTCCCTCATTTATAACATCACGTATCTGCTGCCAGAAATGATTATCGCGGGAGTCGTCTTGACAGTTGTGCTTAGCAGCGCATCGCAGCTGCTGTTCCCTGCACGCGATCGAGTCGCATAAGAAACAGGAAAAATCGGTATCAAGTACAAACTATCCACATAATGTAATCAGGCAGCGAGTTCCGTTGCCTGATTTTTTACTTCTTAGACATCTACTTTTTTCAGGTGGCAGGATACATGTTTATCCGACAGCAGAATATGATGTAATATGCACGTTTTTGAGAACACCTAAAGGAGGTGCTTACGCGAAATGGGATTGCGCTCCTATCGCCTGCGACAGGGGGGCGCCTTGCGACGTGTTCTCGGGGTTGCGTTGGCTGTCGGGGGAATCACCATTTTCCTGTATTGGGCACCTCCGTGGGTTTGGTATAGCCTATTGGCATTAGCACTCATAGGGGCCGGCGTGTATTTGTATCGTGTGTAGTAATTTCGGTGAGGAGGGGTAGCATGCGGTTTTACACCATCAAGTTGCCGAAGTTCCTGGGTGGCATGATTCGGGGCATCATCGAGGCGTTCAACAAGAAAAAATGAACTTTCGGCCCCGAGCCTCCTTAGGGAGAAGAGTGGAGAAACGGGAGAAATGCAAAAAAGCACCTCGAGGGTGCTTTTTTTCGCATAGCTGAGATCAACTATACGCGAGTTACGAGACCGGATTTCAGTGCTCGAGTACTTACATAAACGCGCTTCGGTTTTCCATTTACGAGAATGCGCACTTTTTGTACGTTGACACCCCAAGTGCGGCGAGTTGCGCGCATGGAGTGGGAGCGAGCGTTTCCAGCTTTAGCAGATTTACCTGTTACAAAGCAACGACGTGCCATTACAATCCACCTCCCTTGTTACATATAAACGGGATTTCCTTTGTGGGAAATACAAATACTCGACTATATTAGCACAACATTGCTGTCAATTGCAATACTTGACAACATGATTTACCTAGTCTTTCTCGTAGGGTTGATAGGATCGACAAAACGCTTCATTTCTCTTTTGTGTTAGTGTAGAATTGTAAGGAAGCATGGTTACGCTTACCTATGACGGTCAAGCTGTTTAACAGAGGAGGAGTCCTTGCATGACAGTGGAAATGAATACATCGCTAGGAAAGATCGATGTTACAGAAGACGTGATCGCACGGATCGCTGGCGGCGCGGCCATGGAAGTTTTTGGACTTGTGGGCATGGCTTCTCGCAAAGCGTTGAAAGATGGAATCGCTGAACTGTTAGGAAGAGACAACCTGAGCAAAGGTGTCGTCGTTCATAACACAAATGGCGAAGTAGTATTGGACATGCACATTATCGTCAGCTATGGCGTAAAAATTTCTGAGGTGGCAGGCAACGTTCAACGCCGTGTTCGATATACCTTGGAGCAAACAGTAGGCATCGATGTGACTGCTGTTAATATTTTTGTGCAGGGAGTTCGTACAGACAGGGATATGTAAGGAGGAACATCAGTTGGTACATACGCGTCTAGATGGCGTGCTGTTTAGCCGGATGGTTTACCTGGGGGCGAACCTTTTATCCGACAACGTCAGAGTAGTGGATGGATTAAACGTCTTTCCTGTGCCGGATGGCGATACGGGGACAAACATGAATTTGACTTTCTCTTCCGGTGTGGAGGAGCTGACTCGAAAAGAATCCCCCCGAATCACTGAATCGGCAACTGCTTTGGCAAAAGGTCTGTTAATGGGCGCGCGCGGTAACTCCGGCGTGATTTTGTCCCAGTTATTCCGCGGCTTCAGCAAATCAGTCAATGGAAAAGATGAGGTTAACGCCCGTCAGTTTGCCGATGCCTTGAAAGCTGGTGTTGACTCTGCGTATCAGGCAGTGATGAAGCCGGTAGAAGGCACGATTTTGACTGTTGCCCGTGAAGCGGCGGAGATGGCTGTGCGTGCAGCGCGCACGTCAGATGATATTATCTCTGTCATGGAAAAAACATACGAGCAGGCGCAAGCTACGCTGTTGCGTACGCCGGAAATGCTACCTGTTCTAAAAGAAGTGGGCGTAGTCGACTCTGGTGGACAAGGTCTCTTGTTTATTTATGAAGGGTTTTTGCGAGCATTGCGCGGGGAAGAGCTATCCGCCGATCGTGAGCGTTCGTTACCTAGAATCGGTCAGGAAGAGCTGGACAAGCTCATTTCTGATCAGCATAATGCACAAATCCACATGAAAACAGAAGACATCACGTACGGGTACTGTACGGAGTTTATGGTTCATGTCGCGCATAGCACCGAGCCGAACAAAAAGTCGTTCTCAGAAGCGCTGTTCCGCAACCACCTGGATACGATGGGTGATTCACTACTGGTCGTCTCTGATGATGAAGTCGTCAAGGTACATATTCATGCAGAGCATCCGGGCAGCGTATTGCAATACGCTCAGCAATTCGGCAGCCTGCATCGACTGAAGATAGAAAACATGCGCGAGCAGCATGCGAACATTCTAAAAGCGGAAGAGAACAAAGGACAGGCGAAGCCAGAAACAGTTGCTAAACCTGCTACAGAGTTGCTTCCATACGGATTGATCGCGGTAGCTGCTGGTGAGGGAATCGCTACAATTTTGCGCAGCATGGGTGTGCATGTGGTAGTAGAGGGCGGTCAAACGATGAACCCGAGCACAGAGGACTTCATGAAGGCCATCGCAGGACTGAATGCCCAGCACATCATCATCCTGCCAAACAACAGCAATATCATCATGGCAGCACAGCAGGCATCCGAGCTCGCTGAAGTTCCTGTATCTGTCATACCGACGAAGAGCATTCCGCAGGGATTAGCAGCACTGGTCAGCTTCCGTACAGATGTTGAACCGGAAACGAACGTGCAAGCGATGACCAAGGCAATTGCCCAGGTGAAAACAGGTATGGTGACGCACGCGGTTCGCGACACGCAAATGGGTGAGGTACAAATCAAAGAAGGCGATTTTATCGGCATGGCTGAAAAAGAAATCGTCACAGCAGGCCCCGACTTGCTAGCTTGCGCAACGACGCTGCTCTTGGGAATGGTGGATGAAGACTCCGAAATCATTACGATATTCTTAGGAGAAGATGCGACAGAAGATCAGGCTCATGCTTTAGAAAAAGCTTTGTCTGATGCGTACGCGGATGTGGAAGTAGAGATCCAGGCAGGCGGTCAACCGTTGTATCCATTCATTTTTTCTGTCGAGTAAAAGCCAACCTTTTGAACACGAATGAATAGGGAGAGGAGCGATCGAGAATGCCAATTGTGATTCTTACCGACAGCGCGTCTGATATCGATGCGTCTGTGAGGCAGTCATTGGGGATCGTGGCCGTCCCGTTGAAAATCATGTTTGGGGCGGAAACGTATGTGGACGCAGTCACTATCTCGTCTTCGGAGTTTTTCGATAAGCTGAAGCAATCGAGCGTGATGCCGACGACCTCGCAGCCGTCTCCGCTTGAATTTGCCGAAGCATACAAAGCGATCTATGAGAACTATGGCAAGGACGTGCAAATCATTGCCATACTCTTATCGGGTTCCTTATCGGGTACGTATCAATCAGCGATGATCGCCAAGTCGATGTTGGATGAAAATATAGACATTACGGTGATCGATTCTCGCAAAGCTTCGTTTGTTCATGGAATGATCTGCGTGGAGGCTGCCAAAGCCGCACAAGCAGGCAACAACAAAGAGCAAATTCTGGATCAGATTGATGGTTATTTGGATGAGGTGCAGGTATACTTTATTGTGGATACACTGGAGTTCCTGCAAAAAGGCGGTCGGATTGGCAGAGCATCTGCTGTCATCGGTTCGCTCTTGAATATCAAGCCGATTTTGACACTGGATACTGCTGGGTACGTGTCTGCTTTTGACAAGGTACGAGGGACGAAGAAAGCTCTGAATCGCGTATTTGAAGCTTTGCAAGAGTACGCGAAAGGCGAGCCTGTGAAAATCGCTGTGCTGCACAGTAGTGTTCCAGATCAAGCGGCTGAGCTCTTGGAGCGACTCAAGCAAGAGTTTTCGGTAACGGACTCTTGGTTGGAACAGATTGGTCCCGTGATCGGTACGCATACAGGTCCAGGTCTACTTGGGATCGTCATGGTAAAAGATAAGTAAGGGATATATCGTATGGAGAGGAGCTTCCCTGAGGTAGGGGGCTTCTTTTTTATACGTGAAATACAAGGGGGAGGTTCTGGTGAATAAGGATGATTTCCTTATCGAGCTGGAGGATATTAAGCAGTTAGCTAGTCAGTTCACAGTTTCTGATTTTATGAACTTTTTCCATAAAGTAATAGAGAATAGAAAACAGCAAATTTAAAAATCAAATAGTGATCATGGAATGCTGTTATATGTTTGGTTCGATTGGCAGGCTTCGCGACTAAAATTTAATCTTATCTCCCAGGTTCATGAAAGACTCCCCTTTAGCGGAAAGATTGAAATCATTGATGAGCTTGAACCAATCATTAACGAGTTTCTTCATTTTTCGTATCATGATGGATTTGTAGATTTCGATCGAGAACTAGATCCCGTAAAGGTATTCCTAATTTCACTTCAAAAGAAATAATTTCAGAGGGAGTTTTTTCATATAGCCTGATTTGACCGCATGTTGTCAGCATAAATCGGTTATGATTGCTTTACGTACAGTTTCCTCTGTAGCGCTTTCAAAGGCTGTAGGATACAATGAGAGGGAATCTTGTTGAACCCCTTGTGATTCAGGAGGAGAACCGGTTGAAGTACAAAAGCGTATTTGATATTATCGGTCCAATTATGGTTGGGCCATCTAGCTCCCATACGGCGGGTGCAGCTCGTATCGGTCGTGTGGCTCGCAAGCTGTTTGGCAGAATGCCTTTGCGAGCAGAAATTGTGTTTTACGGCTCATTTGCAAAGACGTATCAAGGACATGGTTCTGATGTGGCGACCGTTGCAGGAATTCTTGACTTTGACACGTCGGATTTGCGTCTGAAAAATTCGTTGGTGATTGCAGAAAAAGCTGGCATGGAAGTGGAGTTGACCACTTCTGACGTTTTGACAGAGCACCCGAACACGGCGCGGATCAAGCTGTCTGATGATGAGCAACAGATTGAAATCGTTGGTGTTTCCATTGGTGGCGGAAAGATCGAAGTGTTGGAAGTGAACGGGTTTTCCTTTCAGTTGGGCTTCGATACACCGACGCTCTTGGTCTTGCATGAGGATCGCTTTGGGATGATTGCGGCTGTGGCAAAGGTGCTGACCCAGCACAACATTAATGTGGGGCTCATGGAAGTGTCTCGACACACACGCGGTTCGCGTGCTTTGATGGCAATCGAAACGGATTCGACGATCTCCCCGGAAGTCCTGGAGGAAATCCGTCAAATCCCCCATATCTTTGACGTATCCCTGCTCGCATTGAACTAAGCAAAAGGACGAGCAGGATTAGAGGAGTGAACAACCAGATGTTTCGTAATGTGGCTGAACTAGTTGAGCTGGCCGAATCCCAGGGGAAGAAAATCTCCCAGGTGATGATTGAAGCAGAAATGGAAGTTTCCCAGCGCAGTCGGGATGCCATTATGCAAGATATGTACGCCAACCTCGATGTGATGGAAAAAGCAGTGCGTCGCGGGCTTACTGAAGATATTCGCTCGCATAGCGGGTTGACGGGCGGCGATGCGAAGAAGCTGCAAACATATATGGAGACCAAGACGTTTTTGTCTGGCCCCACACTTTTGAATGCCGTTTCGATGTCTGTGGCGGTTAACGAAGTAAATGCTGCAATGGGTACGATTGTCGCAACACCGACAGCAGGAGCATGCGGCATTGTACCAGGGACGTTGTTTGCTGTATCTGACAAGCTGCAGCCGACCCGTGAGGATATGGTCAATTATTTGTTCACAGCAGGCGCTATCGGGTATTGCATTGCCAATAACGCATTCATTTCGGGTGCTGCAGGTGGTTGCCAGGCAGAGGTGGGCTCTGCAACGGCTATGGCTGCTGCGGCGATTGTAGAAATGGCTGGCGGTACGCCTGAGGAATCTGCCCAAGCAGTGGCGATCGCATTGAAAAATATGCTCGGTCTGGTCTGTGACCCCGTAGCCGGACTGGTTGAAGTACCATGTGTCAAACGAAATGCGATGGGAGCAGCGATTGCGACGGTAGCCGCAGATATGGCAATGGCAGGCATCAAGAGCGTAATCCCGACAGATGAAGTCATCGATGCCATGTACCGAATCGGTTGCGCCATGCCGACTACCCTGAAGGAAACCGCACAGGGTGGTCTTGCTGCCACGCAAACGGGCCGCATGATCGAAGCCAAAGTGTTCGGCGTACGGATGGAGAAGTAAGATGGTTGGTGGATATCAATCGCCCGTCTCCCTTTTGCACGGGGTAGGGGAAGAGCGGGCGAAGGCATTTGCAGGACTGGGAATCAACAGCATTGGTGATTTGCTGGAGTATTTCCCGTCTCGCTATGAAGATTACCGTGTGCGCGATTTGACAGAAGTAAAAGACGGAGAGAGGGTCACGCTGGCAGGGACGGTGTACGGCGAACCCTCTGTTCGTTTTTATGGAAAAAGAAAATCACGACTTTCGGTCAAGGTTGTCATGGATCGTGTCGTGGTGACGGCTGTCTGGTTCAATCAGACGTTTGTCAAAAGCAGGCTGTCGCCCGGCAAGGAAATACTCGTCACAGGAAAATGGGACAAGCACAAGCTACAAATCACTGTGAGCGAAATGACAGAAGTAGACTCCGAACGTGCGACAAAACGAGGCGAGCTCGCCCCTGTCTATCCACTTGGTGGCGATGTGACGCATACACTGCTGCGCAAAACCATTCAACTGGCGTTGCGTCAATACGGCAAGGAGATTCCTGAGATCCTACCTGCGGATATTGTGGAGCGCTACCGACTGATGCCGCGGATGCATGCCTTTCATTCGATTCATTTTCCGGAAAATGCGGAAGATGGTCGTCAAGCGCGGCGACGGATTATGTTCGAGGAGCTTTTCTTATTCCAGCTAAAGATGCAAACACTGCGCAAGATTAATCGACAGCAAACGGAAGGCGTTGCTTTGACGATTCCGATGGAAGAGGTACGGGAATTTGTCAAAGGTCTACCGTTCCCGCTGACGGATGCGCAGAAACGAGTGGTAAAAGAAATATTGGACGACATGCGGGCACCTCATGCGATGAATCGGCTGCTGCAAGGGGACGTAGGCTCGGGAAAAACGGTCGTAGCTGCTATCGCGCTGATTGCTGCGGTGAAAGCAGGTTATCAGGGAGCGCTGATGGTACCGACGGAGATTCTCGCCGAGCAGCATGTGCAGTCGTTGACGAAGCTTTTGTCCGATTATGGCATTCAGGTCGCGCTCTTGTCTGGCTCGCTGACGGCGAAACGTAGACGTGAAGTCATCGGCTCTCTGCAAATGGGGTTAATCGATGTCGTGGTTGGTACCCATGCGCTCATTCAAGAGGATGTCTTTTTCTCCCGTCTAGGTCTTGTGATTACGGACGAGCAGCACCGATTCGGCGTGGAGCAACGGCGAATTTTACGGAATAAAGGCTTGTCTCCTGATGTCTTGTTTATGACTGCAACACCAATTCCGAGAACACTGGCAATTACGGCATTTGGCGACATGGACGTCTCGACGATTGATCAAATGCCTGCGGGGCGCAAACCGATTGAGACGACATGGAAAAAGCACGATCAGTTTCCGGCTGTGTTGGAGCAAATGCGGGATGAACTGCGCAAAGGACGACAAGCGTATGTGATTTGTCCGCTCATTGAGGAGTCGGAAAAGCTCGATGTGCAAAATGCGATTGATGTACATGCTCAGCTCACACACATTTTCCCTGAATTCGGCGTAGGTCTGATGCATGGGCGACTGCCAGCGAAGGAAAAGGATGCAGTCATGCAAGCCTTTCTGGCGGCAGAGCATGCTGTCCTGGTCAGTACAACGGTCGTAGAGGTCGGTGTGAATGTGCCGAATGCCACCTATATGGTCATTTATGATGCGGAGCGGTTTGGTCTTGCTCAGCTTCACCAATTGCGTGGGCGGGTAGGACGTGGCTCTGAACAGTCGTATTGTGTGTTGATCGCCGATCCGAAATCCGAGATTGGAAAAGAGCGGATGCGTGTCATGTGCGAGACGACGGATGGATTTGAGCTATCGCAGCGCGATTTAGAATTGCGCGGACCGGGTGATTTTTTCGGGACAAAGCAGAGTGGCTTGCCGGAGTTTAAAGTCGCTGATTTATTAAGTGATTACAAAGCGCTGGAGGTAGCGAGACAGGAGACTGTCAAGCTGGTAGCAGAGGACTCTTTCTGGCGCGACGAAAAGTATCATTGGCTGCGTGACTATTTAAAGAATGAGGGCGTGCTGGACGGTGTCGTCTTCGATTAGGAAAGGAAGCCTTCCCACTTCAAGCGCGTGGGGAGGCTTTTTCTTTTGTGGAGTGAAACTTTAAGTAGGGTATCGACGTCTATCCTCTGTAAGGTAAATTTTTCTAGGAAGCGAGGCGAGTTTTTTTGTCTTTGCGAAAAATTCGGGGAATGAGTATGTCCATTGTATTTGCATTGCTTATCATGACAGGATCCGACTTCGCGCAAGCAACCTCCACGGACAGTCGGATTGCTCAGACTGACCCCTCCCATACGACCAGCCAAACGACAAAGGAATGGAAGCAAAAGGAACTGCCTTACGACTACGTAGCGATGAAAGAAGACGTGGTTATTCAGTTGAACGAGGCTCCACAGCTCCGCTCTCCTCGAAGAACGGTCGTAGGACCTGCACCACAGGCATACACCCTCTTTTTTAAGGAAGCGGTGAACCGTGGAACAGTCGAAGCAGCGATCCGCAAAAATGCTCAGGAAGAGACCAAAAAAGAGGACTTGGGCTACGTGGAGCCGATTTTTACGTTTCACTGGGTGCACGACCGTCAACTGCAATTGCTGGCTACCCTTCCTGATACGCTTGCCAAAGACAGAAGCTGGACGGAATATGTTGTAAATGTAGCAGGAGCGAAGACGGTAAAGGGAACCGCGTTTGATGATACGAATGATTTCTCGGCGGTGGTGTTTGCTCCGTCTCAGATTTGGCGAGTCTCCGTCGATGGTAAGGTGAAAGAAAAAATGACGGACTTTGCCGTCAGGACTCCCATGGAATTTATCGACCCTGAGGAACGGTATGTGTTGTTGGAGCGATTTACAGAATATTGCGAGTGCGATGCACGTTTCCCCATGCTGTATTCGATTTATGACATACAGACAAAAGAGCTGACTGCTTATCCAGTGGAGCTGACTAACAACTATAGCGGTGCAGGCGACTTCATGGCAGATCGCCGCGGCTTCTTTTTCGCTCATCCACCAAAAGGGACAGAAGTACCGAAAAGTGAGTTTGCCACTCGTATCAAGATAGATGGATACGTACATGGAGCCAGCTTTAGCCATGATCGCAAGCATGTATTGATGGCAGTAGGCAAGACCGAACAGAAAAAGGATCTCGATTTGGTCGTGTACGATCTGGCGACTGCAAAAGAACGGCGCCTCCCAGGTGTAATCAAAGGATGGGTTCCAACAGATGAGATGAATGGGCAAGTCCAGCCCGTCAGTTTTATCGATGATGGACGCTACGCGACGTTTGAAATGAGAATGGAGGAGGAAAGCTTTGAGGAGCTTCGCCAACGCTACGATTGGCAGTCAGGCAAAGTGATCAGCTGGAATCCACCTGTTCCCAAAGAAGCTTGGTCTGGCTATATCCAGTCGACAGATGGCGCCTATCAAATGTATTGGAATGCAGGGGTGTTTAAGGGCGACGTCAAACTGAAGGAAATGAAACCAGATGCGATATGGATTCCAGGCACTCACCATTTGGTTTATATCGATTGGGAAAAAGCTGAACAAGGAGCGGAGTCCGTGTCGTCGCTCTTCCTGTTCGATGCTGATCGTAAGCAACAATCTGTGCTGGTGAAAGGACTGCCAGCGAATGTATCTATTTTGGGAGCTAGCAACGACGGCAAATGGCTGTATGTTACGACTCCGGAGCTACTTGCCCCTTAGCGTCATATTCCGATGCCAGTATGGATAAAATGATCAAGGATTCGTAAGTATCGCCTGATTTTAGGCAATCGCGCAAGGTGCCCTCTATGTGAAACCCTTCCGATACGTAAAGGGTGCGGGCGCGGTCGTTCGTTTCTTTTACATCCAACCAGAGTCGATGGGCTTTTTGCTCGATGAATGCCCAATGCTTGATCTGACGCAGGATGTTGCGACCGTAGCCTTCGCCCTTCACTGCGATTGTAATACGCATGAGCTCAATACTTTGATGAGGATTGGTCAGCCCGGCGATAATGACGTAGCCGACGGGGTGGCCTGTTTCTTTTTTTTCGGCAATCATATGGAGGATGTCTGGGTTGCCAAGTGCGTGGTGGTGCCGCTCTTCGCTCCACGGGATAATGAACGGGGTATTCTCTGGCGCATTTTCTACTTCGCATACAAATGAAATGTCTGCTGGTGTAGTGCGGCGTAAGTGGATGGTCATGCGTGTATCTCCTTTTCAGCTTAACATTTGCATACCATGATCAGATTGCCGTCGGGATCGCGGAAGTTGAACCAGTGACCATGCTGGATAGGAACGACGACTTCTACTCCGTTCTCCTTGAGAAATGCATAAGAGGCTTCGATATCCTGTGTGTTGAAATGAAACAAGGGAGCATCATCTGTGATGCGCTTCGGATAGATTTTGCTGTCCAGAACGAGCGTCAGTCCGCTTTGTAAGGGAATGCAGTATATATGTCCGAACATAATCTCGCCGTCTGCGGGAATGCCCAAGAGACGGCAGTACCAGTCGCGTGCGCGTTCGATGTCGCTGACGGCTACAAAAATGGTTCCGATTTGGGGCAGCAGGGGGGAAGTGGTTGTCATAGTGATAGAGATCCTTTCAATAGGCGTTTTTCACAAGGGCGACCCGTCATAATCGTGCACGAAATGTCGGATCGCCTGATTTTGCTTTTGCTATTCTGAGGGGGAAAGGGAGGTCATTACCATGGATTTGCTTGCAAAGCTGAATGAGGCTCTGGACTACATCGAAGACAATTTGACCAGCGAGATTGACTACAAAGAAATCGCTCGGGTGGCTTGCTGCTCCGAGTATCACTTCAAAAGGATGTTTTCTTTTCTCGCTGGAGTTCCGTTATCCGAGTACATCCGGCGTCGGCGCATTACGCTTGCAGCTTTTGAGCTTGCGGACAGCAACGAGCGGGTCATTGACATTGCGGTCAAATACGGATACGGATCGGCTGATTCCTTTGCCAGAGCTTTTCAGAATGTGCATGGCGTCACTCCGACAGAAGCCAGACACATCGGCCATTCCTTGAAGGCTTATCCGCGAATGACCTTTCATCTATCCATTAAAGGAGGCAGTGCCATGAACTACCGTATGGAAGAAAAAGAGCCATTTCGCATTGTGGGTCTGAAAAAAAGAGTCCCGCTGATTTATCGTGGAGTCAATCCAGAGATTGCGTCCATGTGGGCTTCATTAGATATGGAGACGATTCAGCAACTGAAGTCTCTATCCGATGTCAAACCACTTGGACTGCTCAGTGCGTCCACGAACTTTTCAGAAGGTCGGCTGGAATATGGTGAGGTTGATCACTTTATCGGGGTGGCCACTACAAAGGAATGTCCAGACAATCTGGCAGTGCTTGAAGTTCCTGCTTTTACCTGGGCCGTATTCGAATCAGTGGGTCCATTCCCTGATACGCTGCAAGACATCTGGGGTCGCATCTATGCTGAATGGTTTGTGTCCGCTGGATATGAGGCGGCTCAGGGCCCAGAAATTTTGTGGAACGAAAATAAAGAGATAACATCACCGACCTTTCGTAGCGAGATTTGGATTCCTGTGGTGAAAAAGTAACCCTATATTGCATTCGCTCTCGTTTGCGGAACACCTACCAGCGTGTGCATATCCGGGAAGAAATAATTACCAACTTTTTTGCATATGACAGGTATAAAAACGAACGTTTGTTTGCTTGAATAACTGATCGTGTTTTTGATCGACATGGAGAGTTTTTTTGCCAGTATCGAGAAAGGGGTCAACCCAGAGCTGCGAAACAAGCTGATGGTCGTCGCCGTCGATCCCGCTGCGTGTTGCATAGTTCAAACCTAACCAAGATTACTCTAGCCTCATCTTGAAGACAAGGTGGGGCTATTTTACGCTTGCTGTGCTCACGAGCATCTGACAAGCGTTAATGCCAAGAAATCTTTCTCTACTGAGGACTCTTTTCGGGCACTCTAAGGGCAACACCACGATTAAGGAGGGAACCCTGATGCGTAAACACCTAGTCTTGTTCCTACTCCTCCTGTTCCTGCCGCTGGGCGCCTGCGAGCCGTTTGCATCGCCGTCGACGCCCGGTCCCGGTCCGGTGACCTCATCCCCCGGTCCCGGTCCGGCGACCTCATCCCCCGGTCCCGGTCCGGCGACCTCATCCCCCGGTCCCGGTCCGGCGACCTCATCCTCCGATCCAGGACCGGTGACCTCAGCCCCTGGTCCCGGTCCGGTGACCTCATCCCCCGGTCCCGGTCCAGTGACCTCAGCCCCGGATCCTGGTCTGGTGACCCCCGGTACTGGCTGCGACAAAGTAGCGGAGGTCGACAGGCAAGTGAAGGAATTATATAACAAGCAGCTCGAGGCTATTAAGGCTGGTAGGACGGAGGAGGCAGCACAGCTAAACAAAGCCTATGCGGCTGCCTGGCAACAGCTGCAATACCTTAGAAGTATTTGTCCACATGTCCCTGAAAGAAGATGACGATCCTGCAATACCTGTCGGCTGGTCATCTGCTCAGATTGCGTGAGCCTGTTACTTTCTGGGGGCAGGTCTGCTGTCATCCGAAAGACGGTAATGTTTGCCGACCAGAGTTAATTTGAACCATTTAAGCCGGCCCGAGTTGTCGGCTTTTTTCTGTTAAATTTATCAAGGGAATGGGCAAGACCGTCCGCTTCCGGTAGACCGCTCTAGCACTACGTAAAGCCGTTACATTGATGTCCCAATCCACTCCGATAAAAACGAAGAAAACCATGAAAATGGGAACAACAACAAAATCGCCAACTTATATGACGGTAAATTCGGATATGCAAGGTTTAATAGTCGTTTGCACCCATTCGACCAACTAATTCTTTGATATACATTGACAGGCGAATACTGATTTCCGAACGCATAACATCCCGGACCATTCCAAAGCGATCCTCGTATCCTCTACAAATAAAACGGTGATACAGTACCATATCTGCTTGTTCATCACTCATTATTTTAATATTACGCTTCGACAATTCGCGGCGCAGACTGTACAAATCTGCACTTATTTGGCTCATTAGTGCTCGGCCTGCTGTCAAATAAAGCTGCTTTAGAAGGTTGGAATGGTTCTCTATGTCTTCGATGCTCTTTTGCACCATGCTTAACATGTGAGGAAGCAAGATGCAGTCTCGGATCATTTTGAACTCATCTTCTGTAGGTCGTTTATGGGAGTTCTTTGCGTCGTGACGATTTTCGTATTGTTCTTGATGCTCAGTAAGCAGCATTTTGGACTTCCACCGTTCATTACCGTCCAGTTTGCTCATTTGTAATGGCCTCCAATCTGTTCTACCCTCTCACGGGCTACTCCGGACTGTAATAATGATGATGCCCTCATAATAGCGGCGCTGCCGTATCTATCCTTAATGTCATCAGTCGCTCTCTCCAGGCTGTACGCTTTGATCCGGTCGTCGAAAAAAGTAAGCTGAATGGCGTTATCGTCTGTCAACTCAGTCAATGCAACAGATAGGTGGTTAACGGGCATACCGCTCCAATGTTTATGGAAAATTCCGAGAGCTGCTGATGCGACTTCATGTGAAAGGGATGTAGAATGTGGAAGTGTTACCTGTCTATTAAACGACAATATCAAATGTTGACCATCTGTTTCCGTTGCTCCGACGGACACAACTCGCCCGATGTAACCCAGTCTCCTGCTGCGACGACAGACCTCCACCACCAATTCCAGCAGTATAACCTCGATATCTTCAATCTTCCGATAAAGGCTGCTTCTGAGCGCCTTGCCGTGACTAACCGATTTTAATTTATTACGAATACTTGCCACGACAGGGCTAGGGTCTATTCCACGTGCTGTCTGCCAATAATATTCCGCCTGTATATCACTTTGCTTGCCCATCTCTTTTCGCATACGCTTTTTAAAATCACCCAGTTCCAGACGCGCAATGTCGCCAATCGTGTAAAGACCCATACGTGTAAAATGACGAGCCATTCGAGAGGCAACCATAAACATTTGATGTACCGGTAACGGCCATAATACAGATTCTAAATTGTCGAAACCAAGTTTAAAGATACCTTCGGGCATTTTTTTAGCAAAATTATCAGTAGCCATTTTCGCCAACACTTTCGTTGGTCCAATTCCGCACCGCGTCCAAACACCTGTTGATAACAGAACGTGTGTCTGGATCTGGTGAGCAATCTCTTCCGGAGCCCCGAAATAACTGATAGAACCTGTAACATCAAGAAACTGTTCATCGATGGAATAAGGTTCGACCTGGTCCGTAAATGACTCGAAGATCTCGGTAAGAAGCAAGGATACGGTGATATATGTTTGCATTCGGGGGCGTATTACGACCAAATCGGAACATTTCGCAAGCGCCTCGCCGACTCTTTCGGCCGTTGTTACACCGCGTGATTTGGCGACGGGGCAAGCAGCCAGAATGATACCAGATCTTCTAGAGGGATCAGCTACAGCGACTGGCTTATCTTTCAAGTCTGGCCGGGCCGCTTTTTCAATCGAAGCATAGAATGATTGTCCGTCAACTAACATAATGGTTCGCTCTTGAGGCACGGCATTTCACTCCTGTAAAGTTGGTGATTCGTAGATGTACTACAAAGTCCATACACGCTATGGATGCGAACGTATATTCTTATTATATACCGAATGTATGTTCGTAATGCAATGAGAATAATTGGAATGCAAAAAATGCCCCCAGGTCATCCATATTGACCAAGTAGCGCAACGCCTTAAGCTTCGGGCAGGCTCTGAGGTCCACTGGGTTCCTTTTGCCCGACTGCTGCATGTGAAGCTGGCAACGAATTTCTGAATAAAGGAAAAGTAGGTACATGATGGGGAGTGCACAAGAATAACACCGTAAATAGACAAAAATAGGTCTCTTTTTCAAAAGCAAGCTGCAAAAAACAGCGTGCCGCGATGAAACGGTGTGTGCGAAGAAGATGCGAGATTCCTGAAACGAAAAGCGGTCAAAAACAACCGTTTTTCGTGTTTTTTTGGCTTACACGGATTTTGCCAGAAGAGAGGTTTCCCTGTATTGTTAGATTATCTTTTGAAGCATATATTTGACGGATAGAACAAAGGAGATTTAACATGCTAGCACAAGAAATGGGTGTCATATTCACCAAGCACGCCGATCAAATTACTTCCAAACGTTGGGGAGAATTCATGCAACAATTGGAGGAAAAAGGCCTGTACGTGCTCATTGAGACAGACACGATCGGAAGAGTGATGAGTCCATTGGGCGGCTTGATGCCCATGCCGTGTAAAAGTGAGACGCTCCATATTGTGACAGCTGATGAGCTGGAGCAGCGCGGCTTGCCGCTCGGTCACCACATCGTAACGAAAGCGAAAGAAAAAGTAGTCCAACCATAATCGAAAAACCAACGCAACCTTTCCGTGGGAGCTAGCCTCCAAGTGGGAAAGGTTTTTTTGTGTAAAAAACGTCCCCTCTCATCGGGGGATCGAAACATCTCGACGTTTTTCATAAAGCTGGATGCGACCGCTTGCGGTCAAACAAAACGGTTATGACCGTATTGTTGTTCCTAAATAAAAGAATGCTCCGGCTAGGGGTAAGATCTATCCGGCAATCGGCGGTAGAGGGCAGAAGGTCACATTATGATAAGGGATAGGACAAAAGAAGCAAGCAGGAGAGAGGAGAACAGGAATGACGACAATGGAGAGCAAAGAGGGAATGCAGCCCAAAAAAGGTGTGCGTCGCTTGCTGGAGATTGCGGATGAGAAGCGCGGCTTGCTCGTTGTCTCGGCGATATTGTCCTCCTTGAGCGCAATATGCATGCTGGTGCCTTATGCATCGGTCTACTTTATTTTACGCGAACTGTTAACGCATGCAGCGTCTCCCGCAATGGCGGACGGGGCGTACATGATTCGGTGGGGAGTTATTGCGCTTTCGGGACTCGTGGGAAGTCTGGTCATGATGTATGCAGGCGGGATGGTGTCTCATATCGCTGCGTTTCGCATTTTGTACGGAATGCGAGTCAAATTGGCTGCGCATATCGGCCGTTTGCCGCTTGGCTGGCTCAACGGGACGTCTACCGGTGCAGTCAAAAAAACATTGGAGCAAAATGTGGAAAAGGTCGAGACGTTTGTCGCGCATCAGCTTCCGGATTTGGTGCATGTAGTCGTGACAACGGTGCTCATGATTGGCGTGATGTTTTACTTGAACGTCTGGCTGGCGCTGGCCTGCGTCGTGCCGATCATACTGGGATTGATTGTGCAGATCATTACGTTTTCCGGGACGAAAACAAAAGAAAATATCAAGAGGTACTACGATTCGCTAGAACGGATGAATGGATCTGCCGTCCAGTATGTACGTGGAATGCCGGCGATCAAGGTATTCGGGCAGACGGTTCATTCCTTCCGGCGCTTTTATGCGGATATGATCACCTATCGGGACTATTGCGTCAAGCATACGGATGATTTTCAAAACGGATTTTTGGTGTTCAAGGTGATTCTGAGTTCATTTGCGGCCTTCATTCTCCCAGTAGGGGTGTTCATGCTGAGTAAAGACCCGCAAAATGTTGCGTTTGCGTCTGTTCTGCTCTTTTTCCTCGTAATGGCGCCAGGTGTATCTGCACCGATGTTTAAGCTCTTGTTTTTGACCTCTACCCTGCGTGACATTGGCGAGGGGGTGGAGCGCATGGATCAGATTTTGGCAGAGCAGCCCGTTGCCGAACCGCTTAGCTCCCAGCGTCCGCAGAGCTTTGATGTCGCATTTGAAAACGTCTCTTTTTCTTATGCAGCAGAGGGGAAAACAGGAGGAGAGGCACTTTCTCGCATCTCTTTTTTGGCGAAGCACGGGCAGGTGACAGCTCTGGTCGGACCATCTGGTGCAGGGAAATCTACGGTCGCGAATCTCATTCCGAGATTTTGGGATGTTTCGGAGGGAGCGATTCGCATTGGCCAGGTAGATGTTCGGGAGCTGTCGAGTATGGATTTGATGAACACCGTAGCATTCGTCTTTCAGGATACGTTTTTGTTTTACGACACGGTTTACAACAACATTGCGATTGGATTGCCAGACGCAACGCCAGAGGCAGTCTATGCAGCGGCGAAGGCAGCCCAATGCCATGATTTTATTCAAAAGCTCCCGCAAGGCTACGACACCCTGATCGGGGAAGGGGGAGTCTACTTGTCTGGGGGAGAAGAGCAGCGTGTGGCGGTCGCACGGGCGATCCTGAAAAACGCACCGATTCTTGTCCTCGACGAGGCGACTGCCTTTGCTGATCCTGAAAATGAGTATGAGATGCAACTGGCGCTGGCAGAGCTGATGAAGGGCAAAACCGTCATTGTCATCGCGCATCGCCTGTCAACGATTCGGGATGCAGATCAAATTTTGGTGCTGGAAAAAGGGGAACTGATCGAACAAGGCAGGCATCAATCATTGATAGAGGCGAATGGGCTCTACGCCCGGATGTGGAAGGCTTACACCGATGCACAGGACTGGCAAATGGGCGAAGGAAAGGGGAGTGTGGATGCAGATGAGTATGCTGAACAATATCACAGCAGGTAAACCAAGGGCGCTGATCAAACCCGTTATGTACACGACACTTGCCAACCTTGCGCAAATATTGCCGTTTGCCTTGCTCGTGGAGGGTGCCCGCTTGATTTTTGAGCCGTTTGCCCAGCCAGGTGCCCCATTGAACATCGAGCGACTCTGGTGGGTATGCGGATGGATGGTAGTCTCGTTGCTCCTTTTGTTTCTATGCGAAATTCCAGCGTATCGTACACAGTTTCGTGGCGCCTACAGCACGGCTGCAGAAGGGCGAACCAAGCTAGCAGAGCACCTTCGCAAGCTGTCACTCGGTTACTTGAACAAAAGAGACCCAGGGGATTTGGCCAATATGATGATGGGAGATTTTACGATGGTAGAGCACGGGATTTCCCATCTCGTACCGCAAATGTTGGGGGCGATCATCATGCCTGTCATGGCGATCGTAGGTCTTTCTTTCGCGGATTGGCGCATGGCACTGGCCTTGTTTGCTGCGTTTCCCATAGCGATTCTCTTGGTGCTGATGACATCTGGACTACAACGCAGGCTCGGAGCGAGGCATATGCGAGCCAAAATTGACGCCGCCAATCGCTTGCAGGAATATTTGAACGGCATTCGCGTCATCAAGGCGTACAATTTGACTGGCGAACGCTTTGTACGGCTGGAGCAATCGTTTCGCGAATTCATGCGGCAGAGCATACGAATCGAAGGTTTACTGGGACCGATTGTGCTCGCCGCCATCGCTTTTATTCGGGCGGGCCTCACACTCATGGTCATGGTCGGCGTGTATTTGCTCATAGCAGGTAGCATAGATCTGATCACGTTTGTCATGTTTCTGCTGGTTGGGACACGTATCTTTGATCCGTTGACAGCTGCACTCGTCAACTATGCAGAATTCCGTTACCACGAACAGGCGGGGGAGCGGATTGTCCAGTTGCTGTCGGAGCCGATCATGACAGGCGAGCAGCAACCACCTTCGGAAAACGACGTGAAGCTTGCAGGCGTCTCTTTTGGCTATATCGAAAAGAACGTCCTGAACAACGTGAGCATGCATATGCCAGTCGGTTCGTTTACAGCGTTGGTCGGGCCATCCGGCAGTGGAAAAAGCACCGTGATGCGGCTGATTGCCAGATTTTATGACCCGTCGCAAGGCAGTGTTCAGCTGGGCAATCAACCACTTGTCGACATGGACCCGGAGGCACTTCTCTCCCGCGTGTCAATGGTGTTCCAGGACGTGTATTTATTCCAGGACACGATTGCAAACAACATTCGCTTCGGAAAAAGGGATGCGACACAAGCTGAGGTCGAGGAGGCGGCTAAACAAGCGTGCTGCCATGATTTCATCATGCAGCTATCCGATGGCTACGATACGCTCGTAGGGGAAGGGGGAAGCACGCTATCAGGCGGCGAGAAACAGCGCATTTCCATTGCTCGAGCGATCTTGAAAAATGCGCCGATCATTCTCTTAGATGAAGCAACAGCCTCACTCGACCCCGAAAATGAGGCGCAAATTCAGAAAGCGATCGATACGCTTATCGAGGGAAGAACGGTTATTGCCATTGCTCATCGCCTGAAAACCATCCGTAATGCTGACAACATCTACGTGTTGGAAAATGGCACGGTCGTCGAACAGGGACAGCATGATGAGCTTGTGAAGAAAAACGGTTTGTATGCGCGGCTGTGGAAGCTGCAACAAACGACAGGTGGCTGGAGACTATCCTCATAAATCGGTGACAAAACCCGCTAGGCAAGTCAGCCGAAGCGGGTTTTGTCATGGGCGTACGCTTACGTTTCGTTGTCTGCTTTTTTAGTCGCGGGGACGTGACGGAATAGCTTGGTCATGCACGCCCAAGCGATAAGTGGGCCGATTCCGATGCACAGAATCAACCAGTTCAGCGTAAGAGAAGAGACGCTCAAGGAGGTTACCAGCAGAAAGATCAGAATCCCCACCAGCCGACCAACGTCCAGAGCGAACTCTCGGAGCACGACATACTCGACCCGATTGCGAGCGCTCTCTTCGTTCGTGCCAATCAGATCAAAAATCGTGGAGAGCATGGGTACAGAATACAGCGGATAAGCGATGGACACGGCAATCCCGAAAATAAGCAGTGTCGTAAAGCTCACCTGCCAAAAAAATACGAACAGAATCCCCCACATGATGACAGAACCAGTGAGCATTCCCCACTTGCGATAGCGCGGAGCGAACCATTTGGCGATCAAGAAGTAGCTCACAAGCCCGACGGCAGATGTAGTCAACCAGTAGTTGCCGAGAGTCATCTCGCTTCTCGTGGAAATGTAGACGAGTAGACCGATCACAAAACCGAATACACCTTCACGCAGTCCTTGACCAGCTAAAGCGCCTGCCGCCCAGCGCCACTCGGGCTCCTCTCTCAAGCAACGGAAGGAAAAGCTCCAAGAATACGTCCCTTCCGATTGACGTTTTTTCAAAAAAAAGCTGATGAACACGCCGACGACAAATAGCGCAAGCGAGATCCCGAAAATAAGGGAGTAGCCGTTATTGCCCGGGAGCCGCGTAATGAGCAGCCCTGATATCCATGGAGCGAGCATGCCGCCAATGGAAGCAAGCAACCCTGCCCAACCGTTGAAAAGGTCGCGGTTATCGGCATTCGTGATTTCGAAGTACACCACATTAAAAGAAAGCCAGAAAAAGCCACTCGCCATACCTTGAACGAGCCCAAGCGGTACGGCATAAGAGACAGCTTTTGGACCCGCCAGAAGAACGAGCAAATAAAAAAGGGCAGAAACCGCCATCCCGGCACGCAGGATATTCATTTTGTTCAAATGCTTAACATACCAGCCAGCAAGCCAGAAGGTAAGAGCACCCGCGAGATGGGCGGCGAAAGTAAACCAAGCGATCGGTGCAAACTGACTTTTTACCTTCCACAAATAGACGTTTACAAACGTGCCAGAAAGGGCGCCAGCGGCAATGAATACAGCGTTGACCAGGAGCAGCAGCTTGGCTTGATTGTCCAACCGACCTGATGGCTTTTGATGAGAAGGCTCGTGGCGCGACATTTTCAGACCAGTGGACTCCTGTATTTGAAGGAAGGATGGAAGGCGGTTTTTTGTTTTTTGCTGCATACGTTCCCTCCGCGCAAAAATAGGACATGAACATAACGTGCCCTACCGCTGCTACTTTCAACAGGAAAGTGAGTAAGCACCATGTTTTCCCAAATGAAAAGCGAAGATCGCAATTTTTTGAACGTTATTTTATTTCAGGGAGGAAAACGACTAGCAGCAAACAAATTAAGAGAGGATAGGCATACGAAAATACAGAAGCGAACAGAAAAGAGGTCACGAGATGGCGACAACCATTTTCAGAAATGGACGCATTTACACAGGAGATTCCAAGCATTTGTTCGTACAAGCACTGGTCGTTCGGGATGGAATTGTCCATGACTTGGGCAGCGATGCGGACATGCTTCTTCAATACGGAGGCAGTGATGCAACGGTCGTTGATTTGCAAGGATGTACCGCTACCCCGGGATTGATTGACAGCCACCTGCACTTGGGATGGCTTGGTCTCACCTTTTTGCAGCTGGATTTGAGCAAAGCTCGGTCCAAGGACGAGATGCTGTTTCTCTTAAAAGAAAAAGCGCAAGCCACACCTGAAAATACGTGGATACAAGGCTACGGCTGGGATGAGAATTTGTTCGCGGATGGGGGCGGCATTCCTACCATTGAAGAGCTTGATCAAGCTGCACCGCATTGCCCGATTCTTCTGGCACGAATATGTGGACATGCGAATCTGGTCAACAGCAAGGCATTGGAGCTATGTGGCTATCATCGTGACATGGAAGTGCCTGCGGGGGGAGTCATTGTACATGATCCTGTGAGCGGAAAGCCAACGGGTATGCTATTAGAAACTGCCTCCAACCTGATTACGAAGCATATTCCAAGACCTGACTACTATCAGTTGAAGCAAAGCCTGCGCAGCTCGATTCGCTATGCAATGGCGCATGGATTGACAGGGGCACATACGGAGGATTTGCGTGAATTGGGCGGACTTGCGCAAACGTATCGGCTCTATGATGAGCTCATCAATGGCGAAGAGCTTGCGCTGCGCAGCAACCTGCTTGTCTTCTATCCGCATATGCATGAGCTGCGCGACTTAAACATGACGGCAGGCTATGGAAACGCTCATGTGCAAATCGGTGCGGTGAAAATTTTTGCAGATGGGGCATTAGGACGCAGGACGGCTTACCTGTCAGCTCCGTACGCTGATGATCCGAGTACCAGCGGTTATTCTGTGCATGAGCAAGACGAGCTGACAGAGCTGGTTCGCCAAGCACGTGAACTGGGGATGCCTATTGCCGTACACACCATTGGCGACAAAGCACTGGAAATGGTGCTGGACAGCTTGGATCAGTTCCCGGCAGTCGCCTATCGAGACCGCCTCATACACACACAAATCTTGCGGCCGGACCTGCTGGACCGCTTGAAGCATCCTCATCGGATCGCAGATATCCAACCGCGTTTTCTTGCAGGAGACTTCCCTTGGGTGATGGATCGTGTTGGGCAGGAGCGGATTCAACACTCGTACATCTGGAAAACGATGATGGAGTACGGAATCATTTGCGCTGCGGGCTCGGATACACCGGTAGAGCCAATCGATCCTCTGTTGGGGATACACGCAGCGGTCACGCGCAAAGCACCAGGGGAAACACACGATGGGTACTTCCCGCAAGAAAAACTGACGATGGAGGAAGCGATTCATCTGTTTACATTGGGCAGTGCACAGGTGACGAACGAAGATCATGTCAAAGGTACGCTGTCTCGTGGAAAATACGCAGATATGACCGTCTATTCCAAAGACCTGTTTACCATCGATCCAGACGAGCTGCTCTCGACAAAGGTCATGATGACCATCATAGGCGGAACAGTTTGCTACACGTCTTGAAAACATAACCCGAAAATCAGAGCAGCGGCTGTCCAGGACAAGAAAGTAAAGTCCTGGATTGCCGCTGTTTTATGGAACGATCTACTTTTCAGACATACTTGCCAGATGCTCTTCAAGACGATCCATGGTCTGTTCGGCACCTGGGACGGCATATGTTTTCACCTTATCGAATACAGCCGCCGTTTCTTCAAAAACGGTGCGATAAGTCAGTTTGGTCTTGCCATCCAGATCCTCAAAGATGGCTGTCGCTAAAAAATGCGGAAACACAGTATGTTTGAAGACGATTCGCTCGAGTTGAACGACCTCGACAAAGACGTTGGTGTTGGGAAAATCAACGCTATCAGGACCGTGCATGATAAACTGCCATGTACCGCCCGGTTTTAGATCAAACTGCTGAGTAGTCGTCGTAAAACCTCGAGGCCCCCACCATTTCGACAGGTTCTCCTCTTTCGTCCAAGCATTAAACACAAGATCACGTGGAGCATCAAATACACGGGTGATCACAATCTCGCATTCACCTGCTTGCGCTGCGATTTTGTTTGTTTCGCTGTTTTGGTTCATGTCCATCCCTCCATACTTAAGTAGCTTCGCCATGAATACACTCATTTTTTCAATCATAACAAATAAATCAGGTGTGGATTTCTTCCGGATTGCTTTCTTGCATAACCGATACGCAAAACCCGGCTCAGGATGAGTGAGTCGGGTTTTTTGTCAGCTGCTTTCCGCGCAGCAAGCTCTTCACATCGATTTCCGCAATCAGCACACTGATCAAAACGAGACCTGCGCCTATGTACCCGCGAACAGACAGTGTTTCGCCTGTAACCAAGAAGGCAAACAGGGCAGCGAAGACTGGCTCCAAGGAAAAAATAACACCCGTGTGCGTGGCGGTCGTATATTTTTGGGCCACCGTTTGAACGACAAAGCCAATTGCACTGCACAATACGCTAAGGGCGAGCACGGCGATCCAAGCCTCTGTCGTCTGCGGTAATGTGGGAGTCTCCAACGCAAAAGAAAAAACAATGCCCAACAGTGCCGTAAAACCAAGCTGATAAATCCCCAACTGGATCGTATCCGATTGATTGGCCCATCGGCCTGTTACGGTAATATGTGTAGCGTAAAAGAGAGCACCAGCGATGCACAGAAGATCTCCTTGGCTGATGCGAAATTCAGCGCTTAGTGTGAGCAGGCCGATACCGATCATGGCCAGTCCAGCGCCGACAAAGACTCTTTTTTCGGGACGGTTTCTCAAAAGAATAGATAAGAGCGGAACAAAGATAACGGTCAAGCTAACGAGAAAGCCTGCCTGGGAAGCTGTCGTTGATTTCACTCCGTTCGTGATGGTGGCAAAAACCCCGAAAAGGAGCGCACCGAGTACGAATGCATGGAGCAATGTTTTTCGATTCGTGCTACGCAAGCGTTTGTGGAACAAGGCAGCTGCGAGTATAAAAGCAATGCCAAAGCGGATACCGATCAGATTGAAAGTCTCCAAATCCTTCAATCCCATTTGCATAAACACATACGAGGTTCCCCAAAACAGGGTGACCAAAATCATAGCCAAATCGGCTTTCACTTGCGGTTTCATGATGGGATAAGCCTCCTTGCCCGGGAAAAAGCGGGTCCTAATCAGTGTTGCGCCATAAACAGTATACGAGTATCGTTTAAATAAGAAAAATGAATGTTTGTGATGATTTTCATGAATCGGATTCATGTAAAGGGGACGAAGAAGGGTGAGTTTGAACAAGTTTGAGGTAGTGATCACCGTTATTGAGTCGGGGAGCTTAACCAAAGCTGGCGAAATACTAGGTCTGACACAATCAGCGATCAGTCATGCGATTGCGAGTCTGGAGCGGGAATTTGGATTTTCACTTTTGACCAGAGGACGGTCAGGTATTAGCCTCACGAGTAATGGGGAGCGACTGCTTCCCTACATACGCGAGACCTTGCGCTGTCATGAGCGGATGAAACAAGAGGTGTTTGCCATCAATGGGTTGGAGGTCGGGACGGTGAGAATTGGGACGTTTACGAGTGTATCTACGCAATGGCTTCCCGGTATTCTCAAGCGGTTTCAAGATCAATATCCGGCGATCGAGATTAAGCTGATGGAAGGGTATTACGATGGAATTGAGAGCTGGATTCAAACCGGAGAGATTGATTTCGGCTTCGTCTCCTTGCCGACAACAGAGGATTTGGAATGTATTCCTTTGAAAAAGGATCAGATGTATTTGCTGGTGACAGAGGAACACCCGCTCTACAAAGAGGAGCGGGTGCATGTGAGCCGATTGGCCGAAGAGACATTTATCATGCCGAAGACGGGCTGTGACAATGATATACAGCGCTTGCTGGCCCAGTATCAGATCGAGCCGCGAATCAAATATGAAGTAGGAGATGATCATGCGATTATTGCCATGGTGCAAAATGGGCTCGGGATCAGTATCCTTCCGGAAATGATTTTACTCCGCTTGCCTGCAAATATCCGGATGATCCCGCTTGAAGGGGAGCATTACCGTTCGCTGGGGGTGGCAGCAACCTCTTTTTCCAAGCAGTCACCGGCTGCCAAACGCTTCTTGCAATTTGTTACCGAATGGGTAAACGAGCAGCAGGCGTAATTCAGACAGACAAATCGCTCCTGACTTCCTTCGCCAACGGTTGCTTTCGGATAAAGGGCAGGTACAACAAGAAAAACAACGCGAGAGCTACTCCTTCCAACGATACGATGTACCACGGATACGGGCCCAAAAAGTCGATCAGACTGGGATTGTCCGGTTTGCGCGAGACAAATAAGTAATTTCCGCCGGTCCAATGGTTGACGAAAAGTGCGACGAGTAAGAGCAGGTTTAAAAAGCCCATCGTTTTCCCAATCGAACGGACAGTCGGACGGTAGCCTTCTATCCACGTCATGTACAGGCAAGCAAGGACGATTCCCGCGTGGGCTACAAAAAAATGCACAAAGCGAAAATGCGGAAATGGATAAAACAACTCGGGGGTAAGCAGTGCCTGCATGGCTCCGCCAATTCCTGCAAAAAACGTAATCTCATACATCCCATAACTTCTCGTCATCAGCATCATGGCAGAAAGGAGGAGGGTCACGCTACACAGCTGCAAGGGCAATGTGTAAGCAGCCGTCCAACTCTCGGTATAAACATGCCAAAGCTGATAACAAACCTCTGACAAGAGCAAGACACCCGCAAGTACGTAACGTGTGGCGAGTCGATTTGTCGGGACTTGGAGCTTTTGCCGAAATAAATAGGTGAACACGACCAGACAAAGCACAAGAATCAAGGTGATAACGTGAGAAGTAGAAAACAGCCGAAACGGCTCCCCTGTCAGAAAAAGTGAAAAATAGGGTGAGGTCATAATGATCTCCTCTTTGTTTATTATTTTTTATATTTGAAAATTCACGAAATTTTAACAGATAGCTATTTGTCTGATATAAATCTTTGGTTATAATATAAATAGACTACGTTACATCATTGAGAGGAGTTATAGTCTTGAACTTAGTGCTCACGGAAAAACAATGCAAGTCTTGCCAGGTTCGCTTGACCGAGTATGAAATCGAGAACAATGGTGCGCTCTGCATGGAATGCTTCAAGGAAGAAAAAAGCGAGTAAAAGTAACAGCAAGGCATACGGCAACTGACTGTCTACTGCTATCTAATAATAGACCCTTTCAATCAGGCCCTCTCTTTCATAGAGAGGGTCTGATTTTTTTGCAGGCCTTATTCAGGGAGCGGAATGATGAGTTCCATTCTTCGGCTACCGTCTTTCATGCTAGTTTCAAACAAGATCAGTGTCAGTGTGCTGTTCGGCTCCGCTTTTTTCACTTTCAGTGTATGGGTAAAATCTCCCCAATCAGGAGCAGCGGTCGTAGCCTGCACGGAACCTTGCGTCAGCTCGTTATGCCCATCTTCTACGACATAATTGAGTACTGCTTCGAACACACTCGCCTGTCCTTTGATTTCAAACGTGTCTTGGGCGGTTTTCTTCACAGTGACATTGCGGAAAATGTCATTGGCATAGACAGTCTCTTGTTGAGTTGGTTGTTCCGTTGGTGGCTTCTCAGGCGTTGTAGGTGGTTGCGTGGTTGCGGGTGGCTCAGAAGCAGGTGTCTCGGGCTCGGCTGCAACAGGTGGCTTCTGTTGTTCTGTTGGAGTGGAAGGGCTATCTGTGCCACTCGTGCATCCTTGCAGCAAGCCGATCGTCAACAGCAGCAAAAGCAGTTTTTTCATGGTATCCCTCGATTCTGTCTGGTATGAAATGGTACCTACAAATAGTAAGACGTAAAAACAAATAATAGTGTTTCAGGTGGATGAGTCTTCCTGCATCAAACTGTGGTAGAATGGAGAGGAAGTAGCAACCATTATTCCTAGAAGGCTGGTCTGATAAGAATGGAACAACAGACGTTTCGAGTGGAAAAAGACTTTCTTGGCGAGAAGCAAATTCCAGTAGATGCTTATTATGGCGTGCAAACGATGCGAGCAACGGAAAACTTCCCAATCACCGGGTATCGTCTTCATTTTTCCCTCATCAATGCAATGGCAATGGTAAAAAAAGCAGCTGCGATGGCCAATATGGAAGTTTCCAGATTGAATCCACGGTTAGGAAATGCAATTGTCGCTGCGGCGGAAGAAATCATGCAAGGAAAATGGCATGATCAATTTATCGTCGATCCGATCCAGGGCGGAGCAGGTACTTCGATCAATATGAATGCCAACGAAGTGATCGCGAACCGCGGTCTTGAAATGCTGGGTGAGAAAAAAGGAGATTATTTCCACCTCAGCCCAAATACACATGTCAACATGTCTCAGTCTACCAATGATGCTTTCCCGACAGCGATTCATATTTCAACACTTACTCTGTTGGAAAAGCTGCTCGTGACAATGGAAAAGATGCATGATGCATTTGGCCAAAAAGCAAAAGAATTCGATGATGTCATAAAAATGGGTAGAACGCATTTGCAGGATGCGGTTCCGATTCGCTTGGGCCAAGAATTCGAAGCATACCGTCGAGTGCTTGAGCGCGACATTAAGCGTATCAAGCAATCTCGTCAGCATTTGTACGAAGTGAATATGGGAGCGACTGCGGTAGGAACGGGTTTGAATGCTGACCCTCGTTACATTACAACAGTAGTCAAGCATCTTGCCGATATCACAGGCTTCCCGCTGACAGGTGCGGAGCATCTCGTGGATGCTACACAAAACACAGATGCGTACACAGAAGTATCAGCAGCACTGAAAGTTTGCATGATGAATATGTCTAAAATCGCAAATGACTTGCGTTTGATGGCATCAGGACCTCGAGCTGGACTGGGAGAAATCTCCTTGCCAGCACGTCAGCCAGGCTCCTCGATTATGCCAGGAAAAGTCAATCCTGTCATGGCAGAACTCATCAACCAAGTAGCGTTTCAGGTCATCGGAAATGACCATACGATTTGTTTGGCTTCCGAGGCAGGTCAGCTAGAACTGAACGTTATGGAGCCTGTGCTTGTCTTCAACTTGCTGCAATCGATCAGCATTATGGACAATGCATTCGATGTCTTTACGCGTCACTGCTTGGAAGGAATCGAAGCAAACCGCGAGCGCATGAAAGAATACGTCGAAAAAAGCGTAGGCGTCATTACTGCGGTGAATCCTCATCTCGGATATGAGACTGCTGCACGCATTGCCCGCGAAGCCATTTTGACAGGAAAGTCTGTACGTGAGCTGTGCTTGCAACACAATGTACTGACAGAAGAGGAGCTGGATCTGATTCTCGATCCATTTGAAATGACTCATCCAGGTATTGCTGGAGCATCCTTGCTGGATCGCGACTAAACCAAAAAACTCCCGCGCTTTGCACATGCGAAGCAGCGGGAGTTTTTGCTTGCAAAAGGAAGGGCTTGCACTACTTTTTCGGAAGCTGCTCCAAGCTCTTGAATTCATAGCCTTGCTTGCGTGCTTCATCGATCATCATCCCGAGAGCCTCTGCATTGTCTTTGGAGACAGAATGGAGCAGAATGACAGCGCCAGGATGCAATTGAGCCATCACGCTATCATAGGCATATTTTGCCCCTCGCTGGACTTTGGTATCCCAATCTTTATAGGCGACCGACCAAAAAACATTGGTATAGCCCATATCTTTGGTTACAGCAAGTGTGCGATCGCTGAAAATTCCTCTAGGAGGTCGCAAGTAACGCATGTTAGCTTGTCCGGTCACTTGCTGGACTGCATCCCTTACTTTCGTCAGTTCGTCTTTGATTTTCTGATTCGATACGGTTGTCATATCGGGATGGCTCCAGGAATGGTTGCCGATTAGATGTCCCTCTTGCGCCATTCGCTTTAACAACTCGGGCTGTTCCTTCACAAAGTGCCCTGTCACAAAGAAAATGGCAGGGACTTTTTTCGCGACAAGTGTATCTAAAATCTTTGGTGTAAAGCCGTTTTCATAACCGTTATCAAACGTCAAGTAAAGCTCTTTTTTCGTGGTATCCCCTAAAAAAACCGCACCGTGACGATCCACAATGCCTTTAAAGCCTTCCTCGTTAATAGAGGGTAACTGACCATTCTTGCTCTTTTTAAATCCAAAATGGTACGGGTGATCTGGTGAGGCCATAATCGAGTCAACTGGCAAGGCACTTGTAAGCAACAAGCTAATCCCGATCAACAAGCTTTTGATCCATCGTCTTTTCAATAAGGAGCTCTCCCTTCTGTAGCGAAGTCATGATGTATTTAAGGCGATTCCATCAAAAGTTTGTCCAGTCTACTTCCAAATATGTAAACGTACATCTGCAACAGTGGCTAGGTAGAAGGGCAAGTGAAGCGGTATTCCAAGTTGTGTAAAAATCTTCTCTGGATAGGGAGACAACTGTCCATACAAGAAAAAGGAACTCGTCATATAGTATCAAAGTCGACAGAAAACTGTTGGCAAATGCTACCAAGTAATCATCTATAGCCAGGAGGTGTGGTTAACATGGAAGAATGGTTGGAGCAATTACGTGATGCCATCGGTGAAGGTGCAGAAGAATTGGAAGTAAAAATCGAATACGAAGATGGTACCACGAAAAAATTGTACTTCGGCAGTAATGATGAAGAAGATGAAGACGAAGATGAAGAATCCGAAGACGAAGAATCCGAAGACGAGGAATCCGAAGACGAGGAATCTGAAGACGAGGAATCTGAAGACGAGGAATCCGATGACGAAGAAGAAGATGACGACGAAGATGACGACGACTAATCGTTTGTATTTGTTGAAAAAAGATACGCGTACATGCGTATCTTTTTTCTGTTGCATTCTGTAATATTAAACATATTTCATGATGAGGATGGAGCAGAAAATGAGCTTTCAAGTGAGTCATCAAACGATAAAAGAATGGTGTGGTCGCCTTTCCTATGAAAGAGGAAAGACGTTTTACCGTTCTGGGAACGTGCTTGTGGAGCATTTTCAACAGGAGCCTGCCTGGATCAAAACCACAGTGAACGCAGGAAAAAATAATTATCAGGTCACGATTGAACTGGACGAGTCTGGTATGGCAGCAGTGTGTAGTTGTCCTACTTTAGCGTCGTATGATCACTACTGCCAACATATCGCAGCTTCGTTGTTAACCATGCGTGATCTGCAAGTAGACGAGCATCCTGGCAGCTATTCCACTTCCTTTGCAACGAGACAAGCAGGCAGGACAACCCAGCCTGATTCCCAGCTAACAGAGGGACTGTTCGGCTTGTTCGTGGACCGGCCGATTCGGACAAGCCATAATCGCGTGTTGCTGGATTCACGAACAACGCTTGCCTTGGAAATCATATGTAAAATCATACCATACGGCTTTCGCAAGAGCATGATCGGAATAGAGCTGAAGCTAGGGCCAAAGAGGTTGTACATCGTAAAGGACATTCGCGCGTTTTTAGACCAGGTGGATAAGCAGCAAGTGTATCGTTTCTCTAGCCAATTTGCCTATGATCCGAATTTGCATCGCTTTTTGCCAGAGCATGAAGCCATTCTCCGTGAACTCCTGCAAATTTACCGCACGGAAAAAATATATCGAGAGACAGCAAGCTACCATTATCAGGAACAGAAGCATGTGGGTGGGGAACGGGTTCTTCTTGTGCCACCCTTTACCTGGGAGCGATTATTTGCTTTGCTACTTACCGCACCGACTGTTCACATTCAGCATCATGACCAAATGTATCCAACGTTTGCATGTATAGATGAGCCGCCGCCACTCCACTTCGAATTCGACCAGACCAAAACCGATCAATATCAGCTGGAAGTCCAAGGATTCAAGCAAATCACTGTCTTGGAAGCTTACGGATTGTTGCTCGTAGATGGCATATGGCACAGACTACCAAAGGAACAATGCCACAGTTTGGCTGAGCTGAAGTACCTGCTAGAATCTCATAGCAGTGAGCGAATTCACATTCCCGCGGAAAAAATCGAGCCATTCATGGTGCAGGTTGTCCCGGCCTTGATGAAACTGGGGAACGTGCAAATTGCAAAGGCCGTCTCGGAACGAGTCGTGCAATTCCAGTTAAAAGCCAAGCTGTATTTGGACAGGGTAAGAGACCGGCTGCTGGCGGGACTTGAGTTTCAATATGGCGATATCGTCATCAATCCGCTGGAAGGGAATGAAGGAGGAGGGCAACGTGGCAGTGAGCTGATTTTGATGCGTGATGGGGAGAAGGAGCGGCAGATTTTAGGGCTGATGGAGGAAAGTGCCTTTACCCGCACGGAAGGCGGGTATTTTCTAGATGACGAGGAAGCTGAGTACGACTTCCTTTACCACGTCGTCCCTAAGCTGGAAAAATTGTTAAAGGTATACGCAACAACTTCCGTAAAAATCAGGATTCAGCCTCTCCACCTACCACCAAAAGTAAAAGTGGATGTCGATGAGCGAACAAATTGGCTGGATTTTCGCTTTGATATGGATGGGATACCCGAGTCCGAGATCCGAAGTGTTATCCAATCGGTAGAAGAAAAGCGCAGATATCATCGGCTGTCGAATGGAGCACTTCTGCCACTTGAGACAAAGGAATTTGAGCAAATTAATCGTTTCCTGGACGAGATGGGCATGCAATATGCTGAGCAAATGGGGAGTGGTTTTCAACTGCCTGCTTTTCGGGGACTGCGCTTGCTTGATATACCCATGCAGGGACAGTCTGTTCAGCTAGGCAAATCATTGCGCCAGTTTTTGGAGAATATGCGTAACCCTGATAATCTGGACTTTCCAGTACCCGAATCATTGCAGGCAACACTTCGTGATTATCAGAAGTTTGGCTATCAATGGATGAGAACATTGGCACACTACGGCTTTGGGGGAATTCTCGCAGACGATATGGGACTGGGGAAGACCTTGCAAAGTATTACCTTTCTTCTCTCTGTCCTGCCCGAAATCCGAGAACAAAAGCTCCCGGCGATTATCGTGGCTCCTGCCTCTCTTTTATATAATTGGCACAATGAAATCAAAAAGTTCGCGCCAAATATCCGTAGCGTTATTGTGGATGGAACGAAGGAAGAGCGGAATCAAATCGTAAACGAGCTGTCAGAAATCGATGTGCTCATTACTTCGTATCCGCTCTTGCGTCGTGATCATGCCCAGTTCGAGGAGTATTCCTTCCACACCTTGATCTTGGATGAAGCGCAAACCTTCAAAAACTATGTGACCCAAACAGCTCAGACAGTAAAACGATTGAAAGCTAAGCATCGCTTTGCTCTTACGGGAACACCTGTGGAAAACAGGATAGAGGAGCTGTGGTCCATCTACGATGCTGTTTTCCCTGAGCTTTTTCCGGCAAGAAAGGAATTCCTCGACTTGCCGCGAGATACGATTGCGAAGCGGACGCGCCCATTTTTACTACGCAGGCTTAAGACTGAGGTACTGAAGGAATTGCCGGCCAAAATTGAAACACTGCAAAGCGCAAGGCTGTTGCCAGAACAGAAAAAGCTGTATGTCGCCTATTTGGCGCAGCTCCAACAGGAAACAGTGAAGCATCTGTACAATAAAGGCTTTCAAAAAAATCGGATCAAAATTCTCGCTGGCTTGACGAGACTGCGTCAGATATGTTGTCATCCGGCGCTGTTCGTCAAAGAGTATGACGGCGGGTCAGCCAAGCTCGAACAGCTATTCGAGATCATCGGTGAATGCAAAAACGCTGGGAAGCGCGTTTTGCTCTTTTCTCAATTTACGGAGATGCTAGGGATAATCGGACGCGAGCTGGGGTATCACGGTGTCCCGTTTTTCTATCTGGACGGACAGACACCAGTGGCAGAGAGACTAGATTTGTGCAACCGATTTAACGAGGGCGAGCGAGATCTGTTTCTCATGTCATTGAAAGCTGGGGGAACAGGATTGAATGTGACGGGTGCGGACACCGTAATCTTGTATGATCTGTGGTGGAATCCCGCTGTGGAACAACAGGCAGCTGATCGTGCCCATCGTATCGGACAAAAGAACGTCGTTCAAGTGATCAGGCTTGTTGCAGAGGGGACGGTCGAAGAGAAGATGTACGAGCTGCAACAAAAAAAGAAAAACTTGATCGAGGAAATCATTACACCGGGGCACGAGGCTATCTCTTCTTTAACCGAGCAAGAAATACGCGAATTGCTGATGATTTAACATGAACAGCTTGACTGTCGCTACCATGCGAGGGGTCAAGCTGTTTTTGCGAGACTTTATCCCTGTGCGAATAACGAATTGGCAGACTCCCAATGATATTTGTCCGGTTCGAGATAAGAATATAGCGAATAGCTTATGGAGAAGGACGAAGGCATCACCACAGTAGTGTGGGGGGAATGGAATGGAACAATATGTGATTAAGCCATGGGATACCCGAGAAGGGAATGTGGAAACGCCGGCTAACTGGGATTTGACAGTGCCACCAGAAGTAGACGCGATCGCAGAAGAAGTGGTCAAAGAGTATGACATGTCGGTGAAGAGTCGTACGCTCATTACTTCCAAGCCAGACAAAGGCGGGGCTATTTGGCGCATTGAAACAGATAAAGGTCCGCGCAGCCTAAAGGTACTGCACCGTACGCCTGAACGCAGTCTCTATAGTGTGGCTTTCCAAGAATACGTCGTCAAACAGGGGGCAAGGGTACCAGCACTGATTCCTGCCCGAAATGGCAGTCTATTTGTGGAAAAAGGCGGGAAACTCTGGATTGTTACCGATTGGATTGCTTTGCAACCGGCAACAAAAGTAGATTTGGTAGGCGCGCAAGAACTTTGCTACGGTCTTGGTGAATTCCATCGTCATTCGAAAGGCTATATTCCGCCCGCAGGAGCCAAAAACTCTTCCCGTTTATATCGTTGGCCCAATCATTATCAAAAGATTGCCAAAAAAATCGGGTGGATGCGGGAAGTAGCAAAAGCCTACAGTGAAACACCAACAAGTAAATCCATTTTGGCCGTCGTTGATCACTATGAACAGCAAGCATGGGCAGCCTTAGAGAAACTAAAAACATCTTCCTATCCGAAAATGATCAAAATGGGAGAGGCGCACTGGGGATTGGTGCACCAAGATTACGGCTGGTCAAATGGTCAAAATGGTCCGGGAGGGCTTTGGGTCATCGACCTGGATGGCGTGTCGTACGATTTGCCATTTCGGGATTTGCGCAAGCTCATCACCAGTACGATGGATGATATGGGCGTCTGGGATGTTACCTGGATGCGCGGCATGATCGAAGCCTATCATAAGGCGAATCCACTGGATCGCGAATCGTTTGAAGTGCTCTTAAATGATATGGCAGTGCCAAACGAATTTTATAAGCACCTCAAAGAGATGTTTTATGATCCCGCAATCTTTCTGTCGACGGAAGCGGAAGGCATTTTGCAGCGAGTGTTGACGGGGGATAAAACGAAAGATGCGGCATTGGCAGAACTTGCAAAAGATATCAGCAAATACGAACCGGGCAACTATGACCAAATAACGGAAGTAGTTGAACCGCAAAGGCTGGCGTCAGGTATCAAGGACTTCATACCTGTTGCGGTATCCACTCCACCGACAGAGTCTTTGGTCGAGGTGCCGAAAGACGAAAAGTCCAAGAGCAAGGTGTCTAAGGTGAAGGTATCCAAAGACAAAGAGTCCAAAGTCAAGCAGCCTGCAAGCGACAAAACGCCAGTTATACGGGAAGAAAGCCAGCAAGAAGGGGCAGAGGCAGAACAAAGCACTACTCGCAGAACTCGAATCTCATTTTCGGGAAATGTTCCTTTTACGCCATCAGCGCCACTCGCTACAAGCGAAGCACGAAACCTCGTTCGTCGAAACAAAAAGCGGGGAATGAGCTCAACTGTCTCAAAAAGCAGCAGCAATAAGTCAAGCAAGCCTCAAAGAAGAGTAAAGGTCTCTATCAATGTAAAAGCCAAATCACCACAAGCAAAACCCGCAAGTCAAACAGGGAAAAGCAAAAAAGGAACTGTGTGGACATCTAAACAGCAGTCCCGGACCGTCACTTCCAACAAGAGCAAGAAAGTTGCCAAGACGGCGAAACCAAGCCGTAAATTCATCAACAATCAGATGAAGAAACAGCGTCATAAATCAAAGAAGACGAGAGGCAACTAATGTAAGAAGTCGGAACGGGAAAGGAGAATACGGATGAAAGTTATCATGGTCTGTACAGAGAAATTGCCAGTCCCTCCTATACGAGGGGGAGCGATTCAGACTTATATTGCAGGGATTGCAGATATTCTAGGGAGGCATCACGAGCTGACTATCCTGGGAACGTCGGATCCCACGCTACCGATGGATGAAAAAGTTCGCAATGCACGTTATGTGCGGGTAAATGGTCAAGGGGTGTTCGAGATTTATGCACGCGAAGTAGCCGCTTTCCTAAGTGCGAACAACTATGATGTTATCCATGTTTTTAACCGACCGCGGATGGTTCCCATCATTCGTGAAGTATGCCCGAACGCACGTATCATTTTAAGTATGCACAATGATATGTTTGATCCGGTAAAAATAGGGCAGGCAGAAGCTGCTAGAGCCGTTGCTGAAACAGAACGCATCATCACCATCAGCGATTATGTCGGCCGGGTCATTTCATCGCTATATCCTGAAGCCACAAACAAGCTTCGTACGATTTATTCAGGTGTGAACTTGGAAACATTTGTTCCGGTGGAAGGATCCAATACGGCGCAAAAGATTCGTCAGGAACTGCGGTCGACGCACAATCTTGGCAACAAACAAGTGATATTGTTTGTAGGACGATTGACGCCGAAAAAAGGGGCCGACATTCTGGTTCGCGCGATGAATGAACTCCGCTCCTACCATTCCAACATCGCTCTCGTCTTAGTTGGAGGGTCCTGGTACGGTGAAAATAAAATCAGTGACTATGCAGCATATGTACGATCATTGGCGAATCGTTCGCCTGTTCCGGTAATTACAACGGGATTTGTTCCGGCAGATCAGATTCACCACTGGTTCTGGGCGGGGGACGTTTTTGTCTGTCCTTCGCAATGGGAGGAACCACTGGCACGTGTCCATTATGAAGCGATGGCTGCCGGTCTGCCTTTTGTCACGACAAAACGGGGTGGAAATGCTGAGGTGATCATCGGAGGCAATGGACTGTTGGTCGAGCAGCCGGAGGACCCTCAAGCGTTTGCTGTACAGCTGAAACAACTATTGTCCAGCCGCGATCTCCAACGTCAAATGGGGAGAAGTGGACGCCAGCTTGCCGAACAAAGATTTACATGGGATCGAGTTGCGAGAGATGTGCTAGATGTATGGAATAACATGGGTAGGTAAAACCAAAAAGTGAATGCTATCAGCCCACTTCCCTAAAGAGAGATCGGAGAAGTGGGCGTTTATTCATACCTTCGGGACGAAAGAGACTTGCAATGTCCTTCTAGAGTGGACAGGCCTGTCTGAACAAAAGGGCTCGTCCCACATGCCTATTGTACGAAATGGGGGAAGATGGGGGGAATCTACTACGCACAGACTCCCCGCATCTTCAGGTAATCCTGAAGCTCCTTAGAATATCAGCTTGTTCAATTAGGTTCTGCATTTGGAATAATCGCGACGATGTGGGTGATAGGAATAAGAATAGAGGCTCCGTTTGTACGTGAGGAGGGTAAGGTCTGTAATTCAATGATTCCTTCGTCCACTCTAAGAAGCTTGCCGACTCGGTAAGAACGACTCTCAGGTCCCCAATCCGTCGTCAGTAAGATCTCCACAAGTTGATCGTTTCTCATGCATTTGCTGAGTTCTTGACGAAGCCCTTCAATACATACTTGATCAGCCGATTCTTCCGTTTCGACATCTACCTTCACTAATGGTGCAGGGATGACGATTGGCTTCGGTGCTTCTACTTGTACAACAGGTGCCTCTACTTGTACAACAGGTACCTCTACTTGTACAACAGGTGCCTCTACTTTTACAACAGGTGGCTCTACATGTACAACAGGCGCTTCTACATGTACAACAGGAGCGTCTACTTGTACAACAGGTGCTTCTACTTGTGGAATGGGGGTGGTCACATTCACTTGAGGTGCGCGAACGTGGATACGGGCAAAACGGCGTAGTTGCCTGAGCAGACTATTGGATTTGCGTTTGGTAGATCGCTTCTTGCAGGGGCAGCAGCGGGTTTGCTTTGCTTTTAGTTTCTTCTTTCTCAATGCTTTCAAAGGCAACACCCTCCTTACTATGCATGAAATATCATATTCAGTAGGGTGGCGACCGCATTGGACTAACACCTGATTTGACAAAATCAGGCAGGAAAACATTAGCAAAATTAGATGATTTTTTTAAAAAAATAGGAAAATCGTGTATACTTATCAGGTAATCTCAAAAAGAAAGATGGAGGTTTCTCATGAATCGTACGCCGATTGCCCCCATGGGAGTGGGGAAGCTGTTGGACAAGAGCTTTTCTGTGTATCGCCAGCATTTTGGAGCATTCTTTTTGTTGGCTTTAATTTGGTTCGGTCCATTGTTACTCCTGCAGCAACTGCTTTTGGTTGATCTGACCAGAGTGCCTTTGCTCGCACAAGATACAGAAGGTATGGATTTTGCAGAATCGTTAGGCGCAAGATTTGCCGGACAAGAAGAATTTATGACACAAAGCCTTCCGATGCTGCTCATATTCATATTCCTTGTCGCACCAATCCTTTTGATCATCGCCTATCCGCAAATGATTTCCGGTTCGATTTTACTGACGAAGGCTGCTCTCGAGGGTGAGACCTTGAGCCTAAAAGATGCCTTAAAGGGGGCACTTCGTCGATTTTGGCCGCTCGCGGGCAGTACTTTCCTATATGGAGTAATCGCGTTTGCAGTGTCGACAGCATTTGTCATCGTATATGGATTGATTTTCGTTATGATCGCCTTCGCCGGTGGGATGACATTAGAAACCATGTTTGATCCGTCAGATGAAGGCAGCATTGTGCTTATGATCGTTTTAGTTTTATTTGGCTATTTATTCTTAATTGCTGGGATGATGCTCGTACCAGGCTATTTCTTAATTCGTTGGGGTTTTTATATGCCGCTCGTTCTGTTCGAACGCGATGGAGTCGGAATCGGCCAGAGCTGGAATATGACAAAAGGAAACTTTTGGCGTTTATTCGGTCTTTTTGTTGTTCTCAGTGTGATCTACTCGATGTTCTCTAGCGGCATGCAATTAGTACTCACTGGCGTCTTAGGTACATCTATCCTCGCGCAAATTATTCTGGTTGCACTTACCTGCCTCTTGACCCCTTGGATGGCCATTGTTTACGCGTTGGCTTACTTTGATCTGCGCGTGAGAAAAGAAGGGACAGATTTACAAGAGCTAGTTAGCCGTCAGCTTGCCACATCTGCACCAGTAGAACCAGCAACGCCTACCCCTGCACAAGAGCCGGGAGTTACTCATGATTAGCACGAGTCCTTGGGTAGATGACAAGGAGCATTTACAAGAGATTCTAGCCAGAGACGAGTTCAATTTGCCCCAAGGCAGCGGCGAGAACTGGATTCAAAGAGCGATGGAGTTTGTGATCGAGTTGCTCGCCGATCTTTTTCAGTGGACTCATATTCCAACTGGTGCTGCTAATACCGTATCTACACTCGTGCTCATTATGGCAGTACTGGGACTGGTCGGCATCATTTACTGGTTGTTCCGCAGAATGATTTGGGTGCAGAAGAAGCATCAACCGCTGTTTATGGACGGTGAAAAAATACGTTCTCATGCAGACTATTTGCGTGATGCGAAAGAAAAAGCAGCGCGAGGAGAATGGCGGGAAGGAGAACGCTCGTTGTTTTTGGCGTTGTTGGTCTATATGCAAATGAAGTCATGGGTTCGTGTGGAGAAATGGAAAACGAATTGGGAATACGCAGAAGAAATTGAGGCAAATCAACCGAGCTTACGCGATGTGTTCGGCAGCTTCGCACGAGAATTCGACGCTGTTTGGTACGGGCAAGCACTTGTTGATGAAGGGTCGTTTTGGCAACGTGTAAACGAACTGGAAGGCATCTGGCGCGAGGAGGGACAGCATGGATAGTTTGCGCACCTATCGTGTCGGAATAGTTGTGGCTACCTTGTTGCTCGTCATCGTGGGCTGGTTGATCGTCAAGCCTACAACTGAGCCTCTCCCACCGTATTTGGCTTCATCTGCACAGCCGAGCGGACTCAAGGCTGTGCTCGTACTCCTGGAGGAAAAAGGCAAGCAGGTAAAGGAATGGCGGCAGCCTATGCGTTTTTTACCAACAGCAACTGGGCAGGCCATGCTCGTAGTAGAACCAGAAAAACTGATGCCAGAGGAACAGATAGACATTCTGGATTGGGTCAGTGAAGGCAATGACCTGATTCTCTTTCAGTCGAGACCAGAGTGGGAAGACCTTCCCTTTTATACGGAGTACATCCGGGAAAAAGAAAATCAGGAGCGAAACATTCAGGGACCTCTCGTCCAGGGCAGGTTCATGGGCAAAGCAGAGACCTCATTTCGATTTTTAGAAGATGAGGACATGGAGCCACTTCTCTACGACGATCAGGGGATACTCGGAGGAAGAACAGAAGTAGGAGATGGCAGTGTCACGTTTTTTCTCGTACCGGAATGGCTAACCAATCAAAAAATTGATCGACTGTCCCACTTTGAAGCGATCTGGCCGTATGTACAAGGAGACTGGTCCGTCCTGTGGGTAGACGAATACCATCACGGCTTGCAGGAAAAACCAGGTTTTCTGGCGATCTATCCGGGCTGGCTCATAGCTGCCTGCATTCAACTCGGTATCCTGCTTTTGCTGTATGTGTGGTGGAGAGGAAAACGTTTCGGACCGGTCTATACGCTTAGGGAATGGACGGTGCGCCGTGGTGATGAGACGTTGCTCGCCGTGTCTAGCTGGTATGAGCGAAGAGGGCTGGCACAGGATGCGTTGCGCCATCGAGAAGCGTACATGCGACAGCTGTTGTACGATCGGTGGGGAGTGCACCAACGAGCTGATCGTGTGGAAATCATGCGATATGCCAAAACAAGATGGACAAATCAAGAGGTAGAGAAATTCGCTCATCTGCTAGAACGACTGGAACAGGCAAAAAACGAAGGGCGATACTCGCCGAAGAGCTTGCTTGCAGACAGTCTTTTGTTGGATGAGATTACGAAGCGTCTGGAGAAGGAGTGACAACTACTGTGGAGCAATTGTTGCAACAAATGGAAAAAGAGCTGGTTGGTCAGCGGCAAAATGTTCGGTTACTGCTAACAGCTTTGGTTGCCGGTGGACACGTTTTGCTAGAAGGTGTACCTGGTATCGGAAAGACGAAAATGGTAAGGACCTTATCGGAATTGATGGGGGGCGTGAGCAAGCGCGTCCAGTTCACGCCTGACATGATGCCATCGGACATTATTGGTCATGTGGTGTTCAATATGCAGCAGAACCAGTTTGAGACAATCAAAGGTCCTGTTTTCGCTAACTTATTGCTGGCGGACGAGATCAACCGGACTCCCCCGAAAACCCAAGCCGCCCTTTTAGAAGCAATGGAGGAAGGGCAAGTGACGATTCATGGTGTCACCTATCCTTTGCCAGATCCGTTTTTTATCGTCGCCACGCAAAACCCGGTGGAGTACGAAGGGACGTATGTGTTGCCGGAGGCTCAACTTGATCGCTTTTTGTTCAAGCTAACAATGTCGTATCCTTCTCATGAAAATGAAAAGCAAATCCTCGCCAAACATATTCCCAATAAGCGCAGCCACGAGCGTAATCAAGAGCCGCTCTTTACATGGGAGGCGATTTTGGAGAAGCGACGCCAATTAGAAGAAGTGGTTGTGGATGATTCGATTCTGGAGTACATAACGACACTGATTCGCAATACACGCGAAACGAAGCGATTACTCTTAGGTGCCAGCTCTCGTGCCGGAATCGCCGTGTTGATGGCGAGTAAAGCCTGGGCACTTTTGGACAATCGCAAGTTTGTGACGCCTGATGACGTGAAGATGGTGGCCCGCCCTGCATTGCGGCACCGACTCATTCTGTCACCGCAGGTAGAATTGGAGGGGGGTACCAGTGACCACATCATCGAAGAGACGCTGGCGGCTATTCCAGTTCCTCGCTGATTTTTTGGCAGACCGTTTTGTCTTGCCATCCAAGCGGCTGCTTGTGGCAGTTTTGCTAGGCACACCCATCGCGATCGTCGGATTTCTACTGGAGATTGGCTATTCGACATTCTTTTTGTACAACGGTTTACTCCTGATCGCTAGCATCTTGGATTGGGTTACCATCCCCAAGCGCCGAGACTTGTCGATCCAGCGAATTTTGCCTGAGCAGACGGATATCGGACAATCGTTTTCGATCGAGCTTGAACTGGCGAACAGAAGCGGGCAATCTGTTGCGTACTCTATCGTAGATGATCTTCCGCTGTCATTTGATGAAGCCGGACCGATCACAGGTGTGATGGAGCGCCCCTTAACCAACCTAAGTTTTGAAACAAGAGGAAAAGAACGCGGAGAGTACGTGTTCCGCTGGCTTTACATGCGGTGGCATGGCAAGCTCGGCTTGTGGTATCGCCAAAGCCGCTTTGCGTGTGAACAAACAATCAAGGTATATCCTGACCTTTCAGCCGTTCGTGGCTATTTGGCTTCGTTGCAGGAGAGCTTGATCGTCGACGGGAAAAAAATTATGCGCAGGGCGAAAGCGGGTACGGAATTCCATGCGATCCGCGATTACGTCCCTGACGATGATCCTCGGATGATTAACTGGTCTGCATCAGCACGCTCCCGACGTCTGATGACGAACCAATATCGCCCAGAGCATGGCAAAGTGATTACCATTTTGATCGATTGCGGCAGGTTGATGGGCGTCGAGCTGGATAACCAGACGAGACTGGATCGATCGCTGGAGTCTGCTCTCACGTTAGCGGCAGTGGCATTGCGTCAAGGAGATCAGGTAGCGTTACTAGCCTATTCGCATGAGATCAAGACGTACATACCTCCAGGCAGAGGGCTGCGCCACTTGCACACTCTGTTGGAGGCAACCTACAACCTGACGAGTGATTTTGTAGAGGCTGATCCGGCGAAGGCGCTTGAATTTTTGAATCGCCAGCAGAAGAGAAGGAGCTTGGTGGTACTTTTTTCAGATATGGAAAATTACCTTGTCGAAGATCAGTTGAGCCATTATTTGTGGCGGATGCGCCGTTCGCATTTGATCTTGCTGCTGTCTTTGGCAGATCCGCTTCTGCATGAATGGAGTCATATAGCCACGAGCAACAGCAGCTTGGCGTTTACGAAGGCGGTAGCTCAGCGGTTCCAGCTCGATCGCAGGGCGTTTCAACAAAAAATGATCGGCGCGGGTATCCAGGTACTGGACGTTCCGGCCGATCAATTGACGCTGACGGTTATCAATACTTATTTGGACATCAAATCAAGAGAAGCTTTGTGAGAATCGGGTCTGTATCCGAGGAGGTACCAGGCAATTAGCAAAAGCAATGTGCCGACAGCTACGATGTACTTGGCTTCGAGTGAGAGGCTCGATGGAGTGATGTAGCCCTCGATGATTCCCGCGATGAACAAGAGTGGGATAGTAGCCAATAGCAGATGCGCAGATTCTTTTGCCGCCTCCAAAAATTGATGTTTTCGAGCGTAGCGGCCGGGCACAAGCAGGCGGTACCCCATGTGAAGACCTGCTCCGCCAGCAATGAAGATGGCAGTCAGCTCGATCACGCCGTGTGGCAAAATGTAGGCCCAAAACGCATAGCTGCTATCTGCATGATAGTAGACGGCTGCCAAAGCGCCAACCAGAAGGCCATTGAATAAGAGAAGGTAGATGGGGACGATTCCGAATGTAATTCCACTGACAAAGGCCAGCATCGCAACTTTGATGTTGTTGGTCATAATCATCGTGGAGATGACCGGACTGTCAAGAGAGTCGTGCCCTTCTCCCAGCCTGGATGGATCGATCTGCTCCGCCATCCCTTGTGGCAATACATAATACAGGTTGAGTGGATCGACCATAACGGCAGCAAAGCCAGAAATACCACCAATGATGAATAGAAGCGCTGCCACACCAATGAAGCTCATTCGCTTATGTACGAGACCCATCAGGTAGCTGCCAAAGAAATGCTTGAGCTGCTGCCAGCTGCCTATTCGCTGCTTGTAAGCCAAATTATGTGCACGTAAAACGAGTTGATTTAAGTAGAGCGTGATCTCGTCTGCAGGATGGTAGGAGCGCACATAGGCCAAATGAGCAGATGTTTTCTTATATAGTTGTGTCAGGCGATCAATATCGGTAGCACTGATGTGCCGAGGTTGTCGGGTAAAACGCTCCACTAATTGTTCCAGTTCGGCCCAAGAGGCTTTATGCTTGTGCCAAAACGAGGTAATATCCATGTATAATGCCTCCTTACATTAACGCGTGTTTCAAAACTAGAAAAAACCTCAAAGTTTCGAGGGGGGGAAGAAAACCATCATGAATGAACCGACATACGTCAGTGGGTCAAATCGAGAAGCTTCTGTCGTGACACCCGAGCATGTTATGCTGCGATTTCAGACGGCAGGTCTAGGCAGCCGCGCCACTGCGATGCTGATAGATACAGGAATCTTGCTCCTGGTTAATCTTACTGTATTTATTTTGTTTGGTATAGTTTTATTTGGAAATGAAGATGATTTTTTCCTGGATTCTGGCAACTACGCGTTGGCCATTGTCCTCCTGGTTATCTTCGTAGTGAATTTTGGTTACTTTTGGTTACAGGAAGCACTCTGGGGCGGACAGACCGTTGGAAAAAGGATGGTCGGTATCCGGGTCATCCGTGAAAACGGACAGCCTGCGACGTTTGTTTCCTCGACGATCCGGAATCTGTTTCGCATCATTGACGCAATGCCAACTGGTTATTTTCTTGGGGCGCTCGTATGCTTTTTCCACCCCCGTGATAAGCGAATTGGCGATATGGTAGCGGGCACAATTGTCGTGGTAGAGTCAGGACAGCGATCGACTCTTTTTCAGAAAAAGAAAGACAAACAGCCAAACGGCTTTGATTTGAATCATGCGCTACTCGTGCTTGAAGAGCGGCAAAAACAGGCGATCACCCGAGAGGACTGGCAGTTGCTTTCCTCCTTTATCAGCAGATCATCCTCTTTATCTCAAGCGAAAAAATATGAGCTCGGGAATCAAATTGCCAGCATCATGCGCAAAAAATTAGAGCTTGTTGACGAACAGACTACCAAGGAAGACCCGATCCTGTTTTTGCAAAGACTGCACAATCAGTTGCAAAGCGAATTTCAACTCCGAAAATAAAGCGAGATACCGCCAAATAAATGGCGGTATTTTCTTTTCTCGACTTATTTATCCATTATTCAGCAAAATGCTGATTCAAAAACTTTCTATGTTATAATGAAACCTCACTCTATGTCTCAGAAAGGAGGAGGGAGCCGATGGACGACAAATACATGGGAACGTCATCGACTTCGTCACCGACACTGCCACTCCCGGCAAACGGGAAGCAAAAAGGAAGACGCAGAAGAGGCAGCCTTTTTCAGGCATTGATTCCCTCCCAGACAGAAGGTAAGCGTCCTTTACTACCGATCGTTTTGGCCGTTCTGGTCTGGGTAGGACTCGCCTACGCTGGATATGCCTTTGCTGTTTATACGTTGGACAAGCAACAGCAATTTGTGAACCAACGAATTGATCAAATTCAAGAAGATAACCAAAAGCAGATGAAGGCATTGGGAGATCAATTGACTCTGGTGCAGGAAGAAATGCAAAATGTCCAGAAGGGTCTGGGAAATCTGGAAGAAGATTTGGCATTGACGGGTGAAACCATTGGTGGCACGAACAAGACCAAAGAAGCTCTGCAGGATCGGGTTGACCAGCTCAACAAACAGCTGGTTGATTTGAAAGCATCTCTGAAAAAATTGGAGGATGCTGCCCGTGCTTGGTAAGATCAACCGTTTCTTTCTCTTTCTGTTGGCGCCTGCTCTCGGTTTTTTGGTCGCTTTTGGGCTGGACAATCCAGTGGACAAGCTCCAGACGGAAGGCCTAAAGCTTCCTTCTGCCGTAGCGAAGAGCCAAGCAGATGAGCTGGGGGAACGGCTCAACGACACCAAGGTGCAGCTTCGAAATGTAGAAGTCGTCATCGAAGACATCCAGGATCGCTCGAAAAAGGAACAGAAAGAATACGAGCAACAAAACAAGAACATCAGCAGCGCACTTGAAGCGAGCAAATCCCAGACGCAAAAATCTGCGGATGTATTGGACACGATTTTGTCCAACATGCTTGGCAAGCCGATCGGTCAACACTTCGGGAAAAACTCGACAGTAAAAGTCTATTCCCTGCAAGAAGGCGGATACCGCGGTTATATGGCCAAAGTTCGCCTCAATGATCCGAAAGCGTTGAAAATGGTGCTGGCCAACAACTCCGTGAAAAGTAAGGGAGAAACGACGAGTCAAGCTGGTAAACGTACAGGAGCCATTCTTGCGATCAATGCAGGCGGCTTTATGGCGGACAAGCAGGGCAATCTGACTCCGTTAGGTATTACTGTTGTTGACGGCAAGATTCGAACCTTTTCCAATAATGCGAAGCTGAGCTTTGTCGGCTTTAACAACAAAGGTCATCTGGTCGGAACAAGCATCAAGACGCAGGCGCAAATTACGCAACAAGGGATATTGCAGGGAGCGAGCTTTTTGCCGCGTCTCTTGCAGGACGGAAAGCGAATGCCTATCCCTCGTGAATGGGCGAATGCGCGTCAACCGCGAACACTGATCGGCCATTTCGACAACGGCGATTTGCTGCTGATTGTCATTGATGGAAGACGAGATGGCTGGAGTAATGGTGTTACGCTGGAGGAAGCGCAAAAAAAACTGCAAGAGTGGCATGTCGTGGATGCATATAACCTCGACGGCGGTGGCTCCAGTGCGTTTTATTACAATGGCAAGCTGCTGAACAAGCCTTCTGGCGGCAAAGAACGACGCGTGGTGAGCAATTTGGTCATCATGCCATAAGCAAAAATCGCAACACTCTTCTGTGAAGACGACAAGTCTTGCTGCAGAAGAGTGTTTTTTTCTGTAGAGAAAAGTTTGCCTAGGCAACTGTGAATGTGGGTTGACCTTAAAAAATGCTGAAAATTATAATAATAGATAGAAGTAATGAAATGGAATAGGAGGGATCGCATGAAAAAAGGGATGTTGGTTGCTCTCTCGATTGTTTCCGTGCTTTCGTTTCCTCATTTTGCTGTAGGAAAAGTCCCAGGTGTGCCAGCAGGTGTGCAAGGAGCTACAAAAGGAATTGTCGCGGTCTCTCATCCAGCAGCGGCGCAGGTCGGTAGAGATATCTTGGCAAAGGGCGGCAATGCGATTGACGCTGCGGCTGGGATCCAATTTGCTCTGAATGTGGCAGAACCGTATATGTCCGGTATCGGCGGCGGTGGTTTCATGATGATTTATGTGAAGGATCAGAACAAAGTGACGGTGATAGATAGTCGGGAAGTGGCGCCTGCCAAGGTGACTCCCACTATGTTTTTGCAGGCAGATGGTAAGCCGATCCCCTTTGAGGAGAGACATACGAGCGGTCAGGCCGTAGGTGTCCCAGGGACATTGCTGGGTGTAGAGCAGGCGCTGGAATCGTATGGGACATGGGACTTGGGAAAAGTGATAGAGCCGTCGATTGAACTGGCGGAAAAAGGAGTTCGCATCAACTGGGTGTCCGCTCAATTTATTGCCAATTCCATGGAAAAGCTGAAAAAGCACGGTACTGCTGCACAGGTGTTTGCGCCAAACGGAGTTCCACTCAAAGAAGGCGAGATGCTGGTTCAGCCCCAATTGGCGAAAACGTTGAAGATCATCCGCGACAAAGGCTCGGATGCCTTGTATGAAGGGGAAATTGGCAAGGCCCTCGTCGAGGAGGTACAAAGAACAGGTGGCACCATGACACTCGATGATTTGCAGGCGTATCAAGTAAAAGAGCGTGAACCAGTCCGCGGCATGTATCGTGGATATGAAGTGATTTCGATGGCACCACCCAGCTCTGGCGGCTTGACACTTATTCAGATTTTGAAGCTGATGGAAGGCTACGATAACAAAAAGGACGGAACCGGGTCGGTGGCCTATTTGCATCATCTGATCGAAGCCAACCACCTCGCCTACGCAGATCGGGCGGCTTATATGGCGGACGAGGACGTTTATCCCGTACCGAAAAAGGGGCTGATTGCAGACGAATACATCAAGGAACGACGCCAGCTCATTCGTGAAGAAACTGGGAATGCCAATATTGTGGCAGGAGATCCTTGGAAGTACGATCCTGGCAAAAAGCCAGAGGTGTCCATGAAACTGAGAGATCAATCTCCGGTCAAGCAGACCACGCACTTCTCTGTGATGGACAAATGGGGGAATATCGTTGCGTATACGACCACCATTGAAGATATTTTTGGCAGCGGTGTGATGGTTCCTGGTTATGGATTCATGCTCAATAATGAGCTTACGGATTTTGACGCGATTCCTGGCGGTGTCAATCAGGTCGAGCCTGGCAAGCGCCCACGTTCGAGCATGACACCAACTATGGTGCTAAAAGACGGGAAGCCTTTTTTAGCAATTGGCTCGCCTGGTGGCTCCACGATTATCGCCTCCGTATCGCAGACGATTCTCAATGTGATCGATCATGGAATGGAAATTGAGGATGCGATCCGTGCACCACGCATTTTTTCTAGCAGCTATCCGAATGTGACGTGGGAAGCGGGCATTGACCAAGATGTCATCCTGCAATTGATGGCAAAAGGTCACGTCTTTACTGAGGAACCGTCGAACATTGGCAACGTCCAAGCGATTGTGTACGATTTTGAAACAGGAAAAATGTACGGCGGAGCCGATAACACACGCGAGGGTACTGTACTCGGGGTCGATGCCATTGCGTATACGGCTGCTCAGCCAATCCAGTCACCAATAGAAAAAGAAGGCCCCTTTGATTTACGAGTAAACGGCAATGTCTACCCATATACAGCAGAGCAAAAAGTGATGATAAATGGAGTAGCGTATGTTCACGCCAAAAAGTTGCTGTTAGGGTTGGGACAAAAAGTGACGTCCTTCCAGTCTGATGTGGTCATGGTGCAGGGAATTCCTTACTTGCCTGTCAAAAAAGTTGGCGAGAAGCTGGGCTATACGGTCATGTGGAAGGAAGGAGAGCGGTCCATCGAGTTGAATAGCAAAAAGTAGGCTGATCAAGGAAAGGATGTAGCAAAAATGAAGAAAGTACTTGTACTCGGAGGAACGCGATTTTTTGGAAAGCGATTAGTCCAGCTTCTCGTTGAAGCTGGGGCAGATGTTACTGTGGCAACGAGGGGGCTTTCCCAAGTGGAGTTGCCTGCCTCTGTCAAAAGAATGACGCTTGATCGCGATGACGTCCATTCACTAGCAGTCGCAGGGGAAGAGCAATGGGACGTGGTATACGATAACATCTGTTATTCCTCCCAAAATGCAATGGATGCGTGTAAAGTTTTTCGGGGCAAAGTGGGTACGTACGTTTTGACCTCTACCTTGTCCGTCTATGATTATGCAGAGGAACCATTACAGGAAGAAGCATTTGATCCATACACGTATGAAATCAAGCAGAAAACGAGAGACGAGACAACCTATCAAGAGGGGAAACGTCAAGCAGAAGCCGTCTTTTTTCAGGAAAAGGCCTTCCCTGTCGTAGCTGTTCGTTTTCCAATTGTGCTAGCGGAAGACGATTACACACGTCGGCTATGGTTTCATATTGAGCATGTGCAAGAAGAGCAACCGATTGGAATCACGAATCCCACTGCCCGGATGTGTTTCATACATGCACAGGAAGCAGCTCAATTTTTGGCATGGGTGGCGACAACGTCCATCACAGGGCCAGTGAATGCGTGCTCGGATGGGACTGTTTCGCTTGCTGAGCTGATGGAGATGATTGGGCAAACAGTCGGAAAACCTGCCCGAATCGAGCCAACGACAGATGCTTCTGATGCGTCTCCCTTTGGATTTGTAGCATCCTTTTACATGGATAACGGGAAGGCTAAGGCCGCGGGCTTCCCGTTTTGGTCGTTGGATGAATGGTTACCAGCGCTTGTCAAAAAACTAAACGAGGAATAGACCTTTCGAAAAAGCGTGACCTATCTACCTTTTCTTTCGTAGTACTCCATGGTAAGGTAGAGCAGAACATATGTGTCTGTAAGGAACCAGGAGGATCGATCATGAACAAAAATCGCACCAGCAGCCTTGCGATCGTCGCAGCACTATCAGTAGCACTACTCAGCGGATGTGAACCTCCCTCATTAAGTGGATTGTTATCCAGCGAGTCGAATGGACAGTCCGCGGGTGAGGGAACGCAGTCAACGACAGTTGAGCCAAATAACGAGGAGACAGCACGTCCCCAACGGGCATCTCTTGCAGAGACGATAAAAGATGTGGATGGAGTGCCAACCGTTACGAATGAAACAGAGCTCTCGGTTGTCGTAAATAAACAGCGGGCACTGCCTGCCGATTATATTCCACCGGATTTGGTGGAGCCGAATGTGCCGTTTCCTTTTGATGAAAAAGTGGAGAAGCGATTGCTGAGAGCAGAAGCTGCTCAAGCATTAGAAGAGCTGTTTGCCAAAGCAAAGACAGAAGGTATCGAACTGTATGCTGTTTCTGGCTACCGCTCGTATAAGACCCAAAAATCGCTGTACGAAACGTATGTAAGGACGCAAGGTGCTGAACATGCTGCTGCCTACAGTGCCGTACCTGGAAAGAGCGAGCATCAGACTGGTTTAGCTATGGATGTGTCTGGATATGATGCAAGTACACGCTTGGAAGAATCATTTGCTGAGACACCTGAAGGAATATGGCTGGCAGCCAACTGTGCAGACTTTGGGTTCGTCATTCGTTATTTGAAGGGCAAGGAAGATACGACTGGATATGCGTATGAGCCTTGGCATTTGCGTTATGTAGGGAAGGAAATGGCGAAAGAAATTATGGCAGGTGGCCTTACTTTGGAGGATTATTTTTCTGAAGCGGCAATTGCTCACAAATAGCGCCATCGAAAACAAAAGAGCCGCCCCGATAAGGAGCGGCTTTTTGAAGTCTGGATAAATGCTAACGTGGGAGACGGACCTGGGACAACGGCCAGTATACGACTTCTGCGCGTCCTACTACATGATCCAGTTGAACAGGGCCAATGACGCGGCTGTCCATACTGTTGTTGCGATTATCCCCCATGACAAACACGCTGCCCTCAGGAATCTTCACAGGATCAAAATCTTCGGTTAACGTCACACCTGCTGTAGAGGTTTTGAGCTTGTTTTCGAGCAGATACTCTTCGCTGAGAGGTTGGCCATTGACATACACTTGATCATTTTTGGCTTCAACGGTGTCTCCAGCTACTGCGACCACGCGCTTAATCCAGTTGTCGCCAGTTGCATCTGGATGAACGATGACGATATCGCCAGGCTGCGGTTCTTTGAGGTAGTAAATCGCTTTGTTTACGATGACGCGCTCGCGGTCATGCAGCGTACTTTCCATGGAACGCCCTTGGACAACGTAGGGAGCCATGACAAAGACGTAGATAAAAGCAGTCAATCCGCCAATCAAAACAAACGATTTTAACCAATCGAGCAATTCCACTTTCCATTTTGAGGTAGGGTTGGTTTGTTCCATTGAAATTCTCCTATGTATGTAGATTCTGTGGCAAATATGCCTGGGTCAAATGCCTCGTGTGTATAAGGCTGTCTTCCCATTATACATGCTTTACGAATGGATACGAAAGATGATTCAAGGAAATAATTGGCTGCGTGGGTGAAGAAGGAAAAAGTCTTAACATTATTTTGCAAGCTTACCTATTGTCAGTTTTTCCTGTTTGAGTTAAGATGTTCTTGAAATAAGTTTTACAATAAAAATATTAAGTGGTAAACACTTTGTCTGGCTCATACATATCTTTCGTGAAAAGAAATAATTTCGGGAGTTCTCTTGATCTTCCAGTACTTAAGCTATATAGTTTTATAGTAAAAGTACTTATATTATTAATTTTCCGAAAATAGGTGATGTTGTGAGCAATATGTCCCGTGCCAGTAAACTTGAGGAACTGGATCGAGTATTTGTCGAAATTGCTCGTTTCTTTATTAACAATTGGCTAGAAGAAGAGTCAATCAGTCCGAAGCAGTTTATCCTGCTGCGTGTGCTACATCAAAAAGGACGAAGCACAGTTTCTGAGCTGGCGACCATTTTGAAACTGTCCAATAGTGCCACCACCATTGCACTCAATCGGTTAGTGAAGGCTGGTTTTATCGACCGTGTCCGAGACGAACAGGATCGACGTGTAGTGTGGGTCACATTATCACAACAAGCGATTCCGACTCTGGAAGGACTTTTGTGCGACAGGAGAGCACTCGTAGGAAAGCTGCTGGAGAATCTGAATGATAACGAGTTAGACCAGTTTACGTATTTCCTCAGGAAAATGCAGCAGTCCATATAGACATGGCCATCAAGTTCGGGTCTGGGGACATTCTTGCAAGACAAAAGTGTGTACCGCGGGAATGGGAGTGTACACATATGAAAAAGAAAAGCACACTGATCATGAGTTCTTGTATCTTAGGAGCGGCTCTGTTCACACAAGCTGCATTTGCAGAAGAAGCAGTAAAAGCTACTGAAACGACTACTGCAACAGAAGCAACAACAACGACTACAGAAGAAAAACCTGCAACTGAAGAAAAGCCTGCAACTGAAACAACACCTGCAACTGAAACAACACCTGCACCTACAACAGAAGTAAAACCAGTAGCTCCAGAAACCGTTAACCCTGTTCAAGGGCTGACTCAACAAGGTGGCTGGATCACGATGCCAGGTAAAGATGAGTTCGTACTGGTGAGCGGCCAATACGTTCCAGTAATCTCTACTGTAGCTGGCTGGACAATGATGCCAGGAACAGATCAATTTGTAACAACTAATCGCATCACTCCTGTAAGTGCTCCAGCTGCTGGTTGGACAATGAGTGCACCTGAATCCGATAACAATAAATAATTTCCTTTACAAAAGACGCTTTGTCCCTCGATTGGGCAAGGCGTCTTTTTTTCGGCTAAATCTGGAGATTCCCGTACAAACTATAGCCGATCGAAACCAAAAGGAAGGAGGGACGAAAATGGCAGGTCATGATAAGGATCAGGTTCGATCTAGGGCGAGAGGTTTGAGCACTGAGGATGCAGGCGGAGCCGTCTATTATCAAGAGGCAGACGAATATACGGCTGGTCTGGCTACGACGCAGGAGTTGGTCAGTGACATGTACAAGATGGGAACCATTGAGGACAAGGAACAAACGGTGTAAAAACACAGGAAAAGAGTAAGGTCAGCCTGGATGCAAGAAGGCTGGCCGTTTTCTATTTCGTTGATAAAAAATTTTTTATTGACTTAGTAGATTGTATCGGTAAAAATACAAGAGGAATCAGAAAATTTAAAAAGGATGTGCCACGAATGAGAGACGCACGATTAGATCAATTAGCGTACAATCTGGTTAACTATTCTGTACGAGTACAGCCAGGGGAAAACATTTTGATCAACGCGAAAGGGGATACACCGGATTTGGTGCAAGCCCTCGTGCGTGAGATTTACAAAGCAGGCGGCAGTCCTTATGTTCAATTGATTGATCCCGCCGTAAGCCGAGAAATCGCAATGAATTGCAATGAAGAGCAGTTGAAGACCATGGCTCAACATGAAGTTGAACTCATGGAGAAAATGCAAGGGTACATCGGGATTCGTGCGGCGAATAACATCAATGAGATGGCTGATGTTCCAAGTGACAAGCTGAGCATCTATTCTCGCCTGTATGAGCTGCCAGTGATGAACGTACGCGTGCCTAAAACGAAGTGGGTTGTTCTTCGTTATCCGAATCCTTCCATGGCACAGCTTGCGAACATGTCTACAGCAGCTTTTGAAGATTTTTACTTCCAAGTATGTAACCTGGATTACGCGAAAATGGACAAAGCAATGGACAGTCTGGTTGACTTGATGAATCGCACAGACAAGGTACGCTTGGTAGGACCTGAAACGGATCTCACCTTCTCCATCAAGGACATTCCTGCTGTAAAATGCGCTGGCCTTCGCAATATTCCAGATGGTGAAGTGTATACAGCACCTGTGAAGGACTCCGTAAATGGGGTTATCACTCATAATGCGCCAACACCATACCACGGCTTCACTTTCGAAAATGTTCGTCTGACCTTCAAGGACGGCAAAATTGTGGAGGCAACAGCGAACGATACCGAACGCTTGAATCAAATTTTGGATACGGACGAGGGAGCGCGCTTCGTTGGGGAATTCGCTATCGGTGTGAATCCTTACATTCGCAACCCGATGAAAGATATCTTGTTTGACGAAAAAATAGACGGAAGCTTCCACTTCACGCCTGGTCAATGCTATGACGAAGCATACAATGGCAACAAATCGTCTGTGCACTGGGACATGGTTTCCATCCAACGTCCGGATTGGGGCGGAGGGGAAATCTGGTTTGATGACGTCCTGATTCGCAAAGATGGTCGTTTTGTCATTGCAGATCTTGAATGTCTGAATCCAGAAAACTTGAAAGGGTAAGGCAAAGCCTACCCAAATCATTTGTCGTACTGACGGAGCCTTTCGTGAGCAAGCATAATATCCATTTCTAGCTGAAATAGCATGTGCAGATTGCTTGAAGGAAGAGTAATTCTGCGTGCTGCGTGGTAGAGAAGTGGCTTGTTTTGTTTGATGACCGTCATGATTTCCACAACGGGAGGAACGACTTGCTTGATTCTTAGCAGACTTTGCAAATAGCGAAGAAAAGTTTGAATACTAGCCTGGTCATCCTTGTTCGGTACCGTTTCAATCAAAGCGAAAAAGTCTCGGACGATGATACGCTTCGTCTCCTGAGGCTCCACTATGGTTGTACGATTCACTTGATCCACCTCGCGGGAAAGAGTAACAGCTTCTTTTCTTTTCCCGCTGAATGACAAGTGATAAACCTTTTGCTCGATAAAAAGTCTTTGGCATGTGCATGTGCCAAAGACTTTTCGTTTTTATGACTCACGATGACCAGCGTAGATGCTTGCTTCTTCCAGGGGAATCCGTATACGCAGGAGCAGCCAGGCATTCAAGAGAGAAAACGTCAGGGCAGTTGTCACAGCGGAAAATGTCAGGGGGAGTAGGAGCAACTCAAGTGATACGACCAAGTAGTTGGGGTGACGAATGAACCGATACGGACCTCGCTTGATCGGAGCCTCGCCCGGGAGTATGAAGATGCGGGTATTCCATCGCTTGCCCAGGCTGCGAATACACCAGTAACGAAGTCCTTGCGCGATTAAAAACAGGCTGAACGGAGCCGCCCACCACGAGGGGAGAACCATGGCACTGCTTTTGCTCACCACTTCGAAAATAAGCGAGAGAAAAAAGAGAAGATGAAGAAGGACGATGTATTTGTAATGACTCGCCCCAACCTCGTAGCCACCTTTTGACCGGATAAAGCGGGCATTCCTCATGGCAACGAGAAGCTCGACCAGTCGCTGCAATACGACTGCACACATAACGACTCCAAAGAAGAGCAACATGACTATCTCGCCTCCAGAAGTAACAGCTCGGAGCTAAATCCAGGTCCAAGTGCAGCGACCAAACCGCGATCTCCCGGCTCCCACGCCCTCTCCATGCTCTTTTCCAAGACGAACAGAACCGTAGGAGAAGACATGTTTCCAAAATTGGTTAAGACATCTTCAGAAAAACGAGTGGCTTCTGTACCAATGCCCAGAGACCGCTGGTAAGCCGTTAATACCTTGGCTCCACCTGGATGGAAAATGAAATGACGCAGATGATCGATAGACATCCCATGCGGTGACAAAAAGCTCTCGACGTTTTCTCGCATCGAAGAACGAATGAGAGTAGGGATGTCGCGAGAGAAAATGACTTTTAACCCCGGATCGGTCAATTCCCATCCCATGACATCTACGGTGTCCGGCCATGTTGTTGTTCGTGCATCACAAAATTGAACCTTGGGTGCGTCAGAAGAAGACAAGACTTGGTCGCCTTCTATCAATACGGCTGCAGCTCCATCTCCAAAAAGGCACGTTGCGACCAAATTGCTTTTGGACAAATCTTGTCGGATGAAGGTCAAGCCGCACAGTTCTACGCTCACAAGCAATACTCGCCGCGAGGGAAAAGCTTGGGTGTATTCACATGCCCGCGACAATCCCATCGCACCACCAGCACAGCCCAGGCCCCACAACGGGACACGGGTTACTTGTGGACGGAGTCCTAAACGGTGGAGCAAGCGGGAATCAAGGCTTGGAGTAGCAATACCAGTGCTTGATACAAACATCAGACAATCGATGGAAGAAGGCTCGACACCAGCTTTTGTCAAACACTTTCGGGCTGCTTCCTCTGCCAAGGCTTCGGCATGTTCGATATACAGCTGATTTTTCTCTGCAAAGGGCCGGTCCTCCAAAAACCAATCCATTGGCATACTAAAATGCCGCTTCTGAATGTGACTGTGTGCAAAGACGTGTAACAAACGGTCTATATCGGGAAAAGCATCTTGAAAAAATAGGCGTGCTAGCTTCATGGAATCCTCTTGTGTAATCTCGTGGGAAGGTACTGCTGTAGCCACTGCTTCAATACGGGGCATACATTCATTCACTCCCGTCTGTTTTTATTAGCCATTAGCTTATCCCTTCCAATTGGTTCCAATTCATCGGCAGTTTCGTGGTTTTGCTTGAACTTACAAAAAAAGATAGGTAAAATATTCCTTATTATATGAAAAAAGACCTACTATAAATTTCATTAGATAGGTCTAATGTACGAATTGAAAGAGGTACATCGGATAGATCGGGGGTAGTGTACTTTGGGTTCGCGCTGGATTAGTTTGGGAATGTCCTGTGTGATCATCTCGGTTTGGCTGATCGGATACGGATTGCCGACGGATGAGAGTATGATTGTCTTTCTTTTACTTGTGGCTGTCATTCAGACGCTTGCTGCCTATCAAATAGGGAAGTATGTAGATCAGTTGCGGCAGATGGCTTATCACGATTCACTTACAGGCGTTCTCGTCAATCGTAGATTTCTGGACAAGCTGGTCGAAGAAGTGGAGTTGGCAAAAAGTAATCATCAATCTGTTACTCTATTGTTTATCGATTTGGATAATTTCAAAATATTCAATGATTCATATGGTCATTTGGAAGGTGACCGACTCCTTTGCCAATTTGCAGGGCTTTTGCAGGCAAGTGTACGAAAACAAGATACGGTTGGAAGATGGGGTGGGGAAGAATTCGTCGTTTTGTTAACGCATACCGACACAATGAGAGGACTCGCAATCGGAGAACGAATTCAAAATCAAGTCCGACACGCTCTTTCAGGTGTCACGGTCAGTATCGGAGTAGCCTCGTATCCTCACCATGCTTCAACAGCGGAAGAGTTAGCGAAAAAAGCAGATATGCTTATGTATGAAGCGAAAAAAAGGAAAGACTGCATGATGGTCGCCTCGAATGAAAAGATAAATATTGGCAAAACTAACACTCGTCAGCTCACTTGACACGGGTGTTTTTTTGATTGTAAAGAGCATTTACAAAAACTTAATAATTCCTTAAAGAAAAATATACACACTTGACCTTGATTTTAAATTTACGGAAACAATAACTTTCGATATAATCTGTTAGGTGTCATTTATTCAAAGGAGTGAAGAAGTCCCGTATGTTGAAATCAAACAAGTATATCTTCTTTGATCTGTTCGAGCAGCAGATTGCCACTGTGCACAAAGGAACTCATCTTTTCTATGAAATGATAGGAAACTATCAAGATCTAGAAACAAAGGTTAAGGCAATCAAGGCTGTCGAGAAAGAAGGAGACGAAATCGTTCGTCGTATCATGAACGAGTTGAACTCTACTTTTATCACTCCGCTTGAGCGTGAAGACATTCACCAGCTCGCTCATACGATGGACTCGATGATCGACTACATTGACGGTGTCGCTGATCGTATGTATCTGTACCAAGTGACTCAACCAGATCCACGTGTATTGGCACAAGCCAATATTTTGGTGAAATGCTCGGCTAAGCTGATCGAGCTGATTCGCACACTGCGCAAGCTGGATCATAAAGTTGTTACACAAATCGCTGGGGAAATCAAAGACTTGGAGCATGAATCTGACTCCAACTACCGTAAAATGGTATCTGATTTGTTGAATTCTCCTGATACCAACCCAATGGAAGCGATCAAACTCAAAGAGATTTATGATAAACTCGAAGACTGTGCTGACTTCGCTGAGGACGTCTCCAACCTGGTAGAAGGGATCGTGTTAAAGAATGCCTGATCTTTCGCCAGAGGTGATTATTCTCGTACTCGTCGTCATCATGGCGCTAGCTTTTGACTTTATCAATGGTTTTCATGATACGGCGAACGCGATTGCGACTTCTGTTTCGACGCGTGCATTAAGTCCGAAAACCGCGATTATTATTGCATCCGTGTGTAACTTGCTTGGGGCACTCTCGTATACGGGTGTAGCGAAGACAATCGGGGGAGGCATTACCGATCCATTCAAGCTGGAAAATGGATTGGTCGTCGTTTTGGCCGCGTTGACATCTGCGATTTTGTGGAACCTAATCACCTGGTGGTTCGGAATTCCTAGCTCGTCCTCGCACGCGATTATCGGAGGCGTTGCAGGTGCTGCTTTTGGTGCCGCAGGAAGTGGTGCCATTAACTGGTCAGGCTTCATTAGCATTATCCAAGCGTTGATCGTATCCCCGCTTGTTGCGTTTGCTGTTGGTTTTGTCGTGATCAAGCTTGTTTCTTGGTTTGTTCGTAACTCAGCGTACCACAAAACCAATCGAGGTTTCCGTTCGATGCAAGTAGTGTCAGCAGCTTGGCAGGCCTTCAGCCATGGAGCCAACGATGCGCAAAAAACAATGGGCGTAATCACCCTTGCTCTGATTTCAGGTGGATTCTTGATTCAAGCACCGGGCGAATTCGTCATTCCACTGTGGGTAAAACTATCAGCTGCTGTTGCAATGGCTTTAGGTACAGCCTTTGGTGGATGGCGTATCATCAAGACCTTGGGTGGTAAGATTATGAAAATCAAGCCAGTTTCCGGTTTCTCAGCAGACTTGTCTTCTGCCTTGATTATCACAATCTTTACAGCTTTGAAACTGCCGGTGAGCACAACGCACGTGATCACATCCGCTATCTTGGGGGTTGGGGCATCGCAAAAGCTGAACGCAGTAAAATGGGGCTTGGCTGGCCGAATCTTGGTCACTTGGGTCATTACCCTTCCGATTACAGGACTTTTGGCTGCTGCATGCTACGTCGTATTTGACGTATTCCTGTAGAGCTACATCCTTATACAACAGACAACAGACAACAGACACCTTTCCGTGTAGTAGAGTACGCGGGAAGGTGTCTTTTTCATTAACTTGATCCAGTTAAACGCTCCCATAAACCGGGCTTGGGTTTAATTTGCACGAGGCGTACGGCAGAGAATGGGATATAGTCCAGCGAGCCATCCCGTTCTTCAATTAATATCCCATTTTGGCTGTAATCATACAATTTGCCTTCTGCAAATGCAGATAATCCTTGACCGATCATATCAGGAGCAAAATGAATACGTACGTAGCGATCGAGATACTCTTCCAAAATGCCATCATCCATCTGATTCCCCTCCTTTTTTCATTCTTTCTCCTAGTTATTGCCTGCATTGCGACAATTCAGACAAGGTAAAGAAAAAACCACCCAGTCGGACTGACCTGAGTGGTAATGGATATGGCATGTTGACACTATTCAATCGAGTTTTGGGAATGTCCTGTCTGCTTGCTTTTGCGTGCAAACACGAGCATCAAGATGACACCGGCAGCAATTAAGCACAGACTGACTAATTGAGCGACACGCAGAGTATCTGCTATTAACAGACTGTCTGTACGCATTCCCTCAATGTAAAAGCGACCGAGTGAATACAGGATCATGTAGCTGAACAAGACCTGCCCATCGAATTTTTTGAATCGGTACAGCATGAACATGAGAACGGCGAAAACGAAAAGGTTCCAGATCGATTCATACAAAAACGTAGGATGGTAATATTGTCCGCCGATAAACATTTGTTCACGGATGAATGCAGGGAACTTTTCCATAAACTCAGCAGAGACGGGACCACCATGGGCTTCCTGGTTGATAAAGTTACCCCAACGTCCGATGGCTTGACCCAAGATAACACTTGGCATAAAAATGTCAGCCAAACGTAGGAACGGCAGATTATGTTTTCGAATATACCAGCTTCCTGCCAGAACACCACCGATTAATCCACCGTGAATAGCCAAGCCGCCTTGCCAAACTGCGAAGATGTCCAGTGGATTGTCTTTGTACTGCTCCCATTCAAACGTAACATAATACAATCTTGCACAAACGATGGCTGCTGGAATGATCAGAACCACCATGTTCAAGACGTGATCAGGATCAATGCCAGAACGTTTGGAATTGTAGCGAGCGAGATAAGTACCCAAGAAAAACGCCAGCCCCATAATAATGCCATACCAGTGAATCTTTAAGGGGCCGATTGCAATTGCGATCGGATCGATCATGAATGTGCCTCCTTGCCTCAAAACATCTGTGCCAAGTATAGCACAAATGGGCTGCTGGATTCCAACTAATGGCTTACTGCGACTGCAAAAAGCCGAGGATGGCATCAAGGGAGGCTCGTTTCGTCGGAGTAGATACGGATGAGAATAAATCTCCGAATGTTTCCAGCCGTTTGGGTACCGTATAAACGGTGAAGTCTGTGGGATGAGAATGGGGAACCTCCTCCCACAGGAGTGGTGTTGATACGGTTGCCTGTTCTTTTGCACGAGTTGAATAAGGGGCTGGCAACGTTTTTCCTCGCCAATGTTGCAAATAGTCAATGTACAGCTTATCTCCCCGATTCTTTACCAAGCGCTCGATGGTTACTAGTGATGGATGCTTGCTGACTAGATAGGATGCGATGAAATGTCCGACCTGGCGCGTCTGTTCAAACGTATAGCGAAGTTCAATCGGAACGTATACTTGCAAGCCGCTGGAACCAGATGTTTTGACCCAGGAAGGCAGCTGTAATTCATCGAGCAGTTGTTTCAACAAGAGGGCAGACTCTATCACAACGGCAAAATCATCTGTTGAAGGATCGAGGTCAAATACGAGCTCTGTCGGAGTCTCATCCGTGGCGAGGTGAAAGGAGACGTGCCACTCCAATGCTGCTTGATTTGCCATCCACACGAGTGTCGCCCGGTCATTGCACAGTACGTAATGAACATTTTCCCACGTGTGCGTTTGGATCCAGTCAGGCGCATAGTCAGGGGCGTTTTTTTGATAGAAGTGCTTGTCGCCAACTCCGTGAGGGTAGCGAATGACGGTTAAGAGCCGATCCTTGCTATACCGTAGGAGTGGGGCTGAGACAATCAGCAAATAGCGCAAGTAATCTAACTTGGTTACCTTGGCTTGTGGCCATAGAGGCTTGTCAGGATTTGTAATGGACAATGTGTGATTGTCGATCGTCAGCTCGTACTCTTTTGTTGCAGGACGCAATGATGTCTTCACCTTCTTTTTAAAAGGGCTAGGTGTTCCTACTATCTCCCATCCGAGTTTCTCTATGTAAAAGGAATACCTCTTTGCATATATTTCCTGCCAATCAACCATAATACGGGTAGCTTTCCAGTGGTTGGGTTGGTGATGAAATGAAATTCAAGAAGAAAGATAAAATGAAAGAACTGATTGAGACAATGAATGCCTGCAGCTTGATTGAGTTGGAGGGTATACCGATTTCGCCTCAATTGGGAGAGAACATAGATCTGATGAAAAAAATGTTCTCTGATTGCTCCGATTTTGTCATACGAGAATTCCGTCAAAAAAACAGTGTCCGTGCGATTGCTGTCTTCGTAGATGGGCTGATTGATACCAAAGAGGTCAATTCTGCGCTGAAATCGTTAATGGTGCTTGAAGACGGCGATCAAGATATAAAAGTGATAGAAGAGTCACTTTTGCCCGTTTCCCAGATGGGAAGAGTAGACGATTATAAAAAGCTGCTACAAGCTGTGCTTTCAGGTGATACAGGCATTCTTGTTGAGGGCAACACAGAAGCACTCACGCTGGGCATTCGTGGAGCAGAAAAACGCTCCGTTAACGAACCAGAAGGAGAAGCTGTCGTACGTGGGCCACGTGAAGGCTTTATCGAAAATATTCGCACGAACACATCAATGCTGCGGCGCAAATTGCGAACACCTCGATTGAAAATGAAGTCCTTGGTAGTTGGACGTGAGACGAACACCAATCTGGTGGTTGCCTTTCTTGATGGGATTGCTGATCCAGAGATCGTACAGGAGGTCACTGGTCGAATCAGCAAGATCAATATGGATGCTGTGCTGGAAAGCGGATATATCGAAGAGATGATCCAGGATAACTTGTACTCGCCTTTCCCTCAGGTTATGTATTCAGAGCGCCCAGACACGGTTGCTGCGGCATTGCTAGAGGGGCGTGTCGCGATATTTGTGGATGGGACACCGATGGTTTTGATAGTGCCTGTTACGTTTTGGATGATGATGCAGGCCAGCGAGGATTATTACGAGCGATTTCAAATGGCTACCCTTGTTCGACTGCTGCGATATGTATTTCTCATCATTTCGCTCATTACCCCTGCTTTATATGTGGCCATTACGACTTATCATCAACAGATGCTACCGACCACCCTCCTTTTAAGTATTGCGGCTGCGCGCGAGTCCATTCCTTTTCCTGCTATTGTGGAGGCTTTTATCATGGAAATTTCTTTTGAAGCCTTGCGAGAAGCGGGGATTCGTCTTCCGAAAACGGTCGGGCAAGCCGTCAGTATTTTAGGTGCGCTGGTCGTTGGTCAGGCAGCGGTGCAGGCAGGGATTGTTTCTGCTCCCATGGTTATCGTCGTATCGCTAACGGGGATTGCCTCGTTTACGATTCCGCATTTTAATGCATCGATTTCATTGCGAATGCTGCGTTTTCCGATCATGATTGCGGCTTCGATCCTCGGCATCTATGGAATGCTAGTAGCGTTATTGCTCATCCTTGGTCATATGGCCAACCTGCGTTCTTTTGGTGTCCCTTATTTATCGCCGCTAGGCCCGATGTCGATCGGTGATCTCAAAGACGTACTGATGAGGGCTCCATGGTCGATGATGGAAAAACGCCCAAGCTTTTTGGGCGTTCAAAATGCAAGGCGTATGAACGATGGTTATGCTAATTCTATTCAGCAAAGAGGAGGGCAATCAGGGGTGACAGGCAACCGTCATCCAAACGAGGAGGGACAATCGTGAAGGCTGTGACCCGCATATTGGTGGTGTCGCTCTGCATGTTCCTAGTATCTGGATGTTGGGATCGCCGTGAAGTAAATGATATGGCCATCGTCATTGCAATGGCGATGGATAAGGAACCAGACGGCAGGTATCGGTTATCCATTCAGGTCCCCCTGGTCAGTAGCCTAGGTGCCCAGTCCGGAGGCGGTGGTGGGACGAGTGGTGATAAGAGCTATTACGTTGATTCCGCCGTAGGCAGGACAATTCGGGAAGCGAATGGTTTGATCCAAGCCAGAATGTCTAGAGAAATTTACTACTCCCATCACCGGATGATCGTCATAGGCGAAGAACTGGCAAAGGACGGAATGTCGGAAGTGCTGGATATTGTGTCGCGCTTTCCAGAAAACAGACTAACAGCTTACATTGTCATGACAAAAGGCAAAGGAATCGAATTATTAACCGCACAGCCGCAATTTGAACGTTTTTCGGGAGAAGCGATGCGTGAGTTGGTCAAGATGGGCGGCATTACAGTAACATTGAAGGATGTGGCCCAAATGCTCGGTACACCAGGGGTTGATGCCATTTTACCCGTTCTGGCAGCAGTGGATTCTCATCCGAAAGGAAAGTCAAAAGAAATAGAGGCGACGGGGGTAGGCATATTTCGACAGGACAAGCTCGTAGCGATCGCGAAGCCCAAAGAACTGCTCGGCTTGCGATTGTTCCAACGCGATTTTACACCGTTTTCTGTTGTAGTGTCCCTTAACAAGCACGAACGGCTTACGATAACTCTTTCGAAAGGAAGGGCGAATATCAAGCCTGTGATCAAGAAAGGCCACATCCATTTCAAAATTGACCTCTACGCTTCTGCTGTTGTAGTGGAGAATCTGTCAAACCTCGATCTCGAGGAAGAGAAAAATATTAATATGCTGCAAGCGAAGCTCGTCGAGCAAATCAATAACGGTGTGAATCATATGATGAAAACAATCCAACAGAAACAATCAGACTTTATTGGGTTGGGAATCGCATTGTCAAGGAACTATCCGCAAGAGTGGCGAAACCGATATCGGAACAGATGGAATAAGGAGCTTCCGAAAATCACATATGAAATCCGATCGAAAGTGCACATGGCCAATTTCGGACAGACAACGAAAAATATAACCCAAGGTGAAGATGATCATGAATAGAATATTTCTGGTCTTTTTTGTCTTCATGCTGTTACTTTCCTTTGGAGAATTCATCTTGAAGCGAAAAGGAATGGACGGGAGACAGCAGCGAGTCATCGCTATTTTCTACGTTTTAACCATTCTTTGTCTGATTGCTTTACAATTCCAGTATTATCAAGTGTTACCCACGAGTAATTTGATGAACTTTCTATCTCCTCATGTGAAGTGGTGGGTGGATCAGTTCGTATAAGGAGGCCCAAGTATGATTCACAAGCAAGTTGTCAATCATCGACAAATTTCCTGGCTGGTCGGCAGTGTCTTGATGACAGGAATGATGATCAGTTTCTTGCGGTCTGTCATTCAGGTAGCTAGGATGGATGCTTGGTTCTCTCAAATTTTACCCATCTTTTATGCGCTTTTTATCGCCTACGTTTTGAGTGGGCTGGTTGAAGCATACCCCGGGAAAAATATCTTTGAAATCTTGTTTATCATTGGCGGGAAGTGGATTGGTGGAGCTATCAATCTCCTCATTTTGTTTTATATTTGGATCATCCTGGCGATCGATATTAAAGGGGCAGCTGATTTTTTACATATCTCGTTATTGCCAACCACGCCATTGGAGATCATCTTACTCGTCTTCGTCCTGTTAATGATGTACTATGGCAAAACGAGTCTTGAGGTGGCGGCACGGGTAAATGAGTTTTATTTTCCCATTTATTTCATCATGTGCATTTCGCTATATTTCCTGCTGGTTAATGAATACAACGTAGAGCGTTTGGAACCAATCTTGACCAGTAATTTGGATCGGATCGTGGTCAGCAACTTTTTACCAGTGGGTGTATATGGTGATATTTTTCTCATTGGGGCATTCTTACATGCCATTGTAGAGCCGCGACTATTTTATGCTGCGATGAAGCACGGGGTCATCATTGTTGGCTTTGGGACGACGATTATGTTGCTCGTCTTGCTTGGGGTGATGGGCTTCATTATCGCCAGTCGACTGAATTTCCCTATCTATATTCTCGTCCAGCAAATCCACGTGACAGATTTCCTAGACAGGGTCGAAATGATCCTCTTTAGCGTGTGGTTCCCCGCTTTCACAATCAAAGTCATTGTCGCTTACTTGGCATTTTTAGTGGGGGTTGGATCATTTGGGGGACAACGGCATTACAATACATTCAACGCTCCGTGTGGATGGTTTATCGTTGTATCGTCCATATTCGGGTTTCCAAATGTAGCGCATATCGATCAATTTATTAGTTATAGCTTGCCGTTTATCGTTCTCGTCTTTCAATTGCCGTTGGCGATCTTTTTGCTCATTCACGTAAAGGGAAAGAACAAAGGAAGAGTGCAAAGCCTCATTCCCGAAGGAACGAAGCTTTATCGATTTTACCGGTCGATGGTGTGGATCACGACAGTCTGTTTAAGTGGTTGCGTGATCGTGATTTTGATTGGGGACTTTTTAAAAGATAAATCAGCGGTAGGAGGGGTCACGACAGCGATTGTGTACATTGCCCTCTTACTGATAGCTCTGTTGACGAGCTACGGGGAAATGCAGGCTCTTAATCATGGCAAGCAAAGGCTGGGGAGGGCAAAACAGGCCGGTTCGTTTCGACAATGAGATCGAAAGCCACGTGGTTCCTTACTCCAAAACACACTGGTGAGGCGGGACATCCACGACGCCTTGTATACTTGGCTGTCGCAAGGAATGCCCTTCCTTCCACTCCGCAAATTTGATTTTGACGGTGATTTCCGGCATTATCCATAATGTATTGGCTGCGCGTGGTGGCTTGTTAACAAAAGTCATCTTTTGTTGGACAAGAGGCTGTATTCTCTCCGTTAAAGCACGCCAGTCCGTTTGCGTCAATTTTCCAGTACCTGCATGACCGATGTACCAAAGAGAACCGTGTTGATCGAATAGGCCCAGAAGAAACGAATTGACAATATGATTCCGAAGCGTAACGCCGCCTACGACAGCAATGAGATCTCGGTAGTACTTTTTCTTTCTCCAGCGTTGATCTTTCCCATTGATCAAGTAGCTGCTGGACGTATCCTTCAGAATGATTCCTTCCATGCCTTGCGCTTCAATGACACGGTAAAGAGCGTCTCCATCAGCAAAATTTTCAACTAGCTGCACATGAGGAGTAGGAGTGATGATTTTGCCCAGTATTTGTTGTCGCTCTGATAGGGGGGAGGAAGTTACCCATTCATGATTCCAGTACAGTACATCGAAGACCATGTATGTGACAGGGACAAGCTTTTGTATCTGGGAGACTTTCTCTAAACGGCGGAGCCCGTCTCTCCTCATGACCTCGTAAAAGGAAGGCTTTCCGTCTGGGCCGAGAGCGATTATTTCGCCATCCAAAATCACAGAATCGGCACGACAATACGAGCGAATATCGGTCACTTCTGGATAATGGAAAGTCCGTTCATTTAATTTTCGGTTGAACAGTTTGACTTCGTGTCCATCGTAGTAGGTAAGAATGCGAACGCCATCCCATTTCACTTGGCCTATCCATTGTGGTCCGATAGGTATAGCTTCCGTGCTGGTAGGCTCAAAAGGAAAAAGCGGAGTTAGTTCCATAGCTGCCACCTCTATGTTTAGTTGGGACTTGCCCAGTTTTCTAATACAGTTTCACGGATGGGCATGATCTATACGAGTGGTGATTGCGGATGCATTCTTGTGAGAATTTTACGAAACTTTTTTATTGATTAAGTATTGAATTCAAGCTATACTACTTATATAAAGTAACTGATGGGTTAGCGGATTGGGCTGTATCTGGTTGAACTGCTTCCTCCTTCCGTGGTACGTCCACCACACCTCATGGGAAGGGAGCTGTTCTCTGATATGGCCCTTTTTGTGTCTAACTCGGGTTGGGAATGTTTGTTGTTCACTTTCTTTAATCCTTTTTTCATTGATATACAATTAGAGACTTGTTTATAATGACTGTGCGAACTCATTTACGAAAGAAGGAATTGACTTGCCGTTTCTTCGGTTTAAAGGCTTTGCGAAGCAAGACATAGAGCCCATTTCTCAGATTCTTATAGAAGAGTTTTCTAAAATTGCTGAGGTAGCTCAGGAAAAGGTGAAATTGGAGCTGCTTCAGGTAGAGCAATTGACGAATAGTCCTTTGTCTGTAGAGATCATGATGTTTCCCCGTGAACAAAAGCAACATGATGCGATTGCTAGTGCCATACACGGCATTTTGAAGAAGCAAGGCTTTCTGCATATCCATATTTTCTTCATTCTGCTATCGCCCACTCTCTATTATAAAGAAGGACTTCCGTTGCAAGTTGGAATGACGAAATAAGCAAGAAAAAAGGTCGAGATCCTCCAAAAGGGATTTCGACCTTTTTCTATTAATAATAGAGGCTATCGGTTTGCAGGCACTTGGAGCATGTTCGCGTAAGTGGACTCTCGATATAGACGTGGCTGCAGTCCTGTTGAATCAGCCGCAATTGCTGTTTAGATTGCTCTAGCTCAGCCTCTAGTCGAATGATCTTTTCGCGTAAACGACTGGCTTCCTCCATAGGCATCCCCCTTCATTACGACTGGTACAAGCGGCTTCCCTGTTCGCGGAACTCACGCGATTTTTCCTGCATTCCGGAAAGAATGGCGGGATCTTGGGCAGCCCCTTGTTCATTGGCGATGTGACGAATGTCGTGCGATATTTTCATGCTGCAAAATTTAGGTCCGCACATGGAACAAAAATGGGCGGATTTGGCGGCTTCTGCTGGTAACGTTTCGTCGTGATATTCACGGGCGCGCTCTGGGTCCAGAGACAAATTGAATTGATCGTTCCAGCGAAAATCAAAGCGAGCTTTGGATAAGGCGTCGTCTCGCAGTTTTGCCCGCGGATGTCCTTTTGCGAGATCAGCGGCATGCGCTGCGATTTTGTATGCGATTAAACCGTTGCGTACATCCTCTTTATTGGGTAGGCCGAGGTGCTCCTTGGGCGTTACGTAGCAGAGCATCGCTGTTCCGAACCATCCAATCATGGCGGCGCCAATCGCTGAAGTAATGTGATCATAGCCGGGAGCGATGTCGGTCGTGAGTGGCCCAAGCGTGTAAAAAGGAGCCTCATGGCAAATGGATAACTGTTTATCCATATTTTCGCGAATGAGATGCATGGGGACGTGACCAGGACCTTCAATCATGACTTGTACGTCGTGTTCCCACGCAATTTTTGTGAGTTCTCCCAATGTTTCAAGCTCCGCGAACTGGGCCTCGTCATTCGCATCCGCGATGGAGCCAGGACGTAGTCCATCTCCGAGCGATACACAAATGTCATAGGCCTTCAGAATTTCGCAAATTTCAGCAAAATGCGTATACAAAAAGTTTTCTTCATGATGGGCCAGGCACCATGCGGCTAAAATCGATCCACCGCGAGAGACGATACCTGTAACACGGTTAGCTGTCATAGGAATGTAGCGCAATAGAACACCAGCATGAATCGTGAAGTAATCGACGCCTTGTTCTGCTTGCTCAATCAAGGTGTCTCGGTATACCTCCCATGTCAAATCCTCGGCTTTCCCATTTACTTTTTCAAGTGCTTGATAAATCGGGACAGTACCGACTGGAACAGGACTATTGCGGATAATCCACTCCCGCGTGGTGTGTATATGTTTTCCCGTCGAGAGGTCCATGATGGTGTCCGCACCCCAACGGACCGACCAAATCATTTTTTCGACTTCTTCTTCCATCGAAGAGCTGACAGCTGACGTTCCGATGTTGGCATTGATTTTGACATGAAAGTTACGGCCAATGATCATCGGCTCGCTTTCAGGATGATTGACGTTAGAAGGGAGGATCGCACGTCCAGCGGCGATTTCTGCCCGTACAAATTCAGGGGAGACTCCCTCGCGAATGGCAACGTATTCCATTTCCGGTGTGATGATATTTTTTCGGGCATAATGAAGCTGGGTAACATTTTTTCCTGACTTTGCCCGTTTTGGTTTGTAGCCCTCTCGAGGGAAAGTGGGGAGGGTGGCTGCCTTTGCTTCGTTTCGGATGCCGTCGTCGACTAGTTGTGGTTCGCGACCGACATACGTTTCCGCATCATTTCGCTCATCGATCCACTCGTGGCGGATGGAGGGCAGTCCTACTTGAATGTCAGGAACGTAACCCGTTGCGGTGTACTCGCCACTCGTATCGTACACGCGAAGAGGGGGATTGGGTGTGGAGCCAGACAATCCTTCGGTAGGATGAAGGGAAATCTCGCGCATCGGGACGCGGATGTCCGCACGACTACCTGTTTCGTATACTTTGCGACTGCCTGGAAAAGAAGACACCAATGACATAAGAAAAACCTCCTTGATTTGGTTGCACGAAAGCGAGAACCGTTTAGGGAGGCGAAAGAAACTGCCCGCGAAAAAGCGCCGCATAAAACAATATGCGACGCCAACGCGAGAGTAGAGAAGAAACGGGTATCCTAAAAAGATACACGCATCTTTTCGTGTCGTATATGACATTCCTCCGCTGGCATTACCCAGTTCAGGTTCAACGGTCGATGGCACAGTACCATCCTCTCAGCCTGGTGATTTCCAAGCTCCCGTGCTTTTTTGTATTTTGGATTGCAAGAATAGGATAACGGGAAGTCCATTTAATTTCAAGGAAAATTTTCCAACGAAAAAATTGCGGGTGTGCAACACATTTTCCTCCCCCCTATTCTCATGAATCGGACTAAAACTGTTTCTGTAGACCCACATGAATCCTATCTGTTACGATGAAGTTCGAAAAAAAGTAACTGCTTCCAGCGCTTTGATTTTCCGCGTTGTCGAAGCAGGCTGGAGAAGTATTTTGAGGTGATGAGGTATGGATGTCTATTCGGATCTAAAACAAGGAGAACGTGGAGCGTGGGTGAGTATTTTCGCCTACATATTTTGCTCTGTATTAAAAATAGGAGTTGCGTATGTCACTGCGTCAGAAGCTTTAATGGCCGACGGTCTTAACAACTCAACGGATGTCGTCGCATCGATTGCTGTTTTGATCGGGCTGCGAATTGCAAGGAAACCACCTGATAAAGATCACCCGTATGGTCATTTTCGGGCGGAGACGATTTCAGCACTTGTCGCATCATTTATTATGCTATTTGTCGGAGTTCAAGTCGTTACGAATGCCGTACCATCCTTGTTGGACCCACATCATACGGCTCCTAACCTGTTGGCAGGGTGGACAGCACTTGCGACTGCAGTCATAATGCTTGGCGTTTATCGCTACAATAAAAAGCTCGCCATCAAAACAAACAGCCAAGCACTAAATGCAGCGGCAGCTGACAACCGTTCAGACGCATTCGTCAGTATCGGGACGTTTATCGGGGTAGCTGGCGCACAATTTCAATTGCACTGGCTCGATCCTTTAGCTGCTTTTGTTGTTGGTCTCATCATCTTGAAAACTGCTTGGGACATTTTCAGGGAAGCAACTCACCGTTTGACAGATGGCTTTGACGAGAGCGAGCTTGCGGACCTGCGGGCTACCATTTCCTCGATTTCGGGAGTTAAGGATATCAGTGACATCAAAGCCCGCTACCACGGAAGCAGCGTGCTGGTTGATGTTGTCATCCATGTAGATCCAGGTCTGAATGTGGTGGAGAGCCACACCATCACCGAGAAAATTGAAGAACAGATGCGCAAGATTCACCGCATTAACGCTGTTCATATCCATATTGAACCATGCAGGAAGATGGCGCCAAGCTAGATGTCTATATGTGAATACAAAAAAACCTGTCCAGAGTGGGCAGGTTTTTTATGTGCAGATTAAACAGGGGTTGCCTTCTTTTTGCGCAGTGTTTTGGTTGTAGAAGTAGTCGTTTTCTTTTTTTGACTGGTTGCGGTCTCCTTTTTCGATGCTTGCTCTTTTTCGGACGAGGAGGCAGCGGTGGTGCGTTTTCGCGCAGGCTTTGACGGAGTCGGTTCAGGCTCGATTTTGATGGGTATTGCGGCTTGACCAGCTGTAGACTCCAAGCTTTCTTTTAGGGCCTGCATGAGATCAATTACATTGGTTCTTGCAACGGTAGGTGCAGTAGCGATCTCCTGACCCTCCAGTTTTTTCTCAATCAGTTTTTGTAGGTCAGATCGATATTCATCCGTATATTTTGCCGGATCAAAAGGGATCGTCATATTGCTAATGAGCTCAGTTGCCATCTTTAGTTCGTTTTCGGCCAATGGAACGGTGGCTTCTGGCAAGGCAGGCACTTGACTGACGGGACGTACTTCATCTGGATAGAAGATCGTCTCCAGCATGATGCAATGCTCATACAGTCGGATAACGGCCAGGCTTTGCCGATTGCGCATCGTCACCTGTGCAACGCCGATCTTGCCTGTCTGTTCCATGGCGGAGCGCAACAGGGCGTATGCTTTTTCACCAGTGTCTTGTGGGGATAGGAAATAGCTTTTATGAAAATAAACGGGATCGATCTCCGACAAGTCTACGAAGTCGAGTATTTCAATGGCTCGGCGTGTTTCTGGCGTAATGGCTTCCAGATCCTCATCGTCAATCATGACAAAATGTCCTTTTTCATATTCGAAGCCACGGACGATTTCGCTCGTATCGACCTCGCGCTGGCAGTGCGGGCACATTTTCGTGTACTTGATCGGGGTATTGCACTCTTTATGCAGTTGGCGAAAGCGAATATCGCGCTCTTCGGTTGCAGTAAACATGCGGACAGGTATATTGACAAGGCCGAAGCTGATCGAGCCCTTCCACACCGTATGCATGCGGATACCTCCTTCACAGCTATTTTTGAATAGTATCTGTAACCGCATAGAAGAAGTGCCGAGGGAATTGAAGGTGGAAAAGTAAAAAGCCAGCCGATTTGATACGGCTGACTTCTTGTATAGCTACTGCCCATGCTTGACGATGTCCGATTGATCTGCACGCGATTGCATGTCTCGCGCCAGCTCGACATCTTTGCCAGTACGGTCCGCAATGGATTGGGCTTTGGACGCCTTCAACTTTTGTGCAGACGGTCGTTTTTCTGCCATGAACGACTCACTCCTTTCAGGCAATCTACATGTAGGGGGTGTTTCAGGTACATGTAGTATGCGCTGCACACAAAAAAATACCCCATCGCCAAATGACGAGGGGCAGCCGTTCAACTCCTCCCGATGAAGGGAGCGATGGCACGAAATGCTCCTATCAGACACGTCGTGCGCCAAAGTGAACAGCCTTTCAATTATGGGAGAGGAGAAACCGGAGGAAGAGCTTATGGGGAAACGTAAGTCTTCTCCGCGGTTGTCAGCGACACCGTTGCGTCGCTATTCAACATCTTTTCCAATCGAATGGGGTTGTATACCTTTCTTGTACATAAATTTTTCCAGTTGCTAATTTTACGGGTGTATGCAGTTGTGATAGTATGATATCATTCTCAGTCTTAGAAAATCGCGTCATACAACATACATAGGAAAGCAGACAGGTGAAATGAGTATGCGAGTCATCGCTGGAGAACACAGAGGAAGACGGTTGGCAGCAGTTCCGGGGAAAGGAACGAGACCGACAACCGATAAAGTCAAAGAATCGATTTTTAATATGATTGGTCCGTATTTCGATGGCGGATGGGCATTGGACCTATACGCAGGAACAGGTGGTCTCGGAATCGAGGCATTGAGTAGGGGAGCGGATCGAGCTGTTTTTGTGGAGCGAGATCAAAAAGCATTTGCTGTAGTAAAACAAAACGTCAGCACTTGCAGGCTGGACGATTATGCAGAACTATATCGGATGGATGCGGACCGCGCCATTCGCACACTGAGTACGCGCAATCAAAAATTTGATCTCGTCTTTTTAGACCCGCCATACGCCCAGCAGAAAATTGTCGAAGAAATTGAGATGTTGCAGGAGCTGGGAATGTTAGCGGATGGAGCGTGGATCGTGACTGAGCATGATATCGCAGACTCCTTTCCAGATGCGATTGGTCATTGTGTGAAGGACCGAGCGGCTAAGTATGGGGATACGGCCGTTACCGTGTATTATTACGATTTGGAGCCACAAGCCTAACTTTCAATCAAGGTGCAAAAGAGCACTAAGGGAGGATTACCCGCTATGGCAATCGCCGTATGTTCAGGAAGCTTCGACCCTGTTACTTATGGGCATCTCGACATTATTGCGCGGGGTGCCAACGTTTTTGATAAGGTCATTGTTGCCGTCTTAATCAATTCGAAGAAAAACTCATTGTTCAGCGTAGAAGAGCGCGTCGATTTGCTTCGTCAAGCAACGGCTGACATGAAAAATGTAGAAGTGGACTCTTTTGACGGCTTGTTAATTGACTATATGAACAAAAAGGGCGCACAGGTGATCATTCGTGGCCTTCGTGCTGTTTCTGATTTTGAATATGAGATGCAAGTCGCCTCGATTAATAAAAAGCTCGATGAAAATATTGAAACGTTTTTCATGATGACGAACAATCAATATTCGTACTTGAGCTCAAGTATTGTGAAAGAAGTTGCGAAATACAAGGCGAGTGTCGCCGATTTGGTGCCGCCAGTCGTAGAAGAGGCACTAAAGCGAAAAATGGCCGAGTAGATTATCGCGTCGTCTTGCTGCGGTTCATGCGCGAAAGAGTCAGACTGGTACACAACAGAATGGCACCGACGCCGATGGCGATTCCCCCTGATAGGAGCAGGGTCTCCCACCAGCTCGTCGCCGGAATCTCGGATTTGGCATGTACAAATACAGGGACGGCTTTCTCGATGAACCAGGAACTGACTGTGGCAAGAGGTCCCCAAAAGACAAAGGTCAAAATCGCAGCTAGCAAAGCGTGCAGCGCTCTGGCAATCAAGTAAGGGGCGACGCGAATATCCGTTTCACTCAAGATACTCGCGACCTGCGCGTGAACACTCAAACCGCCCCAGGACAATACAGCACTGGCAATCGCTGCTTTCCAGACCAAGGAAACTTCATCAGGCACAATGCTCGCAGCCTGTGCGCCGAGGGTTACTTCGAACAAACCAGCCACGATTGCTTGGGAAAAGGCTGGTGGAAAACCAAAGGGACCGAGAATGATTGAGAGAAGCGTACTGATGATCTGTGTCAGATGAATCGTGGAGAATAGTTGAATTAAGACCGAAAAAACAATGACGAAGCCACCAATCATGAGCAATGTATTCAGGGCGGATTGCACCGCTTCTCCCATTAATTTTCCGAACGGACGCCCATCACGGATACGTGCCCGATGCATCGCTTGTAGGGCGCGTAAAGGAAGAGGTAGTGAATTTTTCTCTAATGGGGCTGACGTAATGGCAAAAGGCGCATGAAAACGATAAATCACGCCCATGAGTACAGCTGACAAATAATGAGTCAGAGCTAAAATGATACCCATTTGCTCACTGTGGAAGAAGCCGATTGCCACTGCTCCCATGACGAATAAGGGATCTCCCGTCGTTGTAAAAGATACGAGACGTTCACCCTCAGCCTTCGTCACATTGCCTTGCAGACGCAGGCGAGTTGTCAGCTTTGCGGCTACCGGATATCCGGATGAGAAGCCCATAGCCAGTACGAACCCGCCAGTGCCCGGAACGTTAAACAGTGGGCGCATTAATGGCTCCAGTAACACACCGACGAAATGAACGACGCCCAGACCCATCAACACCTCAGACAGCACAATAAAGGGAAGCGTAGAGGGGAAAACTACCTCCCACCATATTTTCAGACCGCGTACGGCAGCTTCAAAAGAAATCTGCGAGTAAGCAATCAACGAAATAACAATGAAAACTGTCGAGAGGGCGAGCAACAAAGTAAGTACTGGTGAGTGGCGTGACATGGATTCCTCCTGAATCGAAGAAAAGTAGTAGTACATGTCTACGTGGCTGGCGGGAGAACTATGCGTAAGCTTGGTCGACGAATATCTCCCAAGTGTGAAAGGTACAGCGATTTACCACATAGGCTGGTTACAGGGAGGGGTTTTTCCATGCAGACAAAGCGTAAACCAATCGTGGGTGTAGCCCTGGGTTCTGGGGGCGCTCGCGGTTTTGCACATATTGGTGTATTGAATGCGTTAGAAGCACATGGCATCCAGATTGACATGCTGGCTGGCTCCAGTATGGGCAGTCTGATTGGGGCTGTCTATGCCAACGGAATTGAACCGCATATGATGGGAAAGCTTGCCCTTAATTTAAAACGCAAGCATTGGCTCGATTTGACTGTACCCAGCATGGGCTTTGTTACGGGGGAGAAGATCAAGCAATTAATTCGCCTGCTAACGCACGGAAAGCGCTTGGAAGAGCTGAACAAACCGCTTGCCATTGTGGCGACGGATATTGAATCAGGAGAACGAGTCGTATTTCGTGAAGGTCCAATTGATCAAGCGGTGAGGGCAAGCATATCGATTCCAGGCATCTTCGTACCTGAAAAGGTAGGGGGACGGCTTTTAGTCGACGGAGGAGTTATTGATCGTGTGCCCGTAACGGTGCTGCGTGAAATGGGTGCCGATATCGTGATTGCGGTAGATGTCGCCCAATTCGATACCCGGACGGAGGTCAAAAGTATCTTTGATGTGATTGCCCAGACGATTGATGTGATGGAAAGGGAAATTCTGCGACATCGAATCATTGCGGCAGACATCGTAATCAGGCCGGATGTTGGACACTATAGCAGTATCGCGTACACAGGTGTCGAAGAAATTATCGAGTTAGGTGAACGTGCGGGTACTGACCATATCGAACGCATTCAGGAACTAATTGCAGATTGGGAGGCACAGGAATGAGTGAGGAACAGCTTTATGCCAATAGACGCAGATCTACAGGAACCAGAGGCTTTAGCTGGATACTTGCCTTGGTTTTTGTCTTGTTGGGTATTTCTTTTTTTGTACCGACGAATTATTACGTGAGTCGTCCGGGTTCAGCGATTGAGTTGGGGCCGATGATTCAAGTGGAAGGCGGCAAGAAAGACGAGACTGGCTCCTTTATGCTCACGACGGTCAGAATGGGCGAAGCGAATTTGCCGTGGTATTGGTATGCAAAAATGGCGCAGGATGTTGAGTTGATGCCCAAGGAGCTGGTGGTCAGCAAGGGCGAGAACAGCGAAGATTTTATCCGTAGAGAACAAGCGATCATGGACAATTCACAAAAAATTGCGGAGGCAGTCGCGTTCCGTCTTGCCGGTTTTGAAGTGAAAATCGAGAAGCAGGGTGTGTGGGTGATGGGTACTCTAGAAGGGTTCCCTGCCTATAAAGCATTGCGAATTGGTGATGTCATTACGTATGTTGACGGGGTTCGCACGTCTGAGGCAAAAGATTTGCTGACAGCCCTCTCTGCAAAAAAAGCAGGGGATCAAGTCGAAATTACGTACACAAGAGATGGACAAGAGGCCAAAACGATGTTAACCTTGGAACCACTACCTGAATCCAAGTCAGTTGGAATTGGTGTACGCCCTGACAACAAACAGGAAATCATCATACCGAAAGAAGTAACCATTGCCTCTCAAGGGATTGGTGGTCCTTCTGCGGGATTAATGATGACACTGGAGATTTATGACCAGTTAAATACGGAGACGGATTTGACAAAAGGCTATAAAATTGCAGGAACAGGCACGATTTCGTTAGACGGAAAAGTAGGCAGGATCGGTGGCATTAATCAAAAGGTAATCGCAGCGGACAAAGCGGGCGCAGAGATCTTCTTTGCTCCGCAGGATACGCCAGATACGAACTCCAATTACGAGGAGGCGTTAGCGACTGCCAAGCGGATTGGAACTTCAATGAAAGTGGTTCCAGTCAAGACGGTAGAAGAAGCGATTACGTACTTGAATGGACAAAAACCGAAATCTACCTGAGCAAACTAGCTGTCAAGCAAAAATGGTTGACAAAGCTTTGGGCAGGGTCTATAATCATCTTTGTTGTGCATGAGGTGAAATGCTATGAACATTAAGTTAGCAGAGTTAGAGCACCGAAAAGGAGAGCCGTTGCCATTCCAGTTAACTCTGGATGCAGATGAGCTGAAGAAGCGCCATCATGAGGTTCGTGGGATTACTCCTGTAAATGCGAGTGGTGAAGCCGTACAGCTGGGCAATCTCTATTACGTAAAAGGAAGCATGAAGGCAGATGTGAATTTTGTCTGCGCGAGATGTTTGAATCCTTTTGTCGATCAGGCAACAGTAGATTTCTCTGAGACATTTGCGCTTGCGGATGATCCGATCCTGCAAGATGACGAGGACAGCGATATCCTTCCTCTGGAAGGCGATGAAATTGAGCTGGACTCGCTGCTGCAAGAGGATTTCTTACTGGCAATGCCGACCTTCCCGCTTTGCGAGGAAGATTGCAAAGGTCTGTGCCCGACTTGCGGTGTGAACCGTAATGAAGTGGCATGCAGCTGCAAGAATGAGCGTGTTGACCCGCGATTGGCTGGGTTGGCTGACTTTTTCAAAGACAGCAAATAAGTTTTCTTACTGTATTCAAGATGATTCGCCGACCATTCGTGGCAGCGTCTCATTTTTGAAGGATGGCATAAGCATTTTGCCTATACTGTCCACCCAATAGAGCTTCTTAGCATTTGTCAGTTGAAGGAGGTGTAAGGAAGATGGCAGTACCTCAACGGAGAACTTCCAAAACCCGTAAAAGAATGCGTCGTACGCACTTCAAATTAGAGATTCCAGGCATGATCAAATGCGATAATTGCAGCGAATACAAGCTTGCGCATCGTGTTTGCCCAAGCTGCGGTCACTACAAAGGCGTGAAAGTAGCGAAGTAATATTCGCTGCTAAGAAAGCAAGGTGAGAAATCGCCTTGCTTTTTTTGTTTCTTTCTATTGCTTATGATTACTTACAAACACTTATTATCACTTGCGAAATTCGCTTAAATGACTTATAATAAAGGCAGGATAAGGATGGGGTTGAGGCTTCGTGTTTCAAGAGGAGAGGCTCGCTGCAATTCTTGCGTATTTGCAGGAGCACCAGCGAATCAGTGTGCAAGAGGTAGTTGAGCAGTTTGGGGTTTCCCGTGACACAGCGAGGCGTGACATCGTCAAGCTGGAGGAGCAGGGTCAAATCCTGCGAACTAGGGGAGGAGCAGTATTGCCCAGCCTCAACAAAAAGAACTACTCCCATCAGGAACGAATGCAGCTTGATTTGACAGGAAAGCGCAGTATTGCAGCAGCAGCGGCCCGTCTGATCAAAGATGGAGATTATTTGCTGCTCGATGCTTCCACAACCGTTCAGCTCACAGTGGAATCCTTGCAGACTCGCGATCATGTCATCATCACGAATTCATTAGCGACTGCCTCCAGTATGTCCCGAAAAGAAGGCGTTCTTGTCAAGCTTTTGGGCGGAGACGTACATGCAGAGGATCAATGTGTCCTCGGTACACGCGTGATTCAAAACCTTGCTGATTTTCATGTCGACAAAGTACTGGTTGGTGCATGCGGTCTTACAAAGGAAGGGCTCATGTCTACGCAGGAAGATCACGGCTTTCTGATCAAAGAAATGATCAAGCGCGCCGATCAAGTGATCATCCTCACTGACCATACCAAGTTTGGAAAAAGCATGCTGTATCGCGTTGCCGGTTTTGATCAGATCGATATTATCGTGACCGATAAGCTGCCTGAAAAGGAAATGGTTGAAGCTTTGCACGCTAACGATGTAGAGGTGATTGTAGCTTCCACATGAAGCTATTGATCCATAAAAAAGAGGATAAGTTCTATTTGGCTGGCGTGAATGGGTGACCAGCGTGACAGCAAATGGATTTATCGAAAGAGAGTCCTTCAAATGGGAAGGGCTCTTTCTTTTTTTCTTGCATTTGTATACGGCCCTTGCTATTCTAGTAATCCTGACTTTTCCAAGAGGAGGGTTCTATGGTCTATTGGCGGATTATTCGCAAGAGCTATCGTCGAAATCTTCAGTATCGTTTATCGCATGTCATCAACAATGTCGCAAGCTCGATTTTTGGGCTTGTTTTTATTGCCATTTGGACGGGTGTCTTTTCTGGAAAACAAGTATATGGCCCATATGATGTCAAAACGATGGGGTATTATATTGCGATTTGCCAGAGTGTTCTCTGGATGACAACCTTTATGTCGCCGGGTCTGAACGTCCAAATAGCGGTAAGAAGCGGGGCTGTTAGCCTGGATATGATCAAGCCTGTTCATTATCTTTGGTACATGCTAAGTCAGGAGTTTGGACGACTATTGTACAACGCTTGCTACCGAAGTGTTCCGATCGGCTTGCTGCTAGGATTAGCGGTAGGCTTCTTTTTTCCCTCCGATCCGTTCACTTACTTCTGGTTTATCCTCTCGCTACTGTTAGGAACTTACGTAGGTATGTTGCTCTTTTATCTCGCGGGCATTTCCTCCTTCTGGACGACAGAAATACGCTGGGTACACCTAATCCTTTTGTCATTGATCTTTGGGTTAGGTGGACAAATGATTCCGATAGACTTGATGCCTGGGATGATTGGAGAGGTAGCACCTTATTTGCCCTTTTCCGCGATGATTTATTATCCAGTCATGACCTTGCTAGAGCTTGCGCCTCCTTATGGCATGCTCGTACAAGCTGGTTGGGCGCTCGTTTTAACGGCAGTTGCTTTATTGGTGACGAACATGGCAAGAAGAAAGCTAGAAATTCAAGGAGGATAACGATATGTTTGCCCTCTATCGCAAACTGATTGCGGCCAGCATTCGCTCGCAAATGCAATACAAGATAAATTTTGTCACGAGCGCTGCCACGACCGGAATGATTATGGTGCTTGATTTTATTATTCTCTCTGCGATTTTGTACCGATTTCACGATGTGGTCGGGTGGAATATATACGAGGTTGGGATGCTTTACGGGATTTCCTCGGCATCTGTCTCCTTGTATCGACTGTTTGCCCCGGAAATCAACGACTTTGAGAAGTACATCGTGCAAGGAGAGCTCGATCAATTGCTCATCCGACCTGTTTCACCTTTGCTTCTGCTATTGACACGCAATCTTGATTTGTCGAGAGTGGGAGGAGTGGTGCAAGGGATGTCTGTTTTGGTCGTCTCATTGTCGGGACTTGCGGCGGAAGGGAAATCGATCATGGGGTTGGTGTTATTCTCGCCGATTGCCATTTTGTCTGGCGGAGTCATCTATTTTTCCATTGGACTTGCTACGGCTGGGGTCGCATTTTGGACGCATCAGATGAAAGACATGCTGACCTTTACCATTTATGCGCCAGCCAATGCTTCCAATTATCCGATCGGGCTATATCCAAACTGGCTCAAATGGCTGTTTTTCTCAGCGATTCCGATCGCATATATGAATTATTTGCCAATGTTGACGCTGTTGGGCAAAGGGGGCGAATGGTTTTATCCGATACTCACCCCGGTAGCTGCAGCGATTGCTTTTTATTTCGCTCGTATGCTGTGGAATGTCGGGATTCGACACTACCATAGTACAGGGAGCTAAGGAGGGGTAACATGATTGAAGCAAAGCACATCGAAAAATCATTTTTCCTGACAAAAGCGAAAGAGGGGCGCTTTGCTTCTCTACGAACACTCTTTTCTCGTGAACAAAGGGAGGTCAAAGCTGTCCACGATATCTCTTTTTCCATTGACAGAGGCGAGTTCGTTGGATATATCGGGCCGAATGGCGCAGGAAAATCGACGACAATCAAAATGCTCGCAGGAATTCTACATCCCAGTCAGGGGGAAATACGAATTGGCGGATATAGTCCGCAGCGGGAACGAATTCAAGTAGCCTCACAAATCGGTGTGGTGTTCGGGCAGCGAACACAGCTGTGGTGGGATTTGCCAGTCAGAGATTCCTTCGAAATTTTGCAAGCGATGTACAAAATTAACGACAAGGCATATCGGCGATCGATGGAGGCGTATCAGGAACTGCTGGATCTCCATGAATTCCTGGATACGCCAGTGCGTAAGCTGTCATTGGGTCAGAGGATGAGAGCTGATTTAGCGGCGGCACTGCTGCATGATCCGCCTGTCCTGTTTTTAGACGAGCCTACGATTGGGTTGGATGTGGTCGCGAAGACTCGCATCAGAGCGTTTTTGAAAGAAGTGAATCAGACCCAGAAGAAGACGATTCTATTGACGACGCATGATATGGACGATATTGAGCAACTCTGCAACCGGATCATTGTGATCAATCATGGCAAAAAGATGATGGATACGAGCTTGGTCGATTTGCGACGTCAGATAGGGCTGCCAAGCCTCATTCGAATCGAATTTCGACAACCGCCCGAAAAGCTTTACGACCTAGAGGGAATCGAGCGGATGGAGCTAGCAGAGAATGTACTTTCGATTTACTTCGACAAAGGAAAAATTTCTTCCCCGCGAATCCTTGCCGAAGTAGCGGGCTGGGGTGAGCCGCTGGATATTCAGATGAAAGAACCGGGGATTGAGGAGATCATTCGGCTCATTTATCGTTAGGGACGGCTACCTAATTTCGCGAAGGATACTTGTAATTCCACATCTTCTCCCTTATACTGTGTTTTGGTACCAGGTATTAAAAACAGATCGCAATCATACATAGTACAATTGAATCCTGCTTATGGGGGTGTTCGGCATCGCCCGCTTGCCAAAAAAAGATCGCCAGTCCCGCTTGGTGCAGTATCTGGCGGATAATCCATTTGCGACGGACGAAGATCTGGCTGAGTTATTTCATGTCAGTATTCAAACCATACGTTTAGACCGTCTGGAATTAGGAATACCGGAGCTGCGTGAACGTATCAAGACAGTCGCAGAGAAAAGTCTTGATCCTGTAAAATCATTGGGTGTCGATGAAGTCATCGGTGAAATTGTTGATCTACAGCTCGATTCACAGGCTATTTCCGTATTGGAAATCAAAGAAGAACACGTTTTTTCGAAAACACAAATTGCCAGAGGGCATTATATATTTGCTCAGGCCAACTCATTGGCAGTAGCAGTAATTAACGCAGACGTAGCGTTGACAGCTACGGCGAGAATCCGCTTTGTGCGTCCTGTACGAATAGGGGAAAAGCTGGTGGCCAAAGCAGTGGTAAGGAGCCGAGACGGCGACGAATGCAAGGTGCGTGTAGAGACAAAGGTCCAAGGTGAATTGGTCTTTACCGCAACCTTCCGTGTAGTTGAAATGTCGAGCTACCATAACAGCATGGATGAGGAGTAAGGAGGAGTCACGGTTGCGAATTGCAGTGGATGCGATGGGCGGCGATCACGCACCGAAGAGTACCGTATTAGGGGCGCTTGCTGCCATCAAGGAAAACCCAGCCATTACAGTTGTATTGGTGGGAGATGAACAGGCTATTCGGAACCACTTGCCGCAGGATATTCCGGCAAACATCGAAATCGTTCCTGCAGCGGAAGTGATTTTGCCAGATGATGAACCGGTTCGAGCTGTCCGGCGTAAGAAAAATTCTTCGCTGGTCGTAGCTGTTGAGATGGCGCGCGAGAAAAAAGTCGACGCGATGATCTCGGCTGGGAATACGGGCGCTTTAATGACAGCAGGCTTGCTGTACGCTGGTCGCATGGATGGAATCGAGCGCCCTGCGCTTTGTGCCTATATCCCGAATACAAAAGGCCGAGTAACACTGACGCTAGACGTCGGAGCCAATATGGATGCCAAGCCACATCAACTTGTACAATACGCGGTGATGGGGAGCTTGTATGCTGAAAAAGTGTTGGGCTTCGAGCGGCCGACAGTAGGCTTGCTGAATGTCGGGACGGAAGAAGGAAAAGGGAACGAATTAACGAAAGCTGTTTTTCCACTCCTTCAAGAAGCTGACTTGAACTTTGTAGGAAATGTGGAAGCGCGCGATGTTATGCAAGGAGCCTGTGATGTGCTCGTATGCGACGGCTTTGTAGGAAATGTTTTGTTAAAGGCCGTAGAGGGTGCTGCCTCCACAATCTTTTCGCAGTTGAAGCAGGAGTTTACTTCCAGCCTGATTAATAAGCTAGGAGCGGCCATTCTGAAACCTGGATTGGTTCGCTTTAAAAAGAAAATGGATTATGCGGAATACGGTGGTGCTCCCTTGCTGGGATTGAAATCCCCTGTGATCAAGGCCCACGGTTCCTCAAATGAACGTGCGATGAAAAACGCGATTGTTAGTGCTACGCGATTTATTCAGCAGGACGTGAACGAGGTTATCCAGCAATCATTACAGAAAAATACTTTGGGAGAAAGCGAGTGAGGCAGATGAGTGCAAAGCGTTCAGTAGGAATTTTGTCTACAGGGTCTTATACCCCGGAGCGGGTGTTGACGAACTTTGATCTGGAGAAAATGGTGGAAACTTCTGATGAGTGGATTGTTTCCCGAACTGGCATCAGAGAACGCCGCATTAGCTCACCGGAGCAAGCTTCCTCCGACTTGGCTTACGAGGCTGCCAAAGAAGCGCTCGAAAAAGCAAACATCAGCGCGGAACAGTTGGATATGATCATTGTCGCTACCGTAACGCCTGACATGTCGTTCCCGTCTACTGCTTGCTTGCTGCAAGAAAAGCTGGGTGCTACACGTGCGGCTGCTATGGATCTTTCCGCGGCTTGCACAGGCTTTTTGTATGGAATTACGACAGCGACTCAGTTCATCGAAAACGGTTTGTATAAAAAAGTGTTGGTCGTAGGCGTTGAGACCTTGTCCAAAATTACGAATTATAAAGATCGAAATACATGTGTGTTGTTCGGAGACGGCGCAGGTGCAGCTGTTATCGGTGAAGTTACTGAGGGCTACGGCTTCCAGTCCTTCGAGCTCGGCGCAGATGGATCAGGCGGATCTCTCTTGTGCATACCAGCAGGCGGTTCCAGAACACCTGCATCTACTGAGTCTGTCGAACAAGGACTGCATTATCTCTATATGGCAGGCGGAGAAGTTTTTAAATTCGCCGTTCGCGTCATGAATTCTGCAACAGAGGCTGTCTTGTCCAAAGCTGGCATATCGAAGGATGAGATCGACCTGCTGGTGCCGCATCAGGCAAACAAACGCATCATCGACTCTGCCGTACAGCGTTTCGGTCTGTCTGAGGATAAAGTTGCGATTAACCTGGATCGCTATGGAAACATGTCCTCTGCCTCCATTCCAGTAGCGTTGGATGAAGCAGTAAAAGCTGGTCGCGTAAAAGAAGGCGATAACCTGATTCTGGTTGGGTTTGGTGGCGGCTTGACTTGGGGAGCGACGCTCTTGAAGTGGTGCACGACTCCGGCAGAAGGGAGCAAGTAGGAATGGGCAAAGTAGCCTTTGTTTTTCCAGGGCAAGGTTCGCAATTTGTAGGAATGGGGCAAGCGCTCTCCGAGCAATCGGAAGCGGCCCGTCACATATTTGAGCAAGCTGATGAAGCTCTCGGCTTTTCCTTGTCTGGACTGTGTTTCGCAGGACCAGAAGAGGAATTGAAGCTGACAGCAAACACACAGCCAGCTATTTTGACAGCAAGCATCGCTGTTATGGCAGCATTGAACGAAAAGTTGCCTGACTATAAGCCTGCGTTCGTAGCGGGTCACAGCTTGGGTGAGTATTCTGCTCTGGTTGCAGCTGGGGCGTTGTCCTTTGCAGATGCAGTCAAAACAGTGCGAGCTCGTGGTCAGTTCATGGAAGAGGCAGTGCCAGCGGGACAAGGCGCAATGGCCGCTGTTTTGAACATGGATCGCGCGGCACTGCATGCGGTTTGCGAAGAAGTAACAGCATCTGGACATCCTGTTCAATTAGCGAACATGAACTGCCCAGGGCAAATTGTCATCTCTGGTTCTGCTGAAGGTGTGAAACTGGCCAGTGAAAAAGCGAAGGAAGCGGGCGCAAAGCGTGTACTTCCATTGAATGTAAGCGGTCCGTTCCACTCGAGCTTGATGCAGCCCGCAGCAGATAAACTGCAAGCAGTTTTGGCGGGCGTTACCGTACAAGAAGCGACTGTGCCTGTTGTGGCAAACGTGACGGCTAGACCAGTGTCTGAGGCTACTATTATTGTAGATCAATTAGTTCAACAAGTTTCCGCCCCAGTTTTGTGGGAGGACTCTGTACAATGGATGGTCGAAGCAGGTGTGACAACCTTTGTAGAGATCGGTCCAGGAAAAGTTTTGGCCGGATTGATCAAGAAAATCGCACCAGCGGATACGACGATTATCTCTGTACAGGATATGGATTCGCTTACTGAGCTATTGAACGGAGGGGTACTATGCTAACAGGAAAAACAGCACTGGTCACAGGGGCTTCCCGTGGCATTGGGCGTGCGATTGCATTGAAGCTAGCAGAAGCTGGTGCTAATGTGGTTGTCAATTACGCAGGTAGTGAAGCGGCAGCGAGCGAGACTGTTGCGCTTATTAAAGAAATGGGCCGCGATGCCATCATGATTCGCGCGAACGTTTCTTCTACAGAAGATGTCAACGACATGTTCAAAGCTGCTTTGGATCATTTTGGTGTGATCGATATTCTCGTGAACAATGCGGGTATTACTCGCGACAACCTGATCATGCGCATGAAAGAAGACGAGTGGGACGATGTCATTGCGACGAATTTAAAGGGTGTATTCAACTGCGTAAAGGCAGCGACCCGCCCAATGATGAAGCAGCGTTCAGGCAAAATCATCAACATCACTTCTGTGGTAGGTGTTTTGGGGAACGCAGGACAAGCAAACTACGTGGCGGCAAAAGCTGGGGTTATTGGCTTGACGAAGACGGCTGCTCGCGAGCTGGCCAGCCGTAACATCACGGTGAATGCTGTTGCACCAGGATTTATCGATACAGAAATGACTGCTGTATTGCCTGAGGATGTCAAAGCAGGACTCACAAGCCAAATTCCGCTTGCCCGCTTGGGACAGACTGATGATATCGCAGCTGTGGTGCTGTTCCTGGCATCCGATGCGGCCAACTACATGACAGGGCAGACCCTGCATGTAGACGGCGGAATGTACATGTAATTAGAAAACCTCAATCGAGCATTTTCTGAAAACTGGTTTTTTGAAAGCTCATCCACTATAATACGGGAGAGGGGGTGAAGCAAGATGGCAGATACTTTGGAGCGTGTAAAGAAAATCATCGTCGATCGTCTGGGTGTAGATGAGTCCAAAATTACTTTGGAAGCTTCTTTCAAAGAAGACCTGGGCGCTGACTCCCTGGATGTGGTTGAACTCGTAATGGAACTCGAAGATGAGTTTGATTTAGAGATTTCCGACGAAGATGCTGAAAAGATCACTTCTGTTGGTGAGGTTGTTAAATACATAGAATCTCACAAGTAGTTGGATCTGTTGGAAGTCCCGTACCATACGGGACTTCTCCTTCAATAGCCACCTGTACATAATTTAAATAAATACATGTTTTGCATGCAGTGAATGTAAGAAGCTGACTGCTGACTTTCATATAGAGGTGATTGCAATGAAACGCAGAGTGGTGATTACTGGCGTTGGTGTCGTTTCTCCAGTAGGGAATGACGCGCAGACTTTCTGGAACAGCTTGCTGGAAGGAAAATCAGGCATTGACCGTGTGGCTGCCTTTGACGCTTCTGATTATCCAACACAAATTGCAGGCGAAGTGAAAAACTTCGATCCTGAGCAGTATATGGACAAGAAAGATATCCGACGTACAGACCGATTCGTTCAGTTTGGATTAGCTGCTGCCAAAATGGCTGTAGAAGATGCAAAACTGGAGATCACGCCAGAAAATGCGGAACGAGTGGGTGTATACATCGGGTCCGGAATCGGTGGTCTGACTACATGGGAAGAACAGCATTCCGTATTGTTGGAAAAAGGACCGCGTCGCGTGAGTCCGTTCTTCATTCCGATGCTGATTGCAAACATGGCGTCTGGTGCAGTATCCATTCAATACGGTGCAAAAGGACCAACTTCCAGCGCGATTACCGCTTGTGCGACAGGTACCAATGCGATCGGTGATGCACTGCGTCTGATCCAGTTCGATCACGCCGATGTTATGATCGCAGGTGGAGCAGAAGCAACGGTGCGTCCAATGGCATTTGCAGGCTTTTGCTCAGCGAAAGCGATGTCCACCAGAAACGATGAGCCGCAAAAAGCAAGCCGTCCGTTTGACCAAGATCGCGATGGCTTCGTAATGGGCGAAGGTGCTGGTGTTCTGATCCTGGAAGAGCTTGAGCATGCGAAAAAACGTGGAGCAACGATCATCGCGGAAGTCATTGGCTACGGGATGAGTGCAGATGCTCATCATATTACTTCTCCATCTCCTGGTGGCGAAGGGGCAGCGCGTTGCATGGCAAGCGCACTGAAAGACGCTGGCGTTGACCCAACAGAAGTTCAATATATTAATGCACATGGTACTTCTACTGACCAAGGAGATATCGCAGAAACACAAGCGATCAAGAGTGTGTTTGGCGAGCACGCATACAAACTGGCTGTCAGCTCGACCAAATCGATGACAGGCCATCTGTTGGGTGCTACTGGTGGTGTCGAGGCCATCGCGACGGCATATGTGCTGCGTGATCAAGTACTGCCTCCAACAATCAACTTGGAAAACCCGGATCCAGAATGTGATCTGGACTATGTTCCGAACCATGCGCGCAAGGCGACCGTCAATGTGGCTGTTTCCAATACATTTGGATTCGGCGGTCACAACGCAACGGTAATCCTGAAGCGATACGAAGCATAAATGAGCCCTACTGATAGAAAAAGTAGGCAGTCTCCTGGAATGGTGGTGAGGGTGATGAATTTTGCACAGCTGCAAGAAACGATAGGCTTTCGCTTTCGCGATGAAAGTGTTTTGCGGCAGGCATTCACCCATTCTTCCTACGTGAACGAGCAACGCGGCAAACGAATATCAGACAATGAGCGGCTAGAGTTTTTGGGGGATGCTGTGTTGGAGTTGACCGTCTCCCAGTTTTTGTATAAAACTTTTCCGAAGATGAGCGAAGGGGAAATGACGAAGCTGCGTGCAGCCATTGTCTGTGAACCTTCTCTCGTCAAGTTTGCTGAACTGTTGAATTTTGGCGATCTCGTATTGCTGGGAAAAGGGGAAGAGCTGACAGGTGGACGTCAGCGACCAGCCTTGCTAGCGGACGTTTTTGAGGCGTTTGTAGGTGCGCTTTACTTGGATCAGGGGTTGGACGCAGTCTTTTCATTTATGGAAAAATACGTGTACCCGCGCATCGACAAAGGAGAGTTTGCCCAGGTAACCGACTTCAAGAGCCAGTTGCAGGAATTTGTTCAACAAGACAATCTGGGAGACATCCATTACCGAATTGTAGAAGAAAAAGGACCAGCTCATAATCGAGAATTCGTATCTGAGGTGCTTTTGAACAATCGTTCGCTTGGCATCGGCTCTGGCCGCTCCAAAAAAGAAGCGGAACAGCAAGCTGCTGCACGAGCATTGGTCAAGCTGGGGGATAAATAATCACTCGTCAGCGAGAAGGGCTGCATCATCTGCTACAAGATGGTGCAGCTTTTTTCTTTCGGGTGGGAAACATAGGGAAAATACTGCGAGATGACCGCTATCTATGATACACTTACCTACAGATGACCATGTAGGCTCGTAGTAGGTAGCTCCTGTTCGATGCAGGGGCTTCTTTTCGGGTACCATCCGAACCTTGCATGTTTTCAATCTGTCAGTTTGGCAGGCAGTCTTGGATGGTTTCTTAAGGAGGACCGTACGTATGTATTTGAAACGCCTGGAGCTGGCTGGATTCAAATCCTTTGCCGATCGCACGGAATTGGAATTTGTACCAGGGGTAACAGCCGTAGTGGGACCGAATGGAAGTGGGAAAAGTAACGTATCTGATTCGATCCGCTGGGTGCTGGGGGAACAGAGCGCAAAGTCGTTGCGTGGAGCGAAAATGGAAGACATTATTTTCGCGGGTAGCGACAAGCGCAAGCCAGTGAATTTCGCAGAAGTGACACTCACCTTGGACAATACAGATCGTTCGCTCGATGTGGAATATTCGGAGGTATCCGTTACCCGCAGAGTGTATCGTTCTGGTGACAGTGAGTACTACATAAACAACAGATCCTGCCGTCTAAAAGACATCATGGAGCTGTTTATGGATACCGGGCTGGGTAAAGAAGCGTATTCCATTATCGGTCAAGGAAAAATTGAGGAAATTCTCAGTACCAAGTCCGAGGATCGCCGTGGAATATTTGAAGAAGCAGCCGGAATCGTCAAATACAAAACACGCAAGCGCGAGGCTGAAAAAAAGCTCGATGACACTGAGCAAAATCTGGTGCGTATTCACGATATCGTCAGTGAAATTACGGAGCAGATCGGACCTTTGCAGGAGCAGGCAGAAATAGCCAAGACGTACAAGGAGCTTCATCGCCAGTTGGTTGAGCATGAAGTAGCTCTTTACGTGCAGCAAATTGAAGCAGCTCATACGAAGTGGGAAGCAGCGACAGGACGCGTAGAGGAACTCAAGAATCTGTTAATCGGACAAACGACCGAAGCATCCAAGCAAGAAGCTGATTTGGAGCAAGCGCGTTTTCATGTCACCCAAATCGACCAATCCATCGAAGAGCTGCAACAAGTACTTTTAACAGTCAGTGAAGAGACCGAGAAAGTCGAAGGACAACGTGAGGTATTGCGGGAGCGTATGCGCAATCTCAATGCCAATCGTCAGCAGACGATGGAGCAGATGCATCGGATTACCGAGAAGCAGCACGGTCTTGAGGCAGAATTGGCTGAAGAACAAGAGCGGGCCAAGGAAGCGGATCGCCGAATGACCGAAGCCCACGCTTCGCTACAAGAAGCAGAAGGTCAATTTTTTTCGATGGTGCAATCACTGACAGATGATGTCGAGCGTTTGAAGAGCGATTACTTCGAAAAGCTCAATGAAATGGCGAATCTGCGCAACGAAAATCGTCATCAAGAGCAGCTTCTCAAGACAAGCGAGGCCAGAGTCGAACGTCAATTGTCTGGAAAAAAACAGCTCGATGAAGAAGAAGAGCAGCGACTAGCTCAGTTGAGCCAGCTCCAAGATCAGTTGGAGAAGATCGTTTCTACCATTCAAGAAACTGGTGTCAGATACAAAGAGCTGGTTGAGGGTATGCGCGAAGGACAAGCCCGCCTTGAAACAGCCCGTCGAGAGCTGCGCCACTGGGAACAAAAGCGGGAAGCAGCGAAGTCTCGCTTTGACCTGTTAAAAGAAATGCAGTCGGAGTTCGCAGGGTTTCAGCAAGGGGTAAAAGAAATTTTGAAAGCACGCGAGCGTGGCTTCAAAGGAATTCATGGAGCGGTGGCTGAGCTCGTTGTCGTGCCACAGCAATACGAGACGGCGATGGAAGTAGCATTGGGTGGCGCACTGCAAAACGTCGTCGTGGACGACGAAGCATCTGGTCGTGCAGCCATTGCTCACTTGAAGCAGCACAATGCAGGTAGGGCGACATTTCTACCGCTCGATGTCATCCGGCCTCGCACCTTGCAGGCAAGCGATAAGCGCCAGCTGGAGGCGGAGAGTGGAGTCGTCGGAATCGCGAGTGAGCTCGTGACCTTTGAGGAATCGTATAGACCTATCCTCGAAAGTTTATTAGGCAACGTCATTATTACGGAAAAGCTGGAGCAAGCAAACCGTGTGGCCCGTACGCTTGGCTACCGCTATCGCGTCGTGACGCTGGAAGGCGATATCGTGAATGCTGGCGGTTCTATGACAGGGGGGGCCTTGAAAAAGAACAGCACGAACCTGCTTGGACGCAACCGTCAATCAGAAGAGCTGGAAGCGCAGCTAGTAGAAATCGACCAGGCAATTTCTGGGCATACTACCCTTATGGAGCAGTTGACGAAGGAACTGGCGCAAATGCAGCAGGAGCAAGAAAATCTGCGTACAGAAGGCGAAAGTCTGAGATTGAAAGAACAAGAAGTAAAAGGACTCTTGCAGCAAAAAGAATCGGAAGGCAGATCCTTGGGCGAGCGAGCAAAGCTTGTTGAACAAGATATAGAAGGCTATCGCCGCGAGATGGAAGAAGCCAAACGAAAGCAAGAGCAGCTGCAAGCCTCCTTGGCTGCCATGGAGCAAGAGGAAAAAGAGCTCGGTGCGCAGATCGCAGAAGCAGAGGCGAAACGCCAAGAGCAGCTCGAATCTAAAGAAGAAATGAATCAAAAAATAACGAGTCTCAAAGTACTGAATGCGCAGGTCAAGCAAGAGTATCAATCACGCTTGGAGCAAACAGAACGTTTGCTGGAGCAAAAAAGCCAATTGCAGCGCGAATGGGAAGAACAAAACGCGAACTTGGCATCTCTTGATGAGCTGGAGCGTACGAACGAATCGTCCGGGCTTGAGCTGGATCAGCGCATTAGCGAATTGCGTCAGGATAAAGACCGTGTAGCTGGCTTGATTCAAGAGCGGCGAAGTGAGAGGGCGACTCTCTTTTACAAACAGGAGCAAGTGGAACAGCAGGTGAAGGAAATCCGCCGCGAGGTTAAATCGCTCGAGGAAAAGCTTCATCAGGAAGAAGTAAAAGTCAACCGCAATGAGGTAGAGCTCGATCATCTGTTGAATAAACTCTCCGAAGAATACGAAATGAGCTACGACCTGGCAAAGCAAAAATATCCGGCACGTGGCGAGATTCAGGAAGAGACACAAGTGGTCAATCGTCTCAAAAAGCAGATTGGGGCACTTGGCACTGTGAATCTTGGCGCGATTGAGGAATATGAGCGCTTATCTGAGCGTCAGCAGTTCTTAAGCTCGCAGGAAGCTGATTTGAATGAAGCAAAAGACATGCTCTATCAAGTGATCCAAGAAATGAACGCAGAGATGTCGCGTCGCTTCAAAGAAACATTTGATGCGATTTCAGAGCAGTTCCGCGACGTGTTTGTCCAACTGTTTGGCGGAGGACGCGCAGATCTTGTACTCTCTAACCCAGATAATCTGCTTGAGACGGGTATCGATATCGTGGCGCAGCCACCTGGCAAGAAGCTGCAAAATCTCGCACTCTTATCCGGGGGCGAACGTGCTTTGACTGCGATGGCCTTGCTATTTGCCATCCTGCGTGTGAAGCCAGTGCCATTCTGTGTATTGGATGAGGTAGAAGCCGCGCTGGATGAGGCAAACGTTAACCGTTTCGCCGAGTACATGCACCATTTTAGTAACCAGACGCAGTTTATTTGCGTCACACACAGAAAAGGCACAATGGAGAGCGCAGACGTGCTATACGGTATCACGATGCAAGAGGGCGGCGTGTCCAAACTCGTCTCTGTGAAGCTGGAGGACAGTGACAAGTTTATCGAATCAGCCTCTTAAACGGATTTGCCATTCAATTGATACTACCCGCAAAGGAAGATGAACATGAGTTTTTTCAAGCGCCTTCGTGATGCTATTGTCCAAAAATCCGAAGAGGTCACCCAGAAGTTTACGGATGGTTTGGCTAAAACGAGAGATCTGCTAGTAGAAAAAGTAGAGGATCTGGTACGTCGCTACAAAAAGATCGACGATGACTTTTTCGATGAATTAGAGGAAATTTTGATTACGTCCGATGTGGGCGTCAATACCGTAATGGAGCTCATTGACGACCTGCGGACAGAAGTGCGCAAGCAAAAAATCGAGAATGCGATCGACCTGCAGCCCATTCTCTCAGAAAAACTGGTTGCCCTTTTGAAAAATGATGCTGCTGCGGATACGTCTCTGAAGGTAGAGGACGGTCGTCTGAATGTCATTTTGTTCGTAGGGGTAAACGGAGTAGGGAAAACGACCACGATCGGTAAAATGGCTCATATGTTCAAGCAGCAAAATAAAAAAGTGCTGCTGGCAGCAGGTGACACGTTCCGTGCAGCAGCGATTGAACAGCTGGAGGTTTGGGGAGAGCGTGTAGGCGTTGACGTAATCAAGCAGCAGCAAGGCTCTGATCCGGCTGCTGTGATCTACGATGCGATTCAGGCAGCGAAATCCCGCCAAGTCGATGTGCTGTTGTGCGATACCGCAGGCCGCTTGCAAAACAAAGTCAATCTCATGGAAGAGTTGGCGAAGGTACACCGCGTATTACAACGCGAATTGCCAGGAGCTCCACATGAGGTCTTGCTAGTATTGGACGCTACGACTGGGCAAAATGCGCTTTCGCAGGCGAAAACCTTTGGACAGTCTGCTGGTGTAACAGGTTTAGTCCTGACCAAGCTGGATGGCACAGCAAAGGGTGGTATCGTCATCGCGATTCGCAACGAGCTGAACATTCCGGTGAAATACGTCGGCTTGGGTGAAAGAATGGATGACTTGCAGCAGTTTGATCCCGAGCAATTTGTTCATGCACTTTTTGCTGGATTGATTCAAAAAGATGAAACAGAAGAGCAGGAAAACGCGTAAAACATAGTGTTTCGAAGATAAAAAAATGATGTCAATAAAAAACCTTGACACTAGGTGTGGAATTAGGTACTATAATCTACGTGCTGTAAAGAAAAAGTCTTTACAGTTTGAAACGAGTACCTCATAGCAAAGGATTGGTTTCATGTTAGAAAAGACCAATCAAGTCAATCTCTTGTTTGACTTTTACGCGCCGCTACTCAAGGGCAAGCAGCAAGAATATCTTGAGCTGTATTATCTGGACGATTTATCGCTCGGAGAAATTGCCGAGATGCATGAGGTCAGCCGCCAAGCTGTTTATGATCATATTAAGCGGGCGGAGAAGCAACTGTTCGAATACGATCAGAAGCTTCGCCTCGCTGAGCGTCATGAAAAGCGCATAGACGTGTTGAATCGCATGAATGAACTTGTAAATGAGCTTTCGGAGAGCGAGACAAGAGACGAGCTGAACACTTTGCTCCACCAACTGTCAGAGATGGATTAGGAGGGCTCGCATGGCGTTTGAGAGCTTAGCCAATCGGCTGCAAAACGCGTTTGACAAACTGCGCGGCAGAGGAAAAATAGACGAAACCATCGTGAGTGAAGCGATGCGTGAAGTTCGTCTGGCCTTGCTGGAAGCAGACGTTAACTTTAAAGTAGTAAAAGACTTCGTTGCTCGTGTCAAAGAGCGCGCAGTCGGTCAGGAAGTCATGAAAAGCCTGACGCCTGGTCAAATGGTGATCAAAATCGTGAATGAAGAACTGGTCGCTCTGATGGGTGGCAACGTTGCTCAGCTCACGATGGCACACCGCCCGCCGACCGTCATCATGATGGCAGGTCTGCAAGGGGCAGGTAAAACGACCACAACCGGTAAGCTGGCCAAGTACTTGCAAAAGCAAAACCGTAAGCCGCTTCTGGTAGCGGGAGACATTTACCGTCCTGCTGCGATTAAGCAACTTCAGGTTTTAGGGGAGCAGCTCAATGTTCCCGTCTTCACTCTCGGTGATCAAGTCAGTCCTGTCGATATCGCTCGCCAAGCGATTGAACACGCGAAGACGAATCATCTCGACGTAGTCCTCATCGATACCGCAGGTCGCCTGCATATTGACGAAGCGCTGATGGACGAGTTGAAGCAGATTCGCGAGGTAACCAAGCCCGATGAGATTTTGCTCGTCGTGGACGCGATGACAGGTCAAGATGCCGTCAACGTAGCAGAGAGCTTTAACAGCCAGCTCGAACTGACTGGTGTGGTTCTCACGAAGCTCGACGGTGATACCCGAGGCGGTGCGGCACTGTCCGTCAAAGCTGTCACTGGCAAGCCGATCAAATTCGCGGCGATGGGTGAAAAGCTGGATGCGCTCGAACCGTTCCATCCGGATCGTATGGCTTCCCGTATTTTGGGTATGGGGGACGTACTCAGCCTGATTGAAAAAGCACAGGCATCCGTGGATGAAGACAAAGCACGCGATATGGAACGCCAAATGCGTCAAGGTGAGTTTACCTTCGACATGTTCCTGGATTCCATGCAGCAGCTTCGCAACCTGGGTCCTTTTGAAGACATTCTCGGCATGCTGCCAGGAATGAACAAGATGAAGGGCAAAATGAACGTGGATGAGAAGCAAATAGCCCGCGTTGAAGCGATCGCCAAATCCATGACCAAACAAGAGCGCGCTAATCCTGACTTATTGAATGCCAACCGTCGCAAGCGCATCGCAAGCGGAAGTGGAACAAGCATTCAAGAAGTCAATCGCTTCCTCAAGCAGTTCGAGGAAATGAAAAAGATGATGAAGCAATTCTCAGGCGCTGCTGACAAGATGGGCAAGAAGTCGAAGAAAAAAGGCTTCGGATTACCTTTCATGGGAAAAGGCGGAGGCAACAACCAGGGCGGGATGAACTTCCCCTTTAACTTCAAGCCACCGTTCAAGTAAGTAGGCATGATCTCTCGCGACACTGACTTGTCAGCTGGCCGCGATGGTTCAGATATAGTAGCACCAACGCAGATGCTCTTCTAGCGTTGATTAATACAGGAGGTGACACAACATGGCAGTTAAAATCCGTCTGAAGCGTATGGGTTCCAAGAAAGCTCCTTTCTACCGTGTAGTAGTAGCTGACTCCCGTTCCCCTCGCGATGGCCGTTTCATTGAAGAAATCGGTTACTATAACCCGGTTGCACAACCGGCAGTGGTGAAAATTGATACCGACAAAGCGGTTCAATGGATCCTGAATGGTGCAGCTCCAACTGATACCGTTCGTAACCTTCTCTCCAAAGAAGGCGTTATGGCTAAAGTGCACGAAACCAAATACGGCAAATAAGTCGGTCATCTGGAGGTTTGATGATGAAAGCGCTGGTCGAAACGATCGCTAAAGCTCTCGTCGATCATCCGAATGAGGTTCGTGTTAACGCAGTGGACAAAGAGCGAACCCTCGTCTTTGAATTGTCGGTACACCCTGATGATATGGGGAAGATTATCGGTAAACAAGGACGAATCGCGAAAGCCCTGCGCACGGTCGTGATCGCCGCATCCGTGGAAACGGACAAGCGTGTCACGGTTGAAATTGTATGAGAAAAGGCTGGGAGCTTTCCCAGTCTTTTTTCTAGTATCCAAGATGCGTATAAACCATGATGGTTTTTCCGAAAGGAGTGGCGAAGGTGCTTACTATATTTCGGACAGTACAGGTTAAACTGATCATTACGGAAGCATCACGGGCTGCTCTCATTGATCAGTATAGCCAACGACTTCGTTTGCAGCGTAAAGAGTGGGAGCAGTGGCAGTTTCAATCGAAAAAGTTATTAACCGAGGCGAAGAAAAAGTCTACGGATACATATGCGTTGGCGCAGGAAAAAATCGCGCAGGAAGAGCGCCGACGCAAGGAAAAGATAGATCACCTGACATATACCCTCCAGCAGGTAGAAAATCTCCCAGAGGGAAGCGAGATCGATTACCAGACGGTTCAAAGCCCTGTCACGATTCAAGAGGGTGATGTCTGGGATGAAATGATGTCTGGAACGGAAATCATGATAAAAGATGGTCTGGTACATGAGATTCGGCTACAAACGAAAAATGGGAACAAAAAAAAGGAGGAATGAACACGTTGAGCCAAAATAGTTTTTACGGAGTAGGCAAACTGGTTAATACGCATGGCCTGCGTGGTGAGGTACGTGTAACACCTACGACTGACTTTCCAGATCAGCGTTTTCGCAAAGGAAATGAGCTGTACTTGTTCCATCCGACACTCAGTGAGCCGCTAAAATTGAAAATCGTTTCTCGTCGCTCGCATAAAAATTTTGAGATTGTGAGCTTCCAAGGCTATGAGCATATTAACGATATCGAAAAGTACAAGGGCGGAGAGTTGAAAATTCCAGAGGAAGCGCTGATGGAATTAGAAGAGGACGAGTTCTACATTCATCAGCTCGTCGGCTGCGTCGTAGTAACTGACGAGGGCGAAGAACTGGGGAAAATCGTGGATGTTATGCAGCCAGGAGCAAACGATGTGTGGGTAGTGAAGGGGAAACGCGGAGAAATCTTGCTGCCGTATATCGATGAGTGCATCAAGGAAGTGGACATTGCGAACAAACGTGTGGTCTGCCATCTGATGGAAGGCTTGCTGTAGGAGGAACTTCAGATGCGGATCGATATTTTTACGCTCTTTCCCGAAATGTTTACAGGTGTTTTATCCAGCAGCATTTTGGGAAAGGCAAGCGAAAAAGAACTGGTTGATTTTCACGTTACCAATTTTCGCGATTTCTCTGAGAGCAAGCACGGTACGGTAGACGACACCCCTTATGGCGGTGGCGGAGGAATGGTCTTAAAGCCTGAGCCGTTATTCCGAGCCGTAGAAGGCTTGGCAGGAGAGAAAAAACCCCGAGTGATTCTGATGTGCCCACAGGGTGTACCTTATCATCAGAAGCTTGCAGAAGAGTTGGCGCAAGAGGAGCACCTTGTCTTCATTTGTGGTCATTATGAAGGGTACGACGAGCGAATTCGCGAGCATCTCGTCACGGATGAGATCTCGATTGGCGACTACGTACTGACTGGGGGAGAGCTTGCGGCGATGGTGGTCATTGACAGTGTCGTTCGTTTGCAACCAGGGGCGTTGGGAAACCAGACGTCAGCTGTTGAGGATTCCTTTTCAACAGGACTGCTCGAATACCCTCATTACACAAGACCAGCTGAGTTTCGCGGCTGGAAGGTGCCAGATGTATTGTTGTCAGGCCACCACGCCAATATTGAAAGCTGGCGGTTAAAAGAATCGCTGCGTCGAACAAAAGCACGGCGTCCAGATTTGTTGGAAAAGATTGCGCTGACAAATGAAATGAAAAAGCTATTGGCTGAATTGGAGCAGGAAAAAAAGTAGGGAGCAAATAGGAGAAGAGTCTTGTAGTTTTGTGCCCCCTGTGTTAATATACTTCTTGTGGCAATTTTGCCCGCTGACTAAGGCGGTCCGCTACTCGTAACGCAGCCCTAGCGGCTGGACCTATGGGTTAGACGAGTAAGAACGTCTATCGGAAGGAGGAAATTCAAATGAACCAAATTATCCGTGAACTGGAAAAAGCGCAATTGAAACAGGACATTCCTGCGTTCCGACCTGGTGACACTGTTCGTGTACACGTTAAGGTTATCGAGGGTCAGCGTGAGCGTATCCAGCTGTTCGAAGGCGTATGCATTCGCCGTCGCGGTACAGGTGTCAGCGAAACATTTACAGCTCGTAAGATTTCTTACGGCGTAGGTGTTGAGCGTACATTCCCAGTACACACGCCTAAGATCGACAAGATCGAAATCGTGCGTCATGGTAAAGTACGTCGTGCGAAACTGTACTATCTGCGCGATCGCGTAGGTAAAGCAGCTCGTATTAAAGAAATTCGTCGATAAGCGTAAAGCTTAGAAAGAGGACTGGCCTGCTTGCCAGGCCTCTTTTTTCCATTTAACGATCTCGAAATAAAATAGTTCATCTTGACATATGTTACAGCTAAGGTTGGACGAGCTTTCATGGGAGGATCGTAAGTCATGAGCGAAGAAATTACCTCCAGTCATAAGAAGAAAAATGAACTATGGGAATGGATAAAGGCACTTGGGATCGCTTTAGTCTTGGCGTTTCTCATTCGTACCTTTTTGTTCGCCCCGTTTATTGTAGAAGGCGAATCCATGGAAAGTACATTACATAACAGTGAAAAATTAGTTGTAAACAAGGCGATTTACTTTTTGCAAGATCCGAAGCCTGGTGAAATCATCGTGTTTCATGCTGAAAAGGAACGAGATTACATCAAGAGAGTCATTGCTGTTGAGGGTGATACAGTAGAGGTCAAAAGCGATCAGCTACTGGTCAATGGCAAAGTGGTAGAGGAACCGTATCTTGCACAATTTAAAGAACAAGCGAAGCAGCAGGGAGAGCCGTTCTTTACCCACGATTTTCCCCCGGTCCAAATACCAGCAGACCATATCTTTGTGATGGGCGATAACAGGTTGAACAGTCATGACAGCAGAGCCATCGGTCCTGTTGCCGTCAGTACGGTTGTTGGTAGAGCTGAATTTACTTTTTGGCCGGTTGCGGGAATTCGCTTGACAAGATAATGCAAAGCTTCAAGGTAGGTGAGACATCATGACGATCCAATGGTTTCCTGGCCATATGGCTAAAGCACGTCGTCAAGTAACGGAAAAGCTGAAGTTAATCGATGTTGTCATTGAGCTTCTCGATGCACGTCTGCCGCTTTCCAGCCGTAATCCGATGATTGACGAGATTGTCAGTGATAAACCACGTTTGATATTACTTAATAAAGCAGATTTGGCGGATGAACGGGCAACAGATGAGTGGATTGCTTATTTTCGCAAACAAGGCATTCGCACATTGCCGATTGATGCCCTGAGTGGTAAAGGTGTCAACAAGCTCCCAGAAATGTGTAAGGAGCTAGCTGCTGACATGCTGGCAAAGCGCAGTGAGCGGGGGATGCAAGGTCGTGCCATCCGCATCATGATCTTGGGAATCCCCAATGTCGGCAAGTCTTCCCTTATTAACCGCTTGTCCAAGCGCTCAGTAGCGGCTACAGGTGATCGTCCGGCGGTAACCAAGGCGCAACAATGGGTAAAAATGGGCGATACACTGGAACTGCTCGATACGCCTGGTATTCTTTGGCCGAAATTTGAAGATCAGATGGTAGGTCTGCGACTGGCGGCAAGTGGGGCAATTAAAGACGAGCTCATCGATTTTACGGAGGTAGCATTATTTGTCATCAGCTACATGATGCACTACTATCCGGAACGCCTGATCGAACGCTTCAAGCTAAAAGAACTGCCTGAGGATCGAGTAGAAATGCTCGAAGAAATCGGGAAGAAGCGCGGTTGTCTCGTTTCTGGCGGAAATATCGACTACGACAAGGCAGCGGAAATTTTCCTGCGTGAGCTGCGTTCCGGAAAGCTGGGAACGATCTCTGTCGAGCGCCCGATTGACTGGGAAATGGACGAACCGATTGGTAAGCCAGTATCTTTTCCCGAATAAGCTTTCCAGCCATCAAAAACCTGTCTATCGACATATACGGTAGGCAGGTTTTTTACTATGAGAGGATGTTCAAAACGTCGTCTTTTTGAATGGGCACTTTGAGATCTGTAAGGAGAAATGAGTCAATGAATCTAGCGGATATGTCGATAAAAGAAATACGAGTGACGATGGAAAAGTTGGACGAGGTACCCAAAGATTTTTTACAATTGCTGAAAGAAGATAAAAGAGCGGGTGTACAGGCTCTGGCGAAGCAGGCGGAAGCAGCGATTGCACGTCAAGAAAAGCTCGCACAGATGTGGGCTGACATGACCGTCTATGAGAAAGCCATGTTTGATAAGGGGCATCAATACATATTCGGGGTAGATGAGGTCGGACGAGGACCATTGGCTGGTCCAGTTGTCGCGTGTGCCGTGTGCCTGCCCAAGGATTTTTACTTGCCAGGACTGAATGACTCGAAGAAGATACCTGTATCCACTCGGGAAGCTTTTTGCGAAATCATTCAAAGAGATGCACTTGCTGTGGGAATCGGAATTGTCGATGCAGCAAGAATCGATGCGATCAATATATTGGCTGCTACAAAAGAGGCGATGAAGCTGGCGATCCAACAGGCAGGTAAAGTGCCAGATGCATTACTGATTGACGCCGTGCAGCTAACCGGAATGGATTGCGAGCAGGTTCCGATTATCGGAGGGGATGCCAAGAGTGTCTCGATTGCAGCCGCATCGATCGTAGCAAAGGTTACCCGTGATCGATTGATGGCCCAGTATGCCGAACAATATCCAGCCTATGGCTTTGACAAGCACGCAGGCTACGGCACCCCTGAGCATCTGGCAGCAATCGCTCGATTTGGACCTACGCCGATCCATCGCAAGACATTCACTGGTGTAAAAGAACACGCCTAAAAAGTGGAGCTAGTAACATACTGCCTACAGGAGGAGGATCTGCATGTTTTCCCCGTCGCAACTTATTCAATCATTCGTGCAAAAAGCACCCATATCCGCTCCGAAGCCGGTTGAGCTTACTCCCGGACAAGTGTTTAAAGGCACGGTAATCAAGCATTACCCGGACAATATGGCGCTCGTACAAGTCGGGGGAATGCAGGTTCAGGCTAAAATGGAAGCAAGTCTGGAACCGGGCCAGAAAGCTTGGCTGCAAGTCCAACCATCAACAGGCGTCGTCACGTTGAAGGTTTTGGAAAGCGTCGGGGAAGGAGCTGGCAAAGACGCATCTCTAGAAGGGCTAATGCGGTCACTAGGGATTACCGATACAAAAGAGAACAAAGCGATCGTGCAAGCTCTGCTTGGTGCCAATCTTCCTGTGAATAAGGAAACGATACAAGCTTTTTCAGCCGTTGCTGGGCGCTTAGGCGTAGACAATGCCACGATAGAGGCATTCATGACTGCCATGAAACGAAATTTGCCACTGACTCCAGATACAATCGGAGGGCTCAAAGCTTTTTTATCGGACAAGCCAATGGGTCAGCTCATCCAAAACCTGCTGCAGCAAGCCTCGCTCTTTTTAGAGGGAGAGGGCCAGCCTTCACAGACGACAGGTCAAATGTCTCAAAGCCAATCACAGCAAGTCCCCGGACAGGCTAATGCAGCAACGGGAGATGTCAAACAGCTTGTTAGTCAATTAAAAGAAAAGTTGGCAGGACTCTCTTTACTTATCACGGGCAACGATGCAACAGACGAGGGACTGGCGGTCAAACAAATGCCACAAGGGAATCAGCCCAATCAAGGTGCTTCTCAGAACGCGTCTGGAGGAAGCCAGACTCAGCCGCTGCCTGCGCAGAGCGGTCAGCCTTCAGCGCAATTGCAGACATCACCCCAACCATCAACCCAGGCTTTCAGTAACATACCATCGCCATCACAAGCTGTTTCGTCATCTGTTTCCACTGAGGCAGCAACTGCACCAAGCCCTGCAACAAAGCAGGTGGAATCGCAGCAAAACGCCATGATCGGAAAGAGTAATCAGTTGCTGCCTAACCAGACTAGTGGTCCAAGCGTCGAGTCAAAAATTGCTCGAACCGAGCCGTTGCCTATTCCTCAGTCATCACAGATGAATCAGGAGCCGATCCAAAACAAGCAGATGGCAGAGCAAAGGGCCGTAGTGACAGATGCGGGGCAAAAGGTCATTCCACAAATGATGTCTCAAGCATCTGGTGCAGTGAATGGAGCCACAGCTGCTAACCCAATTGCTGAATTGTTTCGTCATTTAGGCGTAACCCACGAGAGAGAATTGATGGGCCAGGCATTTTCACAGGGGGCAATCGATTCGCATTCATTAAAGCAGATGGATACAGTCAAATCCCTCTTGTTGCAAATCAGTCAAGCGCCAGCTCAGGCACTACCAACCGCCTTGCGAGAAGCTGCTGATCAACTACTGCAACAAGTGACCGGACAACAGTTGATGATGGTACAGCCCTCTAACCAAGCTTTGTCTCAAATCGTGATGCAAATTCCGATTCGCCAAGCAGAAGGGGATGAGACGGCTTTCGTCCAAATTGAGTCAAAAAAGAAAGGCTCTGGACAACTTGATCCGGAGAACTGCCGTCTATTCTTTCATTTGGAACTCCAAAGTATGGGGACAACTATGATTGATGTCAGTATCGTGAATCGAATCGTTAACCTGCAAATTTTTAACGATACGCCATGGGTGGAAGCACTCATTCAAGGCTCCAAGGATCGTTTTGCTGACCAATTACAGGATGTTGGTTACCATCTATCGGCTATGCGGGTCCAGCCAGTCCCGGCCGAGCGCGGGAAGTCGACAAGTCCGATCCAAGCAAAAGGCCCCATCCTGGCTGACTATAAAGGGGTTGACCTTCGCGTATGAAGCCGCCATCCTCTTCAGAGCAAAAACGCAAACAGGCAGTTGCGTTAAAATACCAGGCGGGTACCATGGAAGCGCCAAAGGTTGTGGCAAAAGGCAAGGGGTACGTAGCTGACAATATCCTGAAGACAGCAAAGGAGCATGATATACCGGTACAAGAGGACCCATCACTTGTAGAGGTTTTGGGTAAGCTGGATTTGGATCAACAAATTCCTCCGGAGTTGTATCAAGTTGTGGCAGAAATCCTTGCTTTTGTCTATCGTATCGATAAAGGCGGAGGAACCAAATAATGAGCGATCGCCGCCGTCTTCTTGGTCAAAAAGGAGAACAGCTTGCTGAAAGCTATTTAGTGAACAAGGGTTTTTGCATTGTCGATCGAAATGTTCGAACAAAACGCGGGGAAATGGATTTGATTGCGCTAGACGGAAATTGCTTGGTTTTCATTGAGGTCAGAACGAGGAGCAGCCAATCTTTTGGATCAGCGGGCGAGTCCATTACTTGGAAGAAGAAACAGAAGCTGCGTGAGCTTGCCATCGAATACCTGCAAAAAAACTCACAGCCAATCCCGGCCTTTCGGTTTGATGTCATCGCGATTTACACCGGTACATTAACACCAGGTGGAGACTTCATGAAGCCGGTCATTGAGCATTATGAGAGTGCTTTCTAGGAAAAACGGGCTCTCGACTACGGATATATTGGGGATACGTCTACAGCATCAGTCGCAGAGCCAGCGTACTATGTACTGTACTCGACGCGATGAAACTCCTCCAAGCATCAATATCCGCTTTCCGGCTCAAAAGCTGGGAAGCATTTTTTTTGATGAAATGGATCTATTCGTACAGACAAGCCCATAACTAGAGTCACTTTTTGCTTTTGTATTTGGGTTACAAACAATTGTTTGAAATAAAAACAAATATTTTTCAAAAAAAAAGCATATTTGGTGTGACATTTTTCCATCTCATACGTCAATACAAGTATAGGAAATAATTTGGAGGTAAAAACATGAAAAAGATCAAAAGCAACTTAATGAAAAACGTCTCCTTAGCGGTTGCAACTATTTGTACTGTTCAGTTTTCAGTTACAGGTATTGCTTCTGCACAAGTCACGACACCACAACCTTTACAAGCCTATAGCGTGGTAGCAAGCACTTCTGGCCTGAAAGCCAACTCGAGTTCAATGAATATCTCCGTAGGTTCAACGGAAACGATTCGCCTGACTTATAATGGCAGCACGATTGATAATGGACTGGTTAACTGGGAAGTAGGCACTTCTGATATCGCTACTGTTTACAATGGAGTCGTGACAGCTAAGAAGGCAGGATCGACTTTTGTTACAGCAAAATATAATGGAGATAAAGTATCAATCAGAGTCACCGTTTCAAAAGCTGAGATTTTGGAAGCAAATCGTTCTGAAATCAATCTTAAAAAAGGTAAGAAATCGACAATTAGTTTGAAATATGCTGATAAAACTCTAGCTGGATCAAAGGCAGATTGGCGTTCTGAGGATAAATCCATTGCTACTGTAGATGATGGTGAAATAAAGGCTGTATCTTCTGGAAGCACAATCATTACTGCAGAATATAGAGGCCAAAAAGTAGAAATTGAAGTAAATGTTGGCCAAAGCAACTCAGATGGGAAACTAGAAGCAGACGTCTCTCGACTCAAGATGGAAAAAGGCGATAAAGAAACAATTAAATTGACTTATGACGATGATAAACTGTCTGGTTCCAAAGCAACTTGGAAATCGTCGGATACTTCCGTAGCTAGAGTCAGTGATGATGGGGTCGTTACTGCTAGAGCCAAAGGTACAGCTACGATTACTGCTAAATACAAGGGCGACGAGGTAGAAATTGACGTCTATGTCGATACGGATGCTTCAGGTAAACTGGAAGCGGATTATACTAGTATTTCCTTGAAAGACGGACAAAAAGAGACTATTCAGTTAAGATATGACGATGAAAGATTGTCTGGTTCCAAAGCAACTTGGAAAACATCCAATTCGTCTGTCGCAACTGTAAGTGACGGGGTTGTAACAGCTAAAGGTAAAGGAACTGCTTACATTACAGCTCAATACAAAGGTGACAAGGTAGAGATCCAAGTAAAAGTTGATGCAAATACCTCAGGTAAGCTGGTAGCGGACGACACGAAACTTTCCATGAAGAAAGGAAATCGTGAAATCATTATTCTGACTTACGATGGTGCTGTGATCAGTAATTCCCAAGCTTCATGGAAAACTTCTAAATCTTCCGTAGCAACTGTCAGCAGTAGCGGTACTATTACAGCGACAGGTAAGGGTAAGGCAACGATTACAGCTAGTTACAGAGGCGAAACAGTAGATATTGATGTAACTGTTGATGGTTCCTCCTCATCATTGGAAGCTGATGATACCAGCCTCACCATGGATAAAGGTGACAGAGAAATCGTTGTATTGAAGTATGATGGCGACATCATCAGTGGTTCTAAAGCATCATGGAAATCCTCTAAAACTTCTGTAGCGACTGTCAGCAGCAGTGGTACGATTACTGCAAAAGGAAAAGGAACGGCAACGATTACAGCTACGTATAAAGGCGAAAAAGTGGAGATTGAGGTAAAAGTTGGCGGCTCAAGCTCAGGCAAGTTGGAGGCAGATGACGACTCTATTTCGCTCAAAAAAGGTGACTCCGAAAAGATTAGACTCACCTATGATGGCGATGATATCAGTGGTACCAAAGCTACATGGAAGTCCTCCAAGTCTGCTGTAGCCACTGTATCAGACAATGGAACTGTAAAAGGGAAAAAGAAAGGTAAGGCTACTATTACAGCAAAATACAAAGGCTCTACAGTGGAAATTGAAGTTACCGTAAAATAAGATAGGATAGAAAGCTCGCTGAATCTTAATTGGTTCAGCGAGTTTTTTTCAAAATGAAAGGTAACCCTGTTAGTTGTTGTGGAGGAGGAATTAACCTTGAGAGAGATCATCTTGGAAAAGTTAAAAGAAATCGAGAAAGAGCATGACTTGAAAATATTGTTCGCTGTTGAATCAGGAAGCCGGGCATGGGGATTTCCGTCCAAAGATAGCGATTATGATGTACGTTTTGTCTATGTGAAGAAACCAGAATGGTATTTGTCCATTGACGACAAACGGGATGTTGTAGAAGTACCGATCAATGACCTTTTAGATATAAATGGCTGGGATATTCGAAAAGCCCTCAAGCTATATCGAAAATCGAATCCGCCCCTACAAGAATGGCTTGTGTCAGACATTGTCTATCTCGATACACTTGGCTTTCGAGATGAGCTGGTAAGATTGCAAGGGGAAGTATTTTCGCCAAAGGCTTCCTTGCATCATTACCTCAGTATGGCAAAGGGGAATTTTCGGGACTATCTGCAAGGGGAGCAAGTCAAAATCAAAAAGTATTTTTACGTGTTACGCCCGATCCTCGCATGCATCTGGATCGAAACGAATCATACGAACCCCCCCATTGGATTTGATCAGTTAGTTTCAGAGCTGATAACCGATTCTAGGTTAAAAGGTAAAATTTCTGAGCTGCTCCAAAGAAAAATAGCTGGGGATGAGTTGAACTGGGAGCCAAGAATAGAAGAGCTTCACCATTTTATTGAGGAACAAATTGAGCGTCTGACTGCACTGACTAGCCAATATACAAATGAGCTGGATGACCCAACAGACAAGCTGGATGATATATTTCGGAAGTATTTACAGAAGGGGTGGAATGTCAGGTAGTCATTATGAAAACGCTACGCTAGATAGGGAGGTACAAATATTCATGCAGGATCATATCCGAAAACATATACAGCAACCTCTTGAAATTCACTTCGATCAACCAGAAAAACCTTACGGCTGCTTCTCCCATTTCTCTGGTCATCCGATAGAGGTGGAAGGGGAACGATGGACAACTTCGGAACACTATCTGCAAGCCAAGAAAGTTTCGGGAACTATCCTTGAAAAAGAGATCATGCGCAAGGTATTACAAGCAAAAGTAGAACAGTATCCTGTCATTCGTGAAATTCTGCTTTCTACTGGGGATGCAGCCTTAATCGATCGTACGAGTAACGAACGAAACATACTAGGAAGATTGTGGATGGAAGTGCGTGAAAGCCTAGAGGGGTATCAACCGCATTTCTATTTGCCACCATGGATTGTGTTTCCAGAAGAGCATCCTTATAGTTTGTTTTGGCGGATGGGATTTGGTGAGGACTATGTCATGCATTATTGGCCATGGCTAGAGGAAATGAGCGAGGATGCCAAGAAAGAGTATGACGCTTATTATCCGGTACCAGAGGAATGGAAGTTTGAAGATTTAGATGAGGAGGAAGCATGAAGCTACTGTTCATTTGCAGTAGAAATAAATGGAGGAGCTTGACAGCAGAAAAGATTTTTCACGGGATCAATGATTATGAAGTAAGATCAGCAGGTACTGAAACTGGGGCGCGTATCAAAGTAACAAGTGGTCTTATCGGCTGGGCTGATTTCATTTTTTGTATGGAGAAAAAACATGTAAGGCGGTTACAAGAAAAGTTTAGCTCGGAACTGATGGATAAAAGGATCATTTGCTTGGGCATCCCTGATGAATACATATACATGGATGAGGTGCTGATCGAGATATTAAAATCGAGTGTTTCCGCATATATAGATATTCCGGAATAAAGCTGTGATTACCAGTTGTCGATGTATACCGGATTATTATGTATAATGGGGATGATATGGCTCGATTGCACTATCCATACTTATCGTAAAGCGAGGATTATCACCATGAAGAAAAAACTTGTACTGGTTCTAGATGTTGAAATAGCAGACAAAGCTGATATGCAGCAACTGGCCGATTCTATGTCCACAGCAATTCAATCCGTAGAAGGGATTGCTTTGCAAGACCTGGTTATGTTTGATAACGATGAAAACAATGCTGACAAGCTAATTGCTAACATAAAAAAAGAAATGTCCTAAAGAGGAGAGCAGTCCTGTGTTTTTCATTTATGTTCTGGCTTACCTGATCGTTGCTCTCCTCTATGGATTTTGGACGATGAAAAGCCAACTGCTCTGGGTTCGACTAACAGGAAATTTCATCGTTCACCTATTTATTGCTGCAATCGTGAGTCTCGGTTACTTTTTTGCGTAAAAGAAGTGGCTATGACCTGTTGTAATGGGAGATGAGTGTATGGATTATCAAAAATTGAGTAAAGAACTGTCCTATGCGCTTCGTCATGCCCCCCATGAATATGAGCTTGAGTTAGACGAACAAGGATGGGTTCCTATCAAGCAATTACTTTTGTCACTTCATGAACAGCGCAAGTGGCGAGTGGTTACCGAAGAAGATTTACATACGATGATTGCGCTATCAGAAAAAAAGCGCCATGAGATCAATCAAGGCAAAATTCGCGCCCTCTATGGACATTCAGTGCCACAAAAGATCCAAAAGGAAGAAAAAGAACCACCTGCGTTTCTTTTTCATGGCACGCCGCAAAGATTCCTCGATTCTATTTTGACTAGCGGGCTTGTTCCAAAAGGAAGACAGTATGTGCATCTGTCTGAAGACGTCCAAACTGCACAGCAGGTTGGGAAAAGACGAGACGATTATCCGGTACTTTTGCGAATCGATGCGAGGCAAGCTTGGCAAGATGGTGTAAAGTTTTACCATGGAAATGAGCTCGTTTGGTTAGCAGATCACGTGAAAAAAGAGTATATCTCTGTCTATCAGAAGTAGCTCGATTTGCTCAAGAAGAAACAACACAGCATGAGAAAAGACTCGCATTGATCGCGGGTCTTTTTTAATATCATCGTTAATCGTAAAAGGAGGTAAAAACGGCATGGAATTGTTGTTTGCTTTTCTACTGTTGGCAGGACTTTTTGCCATCTACGACGTGATTCGGAGGATGAACCAGAACATCGTAACGCAAGTGGATCAAAACCAGCAAATCATTGAACTACTGAATGAATGGAAGAGAAAGCAGTGAGGATAAAGGTGGCCGATCATAAGTCCAGGACCAGCGATTATCGTTTTCCCCATCATATTCAAATGGTTTCAGCAATAATACACGTTCTAAATCGTTGGATAAAGTGAGGAGGTTCAGTTCGCCTCGTTCTTACGTTTTTTCATAAAGATAAAGAATACCGTCGTCGATCGACCAACTACGTAATGAATGCCCCCAATCGCTTGTTTGCGAGGGTAAGTATTTTTCGAGATCATTGACGATTTTTTCCCAATCTTGATCACTATCATTAATCTCAATGAACTCACCGTATACCAAGTCAAAAACGAGGTAACCCATTTCGTACTCGATGCAATCGATCTTATAGTAAGAGACACTGTATACTTCGTCCCAGTCGATCTGAACAGGTTCAGCATGTTCGTGGTGGATGGAAATTTGATGATGATCAACAGTAAAAATCAAATCGAACCAACTCCTTACCTGTTTATTGCAGTATACCTGCTGGAATGAAAGTTTTCCATAAATGTATAGGTTACTATGCCTCTTGATCATTGATCAAGAGGTTTTGTTGTTTTAAATTGAATGAGCAGTAGGTAATCGGGACTGTTTGCCTAACTATATTGACAAAGTGGTATCAACGATTAGCCACAAGCATCAATTTACTTGCCCACCCCCTCTATCTTTTCCTACCCTATAACCAGAGGGGGAGAGAACATGTACGCATGCAGTTATTCAGGCACGGTGCTTGGCATAGATGGAATGGTCGTCACTGTCGAAACAGACATAGCAAATGGCTTGCCTCAATTCGATTTGGTCGGACTAGGAGGCTCCGCAGTAAAAGAAGCGCGAGATCGTGTTCGTGCTGCCCTTCGTAACGCAGGATACGACTACCCAATGCAGCGGATCACCGTTAACCTAGCACCAGCAGACCAGCGCAAGGAAGGTTCTGGTTTCGATCTAGCTATTGCGTTCGGTATTTTACTTGCCTCGAAGCAAATGCTCCCTAGACCAGAGAGAATCCTCGTTCTTGGAGAGTTGGCATTAGACGGTTCTCTTCGCCCTGTAACGGGTGTACTCCCCATTTTGCTAGAAGCTAAAAATGTAGGATTTACCCACGTGATTCTCCCCGAACAAAATGCAGCGGAAGCACAGCTCGTCGACATTACCGTATTGCCTGCGAGTAATTTGGAAGAGGCCGTGAACTACTGGAAAGAAGGACTTCATAGTAAGAACTCAGACTTGATTTTTTCCGAATCGGAGACAGGCAAGACAAATAAAAACCAACTGCCCCCGGACTTTGCCAATGTTTACGGACAGCAATTTGTAAAACGTGGCTTGGAGATTGCAGCAGCTGGATTTCATAATGTGATATTGGTAGGGCCTCCAGGTTCAGGGAAAACCCTTTTAGCTACTTGCCTGCCTGGTATCATGCCGAACATGACCATTCATGAATCTTACGAAGTGACGAAAATATACAGTATTGCTGGTCAATTGAAGCGGGAGAGTGGGCTCGTCGAGGAGAGACCTTTTCGTGCTCCGCACCATACGATTACCGCTACTGCACTGATTGGCGGTGGTGCGCAAATCCCGCGTCCCGGAGAGTGTAGCTTGTCTCACGGCGGAATCCTCTTTCTTGATGAGATGCCCGAGTTTTCTCGGCATGTATTAGAGGTACTGCGCCAGCCGCTGGAATCAGGGGCTGTTACGATTGGACGATCTAAGCAGGTTTTTACCTTTCCTGCTCGGTTTCTGTTAATTGGTTCATGCAATCCTTGTCCTTGCGGATTCTTCGGTACTCGAGAGAAGCAAACATGCTCATGCTCTCCTCAACAAATTTACAAATATCGCTCAAAGCTATCAGGTCCCTTGCTAGACCGCATCGATCTGCACATCGAGGTGCCGAGAGTACCCGTTCAACTTCTTCACAACAGAAAAGCAGAGGAGTCCTCAAAAGACATTCAACAACGAGTAGAGCAAGCGAGGGCTGTCCAATGCGAAAGATACCACTATCGTCCAGGATGTCCTTTTAATAGTGTGATGAATGGAGAAGAGCTGCGCCAATTTGCTCAGCTGGATAAGGAAGGACAAGAGATGCTGCAGCTTGCCTTCGAGACATTAGGTTTGAGTGCAAGAGCATACGATAGAATTGTAAAAGTGGCGAGGACAATTGCAGATTTAGATGGGGCCGGCCGTGTAGATGCTGCACATGTAGCAGAAGCAATTCGCTACAGAGCCTTGGACCGAGGGCTACTTTTTTAAACTTAAAAGATTACAAAATGCTAGATAGAATGGAAAAATCAATTCTTTCAGCAGTGAATCAACTACCTTGCCATAATAAGCAATCCATAGGAAAACAAGATCCATACGATCAGCAATGACCCAAAAACTGCATTTCGCCTATAATCCTTATTGTTGACAATTTTCTTCATAATAAATGTAAAGTTAACAAAGAACAAAATAGCTAGAATAGGATTAAGGTACAATGCAGATAAAGCAATGAATACCATATTGTTCACCTCATCCAAATTACACCATATCTTTCTGGATGATTATCAATATGCCAGATTGAATCAGTATTCAGATCATGCTCCTTCTTTGTTCCTCAACTATTGTTGCTCCGATGCACAGTTTGCTTTTCTGCATGGTCACGTCTGCATAGATGACATCGCTTGTCCAAATGCCAAATAGTCAAATGTTCGAGAAAAATCGGTTAGTCTGCATGTGCCTAATAAATGAACACAGCACATACAGACTAACCACTCCACTACCAATTAAGTAACAGTAAGTACTTTTTAAACATAACCCCTATACAATCGTAACAACATAAAACACAAACTCCCCGCAATCCCCACTATCCCAAGGCCGACAATACTTCAAAGAAATCGACGTCATTCCCCGTCGCAAAGCCTGAAAGGACATCACCTGATGCCCCTCTTGCCCGATACGAGCTGGTGATGGTGGAGGAACAAAATGATTCGCATATAACGATAAAAAGCGAGCATCCACCGGATTAGACAAGTCCCACTGGTAGCCGGTTGAGGGATTTGCCACTAGCGTAATCGTGAATAAGTGGCCTTCCTGCACTTGTAATGTATACGTTGAGGTTTTGACCACTGGTCTTCCTCCCTTTGAATGAAGTCGATCCCCATTTCCCATACCATATGAAAAAAGCTTGCTAGCTGCTAACGACGAAACAATCAGTAAAAAATTTAATTTCATTAAATTGCATGAAATTCAGTTCTCTTACAAGTTGTGGAATTACTTGATACATCTATCATTTTGCGAATATATAACGATAGAAAATAGCTATTATACGTACAATGTTCCTAATTAATTTGAAACAATTAGTATGATCTGGAAAGGAATATGCAAGATGTTGGCGAATAAGTAGGGACAAAGACATATATTGTCGAAATGCCTGATGATATTTGTAATCTTTATTACCTAGATATTGTTATGACTAGAAGTATCCTAAAGAGAGTGGAATCTCTTTTGCTCGCGTGCATGTAGGTACATTTCCCAGCACTTCCAAGTTGCGCAGAGTTTCTCTCGCTTGGAAGAAGCTTTTTCTTTGTGTTCATACTTGCTAGGAAAGGGAAAGGAAAATTGATGGAGAGCATTCCAGATTTATTTAAGAAAAAAGAGTACTATCACGCATTTCAGCCCATATGTCAACTTCCTGAGAGAAGTAGAATAGGGTATGAAGTTTTACTTCGCAGTAAAGCGGGGACCTATCCAGAGGCATTGTTTTCTTTGGCAAAGGAAAACCAAAAGCTTCCAGAACTCGACGCCCATTCCTTGCATTATGCGCTCTCGACTTTTTTTCATTCGTCGATCGAACACAAAAACGAGCTTTTATTTGTGAACATTTTTCCTTCTACCATCATAGAAGACACATTTCCTAGCTTCATTCAAAAGATCGCTCGTTCCTTTCATCCCTTTTTGAACCAAATCGTTTTGGAAATCAACGAATCGATTATGGAAGGAGAATGTTGGAGCGAACCCATTTTTACACACCGCATAGCTGAATTGAAAAAGATGGGGTTCTTAATTGCGTTGGATGATGTAGGAGATGGCGCGAATATATTCAGTAAAATCGAAGATATTTCACCTGATTACATCAAGATTGATCGTTTTTTTTCGCAAGAGCTCTCGAGTTCATTAGAAAAGCAAAAGACTGTAAAATTATTTGTTGAATTTTGCAAAGATGCACCTCAACTCATTCTCGAAGGAGTTGAGGAAGAAGAGGATTTTGCTTGTGCTTCTTTATTGGGCGTTGCAATCGGCCAGGGATACTTGTTTGGTAAACCAGGCAGTTTGCCGGACGAATAAGAGGGCAATGCAGAATTGGAGGAATTTTTATGGCTAGTGATAACAACGTATATTCTCGGAAAGCAACGCTTTCCTTAAAAATATCCGAGTTTGAAGTCCCTCCGATGCAGGATCTGTTGATCATCGGGCGGAAAGCGCCAATTGGTCCTGAGGCTGTAAGGAGAATGGCGGATGCACTTTCACCAGAGCAGTTTACTTTACTGAAAATGAATCATCCAAAGATTGAGGCGGTTTTGTTAAGAAATACCCTTTTGCAAATGATAGATGAAAAATTGCTGATGAAAATCATTCTGGAAGAAGCAGAGCGTATGATTAGCGACTCTATGGTTCTGCGATCTGAGTTGAAAATAGCATTGTCTGTTCAACGAGAGGTGGATCTATTATGAACATCTCCGACATCATGACGACGACGATTTGTACCATCACCTCTGACAAAAGTGTCTCTTATGCGGCGGAGCGAATGAACGAATCTCATGTTGATTCGTTAGTTGTCATGGATCACGGAGAGGTACTGGGAATGGTTACGACGAGAGATGTTTTGTCAGCTCATCCAAACCGAATCGTTGCCGATGCCATGAGTAGTCAGCCGTTCTATCTGTCAGCCAATCACAATGTATGGGAGGCTTATCACGCGCTTCATCAAGAACAAAACGGGCTTGCTTTGGTCAAACAAGAGGATCAACTGATCGGATTCATCACAAAAGAAATCGTAGAGATGAAAATAGCAGAATATCGAGACCCATTATCGGGTTTGTATCGCGCTCCATACATCCAGTTTATTGGGGAAAATTTTTTAAAGGAGCGAAAACCTTTCCATTTGCTTTTTATCGATTTGAACGACTTTGGTCGAATTAATAAGCTGCATGGCCATCCATTCGGGGATGATGTCATTCGCACCTATTCTTCGGTCCTCTCTTCTTTGGCTGAAGAACAGGGTGATTACTTATGTCGTTATGCAGGGGACGAGTTTGTTTTGATCTCTACGATTTCCGATGAACAGATTCAGGAATACATTACGCTTATTACACGTCCAACCAACGTTCTGGATGTCTTCGTATCTGCAGCTGTTGGTCATGTGAACGGGTACAATACACAAGACTTCTTCGCCAGATCCTGGCGGGAATTAATCGCTGAAGCAAGTTTAGGCTCTTCAGCTGCCAAATTATCCAAATCACTTTCTTCCACGGTCGGATAGGAAAAGTATAGTTTACCAACAATGCGCATACACTTTTGGACAGGCTAAGATCTTTCATTGCAACCAATTATTTTATGGTACGTAATATATAGTGTGAATAGATCGATATGAGGAGGCAATGACATGATTGTAACTACTACCAGCATGATCCAAGGAAAAGAAGTGGAAGAGTATCTGGATATCGTCAGTGGAGAGGTAATCATGGGTGCAAACGTAGTCCGTGACTTTCTCGCAGGGATTACGGACATCATCGGAGGCAGAAGTGGCTCGTATGAGAGCAAACTCGCAGAAGGTCGTGAACTGGCCTTGCGTGAAATGAAAGAAAAAGCACGGGTATTAGGTGCAAATGCAGTGATTGGGGTTGATCTCGACTTCGAAACATTGCGAGAAGGTATGATGATGGTTATTGCCACAGGCACAGCTGTCCGTGTGAAGTAAGCCGGTAAACACCCGGCTTTCTTTTTTTACCGAAAGCAGTCGTAATACATAGCGAGCAAGGAGAAGTGAGCATGCAAGTACAAAAAACTCTTCAGGATTTATCGAATAGAATAAATGACCAACCACAAGGGATCACTGGATTACATGCGATTTATCATTTTGTCCTAAGTGGAGAAGAGGGGGGCACCTACGAGATTGTTTTTGCCGATAATCAGGCGGACTACACGCTGGGTGTGACCAGGGAAGCAGGCTGCAAGCTGGAGTTATCTGACAAAGATTTTATTAAGCTCGTAGAGGGATGCTTGAATCCCACTGTTGCTTTTGTAACGGGTAAGCTGAAAATTAGTGGAGAAATGGGACTTTCATTTAAATTGCAAACAATCTTACATCACTATCAAACACAAAAATAACAAAAAACTAGTCAATCCTTTAAACGTTGCGTTAAAATATGACCAAACAATGACACCTACTCTAACACAAAACGAGGGGAAACATGCGCCATATTTGTTCATTGATTGCGAGTGTAAGCCAACTGGAAGAACAATCTGTGCGTTTTGATTTTTATCAAGAAATCAGACGACCCAAGCCAGAACGTCAGTTATTAAAGCATCATGCACAATTACCGCGTCATTATTTCGATTATTTAATTCATTCAGGAGTATTGGATGTAGAAACAGATGCCCCTTATCAGCCGGGGAAGATCATGCCTGCTTCCATCGGTATGAACATACGCTCGCTCGGTGGGAACGTATTGTTTGACATGTGCTTTGCTCCGCAAACATATAAATTGTGGCAAAACACAGATGCAAGCATAGAAGACCTTTCTCTGCCTGCTGATATATTTGAAGAATACGTCTATCGCTTAGGGGCAATCAGTCGCTTTCGCTATTTAGGCCGAATCGATGATCCCGTAACAGCAACAAAACTTGGTGAGAACGACATGATTGAATTCAAACGCGACTTTCTTTATTCGAAGACGGGAATTATTAAGTCTATTGTGGCGTTTGCGAATTCAAACAACGGGAATTTATTTTTAGGCATTACCGATGAAGGAACAGTGTGCGGGATTGATCATGAGATCGAGCAGTATGGAGACCCGGACAAATACATTCTTGCCATTACGCAATACATCCAAGATAAGACGTCACCGTTTGTGACCCCATTCCCAAAAATTTCGTTGAAAAAAATAGATGGGAAAACAGTGGTAGCTATCTTTGTTGAAGCCTCATCTGATTTGATTTGTGGTTTGGACAAAAACAATGAAAAGTACGTGGTGATTCGTACGAACAATCGCTCCGTTATTGTGAAAGATCCGCACCAAATTGGTGAAATTTACGTGAAACGAAAGCTTGGCAGTGAGATCAGCCGTCGATTGGGACTTCTGTAGCGTTATCTTACAGGAATACACGAGGAGGGTTACTGCGTGATATCGTCTTTACGTACGTGTCTACTGGTTATGATGGTGAGTACCTTGTTTGTCACTGGCTGTGCACAGTCAGGTAAGGTATCTGATGACATGAAAGATCATATCGAGACAGAGCTTGGTGCGGTTGAAAAAGTAACGGTGATGTCAACGGATGGACAGGAAGTATTATTGGACTCGCGCTTGTTTTTGCAAGAGCTGTCCGGACAGGGTCAAGATTTACAAATATCATCCGAGCCTTTAAAGCAAGAGGATGTACGTTTTACACTTGTCCTCTACCGAACACAGCAGGCTCCACTTGTCGTAACAGTGGGGGAGTCGGCAAGTGAGTTTGGAGGACACACGTATCGTGGAGCGGGTGCCAGCTATTTTTATCAGTGGGTAAACAAGTTAACTGGCAAAGGCGTGCTCTCACAAAAAATTCAAAGTGTGCGTTTAGCGGCAGAGGACCTTGGTCAAGCTCGCGTGTTGAACGAATCAGAAGCAGAATACATCAGGAAAGTAATGGAATCGGCAGTACCAGAGCTGGACAGTCGTAGCAAGCAGTATCCACTCTATCCGAACTATCGGATGAGAATAAATTCTGCTGACAAACCTGTCGAAGTGGCCATTTTAACGCCGACGCTGATTGCGGTTCCCTTTGGGAGAGAAACGTTTTTCTTTCGTGTAGAGGGTAGCCTCTTTTCGCGGTTAACGGAATGGATGCCACCAAGCAATCGTAAGGAAGACAGGTTCGACCAGTTATTTAAATCTACACAGATTCGCATCACAGCAAATGGCGAAATGAACGTCCAAGACACAGAGTTGGATGTCACCCAAACGACGATCGAGCAAGGAATTGCTCATCAATCCGTCCGATTGCTAAAAAATGGAGATCCACTAAATGTTCCACCGAAAGATCCGGGCTCAAAACAATACGAACTTCATTTTTTTGTGAATGATACAGAACAGAGAATTGAACTATATCCAGGTTACTTTAAGTACGACCAAACTTGGTACAATCACGATGAACTCGCTGAAAACGAGTGGAAATTGTTTCAATCTCTACGAAAATGAGGAATATCCTCATGAAGTTTCGCACTTCTGGTCACGATAAAAAAGAACATATTACTACCACTTTTGCAGTTTTTGTCGTAGAATAGTTACGTTGCACTGATAGTGGAGGTTATGACCGGAAAAAGACAGACGTCTTTGAACCGGTCTAAAAGCCTGCCGATCTTTATCTGCCATAGGAGGATGGAGAATGAACATTCATGAGTATCAAGGTAAAGAGATACTTAAGCAGTACGGTGTAAAAGTTCCTGAAGGACGCGTAGCTTTCACAGTGGAAGAAGCTGTTGAAGCAGCGAAAGAACTGGGCACCCAAGTAAACGTAGTAAAAGCGCAAATTCACGCTGGTGGCCGTGGTAAGGCTGGCGGTGTAAAGGTTGCAAAAAATCTTGATGAAGTTCGTACATATGCCAGCGAAATTCTTGGCAAAGTACTGGTTACTCATCAAACAGGACCAGAAGGTAAAGAAGTTAAGCGCCTTCTGATCGAGCAAGGCTGCGACATCAAGAAAGAATACTACGTTGGTGTAGTTGTTGACCGTGCTACTGGAAGCGTTGTAATGATGGCTTCCGAAGAGGGCGGTATGGACATCGAGGAAGTAGCAGCAAACAATCCAGAAAAAATCTTCAAAGAAGTAGTTGATCCAGTAACAGGTCTGAATGGCTTCCAAGCTCGTCGCCTGGCTTACGCAATCAACATTCCAAAAGAATTGATTAACAAAGCTGCCAAGTTCATGATGAGCTTGTACCAAGCTTTTGTTGATAAAGATGCTTCTATCGCTGAAATCAACCCACTGGTTGTAACTGGCGACGGTGAAGTAATGGCACTGGATGCGAAACTGAACTTCGACAGCAACGCTCTCTATCGTCACCCTGACATCGTAGCTCTGCGCGATCTGGATGAAGAAGATGAGAAAGAAATCGAAGCTTCCAAGTTCGATCTGTCCTACATCGCACTTGATGGTAACATCGGTTGCATGGTAAACGGTGCAGGTCTGGCGATGGCAACAATGGACATCGTGAAATTCTACGGTGGAGACCCTGCTAACTTCCTTGACGTTGGTGGCGGAGCTACTGAAGAGAAAGTAACAGAAGCGTTTAAAATTATTCTCCGTGACGAAAAAGTAAAAGGTATTTTCGTCAACATCTTCGGCGGCATCATGAAATGCGACGTTATCGCAAACGGCGTAGTAAATGCAGCAAAACAAATCAAATTGGACAAACCTCTCGTTGTACGTCTCGAAGGTACAAACGTAGATTTGGGTAAGAAAATCCTCAATGAGTCCGGTTTGAACATCGTAGCTGCAGAATCTATGGCTGATGGTGCTGAGAAAATCGTATCCTTGGTAAAGTAAGTTATCTCGAGTAGATACGTTAAAAAAGGTGGGAAAATTACGCGATGAGTATTCTCGTTAATAAAAATACAAAAGTAATTACGCAAGGGATTACGGGTGCAACTGGTCTGTTCCACACTCGCGGAGCCGTTGAATACGGTACACAAATGGTGGGCGGTGTAACACCTGGTAAAGGTGGAACCGAAGTTGACGGTATTCCAATTTTCAACACAGTGAAAGAAGCAGTTGAAGCAACTGGTGCTACTGCATCTGTTATCTACGTTGCTCCTCCTTTCGCTGCTGATGCGATCATGGAAGCAGTTGACGCTGAACTGGATCTGGTAATCTGCATCACAGAAGGTATCCCAGTTCTGGACATGGTAAAAGTTAAGCGCTACATGGAAGGTAAGAAAACCCTTCTCGTAGGTCCTAACTGCCCTGGCGTAATCACTCCAGGTGAGTGCAAAATCGGTATCATGCCTGGTTACATCCACGTTCCAGGTAAAGTAGGTATCGTATCTCGCTCTGGTACCTTGACTTATGAAGCAGTTCACCAAACTTCTACTCGCGGCCTGGGTCAATCCACAGCTGTAGGTATCGGTGGAGACCCAGTAAAAGGTATGGAGTTCATCGATGTACTGAAAATGTTCAACGAAGATCCAGGTACCGAAGCAGTTATCATGCTGGGTGAAATCGGTGGTACTGCAGAAGAAGAAGCAGCTGAGTGGATCGCTGCTAACATGAAAAAACCAGTTGTAGGCTTCATCGGCGGGCAAACTGCTCCTGAAGGAAAACGTATGGGCCACGCTGGTGCGATCATCTCCGGTGGTAAAGGTACAGCTGCTGAGAAAATCGCGAAGCTCGAAGAATGTGGTATTCGCGTAGCGAAAACACCTGCAGTTATCGGTGAAACACTTGTTGAATTGCTGAAAGAGCGCGGTATGCTCGAGAAAGTAATGGGCAAGTAAGCATAGAAGACAGAAGTGGACAGGCTTAGGCTTGTCCACTTTTTTATTTTTGAAGCAGCCTCTTTCTTTCGATAGAATAACTTTCAAAACCGTCAACTGTGACAATAGCGATCGGGATGAAGGAGGATTTCGGAATGGGAAAGGCTCAGCTCGACGAGAGAGACTGGCTGTATGTGTTAACGATGATAGCGGGTTTGGGAAGAAAGAAAATCAGAGAAATCTTTGAAATCACTGGTTCTTTTCAGGTGGCCATCGAAAATTGGCACGAACTGGCACATGAGCTCAGATTGACTTCCTTGATCACTGGGCATGTTGACAAGCAAAGCAATGAAGCATCAGCTATGGCGCTATTGGAAAGGCGTGAAGAAGAGGGAACGCGCTTCTTATGTCCTTTTGACGATGCTTATCCTGTTTCGCTCCGCAATATCCCGGATTCTCCATGGACACTGTTTTATCGTGGTGATCACACCTTATTGGAGAAATTGTCGATTGGCGTCGTTGGTTCGCGCAAACCGACACCATATGGAAGAGCGAGCTGTAGCTTTTTTGTCCGAGAGCTGGTACAAGCAGGTCTTGTCATTGTCTCAGGGGTAGCGTATGGAATTGATGCGGAAGCTCACCAAGCTACGTTGAAAGCAGGCGGTAAGACCATTGGTGTGCTCGGGTGTGGAATGAATCACGTTTATCCTTCTCGGCATCGAGAACTTTATCGCGAAATTGAATCTTTTGGCCTACTCCTCAGTGAATATCCTCCACATATTCCACCTATATCTGGATTATTTCCAGAGCGAAATCGTATCATAAGTGGACTTTCTATCGGTGTATTAGTGGTGGAAGCAGCAGAAAAAAGTGGATCCTTGATTACGGCAGACTGTGCACTTGAGCAGGGCAAGGAAGTTTTTGCAATTCCTGGCCCGATTTTTTCATTGATGAGTGCGGGGCCGCATAACTTGATCAAACAAGGTGCAAAGCTAGTAACGTGCAGTAACGATATTTGGGAGGAAATCAAGCATCATCTTCCAGAAGCTGTACGGAAGCAGCAGGCCGAAAACAGAGAGGCAACCGAGGTTATTCCCTTATCTAATGAAGAAAAAGCGATTGTAGAAGCCGTAACATATGATGGCATTCATTTGGATGAGTTAATGAGCAGTTTAGAAAAAGATCAGCGCAGGATGCTACATCAGCTGGTGATTCGTTTGGAAGCAAAAGGGGCCATCGTCGCACTTCCGGGCGGTTATTTTGCGCGTCGATAGCATTTTTTCCAGATATTTGGTAATGTCTAGACGTACAAGTGTTTGACAAACCGGATAAGGGTATTTAATAATAGGGAAGATTCCTTACTAAAAGGGGAGGAAAAAAATGGCTGATACGCTAGTAATCGTAGAATCCCCTACGAAGGCCAAGACCATTGGAAAATACCTGGGTAGTAAATATATCGTGAAAGCGTCTATCGGGCATGTACGTGATTTGCCGAAAAGTCAAATGGGTGTAGACGTTACGCGTAATTTTGAACCCAAATACATAACCATTCGCGGCAAAGGCGATGTATTGAAGGGCTTAAAAGATGCCGCTAAAAAAGTAAAAAAAGTATATCTCGCAGCCGACCCGGATCGCGAAGGGGAGGCAATTGCTTGGCATTTGGCACAATACCTTGGGCTCGATTTGAATCAGCCGCTTCGTGTGGTATTTAATGAGATTACCAAAGATGCCATCAAAGAAGCGTTCAAGCATCCACGACACATAAACATGGACTTGGTAAATGCTCAACAGGCACGTCGCATTCTCGACAGACTCGTGGGCTACAATATCAGTCCAATTCTATGGAAAAAGGTTCGAAAAGGCTTGAGTGCTGGACGTGTTCAATCGGTTGCGGTAAAGCTTATCATGGATCGTGAACGGGAGATCCAAGAGTTTATACCAGAAGAGTATTGGACGATTGCGAGTACATTGATCAGCGGCGGAAAAGAAATTAACGCTAAGTTCTATGGTTATGGCGATGAAAAGGTGGAGCTTCATTCGGAAGATGATGTAGCAGCGGTATTGAAACGAATGAAGAACAAACCATACGTGGTACAAAAGGTAACCAAGCGAGAGCGTAAGCGCAATCCTGCACCTCCTTTTATCACGAGTTCTTTACAGCAAGAAGCAGCTCGTAAGCTAAACTTCCGCACTTCTAAGACCATGCGAATTGCTCAAGAGCTCTATGAGGGGATCGACGTTGGCAATAAAGAGGGCGCAGTTGGTTTGATTACCTATATGCGTACAGACTCTACTCGCCTATCTGCGACTGCACAGAACGAAGCAAGAGAATACATACTTGAGAAATATGGTTCAGACTATGTGTTAACTGAGCCACGCAATCAGGCGAAAAACGAAAATGCTCAAGATGCTCACGAAGCGATTCGTCCAACAGGTGTAATGCGTACACCGGATGAAATCAAGGAATACTTGTCGAGAGATCAGCTTCGCTTGTATCGATTGATCTGGGAGCGTTTCCTTGCCAGTCAAATGTCATCTGCTGTTCTTGATACGATGAGCGTAGATATTGACGCAGGTGGAGTTACCTTCAGAGCAACAGGATCCAAAGTGAAGTTTCCTGGATTTATGAAGGTATATATTGAAGGAAACGATGACGGTGCAGAAGAAGAAAGCTTCCTTCCGCCCATTGAAGAAGGACAAATCCTCGAACAAAAAGAAATCGAGCCGAGTCAGCACTTTACACAGCCACCACCTCGATTCTCTGAAGCGCGCATGCTTAAATCATTGGAAGAGATGGGGATTGGACGTCCATCTACCTATGCGCCTACATTAGAGACCATTCAAAAGCGGGGCTATGTGGCGTTAGAGGAGAAACGATTTGTTCCGACTGAATTAGGCGAGATTGTGATCACGCTTGTCGAGGAGTTTTTCCCGGAGATTCTCAACGTAGAATTCACTGCGCATATGGAATCGGGTTTGGATAATATCGAAGCAGGGACCACCAATTGGGTGCAGGTGCTTGACGATTTTTATCACGACTTTGCAAAGCGCGTAGTTGTTGCAGAAGAAGAAATGAAAGAAGTAGAGCTGAAAGTCGAAGAGTCGGATGAATCATGCGAGCTTTGCGGCCGTGTGATGGTATATAAGCTTGGTCGATTTGGCAAGTTTTTAGCTTGTTCCGGATTCCCAGATTGCCGTAATACGAAGCCGATTGTAAAAGAAATCGGCGTAAAGTGTCCGCAGTGTGAAACCGGAGAGATTATCGAACGTAAATCTAAGAAGAGTCGTATTTTTTATGGCTGCAATCAATACCCGGAATGCGATTTTGTATCGTGGGACAAACCGATTGCCAGACCTTGTCCAAAATGCTCCAGCATGCTCGTGGAGAAAAAGCGCAAGAAGCAAGGAGTTAGCATTGTTTGCACCAAGTGTGATTATCAAGAAGAGGCAGACTCCTAAGCAGCCTGATTCGATTTTGTAGTTTGGAGGATTAACAGCATGTCACAACCAACAATTACAGTAGTGGGCGCTGGTCTCGCTGGTAGTGAGGCAGCATGGCAAATCGCGCAGGCGGGTGTAAAAGTAAAGCTGTATGAAATGAGACCGAAGACACAAACGCCTGCACACCATACCGATAAATTTGCAGAGTTGGTATGCAGTAATTCATTGCGTGCTAACACGTTGACGAATGCAGTGGGTGTATTAAAAGAAGAAATGCGTCGATTGAACTCTGTTATTATCGATGCGGCAGATCGTTGCGCGGTTCCAGCAGGAGGCGCGCTTGCCGTAGACAGACACGAGTTCTCGGCTCATGTTACAGATGCCGTTCGTAATCATCCTTTGGTTGAGGTCATTTCGGATGAGATTACCGAAATTCCTGATGGGATTGTCGTAATTGCGACGGGGCCACTTACTTCTCCTGCTTTGTCTACAAAGTTAAAAGAGTTGACGGGTGAAGAATACCTGTACTTCTATGATGCAGCTGCACCCATTATTGAGAAAGACTCGATTGATATGAACAAGGTATTCGTCGCTTCCAGATATGATAAAGGTGAAGCAGCCTACCTGAACTGCCCGATGACTGAAGAGGAGTTCAATCGCTTTTATGATGCGCTGATCTCTGCGGAAACAGTTCCATTGAAGGAATTTGAAAAGGAAATCTTCTTCGAAGGCTGCATGCCGATTGAAGTATTGGCAAAGCGTGGGCACAAAACCATGACATTTGGTCCCATGAAGCCAGTGGGGCTGGTTGATCCACGGACAGGCAAAAAGTCTTACGCGGTTGTACAGCTTCGTCAGGACAATAGTGCTGCGACATTGTATAATATCGTAGGCTTCCAGACTCATCTAAAATGGCCGGATCAAAAAAGAGTCTTTTCACTCATTCCTGGGTTGGAAAACTGCGAAATCGTTCGTTATGGTGTCATGCACCGCAACACCTTTATCAACTCGCCAAAGCTGTTGAAGCCTACGTATCAGTATAAAGATCGCGAAACACTTTTCTTTGCTGGTCAAATGACTGGTGTAGAAGGATATGTAGAGTCAGCAGCATCAGGCTTGCTTGCGGGGATAAATGCAGCACGACTCGCAAAAGGGGAAGAATTGATCGAGCTTCCGCCAGAAACAATTATGGGCAGCATGGCTCGTTATATTACAACGGCAGATCCAAAGCATTTCCAACCAATGAACGCAAACTTCGGATTGGTACCGGAATGGCCAGAAAGAATCCGCGACAAGCGTTTGAAAAATGAAAAGCTCGCTGAGCGGGCGCTAGATACAATTCAGAATTTTACACAAGAACGACACAATTAACATTGATATCCGTTTTTCGTCTGTGTTACTATATAGGTGCTTCGAGGAGGGTGCATCCCGTATGGACATTTCGCAACAAAATTCTGCGGATATTGAGATGTTTACCCGCTATTTGCGAGTTGAAAAAAACGCCTCTCCTCATACGGTGAAGCAGTATGTGGCAGATATCAGCGAATTTGTCTCCTTTATGGAACAGCACCAAATCACCGTATTTGCTGCTGTTTCTTATTTGCATGGTCGCTCCTTTCTCGCGCAATTGGCTGGCAGGGGGCTTTCCCGACGAAGTATTGCCCGCAAGCTATCCAGTTTGCGTAGCTTGTACCGATTTCTGTTGCGTGAAGGTCAACTGGAACAGAATCCATTTCAACTAGTCTCCACTCCCAAAATGGAGAAGAAACTTCCTTCCTTTTTATATCCGCAAGAAGTTCAAGCTTTTTTCGATCTGCCTGATACAACCACTCCATTGGGAATTCGTGATCGGCTGATTTTTGAACTGTTGTATGCAAGCGGCATGCGTGTTACGGAGCTCACCACTTTATCTGTGAGTGACGTGAATCCGAGTATGGGAGTCGCCTTGGTTTATGGAAAAGGAGCGAAAGAACGATATGTGCCGGTTGGAAGTTATGCCTGCGACGTTCTTCGGCAATACCTAGAATATGGAAGAGAAAAACTGTTGGCTGGAAAAGTAGAACACGGCAATTTGCTGGTTAACTATCGGGGAGAACCGTTATCCGACCGCAGTGTTCGGCGGATTGTAGACAAATACGTAGATACGTACGCTCTTCAATTGCGGGTTTCACCACATACTTTTCGTCATACGTTTGCAACCCATATGTTGAACGGCGGCGCTGATCTGCGTACCGTGCAAGAATTACTGGGACACGTCAATGTTTCGACGACACAGGTGTACACCCATGTGACCAAAGAGCGACTTCGGCATGTATATGACACCGCTCACCCACGAGCAAACCCGGGCAATACAGGTTCCGCCAATCGGACATAACGGGAGGAATCAGTGATGGAACAGTTTCACGCAACAACCATATTTGCTGTACAGCATAATGGGTCTGTAGCGATGGCCGGAGATGGTCAGGTTACTTTTGGCAACAGCATGGTAATGAAGCACGGTGCCAAAAAAGTAAGACGTCTATATCGCGGCGAAGTTTTAGCAGGATTCGCTGGCTCTGTTGCTGATGCCATTACGCTTTTTGAGAAGTTTGAAGGAAAGCTGGAGGAGTATCACGGCAATCTGCAGCGTGCTGCTGTAGAGCTGGCGAAAGAGTGGCGCATGGATAAAATTTTGCGTCGTTTGGAAGCCATGATGATTGTTGCCAATAAGGAGCATTTGTTGCTTATTTCCGGAAATGGCGAAATCATTGAGCCTGATGATGGGATTCTTGCAATTGGTTCTGGCGGTAGCTTTGCCCTTGCAGCAGGTCGTGCATTGAAAACATATGCGCCGGATCTCGGCGCACGTGAAATTGCGGAAGCATCGCTTCGTACCGCTGCTGAAATTTGCGTGTTCACAAACAACAATCTTGTTGTGGATGAGTTGAATTGAGCGAAAGGGAGGAACCTACTGTGCTGAATCTTGAGCAATTAACCCCGCGTAAGATCGTAGAGCATTTGGATAAATACATTGTCGGGCAGGCACAAGCCAAGAAAGCTATTGCTGTAGCGCTTCGCAACCGCTATCGTCGCAGTCGTTTGCCAGAGCAAATGATTGAAGAGGTTGTTCCAAAAAACATCTTGATGATCGGACCTACTGGTGTTGGAAAAACGGAAATTGCACGTCGGATTGCAAAACTGACAGGTGCTCCTTTTATTAAAGTAGAAGCAACCAAGTTTACGGAAGTCGGTTATGTAGGACGCGATGTAGAATCGATGGTCCGTGATCTGGTGGAAGCTTCTATCCGTACGGTCAAACAGGAAAAAGTAGAGTCAGTGAAAGAGAAAGCCGAGAAGCTTGCGAATGAAGCGATTGTGGACGTACTCGTTCCATCTCGCAAGCAGTCGAACTCGTTCAAAAATCCGTTGGAGATGTTCTTCGGTGGACAGCAGCAACAGCAGCAGGATACCTCTGATCAAGAAGAAGTGTCGATCCAGCAGCAACGCAGACAAGTCATGTGGCAATTGACGAATGGCCAGTTAGAAGAGCAAATGATTGAGATCGAAGTCGAAGATCAATCACCTTCGATGTTTGACATGTTCCAGGTTCCGGGTACAGAACAAATGGGGATGCAAATGCAGGATATGCTCGGTAGCCTGATGCCTAAGCGGATGAAGAAACGAAAATTGCGAATAAAAGATGCGCGAAAGGTATTAATTCAGCAGGAAGCGCAAAAACTGGTGGATATGGACGAAGTTACGCAGGAGTCAATTCGTCGAGCTGAACAACACGGTATTATCTTCATTGACGAAATTGACAAGATTGCGGGTAAGGATGGGCGTGGCCCAGATGTATCCCGTGAAGGGGTCCAGCGTGATATTTTACCGATTGTGGAAGGCTCAACTGTCATGACTAAGTACGGTCCTGTCAAAACAGATTATGTTCTGTTTATCGCAGCTGGTGCTTTTCACATGGCAAAACCATCCGATTTAATTCCTGAATTGCAAGGTCGTTTTCCGATTCGGGTGGAGCTGACTAGCTTGCGCGTTGAAGATTTTGTCCGAATTTTGACTGAGCCTAAAAACGCGTTGCTTAAGCAGTACGTGGCCCTCTTGGAAACAGAAGGGGTGCGTATTGAATTTACACCGGAAGCCATTCAGGAACTCGCTCGTCTCGCTGCTGAGGTCAATCAGAGCACAGATAACATTGGTGCTAGACGATTGCACACCATATTGGAGAAGCTACTGGAGGATCTCTCTTTTGAAGCCCCAGAAATCCACCTAGAAGTTGTACAGATTACCCCCGATTATGTCAAACAGAAATTAGGTAAAATCGTGGGGAACAAAGACTTGAGTCAATATATTTTATAAACATTGGATAGGCAGCACATATAATTAGGAGGAAATACAGATGGATCTACTGTCAAAAACAAGAAGAATTAACCGCATGTTGCAAAAATCCGCGGGTCATGCCGTGAACTTCAATGAAATGTCCCAAGTTTTGAGTGACGTTATCGAAGCAAATACTTATGTTGTAAGCCGCAAAGGAAAACTTCTCGGCTTTGCGATTCATCAAGAGATGGATAACAGCCGTATGCGTAAAATGCTTGAAGAGCGCCGTTTTCCAGAAGAGTACAGCATGGGGTTACTGAAAGTAGATGAAACATCTGCGAACCTGGATGTAGATAGCCCATACACCATTTTCCCAGTTGAAATGAAAGAAGTATTCCGCACAGGTTGGACGACGCTTGTTCCAATTATGGGTGGAGGAGATCGTCTCGGTACGCTGATTTTGGGTCGTATTAACGATCAATTTGTCGATGACGACCTGATTCTTGCAGAAGTAGGGGCAACTGTAGTAGGTATGGAAATCTTGCGCGAGCGTTCTGAAGCAATCGAAGAAGAAGCACGCAGCAAAGCGGTTGTACAAATGGCGATTGGTTCCCTCTCTTATAGTGAGTTGGAAGCTGTTGAACATATTTTTGAAGAACTCGAAGGCAAAGAAGGCTTGCTCGTAGCCTCCAAAATCGCGGATCGTGTAGGGATTACTCGCTCCGTAATTGTAAACGCACTGCGCAAGCTGGAGAGTGCGGGCGTTATCGAATCCCGTTCTTTGGGGATGAAAGGTACCTTCATTAAAGTGCTGAATGAAAAGCTGTTGCCTGAACTGGAGAAGCTCAAAACCTCCTAATATACCTTGCGAAAAGTTACAAGAAAGTAAACAAAAGGTGTAGCAACTCATGTTGCTGCACCTTTTCTCATGGGACTTTAGTCCTAATTAAAGCAAGAAACGACACATTATTACCATAAATTATATGATGATTTTTAATGCATACCTCGACGATTGCAATGGTTTGAATATGGTTTCCTTGTAAAATGCAGTAAAAAAACAGGAAAGATAAGGGATTTAGTCCCATTGAATCATTTTGAAAAACGTCATGAAAAGGGGCTTTTTTGTCCAAATTGATTTTGCTATGATTGAATCGTATTAGGGTGTCGAAAATACAGGAAATATAGGTGGATTTAGGGAAAGTAATTGACTCATATTGGGGGAGAAGGAAAAAATGCTGGATAGTTACCATCTGCAGGTCCTGGAGAGATCACTCGACGCTGCAACATTGCGACATAGAACGATCGCAAACAACCTTGCCAACATAGACACCCCTCAATTCAAAAGTCAACAAGTCATCTTCGAGAGCTTTTTGCAAGATGAGTTGAACGCAAGAGCGGGAAATGGCAAGTTAGAAGCGTATCGGACCAATCAACGACACCTACCGTTTGGAAATGTAGGGGGCGTTGCAGTACCACAGGTTGTGTCCAATCCGAATAACTTCATTCAGAACAGTGGTAATGATGTTGACTTGGAAACTGAAACAACAGAATTGGCCAAAAACCAAATTTGGTACAGTGGTTTAACGCAATTGACAGCAGGACATTTTCAAAAGCTACGCAGTGTAATTGAGGGTGGAGGTAAATAAAGATGAGCTTGTTTCAGGGAATTAACACAAGTGCTTCTGCCTTAACAGCTAACCGCTTGCGATTGGATACGATTTCTTCCAATATTGCGAATGCGGAAACCACTCGAGCAAACTTCGTAGATGGCGCCTGGCAGCCATATCGGAGGAAAATGGTGGAGTTGTCACCTCAAACAAATGGAACGTTTGATAACTTCCTGCAAGCAGCCGTGGGGACGGTCTCAGGAAGTCGGGGTGGACAAGGTGTAAAGGTTACATCGATTCAAGAAGACAATACTCCGTTTAAGCGAGTATTTGATCCATCTCACCCAGATGCAGATCAAGACGGATATCTCTTGATGCCGAATGTCGACCCGATGAAAGAGATGGTGGACATGATCTCTGCATCAAGATCATACGAAGCCAACGTGACAGCACTGAACGCTTCCAAATCGATGATGCTAAAAGCGTTGGAAATCAAGTAAAGCGGGTGACAGTAAGGAATGGAAATGAGTGCAATCTCCCAACTAACGCCAATTCGTACACCGAGTGTGAACAAGCCAACCCCAGCTGAAGTTTCCCAAGAATTCTCATCGTTTCTATCGGATGCCATGAATAAAGTGAATCAGGCGCAAGTAGAATCGTCGAATCTTGCCGACAAGTTTGCAGCGGGAGAAATTACCGACTTGCACCAATTGACTGTTGCAGGTCAAAAAGCTTCCGTGATGCTACAGATGACTATGCAGGTCAGGAACAAGATGATTGAGTCTTATCAAGAAATCATGCGCATGTCGATTTGATCGTTGTTGGTATCCTTTGAGAGGTGAAACATGAACGAACGTTTAGCAGTATACAAAGACCAGATTACGTCAAAATGGAACCAATTTTCCAAGAAACAAAAATGGATGATTCTCGGTATTTCGCTCTTCCTCTTGATTTCTCTTGGTCTATACATATACATCGCTTCTCAGCCGGTGTACAAACCACTCTACAACCAAAAATTGAGTGAACAAGAAATCGGGACTATCAAGCAAGAGTTGGAAGCTTCACAAATTCCATATCGAATCACGGGGAATGGTACAAGTATCGAGGTTCCAGAAAAAATGGCACAAGATGTCATTGTCGATTTGGCTGCACAAGGTATTCCGAGTCAAGCAGGAATTAATGCAGAAATTTTCTCCAGTACCCTTGGAGTTACAGATCGCCAATTTGATGTCATGAAGAAAGAGGCTTTGCAACAAGAGCTGCGCAAGATGCTGGAACGTGTAAAAGGTGTACGCTCCGCACAAGTGATGATTACATTGCCGCAGGAAAGCGTTTGGGTGACGGAGACTCCGGATACAGCGACGGCTTCCGTTATCGTCGATGTTGAACCTGGAACAACGCTTGATCAAAAGCAAATTAACTCGCTATATCTGCTTGTTTCCCGAAGCGTTCCGAAATTGCCGATGGAAGCGATTGCGATTACAGACCAGTATTCCAATCCACTAGAACGTTCCGAAGGCAATGAAAGCGAAGGCACATTGAGTAGCTTTAAGCAACAGGAAACAATCAAAGCGGATGTTGAAAAGAAAATTCAACAAAACCTGTACAACTTGTTGGGTACAATCATGGGACGCGATAAAGTCATCGTCCATACGTTCATCAAAATGAACTTTGACAAAGAAAATCGCGTAGAGAACATAGTTGAGGCACCTGACAAAGAGAATAACGAAGGACTTATCATTTCTTCTCAAAAATTATCAAAAGCCTTCTCTGGACAAGGTCAACCTCCAGGGGGAATTGCAGGAACCAATAACAATGCAGTTACGAACTACCCGGGAGCTACCCCACAAGGAAGTAACAGTCAATATGAAGAGTTGAATGATACGATTAACCGTGAAGTAAATCGCATCACACGAAATGTCACATCAAGCCCGTACAAGATCGAAGACATCACAATCAACGTTGGGGTAGAACCGCCAGCTGGTGGAACGATGGATGCTGCTACGCTCGAGAGCATCAAACAAGTGTTGCGCAATGTTGTTCGTGTCACTTTGAGTGATCAGGTTTCTGATTTAACGGATGCTGAGTTGGACAAGCATATTTCTGTACTCCCTCGTCAGTTCTCAGGAAAAGCTGAGATTGAGGATTCCAGTGCACTAAGTCCTGCTGTTCTTTGGACAGTTGGTGGTATTGCAGTCTTGGCACTTGCTGCTGTTGCCTTCCTCGTTTATCGCAGACGCAGTCAAGCGAAGCAACAACAAGAAGAAGACGAATTGCCAGACTTGCTGACACCGTTAAACGCGGCCGAAATACCAGACTTGATTTACCAAGAAGATGGAGACCAGGTAGTGGTCAGAAAGCAACTTGAAAAATTGGCGCGAAGCAAACCAGATGAGTTTGTTGTTCTGCTTCGTACTTGGTTAGCAGAAGATTAAGGAGTGAATGGTATGGCTCGCGGCGCTAAAGAGTTGTCAGGACGACAAAAGGCAGCTATCCTCCTCATCTCACTCGGGCCGGAAGTTTCTGCCCAGGTGTTCAAGCATTTACGTGAGGATGAGATCGAGCAACTGACATTAGAAATCGCCAATGTGCGAAAAGTGGATACGGATGAAAAAGATAAAATTTTATCTGAATTTCACCAGATAGCAGTTGCCAAAGAGGTAATTGCACAAGGCGGGATTACGTACGCCAAAGAAATTTTGCAAAAAGCTTTGGGTGAGACCAAAGCGATGGATATTATCAATCGCTTGACGGCAAACCTTCAAGTTCGACCGTTTGACTTTGCTAGAAAGGCTGACCCAGGTCAAATCCTTAACTTTATTCAAAATGAGCATCCGCAAACGATAGCTTTGGTGCTTTCTTATCTGGAAGCTCAACAAGCAGCCATGATCTTGTCCGCTCTTCCGCAAGAGCGTCAAGCAGAGGTTGCGAAACGTATTGCGACTATGGACAGCACTTCACCGGAAGTAATCGCTCAAGTTGAACAGGTATTGGAGCAAAAGCTCTCTGCCACTGTTACCCAAGATTACACGCAGGCAGGCGGGATCGAAGCGATCGTGGCTGTACTCAACGGTGTCGATCGTGGAACCGAACGCACGATTCTGGATTCCCTCGAAATTCAAGATCCAGAGCTGGCAGAAGAAATCAAGAAGCGTATGTTCGTCTTCGAGGATATTGCTACTCTCGACAACCGTTCGATTCAGCGCGTTATCCGCGATGTGGAAAATGCCGATCTGCAACTTTCTCTCAAAGTATCCAGCGAAGAGGTTCGGGAAGTTATTTTCCGGAACATGTCCAAACGGATGGCGGATACCTTCAAAGAAGAAATGGAGTTTATGGGCCCAGTTCGCCTTCGCGACGTCGAAGAGGCACAATCTCGTATCGTTGCAATTATCCGTCGCTTAGAGGAGGCTGGTGAGATCATCATCGCCCGCGGTGGAGGAGATGATATCATTGTCTAGGATCATCAAAAGCGCCAATTATCGGCCTTCTGAGGAATCTTTTCTCCTCTCGGTAACGCCTGTACCACTTAAGACGGAAGAAGTTGCTGAAAGGTTGCAAGAAAATCAGGAAATTTTTAATCAAGCTGAGATCGAGGCGAAAACGATCATCTCAGATGCAGAAGAAACCGCGCAAAGCATCTTGCAGCAAGCTTCGGAGCAAGCAGAGCAATTAAGACAAGAGACGCTTGCTCAGATGGAAGAATGGTGGGAACAAAAGCGTCAGGAAGCTGCGCAGCTGTTTCAACAAGTACAAGAACAGGCTATGACGGAAGGGCAGGAGACAGGTTTCGAAGCGGGTAAACGTGAGGCATACGAGGAGCAAACAGCTACACTCAGCCAAGCTAAAACCATTCTGGAACAGGCGTTTGCCGAAAAAAAACAGATTATAGCTGAGGCGGAGCCATTTCTAGTGGAACTCAGCATGGAAATCGCTAAAAAAATCATTGGACAGGAATTGCAACAGCATCCCGAGCAGGTCCTGGAAATAACGAAAAAGGCACTCCGCCGCTCACGTGTTTATGGCGAGATTACGGTATGTGTCAACCATAAGTACTTCGATTATGTGCTCGAACATCGTGCTGGTTTTCTGGAATTGTTAGATGGACAAGCAGAGCTCTCCATTTACCCTGACTATACCGTACAAGATGGTGGATGTGTCATCCGTACTGCTTTGGGAAGTGTCGATGCCCGCATTGATACACAAATGGAGGAGATTAAGCAGGCGCTGCTTACGATTGCCCGAGGAAGTGAGGCTCCATGAGCATCCTAGATCTCTCGAAGTACAAGTACATGCTGCATGGATTAGATCCGATGCGCGTGAATGGAAAAGTGACACAGGTTGTTGGACTCACTATTGAGTCGCAAGGGCCAGAAGTGAAATTAGGCGAGATATGCCATCTATATCCGGCTAACACAAAGGAACCGATCATCGCAGAAGTCGTTGGCTTTCGCGAAAACAAAGTGCTGTTAATGCCATTAGGCGAATTGACCGAAATTGGTCCAGGTTGTGATGTGGTCGCGACAGGACGTTCGCTAGATGTAAAAGTTGGACCAGAAATATTGGGTTCGATCCTAGATGGATTGGGTCGACCCTATCAAGGTTCACTGCCATTTGGGCTGACGTCTTATCCTACGAACAACATGCCGCCAAATCCGATCCTTCGACCGCGCATTCAAGAACCATTGAGTGTAGGTGTGAGAGCGATAGATGGTCTACTTACCATTGGGAAAGGTCAACGGGTCGGCATCTTCGCTGGATCAGGGGTAGGAAAAAGTACATTGATGGGAATGATCGCCCGAAATACTACGGCAGACATCAATGTCATTGGTCTTATCGGAGAACGCGGCCGTGAAGTCATGGAGTTTATCGAGCGCGATCTTGGGGAAGAAGGACTAAAGCGGTCTGTTGTTGTCGTAGCTACTTCCGATCAACCTGCCATGATTCGAATCAAGGGAGCGATGATTGCGACTTCCATAGCGGAATATTTCCGCGATCGTGGAATGAATGTCATGCTCATGATGGATTCCGTCACGCGCTTTGCCATGGCACAACGTGAGGTGGGCTTGGCAATCGGAGAACCGCCGGCTACGCGTGGTTATACGCCATCGGTTTTTGCGATGTTGCCGAAGCTAATGGAGCGCGCAGGAACAGCGGATAAGGGAAGTATTACAGCCTTTTATACCGTACTGGTTGATTCTGACGACATGAACGATCCGATTGCGGATGCGGCGCGGGGGATTTTGGACGGTCACATCGTTCTTGACCGGAAGATCGCTCACAAAGGTCACTTTCCTGCCATTGATGTGATGGCGAGTGTAAGTCGTGTCATGAATGAAATCGTCGATAGTAACCATTTGGATGCTGCTCGTCAGCTGAAAAAGCATTTGGCTACGTTTCGTGAAGCGGAGGACCTCATTAATATTGGGGCGTACAAGCCGGGAAGCAACCGGGAAATCGATGCGGCTATTCGCTACCGTGATATCATTTCTGGATTTACGGCACAAGGAACGCATGAGCCATCTACTTTGCAGGGCGCTATCCAAGCGTTGACAGCTCATTTCGGAGGAGTGAACTAACGTGCGTGTGTTTCAGTTTCATCTCCAAAAGGTTCTTGATTTAAAGGAAAAAGAAAAAGAACAAGCAGAGTGGGCTTTCGGAAAGTCGATCCAGCGTAAAAACGAAGAAGAGTGGAAGCTTACTCAACTAACCGAACATCATGACGAGATGACGGTGAAGCTTCAGGAAGTACAGATGCAGACATGCAGTGCTGCACAGCTCATTTCCATTACCCAATATCAGCAATCTGTTGCGAGATCCATCCAGAATCAGCAACATACCTTGCACGGTTGTGAACAGGATGTGGAACGCTGTCAGTCACGATTGACGGAACGTATGAAAGAGTCCCAACTATGGCAACGCCTTCGGGAAAAGTCGCTCCACCAATTTCTGGACGACCAGAAGCAAAAAGAGCAAAAAGAGTTGGATGAGATCGGTACGCAGCTCTATCTTCGCCGAAGCTACTGAGGGAGGTTCCAAATGGAAGAAATCCAAGAAGAACGGGAATACGGCAGGTGGGAATGGTTCTTTTATATGATTGTCATTCCTGCACTGTTTGCCAGCCTCCTTGGCGGTGTGCTCCTGAGCTTGCTCGGAGTAAACGTGTTAGGGACTGTTCTCCACTGGGCTAACTCCATACCGTACGTGGAAAAATTAGTCCCGGACGAATATGCGGCAACTCCCGACTCAGAAGAACAACCTGACATGGACAAACAAGTGGCAACCCTACAGCAAGATCATGCAAAAAACCAGCAGCAGATTACCGCTTTACAAGAAGAGTCAACAAAGAAAGACGCCACTATTGTGGCACTGGAAAAGCAGATCGATGATTTAAACAAGGCAATGGAAGATAAACGTGCTACTGAGGAAGAACGTCAGAAGCAGTTTGCAGATTTGGCTAAAGTGTATACAACCATGTCACCCAAAAATGCGGCAGCCATTATTGAAAATCTCAAGCTGGAAGAGTCAGTGACGGTTATGACCAAAATGAAACCTGCCCAACAAGCTGACATTTTGGCGAAGATGGAACCGAAGAAAGCTGCCGATATTTCGATCTTGTTAAAAGATTCAGTAGTGAACAAAGATGATGACATTGCTGCTCTACAACAACGTGTAGATGTTCTTACAAAGGCGCTGAGCAATACGCGTGATGGGTCTGAATCGAATGAGGATCTAAACAATACATTTACTCAATTGCCGCCAGCGGATGCTGCTGCCATCATTCGTTCACTCATGAATACTAACAAGGCCCAAGCCATTGCTTTAATGAAAGATTTGCCTGCGAATAAACGGGCACAAACTCTCTCAGCGATCGCCAATGACGACAAGAAAGAAAAAGACAATCTGGCGGCTCGCATCACGACAGAGTTGCTTCGAAAATAGATTGAGCAATCATCTGTTTTCGTTCCTATAAGCAACAATTCAAAAAGAGGAGGTGAACGAGATGAATGTGGCCAATTTGACTCCTGCCGTAGGATCAGCTGGATCTGTTACAGCGACACCTGTGGCAAATGCGGGAGGAACTGGTTTAGGTCAAATGTTTTCCATGCAATTGATGCAGATGTTGGATCAAGTGGGAAACGCAGAAGAGACAATGGTTGCGCCAGAGGGTTTAAGTGAAGAGGAGATGCTAGCATTAGCTGAGCTCATGGCATTATTTGCCCAACTGCTTGGCTCTGGTCAAACTACGCAAGAAGAATTACCGCCTGATGCCCAAGAAAAATTTGCAACTGCAATTGAACAACTTTTGGGTAAAGCGCAAGGAAATGCTGGTCAAGTGAGTGAGGATTTGAAGCAGATTCTAGCTAACCTGAAAAAAGGGGAAGCAACTCCAAACGAACTGGACAAGCTGGCAGCTCTTCTCGAATCCCTGAAGAATCAAAAAGGAAATACGGAAGAGTCGAAAAGAAGTGGACTGAACTTGCGATCCGATGTGATGGCAAACATGAACACAACCCAGCAAGACACGTTTAAGACGATTTCACCACTACGGTTGAATCAAGGTCTCTCGGCTTACAAGCTAGAGGCAGGGATTCAGTCTCAAACTGTACAGCCTACCCTGCAAGGCGGCCTTTTGAATCAAGAGGGCGATGCGCAAGAGGGCATGTTGAATGGAAATGGTCAGACACCGATTATTGCTTCATCTAATACGCAGACACAATCGGTACAGACCTTTCAGCAACAGTCGGTTCCAACGCATCATGTGAACGCCAATCAACTGACACAGCAAGTCACACAACTTTTCGTGTCCAAGATGCAGTTGACGCAACATAATGGCGTACATGAGGCGAGGCTGATTCTGAATCCACAATCTTTGGGCCAAGTAGATGTAACCATTACTTCCCAAAATGGAGTGATTACAGCACAGTTCCATGCCGAAACACAGGCTGGAAAGGATATGCTGGACAATCAGCTTCCGCAGCTTCGAGCTGCGTTGACACAGCAAGGCTTGCAAGTTGATCGCTTGGAGGTAAACCAGCAGCAGGATACAGCTTTTAACTTCCAACAGCAGCGTGAACAAGCACGACAACAGCAAGAGAATCGACAACAGCAAGATCAAGACGAGCAAGAATTTGCTCTCGATGCCCTGGTAGACAGCAATGAATCAACAGATGTGCTATGGGATCGATTGCGGGAAACGGCTCGCGGCATTGACGACATCGTCTAGGATTGGATATAAGGAGGAAGCGCCATGAACCATTTTCGTGTGGGGCAACCCTATTTTCCTCCGAAAACGAATCACGTCGCAAAAGCTACTACCCAAACTGCTCCGGGAAACAACACGTTATTTCAGCAGTATTTGACGGAATCGATTGGCGCTGCAACCAAGTCGGAGCCACTTAGTTTTAGCCAGCATGCCGTCAATCGCTTGCAGGAGCGGGGCATTACGCTAGAAAGACCGCAGCTGGAGCGTTTGGAGTCCGCTGTGCAAAAAGCAGCCGCCAAAGGCGCCAGAGAGTCTCTCGTTATGATGGATAATGTGGCCTACGTCGTGAGCATCGTAAATCGGAAAATTATTACCGCCGTAGACGATGGCAGCATGAAGGACAATGTATTTACAAACATCGACAGTGCCATTTTCGTGTAGGTGGCTGTTTACTGGGCTGGACCTCCTTTTGAGGAAGCCCATTCGGCTACCGACTGACAGAGGTAGCCGCTGTAAATGAGAAGGTAAAGGAGGAAATAACTATGCTTCGCTCAATGTACTCAGGTATTTCAGGCATGCGTGGTTTTCAAACAAAATTGGACGTTATTGGTAACAATATCGCGAACGTAAACACAGTTGGCTTTAAAAAGGGTCGTGTAATGTTTCAAGATATTTTGAGCCAAAACGTTCAAGGGGCTGGTGCTCCTACAGATGGTGGTAAAGGCGGTACAAACCCGACGCAAATCGGCCTGGGTGCTTCCATTGCTTCTATTGATACTGTTTTCTCTGCTGGTAGCCCAATGACAACAAACCTGCCGACAGACCTTTCCATCGAAGGAGACGCGTTTTTCATGGTCAGTCCTGATGAAGGGGCAACCATCTATTACACGCGTGCAGGGAACTTCACTCGTGATGCCCAAGGTTTCTTGGTGAACTCCCAAGGGATGAAGTTGATGAACACTGATCCGGCTCCAATCCAAATCAACCAAGCAGATGGAATTGTTTCTTACTCCATTGGTAAGGATGGCGTAGTTACGACTGTGGATGATACTGGAGCACTTGCTTCGGACAATACTATTGGCGTAATGACCTTCAACAACCCAAGTGGTTTGAAGAAGATCGGTAACAACCTCTACGAAAACACAGTGAACGCCGGTGCACGTGATGATGATCCAATGACTCCAGCTACTCCAGCAGATGCACGAATCAGCATCATCGCAGGACAACTGGAAATGTCCAACGTTGACCTTTCTGAAGAATTTACAGAAATGATCGTGGCACAACGCGGTTTCCAAGCAAACTCTCGGATCATCACGACATCTGACACAGTATTAGAAGAACTGGTGAACCTGAAACGATAATTTCGTTTAACGGAATTGGCCGGGGAAGTGTTCTAAGCCTTCCCCAGCCTGATCCGGAAAGGAGCAGCCAATGATTAAGTTAACTCGTTTTAACGGCTCTACATTTTATCTGAACATCACTCACATTGAAACTGTTGAAGCAACTCCGGATAGCGTAATCACGCTATTCAACGACAGAAAGTACATCGTGAAGGATTCGGTGGAATCCATCGCTGAACGTGTTCAGGCTTTTTATCATAATGTTCCTCCGGCAACATCTGTACCGAAAATGCCGGGTGATTCAAATGAATAGCGGGAGGCATTAGCGATGTTTCAAAATCGATTGTTTAACATGGCTCTAATCATTATCATCGCGATATCGCTACTGGGAGTGATCTCGTTTGTTCTCTGGCAAACGTATCTCTCTCCGGATGCGCAAACAGCCACGACGGGAGAGCAAGAAGTGAAGACGCTCACGGCAGAGGAAATGAAAGAGTTCTCCGTTGACACTGGCGAAATTACTACGAACTTGCTAACGAATAATTACATGATTGTACGCTTTAGCATTACGGCCGACAGTGCTGATGCTAAAACAGAGCTGGAGCAGCGTTTGCCGCAAGTCAATCAAGTGATTATTAAAACATTGGCGGGGTTGACACCAGAAGACATAAAAGGTACTGAAGGTGTGAACAAGCTGGAAGCAAAAATTATGAATGAAATCAGCTCCCTGATGCAAGAAGGTAAGATTGTTCAAGTAGTGACAACCAAACGCGTCTTGTCATAGGAAGCGATTATGGTATACATAGCAAGGAGGTGACGACATATGGCCGAGGTTCTCTCACAGAGTGAGATTGATGCGCTGTTGGCCGCCCTATCTTCGGGCGAAATGGATGCCAACGAGCTGAAAAAGGAAGAAACTGAGCGTAAAGTCAAAGTATATGATTTCAAACGCGCCCTGCGATTCTCAAAAGATCAGATCCGTGGTTTAACGCGAATCCATGAAAACTACGCGAGGCTGTTGACTACGTATTTTTCAGCTCAGCTCCGTACCTTCGTGCAAATTACGGTTGCCTCCGTCGATCAATTGCCGTATGACGAATTTATACGTTCTATTCCCAAGATGACCATCTTGAACATCTTTGAAGCTCCTCCGCTGGAAGGACGAATGGTTTTGGAAGTAAATCCAAACATCGCCTATACTATGCTGGATCGACTTCTGGGAGGACAGGGGGCGATTCCAGAAAAGATGGGCGCCCTTACGGAAATTGAAACAACGGTGATGGAACGCGTATTCGGCAAAGCGCTGGATACTTTCCACGAGGCATGGAAGCAAATCATTGAGCTAGATCCGTACCAGGAAGGTTTGGAGATGAATCCACAGTTCATGCAGATCGTCTCACCTAACGAGATTGTCGTGGTAATCTCCTTTAGTACCAAAATCGGCGATACAACAGGAATGATCAATCTCTGTTTGCCTCACGTGGTACTGGAGCCAATCATGACAAAGCTGTCTGGACAATACTGGTTCTCCAAACAAAAGAAAACGCGGGATGAAGAAGAGCGTCTGCGTGTAGAAGAGCGAGTAAAAGTTGCAAAATTGCCGATTGTTGCTGAAATGGGGACAGCTACGATTACAGTAGGAGATTTCCTGCAGCTGCAAAAAGGTGATGTCATTCAATTAGATCAATCAATCGACAACAAGTTGAAAATTAAAGTGGGCGACCACTTAAAGTTCTTGGGTCAGCCAGGAACACTTAAAGGAAGGGTCGCCGTACAGATTGATGAAGTCATAGAGGAGGGGGAGGAACAAAATGAGTAGAGATATGCTTTCTCAAGACGAGATTGACGCGCTGTTACGTGCGAACAACTTGGTTGAGGACGAAGAGGAAGCTGTGTCGGCAGTGACCCAGGATGTTGCCGATTTTCTGTCCCCGTTTGAACAAGATGCACTCGGAGAAATTGGTAATATCTCCTTTGGGAGCGCAGCTACCGCGTTATCTACTTTGTTAAGTCAAAAAGTAGATATTACTACCCCTACTGTTTCCGTAGTCAATGTCGATGAATTGGAAAGCGAATTTCCGATTCCTCACGTGGCCGTCCACGTGGAATATACAGACGGTTTCAAAGGAATTAACCTGCTAGTCATTCGCATGGAAGATGCTGCAGTTATCGCGGATCTGATGATGGGCGGAGACGGCAGACCAGCGAGCACTGAAATGTCTGAGCTTCATATCAGCGCGGTTCAGGAAGCAATGAATCAGATGATGGGTTCCGCTGCTACGTCCATGTCGACGATTTTCAACCAGTTTATTAATATTACGCCACCTGGCATCGATGTAATGGATCTGGCGCAAGGCAAGGGTGGAGACAGCTTCTCTGATGATGACAGTCCTCTGGTGAAAGTATCTTTCCGCTTAAAGGTAGGAGAGCAAGGCGAACTTATCGATTCCAATATTATGCAGCTTCTCCCGCTTTCCTTTGCGAAAAAGATGATTGATAGATTGGTTGGAGGTTCAGAGGATGAAGCAGCAGTGGCCGCCCTCATAGATGAGATAGAGATGCCTTCTCTGCCTGCTATGAGTCTGTCGGCTCCTTCTATCCAATCAAGTGCGCCGGAGCAACCACAGAGCCACGTACCGCCTGTAGCGCCGCCACAACAGCAACAGCCGGTGTATCAGCAACAACCGGGTTACGCACAGCCAATGGGCTACCCAGGACAGCCGCCGATGTATCCTGACGCGTATGGACAACCAATGATGCCACCAGGCTACGCTCCGTACCCAGGTATGTATCAGCAGCCTCCAATGGCTCCGCCAACACCACAGCATTTCGGAGGTCTTGCAGCTAGTCAGGCGAATGTAGTACCAGCACAATTTGCTCCGCTTGGAGGTGCTCCTATGTATACAGGAGACATACAGAACTTAAACCTGCTTCACGATATTCCATTGCAAGTAACAGTTGAGTTAGGTCGTACGAAAAAGCTTATTAGAGAAATCCTTGACTTGTCCGCTGGATCGATTATACAGTTGGACAAGCTGGCAGGTGAGCATGTAGATATTTTGGTGAACAACAAATTAATTGCCAAGGGCGAGGTTGTCGTCATTGATGAGAACTTTGGGGTTCGTGTTACAGACATCATCAGTCAGATAGATCGTGTTCAAAAATTACAATAATCCAATCAAGAGGGAAGCATTAGGGAGGAGCTATTCATGTCTAACAAAGTTTTAATCGTAGACGATGCAGCATTCATGCGTATGATGATCAAGGAAATTCTTTCGAAAAACGGGTACAGCGTCGTAGGGGAAGCAAGTGACGGTGCACAAGCAGTTGAAAAGTATAAAGAATTGGGACCTGATCTCGTAACCATGGATATTACCATGCCAGAGATGGATGGAATTTCTGCATTGAAAGAAATTAAAAAATTGGATCCTAACGCGCGTGTGATCATGTGCTCCGCGATGGGTCAACAAGCGATGGTAATCGATGCGATCCAGGCGGGCGCAAAAGACTTCATCGTAAAACCATTCCAGGCGGATCGCGTTCTGGAAGCGATCAAAAAGACAATGAGCTAATGATGATGATCCGGAATGCAGGGGCAAGACTCATTTTAGCCTTCAGTCTGATCCTGTTGCTTTTCGTCTCCTCCCTGCCGAGTACCGCTTTTGCGGAAGGTTCAGTAGCGGATGCGTACAACCAGGGAAAAGTGCCAACTAGCAATGCGCCCGCCGGCAGTGAACAGCCGGCGGCCATTCCGGGCAGCGGAACAGGAAGTATGATCGGGTATCTAGTTCAAGTCATCTTTTCGCTTGGCTTTATTGCAGTATTGATCTTTTTATTGCTCCGTTTTCTTGGTCGACGTCAAGGGGCTCAAAGTCATGGACCAATTAAAGTGATTAGCGCTACTGCGTTAGGCAATGGCAAAACACTTCAGGTTGTTATGATCGGCGAGTCATTGTACATCGTGGGCGTGGGAGAAAACGTTCAATTGCTTCGTAGGATCGAACCGGGTGAAGAGGTAGATCTGATCTTGGCTGACGCAGAGATCAAACCAATGAAAAGCCCATTCTCGCTAGAGTGGCTCCTGTTCGGTAAGAAAAAGCAGGCAGAAGAAGAAATCTTGTTTTCTTCTGATATGGACGGTAAAAGCTTTCAAGATCTGTTGCAGGGTCAATGGAACGACTTGAAAAATCGTCCAAACCAAACAGAACATTGGAAGAAAGAGCAAGCTCAGGACAGAGGGGACCAAAAATGAAATATTTTTTGCAGGTGCTGATGCTTGTCGCAGTGTTGCTATCCGTACCTGATATGGTCATGGCGGCGCCAGCGGGGACACCGCTTGTTCCGAGCATTGATTTGAAGATAGGCGGCGGAACTGGAACACCGCAGGAGACATCGACGGCCATTCAGCTGTTACTGATTTTGACAGTACTATCTGTAGCTCCAGCGATTTTGCTTTTAATGACCAGTTTTGCGCGAATTATGATTGTCTTGTCTTTTGTACGAAATGCATTGGCAACTCAACAAATGCCACCGAATCAGGTATTGATTGCCCTTGCGTTGTTTATGACATTTTTCATTATGGCTCCGACACTCGGACAAGTAAACGAAACAGCCGTGCAGCCATTTATGCAAGGCAAGCTAACGCAACAGCAGGCACTTAACGCAGCAGTCATACCCTTTAAGGAATTTATGGCAAAGCAGACGCGTGAAAAAGATTTAGCACTTTTTCTGGAATACACAAAAGCCGAACGACCAAAATCGATCCAAGATATTCCTTTGAATGCACTGGTACCTGCTTTTGCCATTAGTGAATTGAAGACGGCTTTTCAGATCGGTTTTATGATATTCATTCCTTTTCTCGTAATTGATATGATCGTCTCCAGTATTTTGATGGGGATGGGGATGATGATGTTACCGCCGGTTATGATCTCATTGCCGTTTAAGATTTTATTGTTCATCATGGTGGACGGCTGGTATCTCATTGTGAGATCACTTTTGACCAGTTTTTAGCGACATTCCGAATGCCTCAGGAGGTAGAGCATGACACAAGAATTACTTATGCAAATCGCCCAAAGCTCTGTTTATACCATCCTGCTCATTTCGGCACCCGCACTTGGGGTCGCCTTACTGGTCGGTTTGATGGTCAGTGTCTTTCAGGCAACGACACAAATTCAGGAGCAGACACTCGCTTTCATTCCAAAGATCGTGGCCGTATTTGTCGTGATCTTGGCTGCTGGTCCATGGATGCTTCGGGTACTGCTTGATTTTACGATGGGGATCTTCGGTAACCTTCATCGTTTTGTTGGGTAGCATATGAATCTTTTTCTGATGTATCTGCCCGTATTCTTGCTTGTTTTTGTCCGAATGAGTGCCTTTTTTGTAACGGCTCCGTTCTTTTCCATTCGTGGTGTACCGAATCAGTTTAAAATCGGTCTTGCATTTGTCATGGCCGTCATCAGTTTTCAATCCTTGCCGGTGCAAGGCGAGATTCCGATGGATTTGACATTTATTCTGTATGTCATGAAGGAAGCGCTTGTTGGTGTCATTCTTGGTTACATATGTGAAATGATGTTTATCGCTATTCAGGTTGCCGGCGGACTGATGGACATGCAGATGGGTCTTGCAATGGCAAACGTGATTGACCCCAAAACGGGTACATATATCCCGGTGACAGGTAACTTCAAAAACATTCTGGCTGTCCTGTACTTTTTCAGTATTGACGGGCATCACATGCTGATACAAGGTGTGATAAGCAGTTACCAGGTTATACCGGTGGACATCATGTGGGCGGCTTTCGGAAGCGAAAACGTCATGATGACAGCAGTAAAAACATTTCAAACGATGTTTGTGAGTGCATTTATGATTGCGGCGCCTATCGTCGTTGCATTGTTTCTGGTTGATCTCTCTCTTGGTATTATCGCCAAATCTGTCCCGCAGTTTAATATCTTTGTGGTGGGCTTGCCCATTAAACTGCTTGCGGGTTTTTTACTGCTTATCGTGGTGATGCCTGCGTTCTTGCTGACCCTGAACGGATTGTTTGGGAACATGTTCCGGGCACTTGCAGAAATGATGAAATCGCTCGGAGGATCACCATGAATCAATTGAGGCTTTCTTATCAAGTAGATCTTCAATTTTTTAATGGGGAAAAGACAGAAAAAGCTACGCCCAAGAAAAAGCAAGACGCACGAAAAAAAGGGCAAGTCGCGAAAAGTCAGGATCTTTCCCCAGCCCTATCTTTGACAGCATTTTTCTTTCTGTTAATGATGCTTGGCTCTACCATGCTAGGCACATTTCAAGATTTGATGCGGGAGTCATTGATTACATACACCACGTGGCAAGTAAATGAAGAAAATTTAAAAGTCATCGTGATGCAGCTCGTATTTGAAGCGATAAAAATTGTAGGACCTATTCTGGGCTTGAGTTTTCTTGTCGCATTTGCGGTGAACTACATGCAGGTAGGCTGGCTAATTAGTACGGAACCCCTCCAAATGAAACTGGAAAAGATCGATCCGATTAAAGGGGCAAAACGAATTTTTTCCTTACGCTCGCTCGTAGAGCTACTGAAATCTTTATTGAAAATAAGCGCAGGCATATATGTCGCGTACGTCATTCTATGGAATGCAAAGGAACAAGTTGTACAGCTTTCCTTATTGTCTCTCGGAGCAGTCCTATCGTTTACTGCCGAAGAGGTGACAAAGCTGGGAATCTATCTCGGGTTATTGCTTTTCATTCTCGCGATTCTGGACTACGCCTATCAGCGTTATGAGCATGAAAAGAATCTGCGGATGTCCAAGCAGGATCTCAAGGACGAGCATAAGCAAGCGGAAGGTGATCCGCTTATCAAAGGGAAGATTCGTGAACGGCAAAGAAGTATGGCCATTCGCCGTATGATGCAGGAGCTTCCCAAAGCGGATGTCATTATTACGAACCCGACTCACTTTGCTGTTGCCGTTCGCTATGACGCAAGTGCGATGAGTGCACCGACGGTAATCGCCAAAGGGCAAGACTATCTAGCATTAAAAATAAGGGAAGTAGCGAAAAAGCATCGTATCGTTACCATGGAAAACAAGCCCTTGGCCCGGGCTCTCTATAGTCAAGTTGAAGTTGGGCAACAAATTCCCGAAGAGATGTTTAAAGCGGTCGCGGAAGTTCTCGCGTACGTCTACAAGCTGCAAGGGAAAGTGAAATAAATGGAAGGAGGATAACCAGTGGGATTCAAATTTAAAGAAGTTGGTACGATCCTTTTTGTCATAAGCATTGTTGTCATGATGGTAATCCCACTTCCTTCAGCGCTACTTGATTTGCTGTTGATTTTGAATATCTCCCTTGCATTGACCATCTTGCTTGTGTCGATGTATACAAAAGAAACTTTGGAATTCTCGATCTTTCCGACGGTTTTGCTTATTACAACACTTTTTCGACTAGCCTTGAACGTGTCGACGACGAGAAATATTTTATCGCATGGTGAAGGCGGTAAAGTTATTGAAACGTTCGGTAGCTTTGTAGTCGGTGGTAATCAAGTCGTCGGTTTCGTCGTGTTTCTGATCTTGATCATCATTCAGTTTATCGTAATCACGAAAGGTTCTGAGCGTGTAGCTGAGGTAGCAGCACGTTTTACGCTCGACGCGATGCCTGGTAAACAGATGAGTATCGACGCCGATCTGAATGCAGGGATGATCACAGAAGCAGATGCACGTGTCCGAAGAAAAAAGATTGAGAACGAAGCTGACTTTTATGGAGCAATGGATGGTGCCAGCAAATTCGTAAAAGGGGACGCCATCGCGGGTATTATCATTTTTATCGTAAATATTATTGGTGGTTTTATCATCGGGATGCTCATTCACGATATGAGCTTTGCAGAATCTGCCTCTCGATTCACTACCATGTCTGTCGGTGACGCACTGGTGAGCCAGATTCCAGCGCTCTTAATCTCGACCGCAGCGGGTATTATTGTAACGCGTTCTACTTCTGGTGAAGGTCTTGGTGAAGACATCGTCAAGCAAATGTTCAGCTTTCCGCGTCTTCTCTATATCGTAGCCGGATGCATGTTATTGCTGGGACTCTTTACACCGATTGGAATTCTGCCTGTACTTCCGGTATGCGGGATAATGGGATTTGCTGCTTGGAAAATGGAGAAGAACCAAAAGATGCAAATCCAAGAATCCGCCGACCAGGTGGAAGAGCAGCAATTGGAAGAAGTACGCAGTCCAGAAAGCGTCGTGAACCTGTTACAGGTCGATCCGATCGAATTCGAGTTCGGTTATGGCTTAATCCCGCTTGCCGATGTGAAGCAGGGAGGAGATTTGTTAGATCGGGTCATTATGATTCGAAGACAAATAGCACTCGAGATGGGGATCGTTGTACCGGTCATTCGTATACGTGATAACATCCAGCTTCGACCGAATGAATATATGATTAAAATAAAAGGCAACCAGGTCGCAAAAGGGGAAATCATGCTGGATCACTATCTGGCGATGAGCCCGGGGATCGAAGATGATTCTATTGTTGGTATAGAAACCGTAGAACCTGCGTTTGGATTACCTGCATTATGGGTAACAGAAGAGAATAAGGAGATTGCTGAGCTTTCCGGCTATACAGTTGTCGATCCGCCATCTGTTGTGGCTACACACTTGACAGAGGTCATCAAGCGACATGCCCACGAATTGTTAGGTCGCCAGGAAACAAGGGCCTTGATCGACAATGTACGGGAGACAGCACCAGTTCTCGTAGACGAGCTGATTCCAAGTATGCTCGCCATTGGGGACGTACAAAAAGTATTGCAAAAGCTGTTGCGTGAAAAAGTGTCTGTTCGAAATCTCAACGTCATCCTTGAAGCACTTGCGGATCAAGCCTTGTATACAAAAGATCCAGATGTACTGACAGAATATGTGAGACAGGCGATGGCGCGACAGATCACACTCCAATTTACGGAGCCAGGACAACCACTTCGCGTGCTTACAGCTGGAGCAGGATTGGAAAAAGCAATCTCTGAACGTGTGGAACAGTCTGAGCAAGGAAGCTATCTGGCGATGGATCCGGAAACGTCTCAGCGAATATTCCAAAACATGTCGACTGAAGTGAGTAAAATGATCAACTCGGGTCAACAGCCGATCATTCTTTCATCACCAGCGGTCCGAATGTACTTGCGTCAATTAGTAGATCGCATGATGCCAGACGTTCCCGTTTTGTCGTACAGCGAGCTCGAACCACATGTTGAAGTGCAAAGCGTAGGGATGGTGAACATTTCGTGAGGGTAAAACGTTACATTGTCGATTCGATGCCAGAAGCAATGGGAAAAATCAGGACGGACTTAGGAATGGATGCTGTGATTCTTAATTCCAAGCCGATAAAAACAGGTGGATTGTTCGGGATGTTTGGCAAACAACGAATCGAAGTAATCGCTGCTGTCGATGAAAAGGCATCCGAGCGAGAAAATCCAACAGTAGCAGCTGAACATCGAACCAACAACGTTTTGCCCAAATCGCAGACGGGTACGTACACCGCTGCTCAAGCGTATCGAAGACCGACTGTGACAAAAACATCGGAGAATCAACAAGTTGAATCAACAGGTAGGGAGCAGGTCGTAGCCGCGTTGACACAAACCGCGGTTGCGACGCCTCCAAAAGAAGAGATCCCAGATACGAGAGCTGTGCAAAAGCAAGGAGAGCCAGCTGAGCAGCATGCTCCTGTCATGACAACCCAAGAAAGAGCTTTACCCGCAAGTAATCATGACGCGATTGCCACTGAAATGCGAGATATGCGTCAAATGTTTCAAAAGCTGTTGGTGCATGACTTAAGTGAACAACTTCCTCCAGAGATACAGTCTATTCGTGCAAAGTTACTGAAACAAGAAGTGACTGAAGAGCTAACAGCGGAAATCATTCGAAAAGTAATGGAAATGTCGCAACCGGGTGAAAAGTGGACGGAGGAAGAAGCATTTGCTGTATGCCGAACGATTATCACTTCGATGATTGAGCCATATACAGCATCTTCGCCAAAGCTGGGTAAGAACGTACGGTATGCTTTCTTTTTCGGTCCGACAGGGGTTGGAAAAACAACGACCATTGCGAAGCTTGCGGCGAACAGCATGTTGAAGGAAAAACGAAAAATCGGCTTTATCACGGCTGATACGTATCGAATGGCAGCAGTAGAACAATTGAAGACGTACGCAAACATTTTGAATGTCCCGCTGGAGGTTGTCTTTTCTCCGAAAGAAATGGCGGCAGCGATGGAACGCTTAAGTGATTGTGACCTCATTTTTGTCGATACGGCTGGACGAAATTTTCGCAACGATGAATACGTGGAAGGCATTCGTGAATTGTTGGAGCATGGAAAAGACAGCGTGAACTATCTAGTACTTAGCTTGAGCTCCAAATTCAACGATATGAAAGCGATCGTCCAAAATTTTGCGGAAGTTCAAGTGAAGCAAGTCATTTTTACAAAAGCGGATGAAACGAACAGCTTTGGCACGATGTTGAATGTTTGTCAGGAGATGAATCTACAGCTCTCCTATGTAACGACAGGTCAAAATGTACCAGATGATATCGTTGTAGCTACACCCGAGCTGGTTTCAACGATGATTATGGGAGAGTAAACAGATGCGTGACCAAGCAGAGCAACTCCGTGAGCGGATGCTACAAAACAAGAAGACACGACCAACTAGACTGGTGACAGTGACGAGTGGAAAAGGTGGTGTCGGCAAGTCCAATTTCAGCTTGAATTTTGGGCTTGGTTTGATTGAGAAGGGTCATAAGGCGGTTTTGTTTGACTTGGATCTGGGTCTGGCAAATCTGGATGTATTAATGGGAATTACACCAAAAAAGCATCTGTTTCATTTGTTAGAGCCAGATACGACTGTTTGGGACATTATCGAGCATGGGCCAGGAGGCTTAGAATTTATCGCGGGTGGTTCTGGATTTACACAGATTATGCAATTAGATGATCACAAGCTTGATCGCTTATTCTCTCATCTGGACCCGTTGCAAGGCTATGCCGACACAATCATTTTTGATACGGGAGCAGGTTTTTCAAAAGAATCCATGCGATTCATGCTCTCCTCAGACGAGGTCATCCTCGTTACCACCCCCGAACCACCAGCGATAACGGATGCATATGCAGTCATCAAGATGCTACACGCACGTAACCCCGCTGTCTCCATTCGATTGGTGATAAACCGAGCGTCGTCGGAGAGAGAAGGGAAAATGACGGCGGACAAGCTTGCGATGGTTTCCAAACGCTTTTTGAATCTGGATATTCAGTCGCTTGGATATGTTTCGGATGATCCTTATGTTTCAAAAGCTGTTAAAATGCAGCGTCCTTTTCTACTTACATATCCACAATCGCAAGCCGCGAGAAGCATACGAAATCTGGTAGAACGGTATTTGGATCGTCCGGGTACTTCAGATGCTTCTGTCAGTGGTCTCAATGGATTTCTTGCGAAGTTGAGGCACTTCATACGATGAGACATAAAAGTAGGAAGGGAGCGACATTCGAATGAGCAAAATCCGCGTTCTCGTCACGGACGATTCTGCATTCATGCGTAAAGTAATTTCGGACATTTTATCAACGGATCCTGAGATTGAAGTGATTGATCGAGCTAAGAATGGACTCGAATGTATTGAAAAATGTAAAGAACTGGCGCCGGATGTTCTAACTCTCGACATTGAAATGCCGGTTATGAACGGTTTGGACGCTTTGGAAAAGCTGATGAATGAATGCCCGGTTCCTATCGTCATGTTGAGCAGCCTGACAAAAGAAGGGGCCGAAGCTACGATTCATGCGTTGGAGCTAGGCGCGTTTGACTTTGTAACGAAGCCGTCTGGTCCAATTTCTCTCGACATCCACAAAGTGGGCGATCGTCTTATCGAGCGCGTGAAGGCTGCGGCAGCATCGAAAGTACGTTTGAGAAAGCAGATCCCTCGCGTAGTCAAACCGGTATCTTCCGAATCAAAAGCTGCACCGGCATCTCCAGTAATACGTACGAAAATACCGAGCCCGCCTGCCGTGATACGGTCACAAGTGGGCGGAAAGGCAAGACTGGTGGTTTTAGGTACATCTACGGGTGGTCCTAAAGCATTGCAGAGTGTACTCACTGCAATTCCGGCGAATTTTCCGGCACCAATTGCCATCGTTCAGCATATGCCAGCAGGTTTCACGAAATCGTTAGCAAATCGGCTAGACTCGTTATGCCAAATTCGAGTAACCGAGGTTGTCGATGGCGAGTATTTGGAAAATGGTACAGCTTACATCGCTCCAGGAGGCTTCCATTTCGAAGTTCGTCAAGTAAATGGGAGACTTCAGGCCTATTTACATCAAGAGGAGCCACGAGGTGGTCACAGACCGTCTGTCGATATCCTGTTTGAATCAGTCAGTCAATTGACAAACGTAGACAAATGGGCAATCATCATGACAGGCATGGGAAATGATGGGACTAAAGGGCTAAAGCGTATGAAGGAGCTTGGCGCTGTTACAAGTATTATCGAAGATGAGTCGAGTTGTGTCGTATACGGAATGCCACGAGCAGCGATTCAAGCAGGCTTGGCAGACAACGTGGCCCCATTAGAAAAGATTCCAGAGCTGTTGTGCAAGCTCTTGCACTGATTTTTGGGAGGTGGATCACCTATGGATATGAATCAGTATTTGGACATGTTTATTGAGGAGTCAAAGGAACACCTACAGGCAATCAACGCCAACTTGTTACTCTTGGAAAGTGATCCGGGTAATATTGGCCACGTCAAAGAGATTTTTCGTTCCGCTCATACATTGAAGGGGATGTCGGCGACCATGGGCTTTGAAGACATGGCGAGTTTGACTCACGAAGCGGAGAATGTACTTGACCTGATTCGCAATCAGAAGTTAACGATTACCAGTGATATCATGGACGCTATTTTTCAGAGCGTAGATTTGATTGAAGGCATGGTCATCGATATCACAGAGGGTGGAGACGGTTCAGCGGATGTATCCGCTATTGTAAAGAAGCTGCGGGCGATTGTAGCTGGAGATTTTTCAGCCGAGCAGGAAGTAGCAGCTGCTACGATGGTCGTGGAAGCACCGCAAGAGGAAAGTACACCAGCTGAAGAGCATGAGCTGGACGATTATGCAATGATGGTCTTGAAGCAGTCTCAGGAGCTCGGAAATAACGTTTTGTGGATCAAAGTGACATTGAATGAAAACTGCTTGCTCAAGGCTGCTCGCTCTTACATGGTTTTTGATCAATTGGAATCCATGGGTGAAGTGATCAAAACGAAGCCAGCTGTTGAAGATATCGAGAATGAACGATTTGAACAATCGTTTGAAATCGCCTATGTGACGGAGCAATCGATTGAAAAAGTACGAACTACGATTCTTAACATTTCGGAAATCCAAGATGTGACAATCGAAACGATTCAATTGAAGAGTGAAGCTCCACCTGCTCCCGTAGTGCAACAGACGCCAGCGCCAGCTGAAAAAGGAGCAGCAGAAGCTCCTCAAGCACCTGTGAAGAAGGCAACGGCTGGTGGAAAAACAATTCGTGTGGATATCGAACGCTTGGATATCTTGATGAATCTGTTTAGCGAATTAGTCATTGACCGCGGTCGTTTGGAGCAGTTGGCACGCGAGATCGGAAAGAATGAACTGCAAGAAACCGTGGAGCACATGAGTCGGATTAGTGGCGATTTGCAAAACATCATTCTGACCATGCGGATGGTTCCAGTGGAGCAAGTATTCAATCGTTTCCCACGTATGATTCGCGATCTGCAAAAAGATCTGAATAAAAAAGTGAATCTGGAGATTATCGGTGCGGAGACAGAATTGGACCGTACTGTCATCGACGAAATCGGGGACCCACTCAATCACTTGCTGCGTAACTCGCTTGACCACGGAATTGAGTCTCCAGCAGATCGGAAAAAGGCGGGTAAGCCAGAGGAAGGAAAAATCGAGCTCCGCGCTTTCCACAGTGGGAACCATGTATTTATTGAAGTAAAAGATGACGGTGCTGGAATCAATAAAGATAAAGTTCTCAAAAAAGCGCTTGAGAGAGGGATTGTCAATCCTGCTACTGCAGATAGCATGAGCGACAAGCAAATCCACGAGTTGCTTTTTGCAGCAGGCTTTAGTACAGCGGAGGTTGTATCTGATATTTCCGGTCGTGGTGTTGGACTGGATGTCGTTAAGTCCAAAATTGAATCGTTGGGTGGCAGTGTCAGCGTAGATTCTGTGCGCGGTCAGGGCACGATTTTCCTCATTCAATTGCCGCTTACGCTCTCTATCATTTCCGCGATGCTGGTACAAGTGAAAGATGAGAAGTACGCTGTCCCACTCAGCTCCATCATTGAGACGGCTGTATTTAAAAAAGATCAAATCATGATGGCTCACCGCCAAAAAGTGATCGACTTCCGGGGACGTGTAGTTCCGCTCGTTTCGCTGCAGGACATTTTCCAAGTGCCTGATAATGGGGAAACGATGGAAGATGAAGTGGCAGTCGTCATCGTACGTAAAGGTGAGAAAATGGCAGGCCTTGTCGTCGATTCGTTCATCGGTCAACAAGAGATTGTTCTAAAATCTCTCGGCAAATATCTGGTCAATGTATTTGCTATTTCAGGTGCAACGATCTTGGGAGACGGACAAGTCGCGCTCATCATAGATTGTAACTCGCTGATTAAGTAGAAGGAGGGGCAGCCGCATGCTCGATCAAAAAGAAGTCATTAGCGAAGTCAAAGTGATTGTCTTTCGATTGAAGGACGAAGAGTATGGCGTAGAGGTTCATCAGGTCAGATCCATTGAAAAGCTGGAGCATATCACAAGAGTTCCGCGAACGCCTAGTTTCGTCAAAGGGGTTATTAATCTGCGTGGCGTTGTGACACCGATTATTGACCTACGCAATCGCTTTAGTCTCGAAGAAAGCGTCTATTCCGAAGCAACTCGAATCATTATCGTGGCCGTAGGTGAATTGGAAGTGGGTCTCATTGTAGATGCTGCTAACGATGTTATCGATATACCAGTTGATGCGATTGAACCGCCTCCAGAGGTTGTTGGAGGAGTGGAAGCCGCTTATTTGCGAGGTGTCGCTAAGCTGGATAAACGACTGTTAATCCTCTTAAATCTCGATAAAGTATTGAGCACTGAGGAAATCAAGCAGTTGGACGCAATTGAGGGGTAAGTAAAATGGGCGATTTTACGAAGTTTGGAGATTTCCAATTTGACGTTTTACGGGAAATCGGGAACATCGGTGCTGGTCACGCTGCCACGGCTCTCTCCAAGCTCATACAAAAAGAAATCGATATGAAAGTTCCACAAGTCAAGATTATCCCTTTCGACGAAGTCGCAGATTGTGTAGGAGGAGCGGAAACTGTAGTAGTGACCGTCTTCCTCCGCGTTGAAGGCGATTGTCCAGGGAACATGTTTTTCATCCTTGATTTGGATTCTGCCAAGCACCTACTCGAACAAATTACAGGAATTAATAAAGATGTGTACGAGTGGGAAGAGCTGGAGATTTCAGCGCTGCATGAGATTGGCAACATCTTAACAGGCTCTTATCTATCATCGTTAGCTGATTTTACACAATTAAATTTACAACCGTCTGTACCTGCACTCGCTGTGGATATGGCTGGAGCTATTCTAAGTTATGGATTAATAGCGTTGGGTCAAGCGGGTGACTTTGCCCTCACGATTGACACCGCTTTTTTCGAAGGCAATGAACAAGTAAAAGGGAACTTTTTCTTAATTCCTGATCCTGAATCGCTCCCAACACTATTTCGTTCATTAGGGGTTCCGTTCGATGGAGATTATTAAGATAGGGATGGCTGATCTTGGTGTGGCAAAGCCGCCGAGTAAGCTGCGTACTACCGGTTTAGGTTCTTGCGTAGGGGTAGTGCTCTACGATCATATCCATAAAATTGCAGGTATGGCACATGTTATGCTCCCTGAATCGTCTTTGGCTAAAAGCGGGGAGCTAACAATAGGCAAGTATGCGGATACAGCAATCCCCCATCTGATTCAGTTGATGGTGAAGGCTGGTGCTGAGACCAGACACACAGTTGCAAAATTGGCTGGCGGTGCACAAATGTTCGCATTTTTAGGGAATAATGACACCATGCGGATTGGGCCTCGGAATGTAGAGGCGTGCAAACTTGCATTGAAGGATGCTCATATAAAGATCGTGGCAGAAGATACAGGGGGAAACTGCGGTCGGACAATAGAGTTAGATGCCACAAACGGCATTCTTCAAATCAGGACCGTAAATCAAGGTGTGAAGGAAGTATAACAAATGTTAGGAACCATTTGGATTAATTTTGGATTAGGAATGCTCGCATTTCTTGTGACGCTGGGTACGGCTGTGGCGAGTAATGTCTGGCTCGTATCACTGGAGAGAGCAGGTATCGCATTTGTCCTATTCTTCCTCGCTGCATTTCCAATTCGTTGGCTGCTCGCAACGTTCATACAGTCATCTACTCCACCAATGGTTACGGACACGCTAGAGGAGACAGGCTCTCCTCTAGCGGAAGGTGGGGTCGTACTGGAAATTGGACAACTATTAGAACAGGAAGATCAAACATTTGCACCACTCTCAATCAACAAGATGGAAAGGGTTCATCCTACTGAGGATCCAGCCACCGTTGCAGAGGTCGTTAGGCGCTTATCAGATGAGTAAAGGTTGGTGACTATTCGTGGCACGGCTAACCAGTCAAGAAAAAGCAAAAGAGTTCGATAAATGGGTCATGTGGAAACAAGAGGGAAGTCGCGAGGCGGAGGTTGACTTGGTCACGCGGTTTTTGCCACTGGTAGATAAGGTGGCAAATCGGTTGGCGATTAATTTGCCAGCAAATGTGGACAAGGATGACTTGATTAGTTATGGGCGCTTTGGACTATTGGACGCTTTGGCTAAATTCGATCATACCCGGGGTCTCCAATTTGAGACGTACGCCATGTGGCGGATTCGTGGTGCAATGATCGATGGACTACGCGAGAACGACTGGATCCCTCGTACTGTTCGAGACAAGGCCAAAAAAATCGAAGAAGCATACACCACCTTGGAACAGCAAATGCTGCGAATGCCAACCGATCAAGAAGTGTCTAATTATCTGGGAATAAGCAAAAAGGAGCTTCAACAGGTTTTCTTGGAAACCTCTCTTGCCAGCATGGTTTCTATCGATGAGGCAGTAGGGGATGAAGACGAACAAAAAACAGCAAGACATTCGTATATCATTGACGAGCTCACACCTCGCCCTGATAATGTGGCGGAAGTATCCAGCTTAAAAGAGGTTCTAGTAACGGTCATCGACAAATTGCCTGAAAAGGAACGATTGGTTGTCTCCTTGTTTTATTTTGAAGAAATGACCTTATCAGAAATTGCGGAAATCATGAGCTTGTCACCTTCAAGAATATCCCAGTTGCACTCCAAAGCTCTTTTCCGACTTCGTTCTGCGTTGTCCAGATGGAAATCGCAATTAATGTAAGGGGACATTACCCAAGCTTGAGAGGGGTAGAATGATGGAAGGAATCGGGAATTATAAAATAGAAGTAAAAATTTCAGCTGATAAATTGGAGGCTGAGGTACTTCTACGTGCGGACGAACAAGATATCGACGAAATTGTCGTCTTGGAAACAGATGTTTACAAAGCATTACAAACAAGCAATGTGAAGTATGGAATTCTCGATGATGTAGTCCAGAACTTGTGTACCTTACCCGCGAAGTATGCAAATGCGAGAGTAAAGGTTGCTCAGGGGATTGCACCTGTGGCCGGAACCGATGCGACTATCGAGTACCCCTATTTGGCATCTATTAATGAAGGGGAAGGTCCAAAAGAGCTAGAGGATGGTCGAGTTGATTTTTATAATGTGACGACAATCCCTAATGTGGCAAAAGGACAACTCTTGGCACGTAAAATATCAGCAAGCCAGGGACAACCAGGCACAGCAGTTACCGGAGAGCCCATCGCTCCCAAAGCCGGCAAGGAAATAAACATAAAGCCTGGGAAAAATGTTGTGCTCAATCAAGAGCGGACGATGCTATACGCCGCTATTGACGGACAAGTCTCCTTCACAGAACAGGCAAAAATGAACGTGTTTCCCGTATTTGAAGTAAACGGGGATGTCGATTTTGGTGTTGGCAATATTGATTTTGTGGGAACGGTGGTCATTCGCGGGAACGTATTGAATGGCTTTCGCGTAAAGTCATCCGGAGATATCCGTGTACTTGGCAGTGTAGAAGGGGCCGAGTTGTACGCGGAGGGCTCTATTGAAATCAAAAGCGGGATTGTTGCTCAGGACAAAGGCTGCATTGTTGCGGGGAAAGATGTTCGGACATCCTTTATCCAAAACGCCAATGTAACGGCTGGCAATCAAGTGGTTGTTTCACAAAGCATCATGTTCTCAACCATACGAGCCGGAAAGCAAATCATCTGCAAAGGAGCAAAAGGCTTCATTATTGGTGGAGTGCTTCAAGCTGGGGAAAAAATTGTGGCACGAGTATTTGGGAACAGCAGCGCCACTCCTACGATACTCGAAGTAGGAGTAAAACCAGAATTAAGACAAGAACTGGCGAACATTCAAAAAGAACTACAAAATGTGTATGAAAATTTACGCAAAACAGATCAAGGCCTAGGCGTTATTAATCAGATTCTTCAAGTTAGCAAAGAACTTCCAGCAGACAAACGTCTCATGCAAATCAAGCTAACCAATACTCGTTTGGTTTTGGAAAAAGAAAGCAAGGAATTGGAAGCACGCAGAAATGATATTGAACTCGAGCTGAAAGGGGAAGGACCAGCAGCTATTGAGGCATATCATGTGATGTATCCAGGAATCAAAATGACGTTTGGAAAGCTGGTGCACTTTATCAAGCACGAGTATGCGAGAACGCGATTTATTGTGCTGGACGGTGAAATTAGCACAGCAACTCTCATCTAATCAAGGATGCTTACATACTTAGTGTGACAAAGGGAGTTGGGGCCATATGAGTTTGAAAGCGGTTGAATTGCAGGTGGCAATACCACGTACGCTAGAAGTCAGCCGAATTCAGGAGCATCAGCAACAACGAACCATGCATGAACAACAATCAATGATTGATCAGCGAAGAGACCTGGATGAACATATGCGCCAGCGCCCGAGCGATCTTGAGCAATCACAAAAGAACCAGATACGCGAACGAGAAAAAAAGCAAGGACAGCAAGAACATCAGGACAAAAAAGAATCCGCTGGAAGTCAATTGTCCGAATCGAGCGAAGGTGTATCTACGAATGCTGATCTCATGAGAGATCCATTGCGTGGACGTATTATAGATATTTCTTTATAAACGAAGTCAAGCCAGAAATAAAGGTGGACAACATGGACGTAGTGTATCCCATCCTGATTGGAGCAGGAATGATCAGTATGCTTCTTGCTTTTGTCATTAAAAAGAAGCAGCCTGTTGACTCCTTTTCCTCAATACCGACACAACGCACGACGGACAAGGACGAGCTCGAAAAAAGCGTGCAGCGTCTTCAAAAACAGGTAAAGCAAGAAACCCATCTTCTTTCTGCAGAATGGCAGGAAATGAGAGCGGATCTTCTCGAGGATATCGCTAGTTTGCGCAAGCGATTAGACAATATAGAAGAAGAATGGCAAAAGAGTGAGAGTCACAAGCAAGAGGCTCCAAATGATACGGATAGGATAGAACCAGCACCTCAAGTTCAAGAGGTGGATATGCTGGCACTGCGAGAACGTTATCGCCGTGCCTTTGAGCTGAGTAAAGAAGGTTTGTCTCGGGATGAGATCGCAAAACGACTCGGTGCCGGCAGAGGGGAAATCGATTTGGTCTTTTCCTTGGCTGACAGGCATGAGAGAGGTCTTGCCGATGCGTAAACAAGAGCTATTATTTGGATTTGGAGCAGGACTGATTGTGGCTACCTCCATTATTGGACTGTTAGCGCCTAAGCAAACTGCGCAAGCACCAGCCCTGACTGTCGATCAAATGAAAGTAGCTGCACAAGAGCTGGAAATGGTCGTACTTACAGCAGAAGAATACAAACAGTGGCAGGAAGAAAAGAAAGTGAACGTACAGCCAGCTCCTGGAGTGCCTAAGGCGCCAGTTACGCCAAAGGTAGGTCAAACCGTGGCGCCTGTGACTAAGCAGCCGCAGCCGCCAACAGTACAGCCTACGACACCTGCAGCTTCATCGGAACAAAAGGTCATTCCGCCAACGAATCCAGAGAGTAAGGACGGCCAGTCTACTCCAACCGTACCGAATACGCAGACACCAACGTCACCCAATACGTTGGCACCTAAAGCTCCGACAGTAGAAGCGCCAGTAGCAAATAAGAAGGTATCTTTCACTGTCCCTTACAAAGCAACTGCAGAGGATGTAGCGCAGATTCTAGTAAAGGAAGGAATCCTTCCTGCCGACAATCAATTTGTGGCACAGCTACGTGCGAGCGACAAGCTAAATCGTATTCGTGTAGGTACCTATGAAGTGTCGACCGCCGCTCAGGAAGCAGACATCGTCAAGTTGATCACAACACCGCCTAAAAAATAGGCGGTTTTTTCAATGTAACCAAATGTGTCCATTTGTCCTCTGCCAAGAAGGGTCAAAACTTTTTTTACGAAATAAATGGAATTCGTTTGTTGCAATTGAAACTCCCATATGATATATTCATTTACGGTGTTGAAATCGCACGTCCACCAATTCCGGCAACGGTGCTGCCTAAGGCAGAATTGCTTGGAACATGCGGTGTGGCGGAGGTAGGCATCACAAAAACCATTTTTGAAGGAGGTGTGAAATATGGCAGTAATTTCGATGAAACAATTGCTCGAGGCTGGTGTACACTTCGGTCACCAAACTCGTCGTTGGAACCCGAAAATGGCTCGCTATATCTTCACCGAACGTAACGGAATCTACATTATCGACCTGCAAAAAACCGTTAAAAAAGTAGAGGAAGCGTACAATTTCGTACGTGAACTCGCTCAAGACGGCGGAAAAATTCTCTTCGTTGGTACGAAGAAACAAGCACAAGAATCCGTTAAAGAAGAAGCAGAACGTACAGGTCACTACTTCATCAACCAACGTTGGTTGGGTGGTACTCTGACAAACTTCACAACCATCAAAAAACGTACTGCTCGCTTGGCTGAGCTGAAACGCATGGAAAACGATGGTACTTTCGCAGTATTGCCTAAGAAAGAAGTTATCGTTCTGCGCAAAGAAATGGATCGTCTGGAAAAATTCTTGGGCGGTATCGCTCACATGGATAAACTGCCTGACGCTCTGTTTGTCATCGATCCTCGTAAAGAGCGCATCGCTGTAGCAGAAGCTCGTAAATTGGGTATCCCAATCGTTGCGATCGTAGATACTAACTGCGATCCAGATGAAATCGATTATGTGATCCCAGGTAACGATGACGCAATTCGCGCTGTGAAATTGCTCACTGCTAAAATGGCAGACGCTCTCCTGGAAGGAAACCAAGGTACAGAGCAACAAGCAACAACAACTGCGTAAGCATGTGTGTTAAAGGGTGGACTGAGGGTGTCAGAACCCCCGTCCATCCTTTTTTGCTGAATAGCGTCGCCAAGGTTAACAGGTGACTTGCTTTTCGATTATAATAAGATCGTAACTTTTCGAGGAGGTTTCACTCAATGGCAATTAGTGCACAAGCTGTTAAAGAACTGCGCGAGCGTACAGGCGCAGGTATGATGGATTGCAAACGCGCGCTGGAAGAAACAGCAGGCGACATGGAAAAAGCGATTGACTTGCTCCGTGAGCGCGGTGTAGCGAAAGCAGCAAAAAAATCTGGTCGTATCGCAGCAGAAGGTTTGACTGCAACAGCGGTAGCTGGAAACGTAGCAGCAGTTGTTGAAGTGAACTGCGAAACTGACTTCGTAGGTAAAAACCCTGAGTTCCAAGCACTCGTTAAAGACATCGCTGAGCACGTTGTATCCCAACGCCCTGCATCTGTTGAAGAAGCGCTGGAGCAACCTTTCAAAGGTGCTGGCGAGACTTTGGGTCATGTAATCAATGAGAAAATCGCGACTATCGGAGAGAACATCTCCTTCCGTCGTTTTGCACTCTCCGAGAAAACAGACAACGGCGCATTCGGTGCTTACCTCCACATGGGTGGCCGTATCGGCGTTCTGGTTACTTTGGAAGGTACACAAGACGAGACACTGGCTCGCGACCTGGGCATGCACGCAGCAGCGTCCAACCCACGTTTTGCTAACCGTGAAGAAGTTTCCGCTGATGAGATCGAGCGTGAGCGTGAAGTTCTGAAAAACCAAGCACTGGCTGAAGGCAAACCTGCTAACATCGTTGAGAAAATGGTAGAAGGCCGCCTCTCCAAATTCTTCGAAGAATACGTACTGGTTGAGCAACCATTCGTAAAAGATACTGACAAGAAAGTAGCTGTTCTGTTGAAAGAAGCAGGCGCTACCTTGAAAGGATTCGCTCGCTTCCAAGTAGGCGAAGGTATCGAGAAGAAACAAGAAGACTTCGCAGCTGAAGTAATGGCTCAAGTTAATAAGCAATAATAAAGGTTATAGGGAACACCTTCGTGTTCCCTATTTTCAAAGCGAGAGTTTCACTTTGTGTGAAACTTTCTGCATGTAAATAGCAGTGTGTACCTGTTCCCAATTAGAAGGAATGCAGACTGGGCACAGAGAATGATTCATGAATGGAGGCCGTTTCACATGCCACTTCCTGCCTATAAACGGGTTGTGTTAAAGTTGAGTGGGGAAGCTTTGGCGGGGGACTTAGGGTATGGGATTGACCCAAAGGTAATTTTCTCCGTCGCTAACCAGATCAAGGAAATCGTAGAATTGGGTGTACAAGTCGCAGTAGTCGTCGGAGGAGGTAACATCTGGCGCGGACTTTCCGGCAGCTCTAAAGGAATGGATCGGGCAACAGCCGATTACATGGGGATGCTGGCCACAATTATGAACTCACTCGCCTTGCAGGATGGGTTAGAAAAAGTGAACGTCCCGACTCGTGTTCAAACCTCGATTGAGATGAGACAGGTAGCAGAACCATACATACGCCGTCGTGCCATTCGTCATTTGGAAAAAATGCGTGTGGTCATCTTCGCTGCCGGTACTGGTAACCCTTACTTTTCAACGGATACGACTGCTGCTCTGCGTGCAGCTGAAATTGAAGCTGAAGTAATCCTGATGGCGAAAAACAAGGTAGACGGTGTGTACACTGCAGATCCAAGCCTTGACCCGAACGCTAAGAAGTACGACCAGTTGACATTCCTGGAAGTGCTGAATAAAGGTTTAGGTGTCATGGATTCAACAGCGTCCAGCCTGTGCATGGATAACAGTATTCCGTTGATCGTCTTTAACATTTCTGAAGAAGGCAATATTCGTCGGGCAGTAATGGGCGACAAAATCGGTACTCTAGTGAAAGGGGAATAATTATGCCACAAACTGTGCTAAAAGACATGGAAGATCGCATGAATAAAGCGATCAATGCTTTGAAAAGAGATCTGTCTAGCCTGCGTGCAGGTCGTGCGAACCCAGCGATGCTGGAGCGTGTTACAGTAGACTACTACGGAACTCCAACGCCGATTAGCCAATTGGCAAACATCAGCGTTCCAGAACCACGTATGCTGACTATCCAGCCTTGGGATAAAACCGCGCTCAAAGAAATTGACCGTGCGCTGCAACAATCGGATTTGGGAATATCCCCATCCAACGATGGTGTGATTATCCGTCTGATGATTCCTCCACTCACAGAAGAGCGTCGTAAAGAGCTCGTGAAGCTGGCAGGAAAAGGTGGAGAAGAAGCAAAGGTAGCTATTCGTAACATCCGTCGTGATGCAAACGATGAAATCAAAAAGCTGGAAAAAGCTGCTACCATTTCTGAGGACGATTCCCGTCGTCATCAAGAAACCATACAAAAAGCGACGGATAAATTCATCGCCGAAGTTGACAAGATCGTTAAGGACAAAGAGAAAGACATTTTGGAAGTATAGGTAATGGTAATCCCCCTCGATTGAGGGGGATGTACGTCTATATCTCTCATTACGGGGGAACACTTTATGTTAGAACATCTGGCGCGCAAATGGGGCCGCAAAGAAAAGCAAACGGAGCCAGCCGAGTTGGATCGTTCCGGTAAGATCCCGGAACATGTGGCGATTATTATGGATGGCAACGGTCGTTGGGCCAACAAGCGCAGTTTACCCCGGGTTGCCGGGCACCGTGCAGGAATGAAAGCAGTAAAGGAAGTCGTCAAGGCTGCAGACGAGATCGGTGTGCGTTATATGACGATGTACGCATTCTCTACCGAAAATTGGAAGCGCCCACGCGATGAAGTGGATTTTCTCATGAAACTTCCGCAGGAATTTTTGTCGACAGAATTGGATGAATTAATAGAACGTGGTGTTCGCATTCGCATGCTGGGCAGTAAAAACGAGCTGCCTTCTCATACGCTGAAAGCACTGCTGGAAGCAGAAGAGAAAACGAAGGACAATAGCGGTCTGCAATTGAATTTTGCTCTGAATTACGGCGGGCGAGATGAACTTGCGAAAGCATTTTCAGAGATGGCGGCACAAGTAAAAGCAGGTGAGCTTCAACCAGAGCAACTGACTGAGGAATTGATATCGAGCTACCTGTATACAAGCGAAATTCCCGATCCAGACCTCTTGATTCGCACAAGTGGAGAGATTCGCTTGAGTAACTTTATGCTGTGGCAATTGGCATATACAGAATTATGGTTTACGGACGTGCTATGGCCTGATTTTACCCGTGAACATTTTTATCAAGCAATCGTGGAATACCAAGGCCGAGCTCGTCGCTACGGGGCGGTATAACCGAGAGGTGGAATCAGTTGAAGCAACGTATAATAACAGGCCTGATTGGTGGGGCTGCTTTTCTATTATTGATGTATGCTGGTGGAGTTTGGTACTCACTATTGGTGTTTTTACTGGCTGTCATTGGCTATTTTGAATTTATGAGAATGGCTGGCATTCAGTCATTTTATTTGGCAGGATTGCTCGGATATGTATTGATGTTAAGCATTTTGTGGCCGTCTCTATTATTTTCGGATTGGCTCAGTATCAGCATGCCGGATCTGATGCTGCCCGTCATCCTGCTCTTGTTGATTTACTCCGTTTTACGGAAAAATCAGTTTCACATTGAACACGTCGCCCTTACGTTGGTGGGGGCGTTATACATAGGCTACGGTTTTACTTATATGGCCGCTACCCGAAACCTACCTGAAGGATTCATGCTGACGGTCATGGTCATTATGGGAATCTGGTCGACTGATTCGGGCGCCTATTTTGTGGGAAAAGCAATAGGTAAGCGTAAACTGTGGCCAGAAATAAGTCCAAACAAGACGGTGGAAGGGGCCTTAGGAGGTCTCGTCGCTTCTGTCTTGATTGTCCTTTCCATCAATGCAAGCTTTGGACATTTTGCGATTGATCAGGCTTTGACTATCGCACTTGTTGCGGGGATCGTCGGGCAATTGGGTGATTTGGTTGAGTCGGCTTTCAAGAGACATTTCCATGTAAAAGATTCAGGACAGCTCATTCCGGGTCACGGGGGCGTTTTGGATCGCTTTGATAGTTTTTTGCTCGTCTTTCCGGTTCTACATCTATTAGGTATTGTCTAAAACCTTTTGCATATAGAAAGAGATATAGAGGGTGAAATCCGTGAAAAAAATAGCGCTCTTAGGTTCAACGGGGTCAATTGGAACGAGTACGCTTGAAGTCGTAGACCAGCATCCTGAGGATTTTTCGGTGGTGGCTATGGCTGCTGGTACAAACGTCGATCTATTGACACGCCAGGTGGAAAAATTCAAGCCCGAGCTCGTTTCTGTGGGAAATGAGGAGGCTGCCGTTGAACTGCGAGATAGATTGGCGGGTAAGTCTCAACCAGAAATCGTTTACGGGGCGGAAGGATTGGAACTGGTTGCCCGTCATGAAGCTGCCAATTTCGTTATGACCGCTGTTGTCGGCAGTGTAGGGGTCGCACCTACACTCGCTGCGATTGAGGCGGGAAAAACAATTGGACTGGCCAACAAAGAGACACTAGTGAGCGCTGGCCCTGTCGTCATGAAACGAGCGAAAGAAAAAGGCGTATCGATTATTCCAGTAGACAGCGAGCATTCAGCTGTCTACCAATGTCTGCAAGGGGAGCGCAAGGAAGATGTGGCGCGGGTCATTTTGACCGCTTCAGGAGGTTCTTTCCGTCACCTCTCTCGCGAGGATCTACAGCAAGTGACAGTAGAGCAGGCATTGGCTCATCCGAATTGGAGCATGGGTGCAAAAATTACCATCGATTCTGCTACCATGATGAACAAAGGTTTTGAAGTGATCGAGGCTCATTGGCTGTTCGATTTACCTTATGAGCAAATCGAATGCGTATTGCATTATGAAAGTATCATACACTCTATGGTAGAATACAAAGACAGAGCGGTCATGGCCCAACTCGGTACGCCGGATATGAAGGTTCCGATTCAGTACGCCATGAGCTATCCCATCAGAAAAGGACTGCCTACGGAACCACTTGATTTAGTCAAGATCGCCACGCTTCATTTTGCAGCCATGGATTATGAGCGTTATCCTCTGTTAAAATTAGCGTACGAGTGCGGCATGGCAGGTGGTACGCATACTGCAGTACTAAATGCAGCTAATGAGGTCGCAGTTGATAGGTTCTTGAAGGGAGCGATCAGTTTTTTGGACATCGAAAAGGTCGTCCGAAAAACGTGCGAAGCTCACCCGGGTGTAGCGAGTCCAGAGCTTACAGATATTTTTGCAGCTGATGAGTGGGCACGCTCTTATGCGCTCGTCTCCATCTAAGGAAATATGAGTGTTAGATACTTGACAGAAAGGTGGCTGTTCACTTGCCTTTGCCCAACCTGGATTCCGTTGAATCAATTCTCGCGATTGTAGTTGTATTTGGGGTACTTGTCTTTGTGCACGAACTAGGACACTTCCTTCTGGCCAAGAAGGCAGGAATCTTATGTCGTGAATTTGCACTGGGAATGGGGCCAAAAATTTTTCGCGTGAAGCGGGGAGAAACGGAATACACCTTACGCCTGTTGCCCATTGGTGGTCTCGTTCGCATGGCGGGGGAAGACCCGGAAATGGATATGTTGAAACCGCACATGGAAGTAAGCGTGGAGCGGGATGCGTTAGGAAAGGTCACACATATTTTGCTCGATGGGCCAAGTACTGGTTCACCTCGTGCGATTACCGGTACGGTAGTACATTTTGATCTGGAGCAAAATTTAAATATCGTGCTTGAACTAGATGGAGAGCAGAAGACATTTGCTGTTCATCCACAGGCTCAGCTGGTCAAGGATGGACAAGAAGTACAGATTGCTCCTCTGAACAGACAGTTCAAAGGCAAGACAGTTTCCCAACGTTTTTGGGCGATTTTTGCAGGACCTGCAGCCAACTTTTTGCTGGCGTTTGTTTTGTTTATCGTGATCGGCTTCTTGTACGGCGTACCGAATGGCAGCCATCTGGGGAATGTGATTCCGGGAGGACCTGCTGCTCAAGCTGGATTATTGCCAGGTGATAAGGTGATCGCGATTCAAGGTCAGCCTGTATCCTCGTGGAAAGACGTTGTAGAGAAGATTAGCAAAGCGCCGGACCAACAATTAACATTTGAGTACGAGCGCAATGGCCAGCGTATGACTGTGCCAGTTAAAGTAGGGAAAGACGAAAATAACGTGGGCAAAATCATGGTAACCAATGCACTCACGTTTGCCCCGGGAGAGGTTCTGAAATACGGTGCAACTTCCACTTACGAGTTTACGATGATGATCCTGAAAAGCTTGGGAATGCTCGTGACGGGTGAATATGGGCTGAAGGACTTGAGTGGTCCAGTCGGTATTTTCAAGATGACAGGAGAGGTTGCTCAACAAGGTATGGCGATTCTATTGAAATGGGCTGCTGTATTGAGCATTAACCTTGGATTGTTCAATCTGTTGCCACTGCCTGCCTTAGATGGCGGACGTCTTGCATTCTTGGGAGTAGAGGCGTTGCGTGGTCGACCTGTTGACCCGCATAAAGAAGGAATGGTTCATTTCCTGGGCTTTGCCTTTTTGATGTTGCTGATTTTGGTAGTGACTTGGAATGATCTGCAACGCTTGTTCTCCTAATCACGTACTAACACGATAGAAAGAAAAACAGACATACCTAAAAGGATGGTGCAAAATGTTCAAGCGCGAGGAGACGAAACCGGTTTTTGTAGGTGGAGTGCAAATCGGGGGCCAAAAAAGCGTAGTCATCCAGTCGATGACGACAGCAGACACGCGTGATGTAGAAAAAACTCTGGCTGAGATTCAGAGACTGCACGATGTCGGTTGCCAAATTGTTCGCTTGGCCGTCATCAATGAAGATGCAGCCCGTGCCATCAAAAAAATTAAAGAACGCTCCCCATTGCCGCTTGTTGCCGACATTCATTTCGACCACAAGCTCGCGTTGATTGCACTGGAGAGCGGGATTGATAAAATTCGGATCAACCCAGGAAACATCGGTTCGAAAGAAAAAACGCAACGCGTAGTGGAAGCGTGCCGCGAGCGCAATGTTCCGATCCGTATCGGGGTCAACTCCGGTTCAGTGGAGAGAAGACTTTTGGAGAAATACGGTTACCCTTCTCCGGAAGCGATCGTAGAAAGTGCGATAGACCACGTGCAAATTCTGGAAGACTTGAATTACGACAACATCGTCATTTCCTTGAAGTCTTCCGATGTTCCAACAATGATCCAAACATATTCGTTGATGGCACAGAAACGCAACTATCCACTGCATGTCGGTGTTACAGAAGCAGGTACACAGTTTTCCGGTAGCATTAAATCTTCAGTTGGAATTGGAACGGTATTGTCGATGGGAATCGGTGACACCATCCGCGTATCCCTGACGGCTGATCCTGTTGAAGAAATTAAAGTAGCGAAACAAATCCTTCGCAGCTTGGATATCGTGAACAACGATCCAGTGGTTATTGCATGCCCATCTTGCGGTCGATGCGCAATTGACCTGATTGGCTTGGCAACAAAAGTCGAAGATGCTATTTCGACGCTGAAAGTACCGTTAAAAGTAGCGGTAATGGGTTGCGCGGTTAATGGTCCTGGTGAAGCTCGTGAAGCTGATGTAGGCGTTGCCGGCGGAAATGGCGAGGGCTTGATTTTCCGTAATGGTGAAATTGTTCGGAAAGTAAAAGAAACCGAGTTGTTTGAAGAGCTGATGAAAGAAATTAATGAAATTGTAAACGAGCAAAAACCTACAACTGTAGGGTAATGCACGTTGATTGCTGATAAGGCATAAGGAGGACACGCACGTGTTGAAGCAAAGTCAAATGTTGATCCCTACCCTGCGGGAAGTGCCATCCGACGCGGAGATTGCCAGCCACAAGCTGCTGCTCCGTGCTGGTATGGCCCGCCAACTGGCTTCCGGTATTTATACGTACCTGCCCCTGGCGCTCCGTTCCCTGCACAAAATCCAAGCGATTGTGCGTGAAGAAATGAACAATGCTGGGGGACAAGAGCTGTTGATGCCAGCGATGCAACCAGCTGAGCTGTGGCATCAAACGGGTCGTTGGGATGTATACGGTCCCGAGCTCGTTCGCCTGCGTGACCGTCATGATCGTCCTTTTGCCTTGGGTCCAACCCACGAAGAAGTCATTACGAGTCTCGTGCGTGATGAGATTAACTCTTACAAAAAACTCCCGATCAACCTTTATCAAATTCAAACCAAGTTCCGTGATGAAGTGCGTCCACGCTTCGGTTTGATTCGTTGCCGCGAGTTTATTATGAAGGATGCTTACTCTTTTGATACGTCACAAGAAGGTCTGGATCGCAACTTCCAGGCGATGTATGATGCGTACACGAACATCTTTACCCGTGTAGGCTTGAACTTCCGTGCAGTAGAAGCGGATGCAGGTGCAATCGGCGGAAAAGGCACTTACGAATTCATGGCGCTGTGCGACATTGGGGAAGACACGATTGCTTATTCTGAAGAAGGCGATTATGCGGCCAACTTGGAAAAAGCAGAAGTCGTGTACAAGCCATCTGCGAAGCCAGCAACAGAAGCGCCAGCTCGCGAAAAATTGCATACGCCTGGTACCAAAACGATCGACCAATTGGTAGAAGCACTGCAAATCGAAGCAAAGCAAATCATCAAGAGCCTCATTTATCGCATAGACGACAAGCTGGTTATGGTTCTGGTGCGCGGTGATCATGAGATCAATGAAGTGAAGCTGAAAAACTTGTATGATGCGACGATCGTAGGGCTGGCTTCTGAAGCGGATATCGTTTCGGTAACAGGAGCTCCTGCAGGATTTGTTGGCCCTGTTGGCATTGATCCTGAAAAAGTGGAAATCATTGCGGACAATTTTGTTCAAGAAGTTTATGATGGTGTCGTCGGTGCCAATGAAACAGACTATCATCTGACTCACGTAGTTGCTGGCCGTGATTTCACGGTTTCCCAGTACGCTGACTTGCGCAACATTACAGAAGGCGACGAGTGCCCTCGTACAGGTGGTGTTATCAAGTTTGCACGTGGTGTAGAAGTCGGTCACGTATTCAAGCTGGGTACGAAATACTCCACAGCGATGGGTGCTACCTACCTGGATGAGAATGGTCGCAGTCAACCAATGATCATGGGTTGCTACGGAATCGGTGTATCTCGTACGATTGCGGCAGTGATCGAGCAGAACAATGATGAAAATGGAATCATTTGGCCAGTATCTGTTGCACCTTTCCATGTGCATGTGATTCCGGTCAATGTTAAAGTAGAAGAGCAACGGCAAGCTAGTGAACAAATTACAGAAGCATTGTGCAAGGCTGGCGTAGAAGTTTTGTTTGACGATCGTCCTGAGCGTGCTGGTGTGAAGTTTAAAGATGCCGATTTGATTGGATTGCCTCTGCGTATTACGGTTTCCGATAAAGCTGCACAAGAAGGAACAGTTGAAGTGCGTATCCGCAAAAACGGTGAAACACATGATGTGAAGCTGGATCAATTGGTCGATGAAGTGAAAGGTCACTTATCTCGTGTTGACCAAACAGGAGCTGCCTTGTTCGGTAACTAGTTGCATGCAGGAATAAGAAGGATTTTGTCGAATTTTTACGGGGTACTCCCCTAGCTTAAAGGGGAGTGCCTCTTTTTCTTGTTTGAACGCTCACTTATAGGGAAGGTGGGAAAACCGTGGACCGTTTACAAGAGCAAAAGCATCGCTTCTCCCTATTGGTCAAGCAAATGGAAGTTCCTGACGAATGGGTGGAGCGATTTTTTCTTGATGCTCAGATTGAAAAGTTAGAGCTGTATAAGCAGAACAAAGAATGGGTTTTTCACTTTGCCCTCCCGAGAATGATACCTGCAGATGTTTATGCAGCTTTTACGAAGCGATTGACGCATACATTTTCGCATCTAGCCAAAGTAGATACCCGATTTCATTATCTCCAAAAGCCATCACTCGATCATGTAGTCGAAGAGTATTGGGATGTCTTGCTGGCGGGTCTGGAGCCAGCTCTGAACTCCTTGGCAGGTACGATGCGTCAAGCACGTAAGCAGGTCGACCAACAGGAAGTCAAGGTGTACTTGCCAACGGAGATGTCCGTTGAGGTTGCCAAGCGTAAACGAGCGGATAATGAGCTTTTGGCTGCTTTCCAAAAAGCTACCGATTGCTCGATGCGCTTTACTTTCCATGGGGAAGAAAGCGATGACGCGTATAAGGCCTTTGAGGAGCAACGTAAAGAGGAAGAGCGTGCTCTCGTCGAAGTTGTGATGACAGCTGTTCAGCAAGAGAACAAATCGTCTGATAAAGCTGAGGCTGTCACTACGCTCATGATGGGCTATGAAATCAAAGATGCGCCGATCCCGATTTGCGAGATTCAAGATGAGGAACGCCGTATCGTCATCCAAGGAACCGTATTTAACGTAGAAGTTAAAGAGCTTCGCAGTGGACGCCATTTGCTCACGTTCAACGTTTCGGATTATACGGATTCTCTCACGGTGAAGATGTTCTCTCGCGATAAAGAAGACGTGAAAATGCTTGAATTGCTGAAAGACGGCATGTGGGTGAAAGTACGGGGAAGTGTACAGCATGACACATTTGTACGCGATCTTGTGATGAATGCCAATGATTTGAACCAGATTGAGCAGGTCATTCGCAAAGATCACGCGGAAGAAAAACGTGTCGAGCTCCACTGCCATACGCCGATGAGTGCGCTGGATGCCGTTGCATCCGTAAAATCACTGGTCTCGACGGCAGCAAAGTGGGGTCATAAAGCAATTGCTGTCACTGACCATGGTGTCGTGCAGGCTTTTCCAGAGGCGTATTCCATCGCCAAAAAGAACAACATCAAATGCATTCTCGGTATGGAAGCCTACGTAGTCGAGGATGGTATCGATATCGTTTACAACATGCAAGTAGACAACAATCTCTCCATTGATGAAAATACCGAATACGTCGTGTTTGATACGGAGACGACGGGGTTAAACGCCTCAGAGCATACAATCATCGAGATCGCTGCTGTCAAAATGAAAGGCGCAGAAATTGTCGACCAATGGACGGAACTGATCGACCCGCAATTGGAAATTGGGCCAAAGACAACCGAGATTACGGGGATTACCAACGAAATGCTCCGCGGGCAAGAGACACTCGATGTGGTACTCCGCAAGTTCAAAGATTTTACTGGTGACGCCATCCTCGTTGCGCATAATGCAGAGTTTGATAAAGCGTTTATTAACGCCTGCGCCAAACGGATTGGCATGGAACCATGGACCAATCCATTTTTAGATACCCTGCCTTTGGCGCGTTTGATGTACAAAGGAATGCGCAATTATCGTTTGGGATCATTAGCGAAAAAGTTTAACGTCGAGCTCATTAATGCTCACCGTGCGTTGGACGATACCGTGGCCTTGGCTCAAGTGTTCCAGCAAATGCTGAAGGACATAAAAGAAGCGGAAATCAAATCGCTTGCTGAACTGAATGAAAAAAGCAACGAAGAGGCGGATTACAAGAGTGGACGTCCATTCCATGCGACGATTCTCGTGCAAAATAAAGAAGGCCTCAAAAACCTGTACAAGCTCGTGAGTCGTTCCCATGTGGAAACCTTCTTCCGTTGGCCACGAATTCAGCGAAGCCAGCTGACCAAATACCGTGAAGGCTTGTTAATCGGGACAGCATGTAAGGATGGCGAGCTGATGCAGTCGATTCTGCGTGGTAAGTCACCAGAAGAACTGAAGGAAGTTGCTAGTTATTACGACTTTTTGGAAATACAGCCGGTTGCTCATTACTCACCACTATTGCGTAATGAAGAAATTCCATCATTGGAGACGATGAAGGGCTATCATCAAAAGATTGTGGAAATGGGAAAAGAGCTCGGCAAGCTGGTCGTAGCCACAGGAGATGTGCATTTTCTCAATCCGCAAGATGAAATCTTCCGCGATGTTTTCTTATTGTCAAAAGGGGACCCAACGGCAGGCAACCAGCCGCCGCTTTACTTCCATACAACGGAAGAGATGTTAGAGGCGTTTTCCTTTTTGGGGGAAGAGACTGCAAAAGAAATTGTTGTAACCAATACGAATGCCATTGCGGATATGATTGAGGATATTAGTCCGATTCCAGACAAGCTGTACACGCCGATCATTGAAGGGGCGGATGATGAGCTGCGTCAAATGTGTTATGACAAAGCAAGGTTGTTGTATGGTGATCCATTGCCCGAACTGGTCGAGCATCGCTTGGAAAAAGAATTGAACAGTATCATCAAGCACGGCTTCGGTGTGATTTATTTGATTTCGCAGCGTTTGGTAACGAAATCGTTGAATGATGGTTACCTGGTAGGTTCACGTGGGTCTGTAGGCTCGTCTTTTGTTGCCACGATGTCTGAGATTACTGAGGTAAACCCATTGCCTCCTCACTATCGTTGTCCAGATTGTAAGCACAGTGAATTTATCACAGACGGTTCCATCGCCTCTGGGTTTGACCTGGAGGATAAAGCATGTACAGAATGCGGCACGATGTATGCCAAAGACGGGCAAGACATTCCGTTCGAAACGTTCCTTGGTTTTAAAGGCGACAAGGTACCGGATATTGACTTGAACTTCTCTGGTGACTATCAGCCGCGTGCACATAAATACACACAAGAGCTGTTCGGAGCGGATTACGTTTATCGTGCCGGAACGATTGGTACCGTTGCGGAAAAAACAGCGTATGGCTACGTGCGAAAGTATGCCGATGAGCGTGGCATGACGCTGCGTAATGCGGAGATATCCAGGATCGTCAACGGCTGCACAGGCGTAAAAAGGACGACGGGACAGCATCCGGGAGGTATTATCGTAGTACCTGACTACATGGAGATTGAAGACTTTTGCCCGATTCAGTTCCCGGCTGATGATAATGAATCAGAATGGCGCACAACCCATTTCGACTTCCACTCCATTCACGATAACTTGCTGAAACTCGATATTCTGGGACACGATGATCCGACCGTTATTCGTATGTTGCAAGACTTGACGGGAATGGACCCGAAGACGATTCCACTGGATGATAAAAAGACCATGTCCATCTTCAGTACCACCGAAGCGTTGGGAGTTACACCAGAACAAATTGGTACGAACATGGGAACACTTGGCATTCCTGAGTTTGGAACCAAATTCGTACGTCAGATGTTAGAAGACACCAAACCGACTACGTTTGCCGAGCTCGTTCAGATTTCTGGACTTTCACACGGTACGGACGTTTGGCTGAATAATGCACAGGACTTGATTCGAAACGGTACATGTAAGCTGCCGGACGTAATTGGTTGTCGTGACGATATCATGGTGTACTTGATCTATAAAGGACTAGAGCCTTCTCGTGCCTTTAAGATCATGGAGTCTGTACGTAAAGGTAAAGGGGTTCCTGAAGACGACCAAGAAGAAATGCGCAATAACAATGTGCCAGAATGGTATATTCAATCGTGTCAGCGGATCAAGTACATGTTCCCGAAGGCGCACGCGACTGCTTACGTCATGATGGCAGTGCGGATCGCATACTTCAAAGTTCATCGTCCATTGGAGTTTTACGCGACGTATTTCACTGTTCGTGCAGATGACTTTGATATTCCGTTGATGGTCAAAGGCTCAGCAGCGATCAAGCAAAAGATTGAAGAGATCGAGGGTAAGGGACACGATGCACAGCCAAAAGAAAAGGCATTGCTGACTGTCTTGGAGATGGCGCTGGAAATGGTGGAACGCGGCTTCCGTTTTACGAACGTTGATTTGTACAAATCGGACGCAACGCGCTTCCTGATCGAGGGTGACACTCTGATCGCTCCATTCAACGCCCTGCCTGGCTTAGGGACGAACGCAGCGATCAGTATCGTGCAGGCGAGAGAGCAAGGAGAGTTTTTGTCCAAGGAAGATCTCTTATCCCGTTCCCGTATCTCCAAGACCATTTTGGAGTTCTTGGACGAACAGGGTGCGTTGAAAGGACTGCCGGAATCCAATCAGCTATCCTTGTTCTAAGGCTTGCTGTCAAGGCAGACGGTCATCCAAAGGTTGTCAGCGGAGGGCTGTTATGCTATAATTTTTTTGGAAATACTGGTTTTATACGCATGGCTGATCGAGAGTGGGGAAACCCACTCTTTCTTTCTGGCTACACCTCATGGTTCAAATGAGAAGGAGGTACTTGCTTGAGCAAGGTAACGGGCATCGTCACTGAACTCGTCACGCCCATCGTTGAAGAAGTGGGCCTGGAGCTGGTTGACATCGAGTACAAAAAGGAAGGCAGCAACTGGTTTCTGCGCGTGTTTATCGACAATGAAACTGGCAACATCGATATTGATGACTGCCGCCTTGTCAGCGAGAAGCTGAGCGAAAAACTAGACGAAGTAGATCCCATCCCTACGGCATACTTTTTAGAAGTATCTTCGCCGGGTGCTGAGCGCCCTTTACGTAAGGATAAGGATTTCACGAAAGCTGTTGGCAGACATGTTCATATCACAACAAAAGAGCCAGTAGAAGGATCAAGCCAGTTCGAAGGCGAACTGATATCCTTTGAAGATGGCAAGCTGACAGTGAAAGAGGCAAAGAAAACGTATGTAATTTCCCAAGAGCAAATTGACACAGCCAGATTGGCGATTGTTTTTTAATTGTCAGTAGCTTGTGGTAGCCCGTGGTAAGTAAAGGAGGAGGCAACGAAAGTCATGAACGGCGATTTTATCGAGGCTTTAGAAGCCATTGAGAGAGAGAAAGGCATCACCAAAGACGTACTGATTGAGGCCATCGAAGCGGCTCTTATCTCTGGATACAAACGTAACTTCAACTCGGCCCAAAATGTACGGGTGGATGTAAATCGTCATTCAGGTATGGTGCGTGTGTTTGCGCGGAAGAACGTCGTAGAAGAGGTATTGGATACGCGCCTAGAGATCTCTCAAGAAGCAGCACAAGAAATCGATCCTAACTTCCGTCTGGAGGACATCGTCGAAATCGAGGTAACGCCTCGTGATTTCGGTCGTATTGCTGCTCAGACAGCGAAGCAAGTGGTTACGCAGCGCATTCGCGAAGCGGAGCGCGGTTTGATCTACAGCGAGTTTATTGAGCGTGAAGACGATATCGTAACAGGCGTTGTTCAGCGTATGGACGCTCGCAATTATTACATTGATCTGGGTAAGGCGGAAGCCGTTATGCCGATCACAGAAAAAATGCCATCCGAAGATTTTAAATCTCAAGATCGTGTGAAGGCATACATCATCAAAGTAGAGAAAACCACTAAAGGACCGCAAATCGTCGTTTCTCGTACTCACCCGGGGCTTTTGAAGCGTCTCTTCGAATTAGAAGTGCCAGAAATATATGACGGTGTGGTTGAAATCAAATCTGTTGCGCGTGAAGCGGGCGATCGCTCGAAGATCGCTGTGCATTCCATCAACGCAGATGTTGATCCAGTAGGTGCTTGTGTCGGTCCAAAGGGCATGCGCGTCCAAACGATCGTTACGGAGCTGAAAGGCGAAAAGATCGACATTGTTCGTTGGTCTGAAGATCCTGCCGAGTATGTAGCCAATGCACTCAGCCCTGCAAAAGTGCTGCATGTTGAGGTTAACGTAGCCGAGAAGGTTACACGTGTGATCGTTCCTGATTATCAATTGTCTCTGGCGATTGGTAAGCGCGGCCAAAACGCACGCCTGGCAGCAAAGCTGACTGGCTGGAAGATCGATATCAAGAGCGAGTCCCAAGCCGACCAAGAAGGCATCGCTTATCCAAAAGAAGTAGAGAGCGATGAAGGGACGGACAACGAATAATCATGAAGCAAAAAAAGATCCCGTTGCGTAAGTGCATTGTTTGCCAAGGAATGTTTCCGAAAAAGGAATTAGTCCGCGTCGTCCGGACTCCAGAAGAAGAGATCGTCATTGATCTTACTGGAAGGGCGGCGGGACGCGGTACCTATGTGTGTCGGCAGGAAAGCTGTCTGAAGCCGGATGCGTTCGCATCGGGAAAATGGAAAAAAGTGCTGGAACGTGCCCTCAATATGTCCATCTCCCAAGAAAAGTATGATGCTTTCCGTGAGAAATGGCTGGAGATGATGGGAAAATGATCCCAAAAGCAGCACAATTACTCGGATTGGCGATGCGTGCGAGAAAGATCGTTACCGGGGAGGAGCTAGTCATTACCGCTATTCGTAATGGGCAGGCCCGCCTGGTTTTGCTCGCATCAGATGCATCAGACAATACCGCTAAGAAAGTAAAGGATAAATGTTCCTATTACGGTGTCTCATGTGTAACCACTGGCGACCGACATTCATTGGGACACGCAATCGGAAAAGATGGGCGCGTTACCGTGGCGGTAACCGATGGGAAATTGGCCGAAAGCATTCAGCGTCTGCTCACCTAACTTAGAAAGGGTGAAGTATATTTGAAGACACGTGTGTATGAGTATGCCAAACAGCACAACATGAGCAGTAAGGAAATCCTCAATTTGCTAAAACGATTGAATATAGAAGTAGCAAATCATATGAGTATCATGGAAGAAGGGACGATTAAAAGGATCGAGGATCACATGGCCAAATTGCGTTCTGGCGCCAAGCCAGAAGCGCGCAACTCGTCAAGCGATGCACGACCAAAGCAAACGGACGATCAACGTCGCCCCACCGACTCCAGAGGACAACAGGTTAGACCCCAGCAACAGTCGGGGCAAGCTCAAGCTGTTAGAAATGACAGACAAAATGGCGATCGTGAAGGAAGCACGACAAATACTACTCGTTTCGGTAACAACAGTGCTACTTCCGATCAGCAAAGTCCTCAACATGGAAAAAATCAGGGGAAGAATCAGGAGAGAAAACCAAACAATATGAGAAGTCAACCCGCAAAACCGAATGACCGCAAGCCACAAGGTAACCAACAAAGACCACAAGGCCAAGGACAACAAAGACCACAAGGTCAAGGACAACAAAGACCACAAGGCCAAGGACAACAAAGACCACAGAACAATCAGCAACGCCCACAAAACCAACAGCGTCCTGCACAACAACCTGCTGCTAATCAGACAGAGGGACGTACAGGAGAAGAGTTTGAAGATAAAGTAAAACTCCCATCCAATGTTGGTATGGAGAAGCGCGAGAAAATCAAAAAGGCTCCTCAAACTCAAAAGACTTTTGAGGATAACAAAAAGAGCCAACCATTCCGTGGTGGAAATAACCGCAACAACCAAAATAACCGTCGCGGAAATAACCATCGTGGTGGACAAAAGCCGCAACGTCCTGTTCTGGAACCACCAGCAAAGATTACGTTTACCGAGTCTTTGACAGTGAACGAGTTGGCAGTGAAACTCCGCAAGGAACCAGCGGAAGTGATCAAGAAGCTGTTTGGATTGGGCATCATGGCAACAATCAACCAGTACCTTGATCGTGAAGCAATCGAACTCATTTGTGCAGACTACAATGTAGAAGTGGAAGAAAAAATCATCATCGATGAAACCAACTTCGAAACATTGGAAGAAGTGGATGCACCAGAAAGTCTCTTGGAGCGCCCACCAGTTGTTACCATCATGGGACACGTTGACCACGGGAAAACGACTTTGCTGGATGCGATTCGCTCTACAAACGTTGTAGCAGGCGAAGCAGGCGGAATTACACAGCACATCGGTGCGTACCAAGTAGAAATCAAAGGAAAGAAAATTACTTTCCTAGATACACCAGGTCACGCGGCCTTTACAACAATGCGTGCTCGTGGTGCGCAAATTACAGACATCACCATTCTGGTTGTTGCAGCGGATGACGGTGTTATGCCACAAACGATTGAGGCGATCAGCCATGCGAAAGCGGCTAACGTACCTATCATCGTTGCAGTCAACAAGGTTGACAAACCAGAAGCAAATATTGACCGCATCAAGCAAGAATTGACCGAGTATGAGTTGGTTGCCGAAGAGTGGGGCGGCGAAACTATTTTCTCCCCATTGTCCGCTAAACAGCGTACAGGTATCGAAGAATTGCTTGAGTACATCTTGCTCGTTTCCGAGGTAGAAGAACTGAAAGCAAACCCAGACAAGCGCGCTCGCGGTACTGTTGTCGAAGCAGAGCTTGACAAGGGACGCGGTCCAGTTGCAACCATTCTGGTTCAACAAGGTACCCTGCGCGTTGGTGACCCAATTGTAGTAGGTTCCGCTTTCGGACGTGTACGTGCCATGGTGAACGACAAAGGACGCCGCCTGAAAGAAGCAGGACCTTCTACTCCAGTAGAAATCACTGGTTTGAATGACGTTCCACAAGCAGGCGACCAATTCCGCGTCTTTGAAGACGAGAAAAAAGCCCGCGCGATCGGGGAAGCACGTGCTTCCAAGCAACGTGAATCCGAGCGTCGTGAGAGCTCCCGTGTATCTTTGGATGACTTGTTCCAACACATCCAAGAAGGCGATATTAAAGAGCTGAACCTGATTGTAAAAGGTGACGTACAAGGTTCTGTAGAAGCGCTGCGTGGCGCTCTGGAGAAAATCGATGTCAACGGTACTCGTGTGAAAATCATTCATACAGGTGCTGGCGCGATTACGGAATCCGATGTTACGCTGGCAAATGCTTCCAACGCCATCATCATTGGTTTCAACGTGCGTCCTGAACCAAATGCACGCAGCATGGCGGAACAAGAGAAGATCGACATCCGTTTGCACCGTGTTATTTACACGGTAATCGAAGAGATCGAGCAAGCTCTTAAAGGTATGCTGGATCCAGTCTTCAAAGAAAATATTATCGGTCAAGCTGAGATTCGTGAAGTGTTCAAGGTATCCAAAGTTGGAAACATTGCAGGTTGCTATGTGACTGAGGGTAAATTGAGCCGTGATGCTGGTGCACGTTTGATCCGTGAAGGCATTGTAATTTATGAAGGTAAGCTCGATACACTCAAGCGCTTCAAAGACGATGCGAAAGACGTTGCTGCGGGTTATGAGTGCGGTCTAACCTTGGAACGTTTCAATGACCTCAAAATTAATGACGTCATCGAAGCATTCGTTATGGTTGAAGTGAAACAATAATGGTAGCAGGTGTGCAGATTGAACTGTTTCTGCCCGCTAGCCAAAACCTGAAAGAAAAACGGGCCATCGTCAAAAGTCTGATCGGCAAGCTGCGGAGCCGATTTAACGTCTCCGCGGCAGAGGTGGCTTATCTCGAGCAATGGCAGCGTACCGTGTTGGGTATCGCTGCCGTTGCTAATGAGATATCTTTTTTACAACAAGAAATGCAGGCTGTCATACGATTCGTGGAAAACCATCCAGAGGTAGAGTTGACTCGCGTGGATACGGAATACTACGAGTAAAGAGCAGCTAGCGGAGGTGAAAATCGATGAATAAAACACGAATCAGCCGCGTAGGCGAAGAAATCAAAAAAGAATTGAGCCTCGTATTGCAGCGTGGACTCAAAGATCCTCGTGTCGGTTTCGTAACGGTAACAGATGTAGAGGTAAGCAGTGACCTGCAATTGGCAAAGGTTTTTGTCAGCATTTTTGGCAGTGAGGAAGAGCGTAAAGCTTCTCTTGCAGGTTTGACAAAAGCAAAAGGTTATTTGCGTACGGAGATCGGGAAACGCGTAAAGCTGCGTCACATTCCTGATTTTGTATTCAAGCTGGACGAGTCCATTGACTACGGCAGCAAAATTGAATCAATCCTGCGGGAAATCTCCACAGAGGGAGAGAAACAGGATGAATCCTAATCAAATAGCAGTACAGGAAGCGGCGCGGTTTATGCAGGAGCACGACCGCTTCCTGGTTCTCTCTCATGTAAGTCCTGACGGAGATGCTACAGGATCTGCTTTGGGAGTCGTGCTCATGCTAGAGCAGTTGGGAAAAGAGTATGTGGTTGTAAACGAAGGGGAAACACCGATCAAGTTTAATTTCTTGCCAAGGTTTGACCGTCTTTATAACCTGCGCAAGCAACCACTGAACGAGACGTTCGGGGCCGTAATCGCTGTAGACTGCGCGGATGAGTCGCGGATGGGCGATGTACGGTCTTTATTTGCGTCTGGAGCTGCTTTGCTGAATATCGATCACCATCCGACCAACGATCATTTTGGAACGGTAAATCTGGTTCGGCCGGATGCAGCCGCAACAGCAGAGATTTTGTTTGATGTTGCAGAAGCAGCTGGGGTTTCTTTCAATGAAGAGCTTGCGCTGTGCATCTATACAGGTCTTCTGACAGATACAGGCGGTTTCCGCTATTCCAATACATCACCGCGTGTCATGGAAATCGCTGCTCGATTGCTCGGATATGGTGTGAAGCCAGGAGACGTAGCAGAGCGCTGCCTGGAGGAAATCACATTTGCCCATGTGAAAGTTTTGCGACGTGCTCTCCAAACCTTGCAACTGTCCCATCAAAATTTGGTTGCTTCGATCACTGTTTCGGCAGCAGATTTTGCCGAAGTGGGTGCTGAGCGAGAAGATGCTGGTGGATTGGTGAATTACTGCCGCAACATTGAGGGAGTCGAGGTAGGCGTTTCTTTTGTGGAAGCGGAACTAGGAGTGGTCAAGGTGAGCATGCGTGCTCGCGATCGGGTTGACGTAGCTGTCATTGCTAAGCAGCTCGGTGGTGGTGGACACGCAAAAGCAGCAGGATGCACGATCAAAGGACCACTTTCAGAAGTACAGCAAAGAGTATGGACTGTGCTGGACGATGCAGTAGGAGTGAAATTCGATGAGTAACGTGAACGGCGTGCTGGTTATCGATAAGCCAGCTGGTATGACCTCCCATGATTGTGTAGCACGAATTCGTCGATTGTATGGAACGAAAAAAGTGGGGCATACGGGTACACTGGATCCAGATGTAACGGGTGTACTCCCCATTTGTGTGGGACACGCAACGAGGCTAGTTGAATATTTGCAAGAGCTGCCTAAACGCTATGATGTAGTCATGCGCCTAGGCTCTTCGACCACGACGGAAGATGCTTCCGGAGAAGTGGTGGAGCAAGCTAGCGTAGATGCAGCATCGATTACGACGGAGCGTATTCAAGCGCTGTTCGAATCCTTTTTGGGTGAAATGGAGCAGGTACCTCCGATGTTCTCAGCGGTGAAGGTAAACGGCAAGCGGTTGTACGACCTGGCTCGTGAAGGCACGGTGATCGAACGGCAGGCACGGAAAGTGACGCTGTATGAGCTGACCCTTCATAAGATCAGCGTGGATGGGGACACTGTCGATGTTGCATTCACATGCACGTGCTCCAAAGGCACATACATGCGCACCTTATGTGTTGACCTCGGACGCGCTCTGGGTTATCCTGCCCATATGAAGCTGTTGCGGCGAATAAAAAGCGGCCCGTTCCAAGAGCAAGAGGCAATCCCCCTCCAGCAGATTGAGGAACAGGCAGCAACCGGGGAAGACATTTCCCGCTACTTGGTCTCCATCCCTCAGGCAATCTCGTTCTTACCGTCGTTTCAGGTTAAGCCAGAACGGATCAAAGCAGTACGTAATGGACTTGCTACTGCGCTTCCGGGCGTCACTACGGAGGAAGGAAGCTTGATTTGCTTGTTTGCGGGGGAAGAATTACTTGGCATCCATCGCGTATGCCGTGGAGACAAAGGACTTTTCGCCAAACCAGAAAAAGTCTTTCCAGCCGAGGTGTAATCCGTGAAAACGATCTACCTGACATATCCGTTTCCGTCTGACCTGCAAGCGAATCCTTGTGCGATTGCACTGGGGTACTTTGATGGTGTACATATTGGGCATCGCCGTGTAATTCAAAAGGCGATTGATACAGCGAAAGCAAACGGATGGCAAAGTACGGTAGTGACCTTTGATCCGCATCCTCGAGAAGTATTGGGGCAAAGCGGTTATACCCGCTATTTGACACCACTTGCAGACAAGCTCGAGCAATTCGAAAAGATGGGCGTAGACACCACTTATGTAATGAAGTTCGATATTAGCTTTGCGGCTATTTATCCAGAAGATTTCATCGCAGAGTGCCTTCTCCCATTGGAATGCCGCCATATTGTCGTTGGCTTCGACTACACCTTTGGCTATCGCGGGATGGGGACTGCCCATACCCTGCAAGAAATGAGCAAAGGTCGCTATGGGCTCGACATAGTGGGTCCGGTAAATCGTTTGGGTGAAAAAGTGAGCAGTACAATCATCCGTGAATATCTGCATCATGGGGATGTCGAGCAGGTTCGCCATTTGCTAGGCCGCTCCTACAAAGTTCGCGGGACAGTCGTGCATGGCGACAAACGAGGTCGAACCATTGGCTTTCCTACAGCGAATGTCCAAGTGAATCAGCCGTACTTAATCGGAAAGAATGGGGTCTACGGCGTTCGGTTTACCGTAGATGAACAAAGCTACTATGGCGTCATGAACGTAGGCATCAAGCCTACATTTGAACTGGAGAAAAAAGAAAAGTCATTAGAAGTGCACATATTTGAGTTCTCTGGTGAAATCTATGACAAAGAAGTAGAAGTAGAGTTCCTGTTCTACATTCGGGAAGAACAGAAATTTGCTGGAGTCGATGCGCTCATTGCGCAAATTGGACGAGATGTACAAACGGCGAAACAAAAATTCGCAGAGGGAATCTCGTAAAGGATTCTCTTTGCTTTTCACAAAATGGTATGCTATAATTCAAAACGTTGTACAGATAACCGTAGCTTGGCTGTCCGATTCTCACCGACGGCAGACTCGGCGAACGGTATAAAAAATGAGGAGGTGAGTCATGATGGCATTGACTCAAGAACGTAAAACTCAACTGATTCAAGAGTTCCGTACTCATGAGAACGACACCGGTTCACCGGAAGTGCAAATCGCTATCTTGACCGAAAACATTAACAATCTGAACGGACACTTGCGTACGCACAAGAAAGATCACCACAGCCGTCGTGGTCTCTTGAAAATGGTTGGTCAACGTCGTAACCTGTTGACATACCTGCGTGAAGCAGATGTTCAACGCTATCGTTCGGTTGTAGACCGCCTGGGTCTGCGCCGCTAATCAGCGTCTTGTAAAAAGCGGGTTCTGCCCGCTTTTTCTATCGTGTAGGAGGGTTTAGCGTAGAAATGCGCTAAGCCCATCCGAAACGAGTAAAAAAGCTTGTGACCTATCTGGTAGATTTAATTAGCTTCAAAAGAAGCTTTTTTTATTATCTAGAAAGACTGCCAAAGGTAGCCATTTAATTTTTATCATGGCAGGAAATAATACATATAGGTAGAAAACAAAGTGTGAAATGCACATTGTTGTGAAGGAGGACTGCTAGCATCATGGAGCAACAATACCGTACATATGACTTCGAACTGGCAGGCCGAAAACTGACCCTGGAATTTGGCAAAATGGCTAAACAGGCGCATGGTTCGGTCTTGGTTCGTTACGGCGATACAGCAATCCTGTCCGCAGTTACAGTCTCGAAGGAACCAAAACCACTTGATTTCTTTCCATTGACTGTTAACTATGAGGAGCGTCTCTACGCGGTTGGGAAAATTCCTGGCGGCTTTATTAAAAGAGAAGGACGTCCAAGCGAAAAGGCAATTTTGGCTAGCCGCTTGATTGACCGCCCTGTCCGCCCTCTTTTTGCAGAAGGATTCCGTAACGATGTACAAATCGTAAATACTGTTCTGTCTGTGGATCAAGACTGCTCACCTGAAATCGCTGCGATGATCGGTACTTCCGCAGCGCTATCCGTTTCGGAAATTCCTTTTGAAGGTCCGATTGCAGGAGTGATCGTAGGACGAATTGACGGGGAGTTCGTCATTAACCCTACCGTAGCTCAAGCGGAGAAAAGCGATATTCACCTGACTGTCGCAGGTACACACGAAGCGATTAACATGGTGGAAGCAGCTGCGAACCAAGTACCGGAAGCAGTAATGCTCGAAGCGATCATGGCTGGTCATGACGTTATTAAGCAACTGGTAGAATTCCAGAACATGATCGTGTCCGAAATTGGCAAGCAAAAGATGGAAGTCATCTTGCATGAGGTGGATCCTGAAATCGATCAAGCTGTGCGTGAATATGCGGAAGCTCGCCTGAAAGAAGCTGTTCGCATCGAAGAAAAACAAGCACGCTACGATGCTATTGACGATATCAAGGCAGAAACCAAAGAACATTTTGCAGCCAAGGACCCTGAGGCATACCCAGAGCAGGAAAAGATGATTAGCGAAGTACTTGGCAATATTGTCAAGGATGAGGTTCGCCGTCTGATTACGGATGAGAAAGTTCGCCCTGATGGACGCGCTCTGAACGAAATCCGCCCGCTGTCTAGTGAGACAACCATTCTTTCCCGTACACATGGCTCTGCTATGTTTACTCGCGGTCAGACGCAAGCACTGAGCGTTTGCACATTGGGCGCGCTGGGAGATGTTCAAATTCTCGATGGACTCGGTCTGGAAGAATCCAAGCGTTTCATGCACCACTACAACTTCCCACCGTATAGCGTGGGTGAAGCACGTCCGTTGCGTCCTCCAGGGCGTCGTGAAATTGGACACGGTGCGTTGGGTGAGCGTGCAATTGAGCCGATCATTCCATCTGAGGTAGAGTTCCCATACACGATTCGTCTCGTATCCGAAGTAATTGAATCCAACGGTTCCACATCGCAAGCGTCGATTTGCGCGAGCGTACTTGCCTTGATGGATGCAGGTGTACCGATCAAAGCTCCGGTAGCAGGTATTGCGATGGGCTTGATCATGAGCAAAGATGAGAAATCTTTCTCGATCCTGACTGATATTCAAGGTATGGAAGATCATTTGGGAGACATGGATTTCAAAGTAGCGGGTACAGAGGCTGGTGTAACAGCTATCCAAATGGACATCAAAATTTCCGGTATCAACCGTGAGATTTTAGAGCTGGCCTTGGAGCAAGCGCGTGTAGGTCGTTTGCACATCCTGAACCATATGATGAGCACGATTTCCGAACCGCGTAAAGAACTGTCTCCTTATGCACCAAAAATCATGACCATGACGATCAATCCGGAGAAAATTCGTGATGTAATCGGTCCACAAGGTCGTGTCATCAATAAGATTATCGAAGAAACCGGCGTAAAAATCGATATCGAGCAAGATGGACGAGTCTTCATCGCATCCATCAACCACGAAGCGAATCTGCGCGCGAAACAAATCATTGAAGATCTGGTTCGTGAGGTAGCTGTTGGTCAGGTTTACCTGGGAACAGTAAAACGCGTAGAGAAGTACGGTGCGTTCATCGAATTGTTCGCAGGTAAAGAAGGCTTGTGCCACATCTCTCAACTGGCTGAAGAGCGTGTAGCCAAAACAGAAGATGTTGTCGCAGTTGGTGATAAAGTACAAGTGAAAGTGACCGAGATCGACGACCAAGGTCGTGTGAATCTTTCTCGCAAAGCAGTTTTGAAAGAGCAAGCTGCTGCGGCACAAGCTGCTGAAACACCAGCAAAAGAAGAATAAAGAAAAACAAAAGGCTTCGTCACTCGAAGAAATTCGTGTACGGAAGCTTTTTCTTTTATGTGCCAGATGCTCCCGTTTCGTATGTCTAAGTCGTTCCTTCCTCTCATACATTGGACAAGAGAGACTCGTACGATCGATAGAGGAGGGCGACGCCCTAATGACGAATAGGACCAGGAGACTTTTGTTCATCGTTATATATGGAGCAGCGCTGATCGTTCTCTTGAATTATCAGCCTATTCATCATTACATCAGTACGATCAAACATGTCCAGGTAGTGAATGGAGATCATAACGAAAACGAAAAAGCGCGTTTACGGGCGCAGATTGAAAAGTGGAAAGAGGGCAGAGAGGAACAGCCGATAGATGCCGTCGTCGATCAGACGTGGAAAGCGATTCCGGGATATAATGGACGCGTTGTGGATGTAGAAGAATCAATCAATAAAATGCTGGCTGCGGGTGTGTCTAGTCCAGATTTGTTGGTATACAAGGAAGTACCTCCAGCGGTTTCGCTTGAGCAATTGGGAGCACATCCCATCTATCGAGGAAATCCGAATAAGCCGGCGATTTCTTTCATGATCAACGTGGCCTGGGGGAATGAGTATCTCGATTCAATGCTCAATACACTCGATAAGCACAAGGTAAAGACAACCTTCTTTCTGGATGGCTCTTGGGCAAAACGTTACCCAGAAGAAGCAAAAAAGATCTTGGCTCGTGGCCATGAGATTGGTAATCATGCGTATTCCCATCCCGATATGAACACACTGGGGACACAGAGAATTCATCAAGAGATAAGTCGTACGCAAGATGTTATTTATAAAACGCTGGAAGTGAAGCCCTCCTTGTTTGCACCGCCATCTGGTGCTTTTAACCAACGCGTTGTACAAATCGCGCATTCTTCTTATCAAATGAAGACGATTTTATGGACGGCAGATACGATTGACTGGCAGAAACCTTCGCCTGCTTATGTGATCAATAAAATAAGCCGGAAAATGGAGAACGGTGTCCTCGTACTCATGCACCCTACATCTACCTCCGAGGCCAGTTTAGATCAACTTCTGACGATCGCCAAAAAGAAGGGGCTACAGCCGACGACTGTTTCGGAGGTAATATCGAGTCGCAGACTCCCGTCACCGTAAATACATGTTCATTTATTGTGGAGACAAAGGAAGTTTGCTATAGTTAGACGTGTTTACAAGAAATTCCCCGAGGTTTCGGGTAGAGACAGATGAACAACCGAGGAGGATTTACGTGATACAACGTCATACGTGTGATAACGGTCTTCGAATCGTGACGGAACGGATTCCGTCCGTTCGCTCCGTTGCCTTAGGCATCTGGGTAGGGACTGGTTCGAAATATGAAAACGAGAAAAACAACGGGATTTCCCATTTTCTCGAGCATATGTTTTTCAAAGGCACGACTACTCGTTCTGCAAAGGAAATTGCGGAAACCTTTGATGAGATTGGCGGAAACGTGAACGCCTTTACCTCGAAGGAGTATACCTGCTATTACGCAAGGGTGCTCGACCAACATGCTCCAATCGCCCTCGATGTTCTTTCTGATATGTATTTCAACTCGGTGTTTGATGCAGATGAGTTGGAAAAGGAAAAGAACGTCGTCATTGAAGAAATTAGCATGTATGAAGACGCGCCAGATGATATGGTGCATGATTTAATTGCGCGCGCTTCGTACAGCACACACCCACTGGGGTATTCAATTTTGGGTACGGAGGATGTCCTGCGTAGCTTGAAACGTGACGATTTGCTCGGTTATATTGATCAGCATTACCTGCCAACGAATACGGTGATAACAGTAGCAGGAAATTTTGAAGACAGTTTGATTGAAGACATTCAAAAGCGCTTTCAGACTTTCTCGCGTCCAGGCAGTATGCCGACCTTGTCTACTCCTGATTTTGCTGGAAATGTGATCGCGCATCATAAAGCGACAGAGCAAGCGCATCTGTGCCTGTCACTACCTGGCTTTAAGGTTGGGCATCCTGATGTATACTCCTTGATTTTGCTGAACAACGTCCTGGGTGGCAGCATGAGTTCGCGTCTATTCCAAGAAATTCGAGAAGAGCGCGGCTTAGCATACTCTGTTTATTCCTATCATTCGTCCTACAAAGAAGCGGGTACGTTCCACGTATATACAGGAACGGCACCAGAGCAAGTAGGACAGGTTTTTGACATCGTCTCGCGCGTCCTACGCGATGTCGCTGATCATGGAATTACGGACAAAGAGCTGAACAAAGGAAAAGAGCAGCTGAAAGGCAGCCTGATGCTCAGCTTGGAAAGCACGAATAGCCGTATGAGTCGACTTGGCAAAAATGAACTCCTGCTGGGCCGTCACCTAAGTTTAGACGAGATCATCGCCAAAATTGACCGTGTTTCCCATGAATCTGTTTTGGCTGTGGCGCAGCAACTGTTCCGTTCCAAGATGTCTATGGCGATGGTGAGTCCACTCGACGGCTTCCCTGAAAACGTGAAAAACGATATTTTGTTGTAAGCAAAAATCCGGCATAGCCCGGATTTTTTTGCGTATATCAACAGTAAATAAAAGGACAAAGGGGGCTTCTCCATGCGCTTAAGCGAGTTGGGTGGGAAGGAAATTATTGGACTGGACAACGGGGAGAAAATGGGGGTCATCAGTGATTCCGATTTAGTCATCCATCCCGAAAACGGTACGATTCAATCCATCATCTTGCCAGGAGGCAGTTTCTTTGGGTTCGGTAAGAAGCGAGAGGACCTCGTGATCCCATGGAGATCCATCGTAAAAATTGGGCCAGATATGGTCATCATCCAGCTTCAAGCACCTGAGGCACAAGCTTCCCAAAAGTAGGCGCTTCTGTCACCGAAGTAGCAGGAGCGGAATAGGATGGGGGTAGACCGCATGGATTTCCGTCAACTTTTCCAAATGGAAAACCTTTGCGTTCCGATCATTTAATGCAGTAAAATGTGTGGAAAGGGGAACGCAGCATGCTAACGGGCATACATGTTGCCTTCATCGGCGGAGACGCTCGCCAGTTGGAAGTCATTAAGCGATGCATACAACTGGATGCTAGCGTCACGTTAGTTGGCTTCGACAACCTGGAAAGTAATTTTACAGGGGCAACGAAGAAACCATTAACATGCGATGTGTTGAAAGACGTGGACGCCCTCATCCTACCCATCGTAGGGACCGATGACCAAGGATACGTGGAAAGTATTTTCTGCTCCAAACAAATGCAGTTGCTAGACGAACATGTGGCGAGTCTGCCGAGTCATTGCGTGGTTTACACGGGAATGGCAAAGCCTTATCTGAAAAAGCTGTTGGCTTCCACCCAGCTTCCGCTCGTGGAGCTATTGGATCGTGATGACGTAGCTATCTATAACTCTATCCCTACTGTAGAGGGAGCGTTAATGATGGCGATTCAACATACGGATATTACGATTCATGGATCACAGTCAATTGTTTTGGGGTTGGGCCGAACAGGTTTGTCCATGGCTCGAGCATTGCATGCGTTGGGAGCCCGCGTAAGAGTTGGGGCCAGACGTCAGGAACACTTGGCACGCATTTATGAGATGGGATTGACTCCCTTCCATATAAGCGAAGTAAGGCAACAGGTTACGAATGCTGATTTCATTTTTAATACCATCCCGCAATTATTACTCACGGCAGAAGTGATTGCTCAAATGCCTCAATCGGCGTTTATTCTTGATCTTGCCTCCAAACCAGGGGGAACGGATTTTCGTTACGCTGAAAGACGAGGTATTAAAGCTCTTCTTGCTCCCGGATTGCCTGGAATCGTTGCACCGAAAACCGCTGGACAAATTTTAGCCCAAACATTGTCTCGTCTTATTGCGGGTCAAAGGAAAGCGCCAGGAGGGGATGCAACATGAGTAAACTTCAGGGAAAGACCATTGGATTTGGTTTGTCTGGATCGCATTGTACCTTTGAGGAAACCATGCCGCAAATTAAGCGATTTGTGGATGCTGGGGCACGGGTGGTACCGATCGTATCGAATACGATTATGACCACGGATACACGCTTCGGTACTTCTCAAAGCTGGCAGCAACAAATCAAGGAACTGACAGGCGAGGAGCTTATTTCGACGATTCCTCAGGCTGAGCCGTTGGGACCTTCCAAGTTGTTGGATGTCATGCTGATTGCGCCTTGCACAGGCAGTACGACGAGTCGATTGGCGAATGCCATTACGGATAGTGCCGTATTGATGGCAGCTAAAGCTACGATGCGTAATCTGCGACCCATTGTGATTGCCATTTCCACCAATGATGGTCTGGGATTAAATGCAGCCAATATTGCCAAGCTATTGGCCGCGAAAAATATGTATTTCGTGCCGTTCGGGCAGGATGCCCCGGATAAAAAACCGAACTCGCTTGTAGCTCGTATGGATCTCCTATTGGAAACATGCGAAGCAGCATTGGAAGGTCGACAATTGCAACCCTTGCTCATCGAAAGATTTAACTACTAATAAGACTACAGAATAAACAATTAACCTGCTTTTTCGCGATTAGGAGGAGAGTAAGAGATGGCAAACCAACTGACTTTCAACGTTGCTGTAGTCGGTGCGACTGGTGCAGTCGGACAGCAGATGATTCAACTATTAGAACAGCGCAACTTCCCAATCAAACAGCTTAAGCTGCTTGCTTCTGGACGTTCTGCAGGAAAAACAGTCACCTTCAAGGGGCAAGAAATTGTACTGGAAGAGGCGACTCCAGACAGTTTTGCAGGGGTTGATTTTGCCTTGTTTAGTGCTGGTGGATCGGTCAGTAAGGAACTGGCTCATCATGCAGTGCGTCACGGTGCAGTTGTCATTGACAATACCAGCGCATTCCGGATGGATCCAGATGTTCCTCTCGTTGTGCCAGAAGTAAACATGGATGCTGCGCTCGCTCATAATGGAATCATTGCGAATCCGAATTGCTCTACGATTCAGATGGTTGCCGCTCTAAAACCCTTGTATGATCGTTTTGGTATAGACCGAATCATCGTTTCTACTTACCAGGCAGTATCTGGTGCAGGTCAATCTGCGATCAATGAATTGCTCGACCAAAGTCGAGACATTTTGGATGGTAAAGAACCGCAGTGTAACGTACTTCCTGTAGGCAAATTGCCTGTACATCATCAGATTGCGTACAACGCGATTCCGCAGATTGATGTGTTCACCGACAATGGTTTTACTTATGAAGAAATGAAAATGGTCAATGAGACCAAAAAAATCTTCGGTGATGACACTGTACTTGTTTCAGCTACTTGCGTACGTATTCCAGTGGTCTATGGCCATAGCGAGTCGGTATATGTAGAGCTGAAACAGGATTACGATCTGGCAGAAGTAAAGGCCCTGCTGGAAAACGCTCCTGGTATCGTGTTAGTAGATGTGCCAGGGGAACAGCAGTACCCACTTGCTACTGATGCAACAGGCAAACTGGAAGTATTCGTGGGCCGGGTGCGTCGTGATCTCCATCATCCTCGTGGACTGCATATGTGGATCGTTTCTGACAATCTTCTCAAGGGTGCAGCATGGAATACAGTACAAATCGCTGAAGAACTCATAAAAGCAAGAGTATAGGGGAGAGGTTAGTGAAGATTCTCGTCCAGAAGTTCGGTGGTTCTTCCTTGACGACGGAGGATTGCCGGATGCGGGCAATCTACCATATGGAAAAAGCAATTGATGAGGGCTATGCCCTCGTCGTTGTCGTATCGGCGATGGGTCGCAAGGGTGATCCATACGCAACGGATACACTTTTGCAGTTGGTTCGTGCGAATGGGAACCAACTGCCAAGTCGTGAAATGGATATGCTGATGCATACCGGAGAAATCATCTCTGCTACCATCATGTGCAGCATGCTGAATGCACGAGGAATTAAAGCAACGATTTTGACAGGTGGTCAGGCAAATATTGTGACGAGCGACGATTTTACGAATGCACAAATCACGTCGATCGATCCAAGTCGCATTTTGCAAGACCTGGAGGAAAGTCAAGTTGTGATCGTTCCAGGGTTTCAGGGACGTACAGCCGATTGGGAAATTACGACACTGGGACGGGGCGGTAGCGATACAACTGCAACCGCTCTCGGTGTCGCTTTGAAGGCTGAAACGGTGGATATTTTCACCGACGTGGAAGGCATTATGACGGCGGACCCGCGCATCGTCGAGGAAGCGCAGCGACTTGGCATGGTGACCTACACGGAGATTTGCAACATGGCTCACCTGGGTGCAAAAGTCATTCATCCTAGAGCGGTGGAGATCGCGATGCACGCAAACGTGCCGATTCGTGTTCGCTCTACGTTTTCGGACGACCCCGGTACACTTGTTACAACCATGCTGGAGATCGGGAAAATGGGCTACACTGTACACGACAGAGTCGTCATGGGAATTGCTCATGTACCGAACATTACCCAGATCAAGGTAGCGAACAAAGAAGGGTCTTACGATACACAGTTACAAGTCTTCAAAACGATGGCTACCAATAACATCAGCGTAGATTTCATCAATGTGAACCCAATGGGTGTTGCTTACACTGTCCATGATGAAATGGGAGAAAAAGCTGCTCGTCTGTTAACGGAAATGGGATACGAGCCGCAGCTGTTACCGCACTGCGCAAAAGTGTCCGTGATTGGTGCAGGGATGACGGGCGTGCCGGGCGTGATGGCACGAATCGTGGAGGCACTTACGCAAGAAGACATTCAAATTCTTCAATCGGCAGACTCCCATACAACCATCTGGGTACTCGTGCATGAAATGGATATGGTGAAGGCTGTTCGTGCGCTTCATCAGCAGTTCAATCTGCATGTTCAACATATGTAAGAGCATATCCTGCCTTAAATACCTACTGATCACGATAAGAGGAGTTGGAGAGTGAGTGGCACGTTTTGGTAGACTGCTTACCGCAATGGTAACGCCTTTTAATGATCAACTTCAAATCGATTACGATAAAACAGAACGTTTGATTGATCATTTGATCGCAAATGGAACGACGGGGATTGTCGTCAGTGGAACGACTGGCGAATCTCCGACTTTGTCTCGTACCGAAAAGCTTGATCTGTTCCGTCATGTGGTTTCCTACGCAAAAGGAAGAGTCCACATCATTGCTGGAACAGGCAGTAATGATACAGCTTCCAGTATAGAGTTCACTCAAGCTGTACAATCCATTGGCGTAGACGCTGTAATGCTCGTTGCACCCTATTACAGCAAGCCATCTCAAGAAGGGCTTTACGCACACTTTAAGGCATTGGCTGATGCTACCGAGTTGCCAATCATGCTGTACAATGTGCCAGGACGTACTGTTGTCAATATGACAGCGGAAACGACTCTGCGTTTGGCTCAACTGCCAAATGTCGTTTGCGTGAAGGAAGCCTCTGGCAACTTGTCGCAGATGTCGCAAATCATTGAACATGCTCCAGAAGGCTTTGAGCTGTATAGTGGTGATGATGGCTTAACCTTGCCGATCCTGTCTATCGGGGGAGTGGGCATTGTCAGTGTGGCGAGTCATATAGTTGGCCGCCCAATGACAGACATGATGGACGCTTATTTTGCAGGTAATTACGCAGATGCAGCAAGACTCCATCGCAAGCTGTTGCCGATTTTTGAAGGCCTGTTTGCCTACCCGAGCCCAGGACCGACCAAGGTCGCATTAGAAAAGCTCGGCGTTCAAGTTGGGGGCGTTCGATTGCCTCTAGTTGAGCTGAATGAACAAGAAAAAGCATTCGTTCATTCCCTGCTTGTTTAACTCCATAGAAAGATCAAGAGCCATTCCTGCCCGGGATGGCTCTTTTTCCTTGTGTTCATGATTTCACTTCGGGTATAATAAGAACAAGTGATTTGGGGCGGTTTTTTTGAGTGGACATGACAACTAAATATAGGAGGTTACACGTTTTGGCAAAGTCGAATCACTCTGTTCTCGTTTTCGCCCTGGGCGGAGTCGGCGAAATTGGGAAGAATATGTACGTGGTACAAAGCGGTGATGACATCGTAGTGATTGATGCCGGGTTGAAGTTCCCAGAAGAGGAAATGCTGGGGATTGATATGGTTATTCCGGATATCACCTACTTGGAGGAACATCGCGACAAGGTTCGGGGTATTATTATTACGCATGGACACGAAGACCACATCGGCGGCCTCAGCTACGTGCTGAAGCATTTGAAAGTCCCGGTTTATGCGACAAAACTTACCCTTGGTTTAATTGATGCAAAGTTAAAAGAAGCGGGCATCCTAAACGAAACAAAACGCGTATTGATCAACAGCGACTCGGAAGTCGTTCTCGGAAAGATGAAAGCGACCTTTTTCCGCGTAAACCACAGCATCCCGGATTGTGTAGGGGTATGCCTGGACACGCCAGAAGGTTACATCGTTCATACAGGAGACTTCAAGTTCGATCAAACACCTGTTAACAATCAGGTAGCTGATCTGGCAAAAATGGCGATGATCGGTGACAGAGGCGTTTTGTGCTTGCTCTCTGACAGTACGAATGCAGAACGGCCTGGATTTACCGGATCGGAACGCTCAGTGGGCAAAGCACTCATGGATGTGTTCAGCAAAGCATCTGGACGTATTGTGGTTTCTACGTTTGCATCAAATGTTCACCGCATTCAACAAGTGGTGGATGCTGCAGCACAGTTCAACCGTAAATTAACGGTTGTCGGCCGGAGCATGCAAAATGTTATTAATATCAGCAGAGACTTAGGGTACTTGTTGGTCCCTGAGGGCTTGATTGTTGAGATCGATGAAATCAACAAGCTGAATGCTGAACAAGTCGTTATTTTATCAACTGGAAGCCAAGGAGAGCCTATGTCCGCGCTCACTCGGATGGCCCGATCCGCCCATCGGAAAATTGACATCCTTCCAGGGGATACCGTTATTATTGCAGCCACTCCCATTCCAGGGAATGAAAAATACGTGGCGCGTACGATCGATCAATTATCGCGCATTGGTGCAGATGTCATTTATGGTGGTCATGGACCTAACGGAACCGTCCACGTCTCCGGTCATGGTAGCCAAGAAGAATTGCGCCTGATGCTAAACCTAATGAAGCCTAAGTACTTTATTCCTGTTCACGGTGAATATCGCATGTTGAAAACGCATGCCTTACTTGCTGAACAGGTTGGCATTCCTGAAGAAAACACGTTCTTGCTTGATAACGGCGATACAGTTGAATTCTTAGGGGGCAAGGCCCGTTACGGTGGAAAAGTTCATGCTGGCAACGTTTTGATTGACGGCTTGGGCGTTGGTGATGTAGGAAACATCGTGCTTAGAGATCGCAAATTACTGTCACAAGATGGCATACTGGTAGTTGTCGTTACACTCAGCAAACAAAATGGCACGATTTTGTCAGGTCCAGACATCATTTCTCGCGGTTTCGTCTACGTGCGTGAATCCGAAGAGCTGCTGGATGAGGCAAATCGCATAGTGACCCAAACACTTGTCAAATGCATGGAAGAAAATGTGAATGAATGGTCTTCACTGAAAAATAACGTAAAAGAGTCATTAGGCCGTTATCTGTACGAGCAAACGCGCAGACGTCCGATGATCTTGCCGATTATCATGGAAGTGTAGGATCACTTGATAAAGAGCTGGAAACCCTTTAGAAGAAGGGTTTCTGGCTTTTTTTGGCTTTGTGGGCGCATGATTTTTCCTCCCCTTATCCATACTACAGAGGAAAGTGAGGGAGGATCATCCATGCCGAATCAACAATTTAACGATTTTTTAAATAGGCCACCATTTGCAAGTACAGCGGTAAATAGTAAGGAATCCCAACCACAATCACCAACTGATGATCAGGAGCCTGCTGCTTCGCCGCCATCAGAAGCACCTGCACAAGAAGATCCGAAGAAAAAACTGCTCGATTCCATTACGCAACTGGGCCAGACAAACGTCCCACAGCTCGAAAGCAATATTTATTGTATGACCATCATCGGACAAGTAGAAGGACATATTCAGTTGCCCCCTCAAAATAAGACGACGAAATATGAGCACCTCATCCCTCAATTGGTTGCGGCAGAACAAAACAGCAAAATAGAGGGCGTGCTCGTCATTTTGAATACGGTTGGTGGGGATGTGGAAGCGGGCTTAGCGATTGCGGAAATGGTAGCGTCATTATCTAAACCGGTAGTCACACTCGTACTCGGCGGTGGTCATAGTATCGGTGTGCCAATTGCTGTAGCTGGTTCGTACTCATTTATTGCAGAAACCGCCACGATGACGATCCATCCGATCCGCTTGACGGGTCTTGTCATTGGTGTGCCGCAAACGTTTGAGTACTTGGACAAAATGCAAGATCGTGTAGTGAGCTTCATTTCCCGTCACTCCAATGTCTCGGAAGAAAAGTTCCGTGAGCTCATGACCCGAACCGGTGAATTGACACGAGACATCGGAACGAATGTGATTGGCGTAGATGCGGTTAAATACGGTTTGATTGATGAAGTCGGCGGCCTTGGAAGTGCGCTGAAAAAGCTGAACGAACTGATCAAATCGCAAAAAGGCGAGGAGAGTGTACTCCAATGATCTTATACTCCATCATTCCGATGGAAACGGTTTTTGAGAACATGGAGCAAGTGGAGAAACAAGAGCTGAAAGAGATCGCGGTGGGTCATGCCACGATGCTCATTGAGCAAACCGGACCGTTTGAAGGAAAAATCGTCAGGCTGATTAGTCCGGATCCGCAAGACTACCTGAAGGAGCAGTTCGCACCCGGACAAAAAATTCAGTTTCAACCTGAATGGCTCGCCTAAGAAGTCCTGTATTTCTATGAATTTCCTGTGTTATACTAGTGATGTACGAACAGCAGCCGAACATGCGACGGCTGCCTTTTTTAACGAATAGGAATTTATTAAATAAATTCCGGAGCGCATGGAAACTTTCCGCTAAAACGCGGTCGCTCTACGTTGAAAAGGCCTCGATAGAGGTTTTCTTACCATTACAGTACATAACGAGTGTAATGACGAGGAGGAGGCGTGCCATTGAGTAGGAGAAAAAAAGAGCGTTCACAAGCGGCATTGGCCTCAGTTGTCAAAATAGAGCTGCTGGGACTTCTCATCATCGTGCTGTCCTTGATCGGGCTTTTGGAGAGTGGATGGCTGGGCAAAAATGTACTGGCACTTCTATTTCGGTTTATTGCGGGCTCATGGGATTTCATCATTCCTGTTCTGCTAATCGGAATGGCCATACATATGATGTTTACGAGAAAGTCACCGAAGCTTACTTACCGCGTCTTAGGGATAGCGCTCATTGGTGTGGCGATTTTGACCTGGGATCACATGATTTTGTACAAACAAATTACCGCAGATGGAAAATTTGCAGAGCAAAGCATTATTAAGGTTACATGGGACAGAATTTGGCTCGATCTTGGTCAGAAAGTGTCCACCACCGGGGTAGGCGGAGGGATGATCGGTGCCCTGTTTTTTGCGGTGACAAATGGTCTTGTTGGGACAATTGGTACGGGTCTCGTGATTGTTTTCCTTTTCCTTGTGGGACTGATGTTTCTGTTCAATCTCTCTTATGTAAACATTTTGATGTTTGCCAAGGACAAGCTCGCTTTGTTTTACGGAAAGGCGAAAAATACAGTGAAGGACTCTGTACAGCTTTTACAGGAAGAGAGCGAGAAGCGAAAGAAGGAAGCAAAGGAATCCGAAGAGGCTCGCAAGCAAAAGCAATCGGAGGAAGAGAACGGCACAATCGCGGTTACTGCGTTGAAAGAGCAAAAATCTCATCCACAGCCTGCTATTCAGGAGGAAGAAGTCCAGCAACCGAACGCCCCGTTAATTCGTGATTTTACGGATCGCATTGCGTTGGATGAGGATGAGGAACCGGTCGATCCTAGTCATCAAGTGAGAGCTGCACAACCGAAAACAAATCAGGAAATTACGTTTGCGCTCGAAGGAGAAGAAGAAATCTTCGGTACACTAGATACCAGAGAAGAACAGAACACCATACCGTATGAGCTTCCAAATCTGCAAATGCTCGCAAGACCTAAAGCGAGTTCTACAGGAAAAGACGTCGATCATACCTCAAATGCGGCGAAATTAGTGCAGACACTGAAGAGCTTTGGGGTCAATGCAACGGTTTCCGAAGTACATCGCGGACCAGCTGTTACACGCTATGAAGTTCAGCCTGCTACAGGGGTAAAAGTAAGTAGGATTGTCAGCTTGACGGATGACCTTGCTCTGGCATTGGCGGCAAAAGATATCCGGATTGAGGCACCAATCCCAGGAAAATCAGCCATTGGCATCGAGGTTCCGAACTCTGAGGTAGCGGTCGTATCACTACGAGAAGTGTTAGAAGCTCCTGAGTATCAAGATGCGCCAGGGAAGCTTACCGTTGCTCTTGGCCGGGATATTTCCGGAGAGCCGATCGTAGCAGATTTGACGAAAATGCCCCATTTGCTCGTAGCGGGGGCGACGGGAAGCGGAAAATCAGTATGCATTAACGGATTAATCATGAGTATTTTGTTCAAGGCCAAACCAGAAGAAGTCAAGCTGATGATGGTTGACCCGAAAATGGTGGAACTGAATGTGTACAACGGAATTCCACATTTGTTGGCTCCTGTTGTTACTGACCCGAGAAGAGCTTCTGTTGCATTGAAAAAGGTCGTGGCAGAGATGGAGCGGCGTTATAATTTGTTTGCCAAAACAGGGAGCCGCAATATTGAAATGTACAATGCGCAAGTGGAAGGGACGCCACTTCCCTATATTGTCGTCATTGTCGATGAGCTTGCGGACTTGATGATGGTAGCTCCGGGAGAAGTGGAGGATGCGATTTGTCGACTCGCGCAAATGGCTCGTGCTTCCGGGATTCATCTCATCATCGCGACACAACGTCCTTCCGTAGATGTCATTACGGGTGTGATCAAGGCGAACATCCCTTCCCGCATTGCCTTTGGGGTATCTTCGATGGCTGACTCCAGAACGATTCTGGATATGGGAGGAGCGGAAAAGCTTCTTGGTAGAGGGGACATGCTTTCGCTGCCGATGGGGGCATCCAAGCCGACTCGTGTTCAAGGAGCTTTTGTATCCGACAAGGAAGTAGAAGAGGTTGTTCGTTTTGTGAAAGAACAGCAAGAGGTTCGCTACAATGAAGAGATGATCCCGGGTGACGTGCAAGAGGAACAGCAGCCAGTCGTGGATGATGAACTGTACGATCAAGCTGTTCAAATTGTTTCAGAAGCCCAAACGGCATCGGCATCCTTGCTGCAGCGTCGTCTCCGTGTCGGTTATACGCGAGCGGCACGATTGATTGATATGATGGAAGCTCAAGGAATAGTCGGTCCTTATGAGGGAAGCAAGCCTCGTGAGGTTCGTCTACCACGTCCGTCCATAGAAAGCAATATTTCATAGTGAAAGACCCTGCCAGTATTTGTACCAGCAGGGTCTTTTTTCCTATTTTAGGAGAAAAATCCCTGTCGAAATTAATCATTTTGCATTATTATTCATAAATATTTGGCTTGCATGATACTCGCCCCTCATGTAAACTTTTTAAGAGATTGACGGAAATTGTTGTTATTTAAGTCTCATACGAATCAGAGGTCTGACGTCCTACCTGTTGGGATGGCTGAAGGACAGCAGGAGTGAATGATGATGAGCATCAAAGGGAATGTTCGATCACTGTTTCTCTTGGTAATGGACAAGATCAAGAGTGATATCGAAACCGGACTTCTTCGTCCTGGTGAACGCCTCCCTTCTGAAGCCGAACTATCCAAACAGCTTGGTGTAAGCAGGGCGACGCTTCGCGAGGCACTCCGACTTCTTGAGGAAGAGAAGATTGTCATTCGTAGACACGGTGTAGGTACCTTTATTAATTCAAAGCCTGTTTTTTCAGGCGGGATTGGGGAACTCTTTAGTGTGACGGATGCAATTGAGCGTCAAGGATATACGGCAGGAACCTTGATCCTGAAAACATCCTTTGGCGAATCTGCTGAAGAAGAGAGGAAGCGGCTAGCCTTAAATCCGGGTGAAGGCGTTCTCATAGTAGAGCGAATTCGCACGGCTGACGGTGAGCCTGTGGTTTATTGTGTGGACCGCATTCCTGCACATCTGGTGCCCGGGGGCTATGCGGCAAGTGGAGAGTCTATCTTCAAATGGCTGGAGAGCGTAACAGGGGTAAGGATCGCATACGCAGTAGCCGATATTGAACCCATGGGCTACAATGAAAAGGTTTCCAACCTGCTGCATTGCGATAAATCTGCTCCCATGCTCTTGCTCAAACAGATTCATTACGACGAAAGTGAAAAGCCAGTGCTATACTCCCATAATTACTTCAGGGCTGACAAAATTCACTTTCATGTCGTACGGAGACGGTTGTAACTGTGGGGGCAACCTCACTCAACAATTTCATCAACTAAAAACAGGGGGTAATCTCAGATGAAGAAAGTTCTATCCGTGCTTTCTGTGGCAACACTCAGCCTGTCGCTCGTTCTCGCTGGCTGCGGAAGCAAACCAGAAGCACAGCCTCAAGGCCAAACTGGTAGCAATGGTGGTGCTCCAGCTGCTAAAGCTATCAAAGTAGGTATGGTTACAGACGTTGGCGGCGTAAACGACAACTCCTTTAACCAGAGTGCTTGGGAAGGGCTGCAAAAACTCCAAACCGATTTGAATCTCCCGAAAGAAAACGTAAACTATCTGCAATCTAAATCAGATGCTGACTATGTACCAAACCTGACTCAATTCGTAAAAGACGGTTGGGATCTGACTTGGGGTATCGGCTTCTTGATGGGTGACCACCTGAAAAAAGTAGCAGATGAAAACAAAAACGCAAAATTGGCGATCATCGACGCTGAAGTAGATGCTCCTAACGTAGCATCTGTACTCTTCAAAGAGCATGAAGGCTCCTTCCTCGCTGGTGTTGTTGCAGCGAAGATGACGAAAACGAAAAAAGTTGGTTTCGTTGGTGGCGTTGATATCCCGGTAATCAAACGCTTTGATCTTGGCTTCGAAGCAGGTGTAAAAGCTGTTGATCCAAGCATTCAAGTAATCAAAGTATACACTGGTGCTTTTGATAAACCAGACATGGGTAAATCTACGGCTTCCTCTATGTACGGTCAAGGTGTGGACATCATCTTCCACGCTTCCGGCGGTACAGGTGACGGTGTGTTCAACGAAGCAAAAGACCGTAAAGCTAAAGGCGAAAACGTATGGGTGATCGGTGTTGACAAAGACCAATCCCTGACTTTTGGCGACGAGATCACATTGACTTCCATGGTAAAACGTGTTGACGAAGCAGTTATTCGTGTAGCGAAAGACTTGTCTGAGGGTAAATTCAAAGGCGGAGTACAATGGCTCGGACTGGCTGAAAACGGTGTAGGTCTGGCTGACACTTCCACGAAGAACGTTCCTGAAGACGTACTGAAACTGGTTGAAGAATACAAGCAAAAAATCGTTAAAGGCGAAATCACAGTTCCTGACAAGTAAAAACTAAGGAAGCTGCAAACGGACAAGGCTGGTTCGAGCTACTGGCCTTGTCCTTTACCTTCACAATAGACCCGAAAAATGGGGTGAGCATGCATGAACTCGGTAAAAAAAGTGGTTGAAATGAGAGGGATCACAAAACGGTTCCCAGGCATTATTGCGAATGACAGTATTACGCTGTCCGTAGGTAAAGGTGAAATTCATGCGCTGCTCGGAGAGAATGGCGCGGGTAAGTCCACACTCATGAATATCTTGTTCGGTCTATATCAGCCGGATGAAGGCGAAATTCTGATTAACGAGAAAGTTGTACAGATCACCAGTCCAAAGATTGCAAACGACCTTGGTATCGGAATGGTTCACCAACATTTTATGCTCGTAGAAACATTTACAGTCACGGAAAACATTGTGCTAGGAAATGAACCGAAAAACGGGTTGAAGATAGATATTCAAAGCGCTGAGAAAGCGGTAGAAAAACTGTCGAATCAATACGGGCTCAAAGTTGATCCGAGAGCAAAAATTCAGGATATCTCAGTTGGGATGCAGCAGCGTGTTGAGATTTTGAAAACGCTTTATCGCGGTGCGGACATCTTGATTTTTGATGAGCCTACGGCTGTATTGACGCCGCAGGAAATCCATGAACTTATCGAGATCATGCATAACTTGGTAAAAGAAGGTAAGACGATTATCCTGATCACACATAAGCTGAAAGAAATTATGGCAGTATGTGACGCGGTAACAATCATTCGTCGCGGAAAAGTCATTGATTCCGTTTTGGTAAAAGATACGAATCCAGACGACTTGGCTGCAAAAATGGTTGGTCGTGAAGTAAACTTCCGCGTGGATAAAACGGAAGCAAAACCTAAAGATACGATCTTGGCCGTAGAGAAATTGACTGCAATGGGGAACCGCGGTGTGAATGCACTGAACAATCTCAGCTTAGAGGTTCGCGCGGGTGAAATTCTCGGGATTGCAGGAGTCGACGGAAATGGCCAAAGTGAACTGATTGAAGTATTAACTGGCTTACGTAAAGCAACAAGTGGGCGTGTCCTTCTTAATGGCAAAGAAATTACGAATCAAAGTCCGCGAAACATTTCGGAATCAGGATTGTCTCACATTCCAGAAGACCGACATAAACGAGGATTGGTTCTTGATTTCACCATGAGTGAAAACATGGTATTGGAAACGTATTTCCATCCAACGTTTTGCAAAGGCGGTTTTCTTGATTATGGCGCCATTGACAAGCATGCGGCCAAGCTTATCGAAGAATTCGACGTTCGAACTCCGAGTATTTACACGCCAGCACGAGCGCTTTCGGGAGGAAACCAACAGAAGGCAATTATTGCCCGCGAAGTGGACAAGAACCCGGATTTGCTGATTGCGGCTCAACCTACTCGTGGCTTGGACGTAGGGGCTATCGAATTCATTCATCGCAGACTAATTGATCAACGCGATCAAGGAAAAGCAGTTCTCTTGCTTTCCTTAGAATTGGATGAGGTTATCAATGTGTCCGACCGGATTGCGGTTATTTATGAGGGAGCTATTGTGGGGATTGTCGATGCGAAATCGACATCAGAGCAAGAGCTCGGCTTGATGATGTCCGGCGGGAAAGTAATGCAAGGAGGGGGAAACGATGAATAGAGTTATTGCGGTCTTCACGAAAGAATCGTTTCTCGTTCCTGCCGTTGCGATCATTCTTGGTCTTTTGACTGGGGCAATTGCAATGTTGGCAGGTGGATTTAATCCAATCGATGCCTATATGGCTTTGCTTAAAAAAGTATTTGGTAACGCGTATAACTTTGGGGAAACGATTCGCCAAATTACGCCTTTGATATTTACAGGTTTGGCTGTAGCGTTTGCTTTCCGTACAGGTCTTTTTAACATCGGGGCAGAAGGTCAATTTATCGTAGGGATGATTGCTTCTACTGTTGTAGGTGTTTCTTTTGACCTTCCAGCTATCATTCATGCTCCACTTGCTATCATTGCAGGTGCTGTAGCAGGTGGTTTGTGGGGTGCCATTGCCGGTTATTTGAAAGCAGCCCGTGGTGTCAATGAGGTTATTACCAGCATTATGTTGAACTGGGTAGCTCTTTACTTTGCAAACTGGGTCATGAATGCCTTCTTTATTCCAGCAGGCAAACAAACATCTGAAGAGGTAAAGGATTCTGCGATCATTACCATTGGATGGCTCGCTGAAATGTTTGACAATGCTCGTTTGCACTGGGGTACACTGATTGCCGTACTCGCAGCTATTTTCTTCTATATCATCCTTTGGAAAACAAAATCTGGTTTTGAATTGCGTTCCGTTGGTTTGAACCCGCATGCTTCTGAGTATGCTGGTATGAACGTGAATCGTAATGTTGTAAAGGCTATGTTTATTGGTGGTATGTTTGCAGGGATTGGTGGAGCTACTGAGATTTTGGGCGTATTCCACTATCAAGCGATTATGACGCAGCATACTGGCTATGGCTTTGATGGAATTGCGGTAGCATTGATTGGCGGAAATACACCATTCGGGGTTATCCTTGCTGCCATATTGTTTGGGGTTCTCACATTCGGTGCGAGCGGTATGCAATTTAGTGCAGGTGTACCGTTTGAATTGATTCGTGTCGTGATTGCTTCCGTTATTTTCTTCGTTGCTGCACATGGCATCGTGAAAATGTTTATTAAGCCGATCTTGAAGAAGAAAAAGGAAGGTGGAAACTGATGGATTGGGGATTAATTCTTAGCAACCTCGTTCATGATACCATCGTGTTTTCCACTGCCTTGATTTTTGCAGCATTGGGTGGACTGTACTCCGAGCGTTCTGGTGTCGTGAACATTGCGCTAGAAGGTATGATGATTATCGGTGCTTTTACTGGTGCCGTAATGACCTATGCTTTCCAAGATTCACTTGGTGCTTGGGCACCTTGGGTCGGATTTATTGCAGCGGGGATTGCCGGTTCTATTTTTGCACTCCCACATGCTGTTGCTTCGGTAACGTTTAAAGCGGACCAGACCGTCAGCGGTGTGGCCCTGAACTTCTTGGCAGCTGGACTTTCCATCTACCTGACCAAAATTATTTTTAACGGAGCAGGTCAGACAACGACATTGAACTCAGTGTTTAACAAATTCAGTATTCCTGGATTGAGTGAAATTCCGTATATCGGACATGCCATTTTTGAGGCTTATCCTACGAGCTATCTAGCTTTCATTGCAGTTTTCCTTACTTGGTATATTGTATTCAAGACACCATTCGGATTGCGCTTGCGTGCAGTTGGTGAGCATCCGCGTGCTGCTGATACAGTAGGGATCAATGTTAAGAGAATGCGCTACACAGCTGTTATGATCAGTGGTATGCTGGCTGCGTTGGGTGGAGCTACCATTTCTTTGACGACAACCAGTAACTTTTCCCATAACACGGTTTCCGGACAAGGGTTTATCGCGATTGCGGCCTTGATCTTTGGTAAATGGCATCCAATGGGTGCGATGGGAGCAGCTTTATTCTTTGGTGTCGCTCAAGCGATCAAGTCTTTGGTGCAAATCTTCGGATTGACCAATTACATTCCTACTGAATTTATCTTCATGCTTCCGTACGTACTGACGATTCTCGTGATGGCTGGTCTGGTAGGACGATCCAGTGCTCCAGCGGCCCTCGGCAAACCTTACGATACGGGATCGCGTTAATCATTCGTTGACAAAATTTAGCGTCTAGAACCTGTCACTTCCCCTGTGCGATAATTTTTGTGACTGCTTGCGGTCCGCAAATAACGGTCCTATCCGTATTTGCAAATTGTCTGTGGGGAGGGAAAAAGATGAACCGCTGTCTACATCAGTACAGCAGTTATCGATGGAACAGGATTCTAGGCGCTTTTGTTTTTTGCCTGATGATAGCAGTATCCGGTGGAATGGTTTCAGCAAAAGAGCCAGGACCGATCATTTCTGTCGTTGTCGATGGAATGGGAGTCCAATCAGATGTATCACCAATCCATCGAAATGGGCGCATGCTCGTTCCAATACGAGTAGTAGCGGAGGCAACAGGATCAGAAGTAAGCTACGATGCAGATACGCAAAAAGTATTGCTCAACAAAAAAGGCAAGCATATCACCCTTACAATTGGAAGCCAGACTGCGAACGTAGATGGAAAACGTTTGAAGATGGATGTTTCTCCAATCATTGTGAATAAGCGGACGCTTGTTCCGATCCGATTTATCTCCGAGGCATTTGGCTATCAAGTTCGATGGGATGAGACGTCGGCTGTTGCATACATACAATCCAAAACTGTGGAAGACAAGGCTGCGAGTGTGAAATACTCCTTGAATCCATATGTCGTTCAACAGGGAGATACCTTATCAAAAATTGCAGCTCGCCACGGCACGAACATGAGTGCCATTCAAAAAAATAACCCGCTCTCTTCTGATGAGTTACTGGTGGGCCAAATTTTATATTTGCCAGAAGATGCAAAAAGAGCTGAGCATCCGATGGCCACAAAAGTTGTGGATGCGGATGATCAATTGATTGGGAAACAATTTCGGTTTCCTTTCCACGATAATAGTGGATATGAGCCGTATGGGGATAGCTTCGGATCCGATCGAGAGTGGACCGAGTCGAATAGCGGCAGTGTCCGTAATCACGAGGGCATCGACATTATGGCACCGAAAGGAACGCCGATTTACTCGGTATCCGATGGGACAATCAACAAAGTGGGCTGGAATACGTATGGTGGCTGGAGAGTAAACATTACGGATGAGAATGGCCAATATCGGATGTATTACGCTCATTTGCAAGCGTATGCGCCAGGATTGCATGTAGGGAAAACGATAAAAGCTGGACAGCTGATCGGTTTTGTTGGAGATACAGGCTACGGTGGAACTGGTACAGTGGGAATGTTTGAACCTCACCTGCATTTTGGCCTCTATCGTAACAGTACGGGGAAAGCAATCGATCCGTATGATTACTTGCGGATTTGGGAGCAAAATAAAGTGGAGAGTCTCCTCTAATATTTGGACAAACTACTACGGAGTACCTTCACGAATAAAAGGAGGCCCGTCGTATGTGGACTTGTCCGTACTGTGGGGGAAGCCACGGCTTACCCTTTCATGATGAGCAGTTGGATGGCATGCTCTGTCTCTCGTCTGATTGCGGTCGATTTGTTGAAGAGCATAGCACATCGGATGATCCTCGAGACTGGGATGCGATGGATATGTAAGGAAAAGAGTGAACGCCCTTCGTAAAAAGGTGCGTTTGCTCTTTTTTTATATAATGGAAGCGCTGTGATTTGCGTATTACGGGACTTGCGTGAGTGCATAGGATGAAGCACTGGGATATATAATGGAAGATTCTGATGCTTGATGCCCTGACAATTGGTTACAATAGAGAAGAGTATGAGTAAGCTGATGGAGAAGGGAGATTGAACTATGACTGCTTCTACAACTGAAATTGCCTTTCAAAGCTCCCAAATCAATGGGATGAACGTACATATCCTTCCAACCGAAAAGTTCAAGACAACGACGATCGTGACGATGATTGAACAAGCGCTATCGGAGGAGCACGTAACGAAAACAGCATTGCTTGCGATGGTCATGAAACGTGCCAGCGCTCGTTTTCCAGAAACGAAACTATTGCGAGCACATTTGGATTTCCTGTATGGTGCCATTTTTGATGTCGATGTCATGAAAAAAGGCGAGCGGCAAATCCTGCAAATTTATATGGAAGTACCGAATGAAAAGTATTTGTCCAATGAATCCTCACTTTTGGAGCAGGCCATCGAATTCGTAGGAGATATGCTCGTCAGACCGTATGTACAAGACAACGCTTTTTCCGAAAAGTACTTGGCACAGGAAAAAGAGACGCTACGAAAACGGATGGAGAGTTTGATCGACGACAAAATGAAGTATGCGAATCAACGCGTGACAGAAGAAATGTGTAAAGGTGAACCATTCTCGCTTCTCGTCCAAGGTCGTGTAGCGGATTTGCCAAAGATCACTGGCCAGGAGCTGTATCAATATTTTAAAGAAGTAACGACGACAAATCCGATCAATATGTTCGTGGTGGGCGATGTTGATCAGCAGGAAGTAAGCGAGGCTATTCGCAAGCATATCCCAGTGGAGCGTTCCCAAGTAGGAGAACTGCAGATCGCATCAACGGCGAAGGATGTATCGGCTGAGCGCGAAGTGATCGATCGACTCGATGTCAACCAAGCAAAGCTCAACATCGGTTGCCGCACGCAGATCACTTATAAGGATGACGATTATCCAACGCTGCTCTTGTTCAACGGGATTTTAGGTGGTTTTCCGCACTCCAAGCTGTTTGTGAACGTCCGTGAAAAAGAAAGTCTTGCTTACTATGCCGTTTCCAGGCTAGAGAGCCACAAAGGGATTCTCATGATTATGTCCGGGATTGATGTCAGCAAATATCAACGTGCGGTTGAGATTATTAAGCAGCAGCTTGATCTAATGCAACAAGGAACCATATCAGATGAGGAAATGAGCCAAACGCGTGCAACTTTGTCTAATCAGTTCCGTGAACTGTTGGACAGTGCGCGCGGGATGATTGATTTTACGTACAATGGTGTGATTAGTGGACGTCCTCGGAAAATCGAAGAGCTTTTGGCGGGGATCAACCAAGCGACCATTGAGGATATCAAGAAGGTAGCAAGCAAGGTGACGATTGACACGATTTATCTGCTGCGGGACAAGAAGGGAGAGGCATAAGATGCAGACCACTGTCTTTGAACAAGTAAATGAAACGGTATATCATGAGACTCTCCAAAATGGATTGCAAGTTTATCTGGTTCCCAAACAGGGCTTCAGCAAAACATACGCTGTGTTCACTACGCGTTACGGCTCCATTGACAGCCATTTCCGCACTCGAAGCGGGGAAGAAATCAATGTTCCCGACGGCATTGCGCATTTTCTTGAGCACAAAATGTTTGAGAAGAAAGATCGGGATGTCATGCACGAATTCAGTAAAAACGGGGCGAGCTGTAATGCATTCACGAGCTTCAATCGTACCGCTTATTTGTTCTCGTGCACAGATAAGCTAGATGACAATCTGAATCTGCTGCTCGATTATGTGCAGGACCCATATTTTACAGATGCCAGTGTAGAAAAGGAAAAAGGAATCATTGGCCAGGAAATCACCATGTACGATGACAATCCTGACTGGAAGGTGTACGTGAACCTCTTGAAGGCCATGTACCAAAAGTATCCGATTAACATTGAGATTGCGGGTACGATCGAGACGATCTCTCATATTACAAAAGAATATTTGTATCAGTGCTATGAAACGTTTTATCATCCTGCCAATATGCTCCTATTGGTCGTGGGTTCCTTCGAACCAGAAGCGATCATGAAGCTCATTCGTGAAAATCAGGGAGCAAAGGAGTTTGCTCCTGCGCCACAAATCACACGCGTTTTTCCAGAAGAGCCATCAGCTCCAGCGGAAGCGAAAGTAGAAGCGTTTCTAACAGTTGGCTTGCCCAAATGCATGATCGGAATCAAGGAAAAGGAAAACGGTCTAACCAAGGAAGCCTTGTTAAAACGCGAGTTGACTACTAAACTGGTATTGGACATCGCGTTCGGCACAAGTTCCGCTGTCTATGAGCGTTTGTATGACAGTGAGCTGATTACGGAAAGCTTTGATTTTGACTACAGCAGCGAGCAGGATTATGCGTATACGATCATTGGTGGAGATACACCTGATCCAGAGCGTTTAGTGGAAACGATCAAAGCAGAAATCGAACAGTTGAAGCAAAACGGTATAGCCCAAAATGATTTTGAGCGTGCGAAGCGTAAAAAAATCGGAAACTTCCTGCGTTCTCTAAACTCCGTGGAGTTTATCGCTAACCAGTTTACCAGCTTCAAATTTAACGGAAATGATCTGTTTTCCGTAGTGCCTACCTTGGAGTCGATCACACGCGAAGATGTGGAAAAACGTTTGAAGGAGCATTTTTTAATCGAGCAGATGGCCGTTTCTATCGTTCGTTCCGCTTCGCCACAGGAGTAATGTATTCATGTTCAAGCAAGAGACGCCGTGGGCGTTAATTACGGGAGCTTCCGGAGAGATCGGGCAGGCGATCGGTGCCTACCTGATTGATGCGGGGGTTCCCCTTTATCTGCATTACAATCGAAATAAAGAAAAATTGGAGCCGTTGGTGCAAAAATGCCAGGAGCGGAGTGTTCCGTACGTCATCCTCCAAGCTGATCTACGGGATCCACAGCAAATTACGGCGATGTTTGCTCAGATGCAGGTTGCACCATTATTGATCGTAAACAACGCCTCTGTGGATGATGTCGGCTTATTTACGGATGTGACTGTCGAGAAATTCGATGAGCTCATCGCTCTTAATGTTCGTTCGGCTTTTTTGGTCTGCCAAGCTGCTGTTCCGGCCATGCTGCGCGCAAGGTATGGGCGTATCGTTAACATCTCTTCCATTTGGGGACTGACAGGCGGTTCATGTGAAGTGCTGTATTCCATGACCAAAGGAGCAGTCAATACGTTCACCAAAGCCCTGGCAAAGGAAATGGCCCCAAACGGAATCACGGTAAATGCAGTCGCTCCTGGGGCTATTGCTGGCGGAATGATGGAGCGCTTTGCTCCAGATGAAATGGAAATGATCGCGGAAGAAATTCCGGCCAACCGTCTTGGACAGCCATATGAGGTAGCCGCAGTCGTGCGCTTTTTGCTTTCGGCGGATTCCAGTTATGTGACGGGGCAAGTGATTAGTCCAAACGGTGGGTGGTACACGTAGAAGAGAAGTATGCATGAATAAAATACGAGAAATGATGGAATTCTACCTTTTGTGTGGGCAGCAAATCTGTTCGCAACGTACAAAAGGAGGGAATTTCCCTATGTCGATTCTTGACAATTTCAGCGACTGGAAAGCGTTTCTCGGAGATCGGGTAGAACAAGCGAAACAATCCGGGATGGAAAGCGATACGCTTCAAAATGTAGCTTATCAAATCGGTAGCTATCTGTCTGAGCAAGTAGACCCGAAAAACGATCAGGAGCGTCTGTTGAAACAGCTGTGGGACGCAGGTGATCAACAGCAGCAACAAGCTTTGGCATCACTCATGGTGAAGCTTGTTCAGAATCGCAATGATGCGAACGCTGGCAGCTAGCCATCAAATCCCCTACTTTTGGGGATTTTTCTTTTCGCGATTGTCGAATGAAACGAACGTGATATACTACATAAGAAGAGAATTCTGGTTGGCGGAGAGGATTGCATATGGAAGCAAAGAAAGAATGGTACATGGAGTATGAGATTGCCCGTAACCGTCCCGGTCTCTTAGGGGACGTATCTTCTATTCTGGGGATGTTGAACATTAATATCGTGACGATCAATGGTGTGGATACCATGCGTCGAGGTATGCTGCTCTTGACCGATGATGATGAAAAAATGGAGGTTTTGCGCAACGTTGTGCAAAAAATGGACAACATAACCATAACGAGGTTACGTCCCCCGACAATGCTGGATCGCTTGGCTGTGCGTCACGGTCGCTATATTGAACGGGATAGCGAGGACAAAAAAACGTTTCGTTTTGTTCGTGAAGAGCTGGGCTTGTTGGTCGATTTCATGGCAGAAATTCTGAAGAAGGAAGGTCATCAGCTCATCGGGATTCGTGGCATGCCTCGCGTAGGGAAGACTGAATCGATGATTGCTGCCAGCGTATCCGCCAATAAACGTTGGACATTCATTTCGTCTACTTTGTTGCGCCAGACGGTGCGTAGTTCCTTAGCCATTGATGAAATGTCTACAGATCATGTATATTTGATAGATGGAATTGTCTCAACGCTGCGATCGACAGAAAAGCACTTCACCTTGCTACGGGAAATTATGAACTTTCCTGCCGCAAAAATCATTGAGCATCCGGATATATTCGTAAGGGAATCTGAGTACCAACTTGATGATTTCCATTACATTATTGAGCTGCGTCATCATCCGGATGAAGAGATTACATATGAGCTTATCAACAATCGCGGCTTTGATAATTTCGAAATGAATTAAGGAGGGGCAGCTGTGTCTGAGCTAGGTCAAGTCCTACAAAGGGCCCGCGAAGAAAAAGGAATCACGCTCGACGACATCCAACGTATCACCAAGATACAGCGGCGATATTTGGAAGCCATTGAAAGGGGTCATTTTCATGTACTTCCTGGCCACTTTTACGCGCGTGCATTTATAAAGAGTTATGCGGAAGCTGTCGGTCTAGACCCGAACCACATCCTGACTCACTTTCAGTCCGATTTGCCGGCCCAGCCACCTACAGAGCAAGTAGAACGACTGCGTCGCAGACGAGTTGCTTCAGCGAACAATCCATTACAAGCGGGGCGATGGGTTACCAAGACCTTGCTCGTCTTGTTTATTGCCTTGATTATCGGGGTTATTTATTTCGCTGTCGTCAACAACAACGGAAATCAGATGACTCAGCCAGTGCCGGGTGGAACAGTTAACCCTGGAGCAGAGATTGTCACGCCTGGCAATGGTGGTGGAGCGGGAACATCCCCGATTGCTCAACAACCGAAGCCTCCTTCTATTACCACACCGAATCCTGAAACAGGAACAAACCCACCTGAGACCGTTACAGAAACTCCTCAGGCAACCATCACATTCGAATCGCAGCAAGGATCAATGTATAATTATTCCTTGCAAGGTGGAGAAAAAATCACGGTTTATTTGAAGGTGAAAGCAGAAACAAGCTGGTTTGGTATTTCGGAAGGAAAAGGCAAAACTTATGTTGAGCAGGGCACGCTCAAGAAGGATCAGGAAAAAACGATTGAGCTGGGGAAATCAGCTTATATTCGTTTGGGCAAACCGACTGTAGTGGAATTGAAGGTTAACGGAGTCTTGGTAGACACGTCTAAAATGAAATCAATGCCGTCTAATATTACGATGAAAGTTAAAGAGGCGGTCACCCAGTAGGCAAGCATATGCTTGCCTTTCGTACTTTTCTCTTTTTTGACACTTCCTTTAGGCTTATATTATACTGGATAGGTGTAATATGGGTTGGTGTGACCAATTGGAGGAAAAAAGATGACAGAGAAGGTAGGCACGCGTGAAAAAGTAGCGATTGTTACGCTGGGCTGTGAAAAGAATCTCGTTGATTCGGACATGATGGCCCATCTGATAGATGAAAAAGGTTATGAACTGGTTGATAACCCGGAAGAAGCAACTGTGGTCATCGTCAATACCTGCGGTTTCATCGATGCAGCCAAGGAAGAATCCGTCAATAAGATTCTGGAAATGGGTGAATTGAAGGAATCCGGCAAACTGAAATCGCTTGTGGTGGCAGGCTGTCTCACACAACGTTACAAAGAGGATATCTTGAATGAGATTCCTGAGGTGGACGGTATTGTCGGAACAGGCGATTTTATGTCGATTACAGGTATTATCGAAGAATCTCTAGAGGGCAAGCGACCGATTTTTGTAGGAAATCCCATTTTTACGTACGAAGATGTAGTGAAGCGGAAAGTAAAAGAAGGCACATACTCCGCATATATTAAAATTGCCGAGGGTTGTGACAACGCCTGTACGTTCTGCTCGATTCCTTTGATGCGTGGGGGATTCCGCAGTCGTACAATCGAGTCCATCGTAGAAGAAGCGCGTCATTTGGCTGCTCAAGGTATCGTAGAAGTGAGCCTGATCGCACAAGATTCTACGAACTACGGAACGGATATTTACGATGGAAAACTGATGCTTCCTGAACTTTTAAACCGCCTGGCAGAAGTCGAGGGCATCGAGTGGATTCGTCTTCACTACGCATATCCTGGATTTTTCACGGATGAATTGATCCACACCTTTGCTACCAATCCAAAAGTGTGCAAATACGTAGATATGCCTTTGCAGCACTCCGAAGACCATATTCTGAAAAGAATGCGTCGTCCGGGAAGACAGACGGACATTCGTGCGCTGGTAGCAAAAATTCGCGCACAGGTTCCAGATGTGGCACTGCGTACCTCTTTGATCGTAGGGTTCCCAGGGGAAACAGAGGAAGACTTCGAGCGCCTGAGCGAGTTTGTGAAGGATATTCGCTTTGATCGACTGGGTGTGTTTACTTACTCCAACGAGGATGACACTCCAGCTTCTCGTCTGCCTGACCACGTTGACGAAGAGCTTAAGGAAAAACGTGCGAACATGCTGATGGAAATTCAACGTGAAGTAGCCGGAGATCGCAACGGACGCTTTGTTGGTCAAGTCTTGGATATTTTGATTGAACGTTACGAAGGACGTAACGATATTTATGTAGGTCGAACACAGTATGACGCTCCGGAAATCGATGGTGAAGTATTCGTCACAGGTTTTAAAGGCGAACTGGGCACCATCGTAAAAGTAAAAATTACACACTCCTATGAATACGATTTAGCCGGGGAGGTAGTCTAGTTGAATCTCGCCAACCGCATCACACTCGCCAGGATCTTTCTGGTGCCGGTAGTTATGTTTTTTATGCTGGTGCGTTACAACATCGGGACATTTTCGATTGGCAGCCTGACGATGACGTATAACGAGCTGATTGCGGCTTTGGTGTTTATCCTAGCAGCCAGTACGGACGGACTCGACGGTTATATTGCACGGAAAAATAAAATCGTGACGAACTTGGGGAAGTTTTTGGATCCGCTTGCTGATAAGCTGTTGATTTCCGCAGCACTCATTTCACTTGTAGAGATGCAACGTCTGGAAGCGTGGATTGCGATTGTCATTATCAGCCGGGAGTTTGCGGTAACGGGTCTACGACTAGTTGCAGCGGCAGAAGGACAGGTAATTGCTGCGAGTGCATTGGGTAAACTGAAAACATGGGTGCAGATCGTAGCGATTACGGCTGTTATGATTCGCAACTTCCCATTTGAGTTCTTCGGCATTCCGTTCGACGAAGTAGCTACTTGGGCGATGGTGATCATCACGATTTACTCCGGGTACGACTACTTTGCGAAAAATCGTAACGTGATCCAATACTCGTAATGCGGGTATTGGTCTCTTTTTTCACAAGACTCTTCTCTTGAGCGTTTGCAAGTGATAAACTATTAGTTTAGAGGCTTTTCTACTCTCAAAGAGAATGGATGAGGAAGATGAGAGCGGAGATTATTGCGGTAGGTACCGAACTTTTGCTAGGCCAGATCGCTAACACCAACGCACAGTTTCTTTCTCAGAAGCTGGCGGAAATTGGCGTGGGAGTTTACTTTCATACGGTTGTGGGAGACAATACGGAGCGATTGCTACAAGTGATTCGATTGGCATCAGGGCGATCTGATCTCGTCATTTTCACGGGTGGGCTAGGGCCGACTCAAGATGATTTGACGAAAGAAACCTTGGCGGGGCATGTAGGCATTGGATTGGAAACGAATCCAGAGGCCATGGAGAGAATTGAAAAATTCTTTTTGCAACGTGGGATTGTCATGACGGAGAACAATCGTAAGCAGGCGCTGGTGCTTTCTGGCAGCCATGTATTCTCCAACGATTTCGGGATGGCGCCGGGGATGGCGATCCGTCATGACAGTAGTACGTTCGTGCTGTTGCCTGGACCACCAAGCGAGCTGTATCCAATGGTGGAGAATTACGTGATGCCTTACTTGAACGATTTGCTCCCAGAAAAACAAGTGTTTCATTCTCATGTACTCCGGTTCTACGGAATAGGCGAATCCGCCTTGGAGGAAAAACTGCTCGATCTGATCGAAAAGCAGGACAATCCAACGATCGCGCCATACGCCAAAGAATTCGAAGTAACGCTGCGGATTACGGCAAGAGCTGCTACAGTCGAAGAAGGGGAAGCCCTAATCTTACCTGTAGAAAAAGAAATTCTCAGCCGTGTTGGCCAGTATATGTACGGGATGGGTGAGAATTCGTCGCTGCATGATGTGCTGGTTTCTGAGCTAAAAAAGAGAAATGAGACGATTGCTTGTGCAGAAAGCTGCACAGGAGGAGCAATTGCCTCGTTGATTACCTCAGTGCCGGGAAGCTCGCAAGTGTTTCGTGGAGGGGTAGTCTGCTACACCAATGAAGTGAAAAATCAGCTGCTCGAAGTACCTGATTCCATTTTGCAAACAGATGGGGCAGTCAGTGAGAAAACAGCTCAATTGCTGGCTGAACATGTACGAGAAAAGCTGGGGGCTACTTACGGGATTTCTGTTACGGGAGTGGCTGGACCCGATCCTTCCGAGGGCAAGCCTGTTGGCCTTGTTTACGTAGGGATCGCGGCAGAAGGAATGCCTACAGTTGTAAAAGAGCTCCGCCTTGCCGGAAGAAGGCATGCAATCGTTGGGCGTGCCGCTAAATACGCGTTGTTTTATGCGCTGCAAATGCAAAAAGAAAGGTGATTTTTTTCATGACGATTTTTTCCGATTTTCCTTTACATAAATCTATTCTGCAAGCGATTCACGATATGGGCTTCGAGGAGCCATCACCGATTCAGGCAGCTTGCATTCCAAAAGTTCTGGATGGCGGAGACCTGATTGGTCAAGCACAGACAGGTACTGGTAAGACTGCTGCATTCGGGATTCCACTTGTAGAAAAGATTACGCCTGCCAATCGTGTACAAGCGATCGTGCTGACCCCAACTCGTGAGCTGGCTATCCAGGTTGCGGGAGAGCTCTTGCGCATCTCGAAATATAACAAAGTTCGTACGCTGCCAATCTATGGCGGACAATCGATCGGACATCAAATTCGTGCACTGCGCCAAGGTGTACAAATCGTTGTAGGTACTCCTGGCCGTGTTATGGACCACTTGCGCCGAAAAACATTGAAGCTGGATCACGTACATACACTCGTTTTGGATGAAGCGGATGAAATGCTGGACATGGGCTTCATCGAAGATATCGAGACGATCATCACACATATGCCGGAAGAGCGTCAAACCTTGCTGTTCTCTGCGACGATGCCGCCAGAAATCAAGCGTTTGGCTACCCGTTACATGAAACAACCGCAAACGATCGCGGTTAGCCGTGAAGAAGTAACGGCACCATTGATCGAACAGGTATACTACAAAGTGTTTGACCGTAACAAAGTAGAGAGCCTCTGCCGCATCTTGGACAGTGAGGATGTCGAGCTGGGTATCATTTTCTGCCGCACTAAGCGCGGCGTAGATGAGTTGTCTGAAGTGCTGCAATCCCGCGGATACCTTGCGGACGGATTGCATGGTGACTTGTCACAGGCACAACGTGACAAGGTCATGAATGCGTTCCGTGAGGGCTCGATTGAATTCTTGATCGCGACTGACGTAGCAGCACGCGGTATCGACGTAGGAAACGTCTCTCACGTAATCAACTACGATATTCCACAAGACTCTGAGAGCTACGTACACCGTATTGGCCGTACTGGTCGCGCAGGTCGCAAAGGAATTGCGATGACGCTGGTTACGCCGCGTGAAGTAAGACAAATGATGTTTATCCAAAAGCAGACAAAAGCACAAGTGCTCTCTCGCAATGTTCCTTCCCTGGAGGAAGTGGCTGAGCGCAAACAAGAGCAATTGCGTGAACAATTGACTAGCCTTTTGGAAAGCGATGCAATCGCGGATATGTATCAAAAAGTAGCGGATGCTCTCGTAGGTCAATACCCGGCTGAAAAAGTAGCAGCTGCTGCATTACACCTGGCATTCCATACCGAAGCGGGACAAGGGCAGGAAGTAGAAGCGTACAACTTTGGTGAGACAGGCGCAGCAAAAGGCATGGTTCGCTTCTTCCTGAACGTAGGCCGCAATGCGAACATGAAGCCACAGGATCTGGTACGCGAGATCTCTGAATCTGTGGGTATCCCAGGAAAATCAGTAGGTCGCATCGACATTTTCGAGAACTTCACATTTGTTGAGGTTCCAGAAGAGGTAGCTGCTTTCGTATATGAGTCACTGCGTCAAACACGTATCAACGGAAAACGAATCAATCTGGAGCCTGCAAAGCCTCGCGGAGCGAAGCGTTCCTAATTAGAGAGTATTACACAAAGCAGTCATTTCTCTGGGAACAACCAGGAAATGGCTGCTTTTTTACGATGCGAATATTTGTTCGTAAAAAATACTTGGCAAACACTTCTGTCTCGAGGTATGATGAAGACAAGCAAAAGAGATGCGAAAATTGAAAGGGTGTGTACCATTTGTCAGATCGTCGCGCAGCTTTGGAGAGTGCATTGCGTCAAATAGAAAAGCAATTCGGAAAAGGTTCCATTATGAAGTTGGGGGAAGTATCCAACATCCAGATTTCTACGGCTTCTAGCGGTGCACTTGCTCTAGATATTGCACTTGGTGTGGGTGGGTTCCCACGCGGACGGATTGTTGAGATTTACGGACCAGAGTCTTCTGGTAAAACAACAGTAGCGCTTCATGCCATCGCAGAAGTTCAAAGACAGGGTGGACAAGCTGCGTTTATCGATGCTGAGCATGCCTTGGATCCGGTTTACGCTGCGAAGCTGGGTGTGAACATCGATGAATTGCTGTTGTCCCAACCAGACACTGGTGAGCAAGCATTGGAGATCGCGGAAGCACTGGTGCGCTCTGGTGCGGTAGACATTATCGTAGTCGACTCCGTTGCGGCACTCGTACCAAAAGCAGAGATCGAAGGCGAGATGGGAGATTCCCACGTAGGTTTGCAAGCACGCTTGATGTCCCAAGCACTCCGCAAGCTGTCCGGCGCCATCAACAAGTCCAAAACGATTGCAATCTTCATCAACCAGCTTCGTGAAAAAGTGGGAGTTATGTTCGGTAACCCAGAAACAACTCCGGGTGGACGCGCTTTGAAGTTCTACGCGAGTGTTCGCTTGGACGTTCGTAAAGCGGAATCTATCAAAGTTGGCAACGACATTTTGGGAAGCAAGACGAAGATCAAAGTCGTCAAAAATAAAGTAGCACCACCATTCAAGGTTGCTGAAGTGGATATCATGTACGGCGAAGGTATTTCCAGAGAAGGTAGCATTCTCGACATCGGTTCCGAGATCGATGTGGTTCAAAAGAGTGGTGCATGGTACTCCTTCAATGAGGAGCGTCTCGGCCAAGGTAGAGAGAATTCGAAAGTCTTCCTGAAAGAAAATCCGCACATTGCATCACAGATTGAAACAAAGGTGCGCGAATACTTCAGCCTAAACCCTGGTTCTGTTCCAGAAGGTGAAGCAGTAAATGACCCAGAGCAAGATGAAGAGCCTACATTTGATCTGGAGTAATGAAGAGTAGAAGAGCAGCCTGTCGATGAGACAGGCTGTTATTTTAGCTTTGCGAAGGAGTGAATCATCATGAAGAGCGGCCTGATCACTGCCGTTCATCGAGATATCAAACAAAAGCAACGCTACCATATCGATGTCGAAGGCGAGTATGCCATTACCGTACACGAAGACATACTGGTAAAGTACAACCTATTTAAGGGAACAGAATTAGATGAAGCTTTTTGCCGAGAAGTCCTGATAGCAGAAGAAAAGCATAAAGCGTATTTAGGTGCATTGCGATATCTCGGTATACGCCCGCGAACAAGCAGTCAGCTGCATTCCTATTTGATAGAAAAGGGATTTTCGCCACAGATTGCAGAAGAGATATGCCAGCGCTGCAAGGATCACGGCTACATCGATGATGAAGCATTTGCGAAGCAATGGGTAGACGAGCGATTGCGCTTGAAGCCGAGGAGCCCGTATATGCTGCGTATGGAGCTTACCCATCGTGGAGTGGACAGAGCGATTGTAGAGGACGCAGTACGTGGCGTGTCTAGGCAGGCTGAACTAGATGCTGCTCGCGCATTGATAGAGAAGAAGGCGCGGCGTATAGAGGGTGCACCGAACCCCGATGAAGAGCGTAAGCTGCTATCTATGCTGATGCGCAAGGGATTCTCCCATGCGATCATTCAACAAATGCGTGAAGAATTGCGTCATAGAAGCGATAGTTAGGGCCAACTCTATTTGCATGATCTTGACAATTCTTGTTCACAAATAATAAAATAGGTTTGTATTTACTTGGTGTATCATAACTTTTGTGATTTGCTCACTCGTTGCCTATGAAACAACTGAAAAACCGTGCGAAAGCTGTACGGATTCAGCGGACCGAGTAAATCGGTCTTGTTTTTTAGCCGAATGTTCAAATGTGAGAGCACTCCATGGAAAACAAATGCTTGGAAAGCGGGGAGATGTCTTACAATAAGGAGGTGAAACGAAAAAGCCTATGGATCCTATACTTACTGTTGTCATTGTGCTCGTTGCCCTGCTGATCGGCTTGGGTGCAGGCTACTTCACTCGTAAATCGATTGCGGAAGCGAAGATCTCCAGTGCAGAAGAAGCTGCACGACAGATCGTGGAGGAAGCTAAACGGGACGCCGAAGCCGTTAAGAAGGAGAAGGTGCTGGAAGCAAAGGATGAAGTGTTCAAGCTTCGATCCGAAGCGGAAACCGAATTGCGTGAGAGACGCAATGAGATCCAGCGTCAGGAACGACGAATTCTACAAAAAGAAGAATCGTTGGACCGCAAGATGGAACAGTTGGAGCGCAAAGAAGAAGAATTGTCTGAGCGTGACCGTACCATCGCAGAACTGCAAAGCAAGGTAGAGCACTTATATAAAGAACAAGTATCAGAGCTAGAACGAATCTCCGGCTTGACGCAGGATGAGGCGAAGACGATCATTCTGACTGATGTGGAGAATACCGTCCGTCACGAAATGGCTGTGATGATCAAGGAGATTGAGACTCAGGCCAAGGAAGAAGCGGACAAGCGTGCTCGTGAGATCATTACGACCTCCATTCAACGTTGTGCAGCAGACCACGTAGCAGAAACAACCGTTTCTGTGGTTACGTTGCCAAATGATGAGATGAAGGGACGTATTATCGGACGCGAAGGACGTAACATTCGTGCCCTGGAAACGTTGACTGGTATCGATCTGATTATTGACGATACTCCAGAAGCAGTCATCCTGTCTGGCTTCGATCCGATTCGTCGGGAAATCGCCAAGACAGCGTTAGATAAACTGGTCGCAGACGGCCGCATTCACCCAGCTCGCATCGAGGAAATGGTGGAAAAAGCACGTCGCGAAGTAGACGAGCGAATCCGTGAATACGGTGAGCAAGCAACGTTTGAAACAGGCGTTCACGGCTTGCATCCAGATCTGATCAAGATTCTCGGACGCTTGCGTTATCGTACAAGCTACGGTCAAAACGTACTGAAGCACTCTATGGAAGTGGCACATCTCGCCGGTTTAATGGCGGCAGAACTGAAAGAAGATGTGAAGCTGGCCAAACGTGCAGGTTTGCTGCATGATATCGGAAAAGCAATTGACCATGAAGTAGAAGGTTCACACGTTGAAATCGGTGTTGAACTGGCTAAGAAGTACAATGAGCATCACGTAGTAGTGAACAGTATTGCGTCTCATCACGGTGATACCGAACCAACTTCCGTCATTGCTATGCTCGTGGGAGCTGCTGACGCTCTGTCTGCCGCACGCCCAGGTGCACGCCGTGAGACATTGGAAACATATATCAGACGTTTGGAGAAACTGGAAGAGATCTCTGAGTCGTTCGATGGCGTAGAAAAGTCTTATGCGATTCAAGCAGGACGCGAAATTCGCGTGATGGTTCAACCTGATAAGATTGACGATGCGGAAGCTACCCGTCTGGCACGGGATATCACGAAACGAATTGAAAATGAACTTGACTACCCAGGTCATATTAAAGTAACGGTTATCCGTGAAACACGGGCAGTTGAGTATGCAAAGTAAAGTGGCTGCGTGCCACTTTACTTTTTTTGTAGCGCAACGAAGGACACACCAAATGTTTGACGAAGTCAAGTTTTCTAATGAGCAGAGGAATTGTGTATACTAGCAATGAGGTGATTTGGTAATGAAGTTGTTATTCATTGGAGATATTATGGGCTCGCCTGGCAGAGAGATCGTGAAAACATATCTGCCGTTACTGAAACGAAAATACAACCCTACCTTTATCGTAGCGAATGGAGAGAACGCTGCGCATGGTCGTGGGATTACAGAGAAAATTACCAAGGAGCTTTTCGCGTGGGGCGTTCAAGCGATTACGCTCGGGAATCATACGTGGGACCAAAGAGAAATTTTCGATTTTATTGATGATGAGCCGCGGATGATTAGACCCGCGAACTTCCCAGAAGGGGCTCCTGGAAAAGGGATTACATATATCAAACAACATGAAGGGGAACTAGCCGTCATTAATTTGATGGGGCGTACGTTCTTGCCGCCGCTCGATTGTCCGTTCCAAATGGCTGACAAGCTAGTAGAGCAAGCTCGGAAGCGTACGAAGCTCATTTTTGTAGACTTTCATGCGGAAGCCACATCGGAAAAGCAAGCAATGTCATGGTATCTCGATGGGAAGGTAACGGCGGTCGTGGGGACACATACCCATGTGCAAACCGCTGATGAACGTATTTTGCCTCAAGGAACCGGATTTTTGTGTGATGTAGGAATGTGTGGACCGAGTAATGGCATTTTGGGGATGGAGCGAGAAGCTGTTATTAAGAAATTTTTGACACAGCTCCCAGTTCGCTTTGAGGTAGCGCCAGATCCAGCGCAGTTGAATGCGGTGCTGATTACTCTAGATAAAACGACTGGGCATGCGAAAAAAATGGAACGAATCAGAATTGACTCTGACCATCCGTTTATGGAATAATGAGAATAAGATTAGAATTTTTTGAATCTTTCAAGCGAGTTAGCAGGAATTTTTAGGGGTTATGCGAATATCATTCTAATGATGACAGGATTCCTATCAGACGGGAGGTTCAAAAAGGATGGAAGTATTAAAAGTTTCAGCAAAGTCTAACCCCAATTCCGTTGCTGGTGCCCTTGCCGGAGTTCTTCGTGAACGAGGAGCCGCTGAGATCCAAGCCATTGGTGCTGGGGCGCTTAATCAAGCTGTGAAGGCAGTAGCAATCGCACGAGGGTTCGTAGCGCCGAGTGGAGTTGACCTCATTTGTATTCCAGCCTTTACCGACATCGTGATTGATGGAGAAGAACGAACTGCAATCAAATTAATCGTAGAACCCAGATGATACAACTGCAAATGCTTCACCTGCCTGTTTGTTCGAAGAATGAACAGGTTTTTTCGTTTTTCCAGAAGTATGACCTCCGAAGTGATCGAAGAGAAGGAGCGTTTCCATATGAAAATCTTTGATGCGCATAGCGATGTATTATGCAAGCTATGGCAGAACCCCGAGCTGGACTTTTATAAAGAAGACAAGCTCTTGCAAGCTGGTTTTACCGCTCTTGAAAAAGGGAATGTAGACATACAAGTGCTTGCCTGTTTCGTCCCTTCTCAAGTGCCGTTTGGACGTCGCTTTCATTCTGTACTAGAAATGATCGATATTTTTTATCAAAAGGTGGCCAGTTATAAATTCCGGCCGATTTTCACAAAGGCAGATTTGGCTGAATGCGTATTAAAGGGACAGAAAGGGGCTATTCTGTTTGTAGAAGGCGCGCATGCATTAGAAGAGAGTCTGGTTCAGCTACGTACGTGGTTCCGGCTTGGTGTACGAGGAATGACGCTGACCTGGAATCATGGCAATGCCCTAGCAAGTGGAAATGGAGAGCCGAATCCAGGTGGACTTACTTCATTTGGACGAGAAGTCATAGAAGAAATGAATCGGCTGGGGATGATCATTGATGTTTCGCATTTGGCCGACCCAGGATTCTGGGATGTACTAGAATGCTCGAAAGCACCAGTGATCGCTTCGCATTCGAACGTGAGAAGCATATGCAATCACTCTCGCAATTTGACGGATGAGCAAATTCGAGCGTTAATCGCCAAAGATGGCGTGATTGGCTTGACGTTTGTAGACTTCTTTACCGTGCCGGACAAGCGCACGGCTTGGATCGATGACTTGCTGCGCCACTTGGATCACATCTGCGCGTTGGGTGGCGTAAACCACGTAGGTTTTGGCTCCGATTTCGATGGTATTACCGAGACGTTTGGGGACATGGCATCCGCGGCAGATTACTCCCAGTTACTAGAAGCTTTGTTAAAACGATATAAAGAGGCGGAAGTATTGAAATTTGTGCAAGGAAATTGGTTGCGTGTTTTCGGAAACGTGCTACAATAAAGCATGAGGATATTAATGTACCAAGTTCAACATTAAAATTCAGGTCAAAAGTAAGTTGAGTAAAAGCACTTGCAATTTGACATGGACAGGACTACAATTGTTACTGTCTATGCACAGAAATGTCACATCTTATCAGTCTTTTCAAGGTGTGATAGGGCAGCTTTTCTCACAGTCACTGAAAGGGTGGAATCTGAATGATTAGTCAACTTTCCTGGAAAGTTGGAGGACAGCAAGGGGAGGGCATCGAGAGTACTGGTGAGATTTTCTCGATGGCAATGAACCGGATGGGGTACCATCTGTATAGCTACCGTCACTTCTCTTCCCGTATTAAGGGTGGACACACGAACAATAAAATTCGCGTGAGCACAACGCCAATGCGTGCGATCTCTGACGATCTGGACATTCTCGTAGCGTTTGACCAAGAGACGATCGATTTCAATGCGCATGAGTTGCGTGAAGGCGGTATCATTATCGCGGACGCGAAATTTAATCCAAAGTTGCCGGACGGCTTGAAGCCAGTTCGCTTCTTCACTGTACCACTGACTGAGATCGCTGATGAGCTGGGAACTTCCCTGATGAAAAACATGGTGTCGATTGGTGCATCCAGTGCCATCCTCGGCATTTCAGTGGAAAGCTTCCGTCCCATTGTTGAAGATATGTTCCTCCGCAAGGGCGAAAAAGTGGTTGAAAAGAACATGGATGCCATTCGCCGCGGTTTTGATTTTGTAAATGAATTGACTGGTGGTCAACTGCCTGAGTTCCAAATGGAAAAGGCTGATCCACAAAAACAACTGTTCCTCATCGGTAACGATGCGATCGCTCTGGGTGCTGTAGCAGCAGGCTGCCGTTTCATGCCAGCTTATCCGATCACACCTGCTTCCGAGGTAATGGAATACTTGATTAAAAAGCTGCCTAAATTGGGCGGTACTGTTATCCAAACAGAAGACGAGATTGCTGCAATTACGATGGCAATCGGTGCTAACTTCGCGGGTGCTCGTTCCTTGACTGCTTCTGCAGGTCCTGGTCTGTCCCTGATGATGGAAGCAATTGGTCTGGCTGGTATCACGGAACAACCAGTTGTAATCGTGAACACACAGCGTGGTGGCCCATCTACTGGTATGCCTACCAAAATCGAGCAATCCGATGTGAATGCTATGATCTACGGTACGCATGGTGACATTCCAAAAGTAGTGATCGCGCCAAGCACAGTAGAAGAGTGCTTCTACGATGCAGTTGAAGCGTTTAACATTGCGGAAGAATACCAACTGCCTGTTATCCTGATGACAGACTTGACGCTGTCCTTGGGTAAACAAACCGTTGTTCCATTTGACTACAGCAAAGTAGAAATCCGCCGCGGAAAACTGCTTGCTGGACAAGAATTGCCAGAAAAAGAGCAAAACGACCTGTTCAAACGTTATGAAGTAACAGAAGACGGCGTTTCTCCTCGTGTTATTCCTGGTCAAAAATACGGTCTGCACCACGTAACTGGTGTTGAGCATGATCAAACTGGTCGTCCATCTGAGAATGCTGCAAACCGTATTCAACAAATGGATAAACGTATGCGCAAAATGGAAGGCGTCCTGAAAAGCTTCAAAGGCGCTGTAACAGCAGATGCTCCTCACGCTGATGCGGATGTTCTGGTTGTGGGTATCAACTCCACAATTGGTACTATTCAAGAAGCAAAAGGCCGTCTGGAACAAGAGGGAATGAAAGTAAACCATGCACAAATCCGTTTGCTGCATCCGTTCCCAACTGAAGAAATCAAAGCACTCGTAGATAAAGCGAAGAAAGTTGTTGTTGTTGAGCACAACGCTCAAGCGCAAGTAACAAGCTTGCTCAAACAACACGTTGGAAACGCTGAAAAAATCGAATCCGTGCTTAAATATGACGGTAACCCATTCCTGCCGAAGGAAATCTATGCTGAAGTAAAGGAGCTGGTAAAAAATGGCGACTATGAAAGAGTTTCGAAATAACGTAAAGCCAAACTGGTGCCCAGGCTGTGGAGACTTCTCCATCCAAGCGGCTATTCAACGCGCTGCAGCGAACGTAGGTCTGGAACCTGAAAATCTGGCGGTTGTTTCCGGTATCGGTTGCTCTGGTCGTATTTCCGGCTACATCAACTGTTATGGTTTCCACGGTATTCACGGACGTTCCCTGCCAATCGCACAAGGTGTGAAAATGGCGAACCGCGAGCTGACAGTTATCGCAGCAGGTGGTGACGGGGATGGTTTCGCGATCGGTATGGGCCATACTGTACATGCTATCCGTCGTAATATGAACGTTACGTACATCGTAATGGATAACCAAATCTACGGTCTGACAAAAGGTCAAACCTCCCCGCGTTCCGCGACTGGTTTCGTGACCAAGTCTACACCGGCAGGTTCCATCGAGTCCTCGATTTCTCCAGTTGAACTGGCGCTGTCTGTAGGTGCGACATTCGTTGCTCAATCCTTCTCCAGCGATCTGAAGGGCTTGACTGAACTGATTGAAAAAGGTATCCAACACGAAGGCTTCTCCTTGATCAACGTATTCAGCCCTTGTGTAACCTACAACAAGGTAAACACATACGACTGGTTCAAAGAGAACATCGTACCAGTAGACACGCTCGAAGGATACGATCCACATGACCGTATCAAAGCAATGTCTACCTCTATGCAACACAAAGGCCTGATTACAGGTCTGATCTACCAAAACACTGAGCAAAAACCTTACGAAGCTCTTGTAAATGGCTTCAAAGAAGAAGGTTTGGTGAACCAAGACATTCGCTTGTCTGAAGAAGACTTCGAAAAATTGGTTAAAGAATTTGCTTAAGTTTGATAGAGTGAAAAACCTCTCCTTAACGGGAGAGGTTTTTTTGTTACATGCGTTCGCGCCACTGCCTGTACACGAGCATGACAAGGAAAAAGACAACCAATTGACCAAAGAGTGGATACAGGAAGCGGAGAAGCGAGCTGAACCCGATAAAACTGATCAAATAGCAAATCAGCAAAATCCCGAGTAAAATAGTCGGCCCTCGAAGTGGGGTAACTTGTCTAATCTGTTGGGCTAGACCAAAAACGTTGGCCACAAGAGTCGAGAAAATTTCGGCATACACCAATAGGGAGAATAAAAAAGGAATGGTTGGCCCCAAGCCTTGCAGCACAGCAATCATAGGCATTTCCGCGTGATGGATTCCCGGCATTTTTACAGAGAGAGAAGCATAGGCGAGCAAGAGCAGAAGGCCTATTCCCAATCCTCCTATGATTCCCCCCAGGATGAGAGGCTTCTCGCTTGTACTCTGTCTACCCATCGGAATCAAAACCGCTTGTGTAAGCGTGACATTTAAGGCAACATAATAAAAGGGAGAACTAAGCCACGCCCAAGGCCGTAACGATTCAACGACGACATTCGTATCTAACCATGGCTTCGTATAAAGGAAGACAAGTACAGTAAAGCCAATGAGCATCGGAACAAAAATGCTGTTCACGTGATGGATGGCAAACAGCCCTTTTTTCGTCACGAAAAAAATCAAAATCATGCTAAACCAAATGCCGATTTGGGGAGATAATCGAAATGACTCCCAAAAAATCGCGCCGGTAGCAGCGAGCATGACGGAGGTAGTGCCTAGCAATACGGTTAAGAGCAAGGTATTAAATACAGTGCCAAACGGATGCCCAAACAAATAGGTGCTGACTTCTTGATAGGAATCGGCCTGAATCCGATAGGCAATCAGCATGACGCGGATGCCTGCCCAAATAAACAGCGTCGTCGCCAGAATGATGCCAACTAAGCCTTGTGTTCCATATTGAACAAAGAACTCTACAATTTCCTTGCCTGAGGCAAAACCAGCTCCTACGACTGTCCCAATATACGTAAAAGCGATCTGCCATGCGGCTCTCCATGTTCCTTGCATCTCAGACCTCCTGTCCCACCTTATTCCATCCTATGAGAGGGAGTGAACCGAATATGCGCGTTACCGTGTTAGGCTATCAATCTCCTTATCCTGGCCCAGGGGGTGCTACTCCGGGTTACCTAATTGAAACAGACCGTGTCAAAATTCTTCTCGACTGCGGGAGCGGTGTTCTTGCTCAGTTAGGCAAGCATTTGCCCATTTATGAGCTGGATGCCATGCTCTTATCTCACTATCATCATGATCATGTTGCGGATGTAGGAGTGATGCAGTACGGTTTAATGGTTCATCAGCTATTTGGCCAAATACCTGCTGACAAGCCGCTTCCGATCTACGCTCCTGCGCTGCCATTGGCCAATGCTCAGACATTGGTGTATCGAGATGCGACCACATTTACACCAATCACCGAAGAAACGTCTGTTACCATTGGGGACGTCTCGATTACTTTTTTACGGACAGACCATGGTGATGGAGATCCATGCTACGCCATGCGTTTAGAAGCAAATGGTCATGTCCTCGTATACGGAGCTGACAGTGGACCAGCTACAGCCTGGGAGGGCTTTGCGAATCAAGCGGATTTGTTTATTTGCGAGGGGACCTATCTGGATTACAATTTACCAGCCAAGCAAAATGGGCATCTGTCTGTTCGCCAAGCGGCAGAACTGGCACAATCCTTATTCTGCCGTTCTTTATTAGTTACGCATTTGTTTTACGGCTATGATGAGTCTAAAGTAATCGCGGAGGCCAATGCCTTTGTTGCAGGTCCAGTTTATGCGGCGCGCATCGGCCTGCAAATCGATTTATAACAAGGTTTGTGTACATAGAGAGGAGAGTTGACTGTGTTTCCAAATGTATTAGAAGTTGCACGTAAATTAATCCGTGAACGGGTACAAGTAGGAGAAACTGTTGTAGACGCCACGATGGGGAATGGAAATGACACTTTATTTCTTGCGCAATTGGTGCAAGAAGAGGGGAAAGTAATCGCCTTCGATATCCAGCCGCAGGCAATCGAGAAAACGCGAGAGAGACTCGAAAGAGAAGGTCTGGCGAACAGGGTAGAAATGATGCTCGCCAGTCATGAGGAAATTGACAAGCTGGAGATTAGTGCCGCGGCGATCATGTTTAATCTAGGCTATTTACCGGGTGGAGACAAAGAAATCACAACACAAGCGAGTAGTACCATTCAGGCGATTCAATCAGGGTTGAGGGTGCTCAGACCAGGCGGAATCATGACAGTCATGATTTATTGGGGGCATTCGGCGGGAGAGACGGAAAAAGAGGCAGTAGAAGCATTTTGCCACGAGCTAAGCCAATTGGATTATTTGGTTTTAAAATATCAATATATCAATCAGCAAAACCAAGCCCCATTTTTACTGGCTATCGAACGCCGGGGACAATAAAAAGAACGAAATGCGATCCTTTCCCGGGCAAGCGCAGCATCCGACATCATTCCTATGAGAAAGCAAGTATTTTGTCAGTTCGCGAAAGAGGTGTACAAAAATAGGCACGCTCTTGCCCTTTCTGGCACATACCCTATGTGAGAGCAATGTGGCAAGGGGGATCTACGTGGACAGAATCGGGATAATGTTGGATTGGGCCCTTATGGAGAAAGGTATTCAAGGCCTCAAGTCATATGAGCGTCTGCCTTATTATGTCGAAATCGGAAGAGAGCTTGGATTGGAGCCTGTTTTTTTTCATCCGCGGCATGTGAAGCCAGGAGATGAAAGGGTCAAGGGATATTTTTGGAACGGAAATCGACTCGTCTCCCAACTGGTTTCAGTCCCGCGCGTCATCCACAATCGTGTGTTGACAGGGGATACAAAAGCACGAAATGTAATTCGAAGATTGAGCCAAAAGAAGACGGTGTTCAATGGCTTGGTTGTACGGGATAAGAGAAGAGTACACCAGATGCTCTGGAAAAACGAACACATCCGCAGCTATCTGCCACATACCGTTCCTTATTCCATGGAGCAGTTGCGTCAGTTCTTGGATAAGTACCAGGTGGTGTACGTCAAGCCTTCGATTGGATCAGTCGGAATTGGGGTAGCACGTATTGAACGGCATGGAGGCAATTATCACTTCATTGCCTCGAAAAAGCGGCAGATTTTATCTCATTCGCAGATACTCTCCACGGTGCGACGTTGGGTCGGTAACAAAAGATTTTTGATCCAGCGAGGAATTCCTTTGGCGCGCTATGCAGGAAAAACGTTTGATATTCGTGTTTCGGTGCAGAAAAATAAAGAGAAACAGTGGACTGTGAGCGGGATGGTTGCCAAGGTCGCCAATCAGAAAAACAAGCTGAGCAATCTCTCTCGAGGTGGAACAGCAGTGCCGTTTTCGGAAGCTTTGGTACCCATCTTTCCTGAAGTGAAACAACAACAAGCGGTCATCGAAAGAGTTGGTATAGCGGCGGTGGAAATTGCGAAGCAGTATGGTCGGCATTTTTCATCATTAGCAGATTTGGGGATGGATATGGGAATTGACGAGCGAGGCAATCCGTATTTAATTGAAGTCAATGTGCGTGATCAGCGCTATTCTTTTTTCAAGGCAGGAGAGAAGGCGATGTTTAAACAAACGTACCGTCATCCACTGGAATATGCGCAGACATTACTCGCTGAAAAAAAGAACCGGAAGCATCAGCTTCTATCGCCAAGCTATTTACTCTAAAGAAGTAACGCAGAAGAATGTGAAAAAGACGGTGGCATTTATTGCCCCGTCTTTTTGTATGCCGTGACCTACGATTCTGCTGGCTGTTGTTGGTCAGCCAAAGGAAAGGGCAGATTGCGAAAGTGACGATATACCAAAGCCAATATCGATTTTCGAGTCAAGATTCCTTGGAAATAGTGCTCGTCGTCTTCAATGCAGACGAAAGGGTGATTAATGGAAACTTCCAATGCTTTCAAAAATTCATCGGTGTCACGCAATCGAGGGACCTTCGTATCCATCACATCATCTACAATATGTTCGGACATACGCTCGGTCTCGAAGCGTTCCAAACCTAGAGTCTTATTCATGATCATATTCGTGCTGATTAACCCATGCAAACGATACTGATGATCCAGTACAGGAACGGCTGAATAGCCGGACTTGATTAGGACTAGCAGGGTGTGCTCAAGCGAATTACCTAACTGCACATGTGCGACCTTTGTGGACGCGATTATGAGATCTTTGATCGGAATATGTAACAAAGGGATCTCTTGATTCATTCAGATCCACCACCTTTTCTTTCTGTCGTCTATAGCAGTAAGCACTGCTTGTGGTCCTCTTCTATGATACCGTAAGCGAGGTACAAACGGTAGGGCTACATTTAGAAAACTTGGCGTCACCAAGCCTTTGGCGGGGCATTGACGAAAAAAAGCCCGGCAGTTACGCCAGGCAAGTAATCGAGGTGTGGAACAATCGTCCCTCGTACTAGTATGGGAGATCATATTGTTTTTTACATTAGGAGTTTAGAGGAAACCAGTGTATCCTTTACGCTTTATACGTTTGATTTTTGAAAATCGGTTTTGCTTCCATACGTTTTCTTCGATTGAACCAAAAGGACATCGTCGTCAATTCGAAAAGGAAAATGCACAGTGGCGGCGTAATTACGAACATGCCGAGAACCAATGACGGAGTCGACCAGCCTAGTCGATGAATGACGTAGCTCTGCAGTAAGAACAAGATTAACGGATGAACCAAATAGATAGCCATATTTTGTTTGGCCAACCGGGTAAGCCATGGACCGAGTTTAGGCAGTTTGCCGAGATAACTGGATGCAGGGTAAAAGCTGATGATCACACAGAGTGTGTACACCAAGTAAAGCGGTTCGAAAATATTCATGCTCTCGTAATAGCTTTTGGAGCCGGAAAGATAGCCGTACGCCATCCAAACAGCTGCACTTGCCATCACAACGATAGAAGGTATTTGAAGGCGTTTCACCCACGTCCGCCATTTATCCACATTCATTCCGGCATAAGCGCCGAGTGCAAAAGTAAATACGTACATGAAAACATAATGTTGCCCGTAAACATAACTGTGCTGGATGAGGGACAGGAATGGGTTTGAAGCCCAATCGATGGCCCATAACGGCTGAATGAACAAATAGCGGTAGAGAACGTACAGACCAGCCTGTCCAACAAATAGCGCGATGATCCAGCGGAAGTTCAAGTGCCGTTCCATCCACGGTTTGATCAGGCAAAACAACAAGCAAAGCTGCAAGTAAAGCGGAATGTAATACAGGTGGTAGAACGAACTGCCATTAAACAGACTTTCGAAAAACGGTCCAACCAGCACGGCCGGGTCAAAAGTTTGGTGTTTAAAATAGGTGAAGATGGCCGTCCAAATTACATAAGGCAAAATAACCGCGCGCCAGCGTTTCTTCCAGAAAGCACGCCAATCCAATTGTCGGTGCTGATACCAGTAAAACAACAACATGCCAGTTGCAAATATAAACAAAGAACGACCGAATTTTAACAAGATGATTAGAACGGCTTGTAAATCACTATTCCACGGATACGTCTTCTCATTTGAGAGAAAAAAACTGAGGATGTGAATCATCAAGACAGTAAGAGCCCCAAAAACAAAAAGGGCATTCAGATCCTGAAACGTCCCCTTTCGATTGCTATTCATAATTCCTCCAGAATTTTTCCGGCAGCACCTGGAGTATCAAAAGCAAATATAATGCCCGTTATTCGGGTAAGTGCCAGTCAGGTGCGGCCAGTTCTTTTGCGGTATAAGAAAATAAGTGTAATCGTTGCGACAAATGATGCCTCGACTCTGTCACTAACTCATTTTGCACATAAAAGGGGGTAGGTGATACAGCCCACTCAGAACGGATTGTCTCCAATAGACGTGCTTTTACATCATCCATAGTGGCCAATTTTCCAGTCAAACTCGCAATGCTGCCAACGGTAGAAGCATCAATGGAAGGAATTGGCTTATGACTTTGCATTTCATCTAAGCCGGCAAGACGGTAAAAGTGCTCCATCCATTCCCCTCGTGGCCGATCGTCGACGTTAATGCATAACTGCAAAATAGAGCCGTGTCGCGTGCGTCTTTGTGCCATACCTCCGATTTTTTTACCATGAATGGAAAAATCGTATTCGCCTGCACAGTAGGAACCCGTGACTTCTCCAAATTCCAGCTTCCCATAATCGCGCAGGCCCACGTCAAGAAGCTGGGCAACAAATGAGAAGAAGGAGTCAATGGAAATCGAAGTGTCAGGCAATAAACAAGCCATATTGAGAACGCCAGCATCAAGCGGAACACAAGCTCCACCAGACGAGCGAAGAACACAACCAAAGCCATCTTGACCGAACTTACGCAAGGCTTGCTGGAGATGAGGAAGCTTGGCGTCTCTACGGCCGAGATACAGCGCCTGATCGTACACCCACAGATGAATCACAGGGGTTGCAGATTCAAATTGCATACTGGCTGCCAACGCTTCATCACGGATTAAAGGCTCAAGTGGACTATCCTGGTAGGTACCGGAGTCCATCCAGCGAAACGGTTGATTAACAGAAAACGACATAGGAAGGCTCCTTCACAGGACAAGAATAGCTACCATTATAACATCTGAAATGCGTTTATTTCTACGTTTTCGCTATCTTTTTTCCATTTGGTAGAACATGCATGTCAAGGAGAGTGAAAAAATACCCGACAGGCCAAGATAGCTTGTCGGGTCAAAATACGGTTCTTTATTTAGTCTCCTTGAAGGAGAAATTGTCCAGATAGGTCGTTTTGCGAGGCGCGTTTTCAATTGCCTCTTCTTGCAGGTACAGACCGAGCTTTGTGCCTTCTTGTTTCACATACTGCTGACCGAACAAGTATTGATCGTTCAGGTAAATGGAAACGGTGTTCTCGTTAACTTCTACTTTTAAGCGATTGCTGGATTTCAGCTTGTAGGAGCTAGAAGTAATGATGTCAATATCGTCTTCTTCGACATCATTCACTTTCCCTAAAACAACGCGATCTTTTTGGACGAATACAACATTGGCTTTTCCGTCTTTACCGTTGAAGTAAAGGCCTCCTAAACCTTCACTGCCTACGACATTGACATCGACGCTCAATTCGTATTTCTTAACTTTGTCAGACTCATTCCAATTCAGTGGCAGGAAGTAGTGATCCAGATCATCGTCATCGGATTCCGCTGTCACTTGTTTGCTAGCGACCTCCCATTTTCCTGTCGCTTTGTCTGTATTCCAGTTTTTCAATTTGGAATCAGAGAAGGAATCGCTGATATTGATTCGTTCTGGTTCTGGCTGAGGCTGCGGTTGACCAGGGGTAGGGAATACAATTTTGATCTCATCATCATCGTCACGATCCAAAATAGCACGATAGAGCAGAGAAGCAGCTTCCGCACGAGTAATCGGATCTTGTGGACGGAAATTGCCATTGTATCCTTTCATCAGATCAGTTTGGATCGCAATCGCAATATACGGACGCAGAGCTGACGAAATATCATCGTAATCACGGAACTTTTTCAATTGATTCAGGTCGGCTTTGTACTTTTGATCATAGCCCAACAGGCGTACCAATGCGACAGCAATGTCTTCACGTACTGCAGCTTGATCTGGCTTATACGTGTAGGTGGAACCGGATTTGTAACCAGTCAAGTAAGGCTTGGCGTATTCCACATACAGAAATGCCCAATGATGACGCGGAACATCCTTAAAGGTTTGGTCGACGTAGCGTTTGTTTATATCTACATCTGCTGCTGCGATCATAATTTTGGCAAATTCGGCGCGGGTCACTTCATTGTTCGGTCTAAACGTCCCATTGTCGTATCCTTTGATGATCCCTTTTGCCGCCATCTCCGTAATTTCCTTGTATGCCCAATGGCTACGTGGAACGTCTGAGAACGAAGGAGTGGAAGCGGCACCGACGACTGGGATAATCGTTAAGAACATCAACACCGACAAAAATACGGCTAGTGCTCTTTTCATGTTAACCTCCTCAAAATGGCAATGTAGTTTTTGTTGACTGCTATTCAGACGGCGAGTGGGCTTGTATTGTTGCAGGAGAAAAAATATTATGGTGAAAATAGGAAAAAAGACGGAGTTCCAAATGGTAAGGGCATGCTTGTTTGATTTGGATGGAACGCTTTTGGAGCGGGCAGGGGTTAACAAACCAGGAATACCCAGAGATGATCGGCACGGTCTCTCGCCGTTTCGTACATTTTTTGCCTCATAATGGTTATTAAGCATTAGCTTTTGTATCACCCAAAATGATATAATTCTTTATTGGTTACTTATGTAGATGATTTTAGTTGAGGTGATACATGATGAAGGAAACGAAAGAGGCGACTGTGGACTTAAAATCCGTTAAGTCTCCAAAGAAAACGGAAGACTATGCGAAATACTTCCAGGCCCCCTCTCTGAAAGATGCGAAAAAGCGTGGTAAGGAAGAGATTTTAGTCCATTACGATTTTAATATCCCAGAAGACATGCAGCACATTGGAAAAGGAAAGCGTTATCACGTTCGCACGTATGGCTGCCAAATGAACGAGCATGATTCGGAGACGATTTCTGGTATTTTGCAGGCAATGGGCTATACCTCCTCTGATTCTGTCGAAGATGCGGATGTTATCCTATTTAACACCTGTGCGATCCGCGAAAATGCAGAGGATAAAGTATTTGGAGAGCTTGGCCACATGAAGAGGCTCAAGAATAACAATCCGAATCTGATCCTCGGTGTTTGCGGTTGCATGTCCCAAGAAGAGAAAGTTGTGAAGAAAATCCTGAAAAGCTACCAGCAGGTCGACTTGATTTTTGGAACGCACAATGTTCACCGTCTGCCAGAACTGTTGCGCGATGCGATGTTCAGCAAAGAAATGGTGATTGAGGTTTGGTCCAAAGAAGGCGATATCGTCGAAAATATGCCGAAGCTCCGCGAAGGAAACACTAAGGGCTGGGTTAACATCATGTACGGCTGTGACAAGTTCTGTACGTACTGTATCGTACCGTATACCCGCGGAAAAGAGCGCAGTCGACGCCCGGAAGATGTTATCGCGGAAGTGCGTGATCTCGCTCGCCAAGGCTTTAAGGAAATCATGCTTCTTGGACAAAACGTCAATGCGTATGGAAAAGATTTTGAGGACATCGAGTATGGTTTTGGAGACCTGATGGACGAGGTCCGCAAGATTGATATCCCGCGTGTGCGCTTCACAACAAGTCATCCGCGTGATTTTGACGACCACTTGATCGAGGTGCTGGCAAAGGGCGGCAACCTGGTGGAGCAAATCCATTTGCCTGTCCAATCCGGTTCGACAGAAGTACTCAAGCGGATGGCGCGCAAATATTCTCGTGAGCATTATCTGGAGCTCGTTCGCAAAATCAAGGACGCGATCCCGAATGTCTCGCTTTCTACCGATATTATTGTTGGCTTCCCAGGCGAAACCGATGAGCAGTTTGAAGATACTATTTCGATGGTGGAAGAGGTTAAGTATGAATTTGCGTATACCTTCATTTACTCCCCACGTGAAGGTACACCGGCTGCTGTCATGGAAGACAACGTTCCAATGGAAGTGAAAAAAGCGCGCTTATATCGACTCAATGAAGTGTTGGCTCGCATCGCACTGGAGCAGAACAAAAAACTGCAGGATCAGGTTGTCGAGGTACTGGTGGAAGGCGAATCGAGGACGAATGCGGAAGTACTCGCGGGTCGTACGCGTACGAACAAGTTGGTCCATTTTACCGGCGACAATTCCTTGATCGGACAGTATGTGCACATAAAAATTACAGATGCGAAAACGTGGACACTCCACGGAGAACTCGTATCCAAAGTTGAGGTGTAGGTCATTATGGAACAAACAAACGTGTATACCCAGAAAGAAATTCTTGATAAAGCTCGCGAACTTGCAGCTATGATCACGCGTACGAATGAAGTCGATTTCTTCAAACGTGCCGAATTGCAAATCAAGCACAATGAACGTGTGCAAGATTTGATTGATACCTTGAAGCAGAAGCAAAAGCAAATGGTGATGTTTGAATCCATCAACAAGCCGGAACTGGTGAAAAAAGTGGAAGGCGAGTACAACCAATTGCATGAGGAGCTGGATTCCATTCCAATTGTTACGGAATTCAAGCAATCGCAGGTCGATGTGAACGATCTTTTGCAAATGGTCACAAACGTGATCACGAACACCGTCTCGGAGCGTATTATTTTGGATACAGGCGGAAACCCATTGACTGGAGAGACGGGTGGCGGGCCTGAAAAGAAAAAATCTGGCGGCTGCTGCTCCTAATTCTTGATAGAAAGCCTTCCCGGCGCTGTATTGATGAGTACCCAACAACTTTCCCAAATATAAGGTGGTTGTTTGCACGCTAGTCGAATGCCCTGCATACAAATGTACAGAAACGTTGTATGGAGGAGGTAACGAAATGTCGGGTATAGACAAAGATCTACAGTGCCGGGAACTTATCGCGAAAGCAGTCTGCGGCAAAGGCCATAAATTTTCTACTACAACCCACACCATCATACCGTCGCAAACTCCTTCGACGATCCTCGGATGCTGGATTATAAACACGAACTTCCAAGCAGAGAAAGTCGGAGATGCCGTTGAAGTATCTGGTATGTATGACGTCAACCTGTGGTTTTCGTTTGCTAATAACACGCAAACCGAAGTCAAGCGGGAAACTGTTAAGTTCTCCGTACTCGTACCGCTTACGTTCTTCGACAAGAACTGCAGAGGCGATCTGGAAATCGTTGCACGCGCCGTGGAGCAACCGAAGTGCATAAAAGCGGAGTTAAGTGGTGGTGGCACAATCACAGTCAGAGTTGAAAGTGAATATGCAGTAGAGGTCATTGGAGAAACAAAGGTGTGCGTTGTTGTCTGCAATAGTTGTGATGACAAAGAGTTCCATCTGGTTGACGACTTTGAAGATAACAGTGACGAGTTTGATGACTTTGATTCCGCTACGCTACTCGACGAGCTCGACTAAAGAGGAGAAATTATCTCCTCTTTTTTCTTTTTTTCGGATGCGTACCATCCACACTTTTTTCTGGGCGCAGTCATAAGATAACGAGAGAATAGCGGGGGAGTGTGGAAGGCATGATTCTACGCACAAAGGCGAGTCAGCGAGCTAACAAGCAGGAAACGCCAGTAACACAACCGATGACGGCTAACGCTAAAGAAGTCGTAGCGTATTTGCATCGTCCAGAAATCGGGCGCTGGTTGCTCCGGCAAGGGAGAATACCTGTAACGACAGGAAAAGCAGCGCGACCGGGCTGGCGGACATATAGGATCTGCCTTTACCAAGACCATGTATTGGATATCGCCAGGAGCGAGGAGCAATCACAATGGCTGCTGCACCGGATGCAGGAACCTGAGTGGCAATCCGTTTCCCTGCCTTCCACCGAAACGGAGGTACAGGTGGTGCAAGGGCTGGCTGCGCGCAGTTTGTATGCCGCTGGAGCCGATGCGGGTCAAGTGACGATCATGGCGGCTTCTCCCCATCGGCTTAAGGTCATCGAGGTGGAACCAAATTGGCCAGCCAAGGATGCTGACGAATATATGCAGCGGGCTCGAGATTGGTGGGAAGGTCGGATGCGCAAACAGCTGCAAAAGCTGCAAAGCATGGGGGCTGATCCCGAGTTTGCTTTACGCAAGCCCACAGGAGAGATGGCACTTGCTTCTGACTTCCTGAGTATTAATGGCACGGTTGGATGTGATACGACACGCTATCGGGAAGAATTAGGTCTCCATCAGCACCCGGTTGCAGAATTGAGACCTGCGCCCTCAGAGGACCCTGATCAATTATTTATGCATATCTACGATAATCTGGCACTCGCATACAAGAAAATAGGGAATTCGTCTATCGAATGGCTCGCTGGCGGAATGCCGTTTCAAGGTTATCCAATCGGCGGGCATATTCATTTTGGCGGGCTTACCCCTACTTTTTCTCTTCGGCGAAAATTGGATGCGTACTTGGCTCTTCCCCTTGTTCTGATTGAGGATGCAGGCTGTATGAGCCGCAGAGAGCGATATGGATTTTTGGGGGATGTAAGGGAGAAGGAATATGGATTCGAATATCGTACACTCCCCAGTTGGCTCGTTGATCCCCTTGTCACTCGAGGTATTCTTCATTTGGCCCATTTGGTTGCAACCAATCACGAGAAGCTACAAGCGACGCCTCATCTAAAGCTCCCGCTCATCAAAGCGTACTACCAGGGCGAAAAAGAAAAGCTCCTGCCGTACGTTGCCCAAGTCTGGCAAGAATTAAAGGAGCTACCAGGCTATACACTGTCACGAATTCATTTAGATCGATACTTTTCTTTTTTAATCGAAAGCCAATCGTGGAGAACGGATGAAGACCTTCGCAAGACATGGAAGCTAGCATAAACAGATCTACCATTGGATGCAGGGTCAACATTACCGTACAATCATGATATAATAGCGACGAGAATTCGTAGGCTAGGAGAAGAAAATCATGGCTCAATATACCCCGATGATTCAACAGTATCTGGCTATCAAAAAAGATTATCCGGATACTTTCTTATTTTTTCGCTTAGGCGATTTTTATGAACTGTTTTTTGATGACGCCATTCTTGCGTCCCGTGAGCTGGAAATTACACTGACGGGACGTGAGGGTGGTGGTTCTGAGCGCATACCAATGTGTGGAGTTCCACATCATGCGGCAGATGGCTATATTGCAGAGCTACTGAAAAAAGGACATAAAGTAGCCGTTTGTGAGCAAGTCGAAGATCCAAAAGAAGCCAAAGGGGTCGTTCGCCGGGAAGTTACACGCGTCATTACTCCTGGAACGATGATGGAAGGCAAATGGCTGACGGATAAGGAAAACAATTATATGGCAGCGTTGGCCCAAGTAGAAGGGCGAACGGGTGTTGCTGCGTGTGATATGAGTACAGGCGAGATGTACGTTACCTCTTTGGTGGGACAAGCAGAGGCTTTTCTGGATGAAGCCTTGCAATATCGCCCCAAGGAGCTCGTTTTTTTTGGCCTCGCTATTTTGCCGAAGACAGCATTGCCATCTACAGTCGTGGATGCAAACCAATTGGACGCATTTGCGGTGGATAGTCAATATGCGGAGCAGGCAAAAGGGCTGGATATGTCCATGCGAGCGGCGGTCAATACTCTCTTGTTCTACATAGGGACGACGCAAAAACGCAGTCTTGCCCATATGCGCCTGTTAAAACAGTACGATGCAAAGCAGTATCTGCAAATGGACGGCTTTTCCAGACGCAATTTGGAATTGACAGAGACCATTCGCGATAAGACGAAAAAAGGCTCTCTGTTGTGGCTGTTAGATCGGACTCAAACCGCAATGGGTGGTCGTCTTTTGCGCAGATGGATTGAGCGCCCATTGCTCAGTCGCGATCAGTTGGAGGCACGTTTGAGCGCTGTGGAAGCCTTGAAGGGTGACATGCTGCTTCGCTCCGATTTGCGGACTTGCTTGGATCGTGTCTATGATTTGGAGCGTCTGGCGGGTCGTATTTCCTACGGGAATGCGAATGCACGAGATCTCATACAGCTACGGATGTCTTTGGAAGCTGTTCCAGAGCTGAAGCAGTATATGATCCAAACGAATACGCCGGTATTGATGGAGCTTGCGCAAGGGATGGATGAGTGTACGGATATCGTCAACTATTTGGCTCATGCGCTTGTGGATGATCCCCCGATATCGGTTCGTGAAGGCGGAATGATTCGGACGGGATACGATGAATACCTGGACAAGCTCCATACGGCAAGTCGTGAAGGGAAGACGTGGATTGCCCAACTGGAGCAGGGAGAACGAGAAGCGACAGGGATTCGTTCACTCAAAGTAGGCTTCAATAAGGTGTTCGGCTATTACATCGAAATATCGAAGTCTAATATCGCCAACGTTCCGGCGGGGCGGTATGAGCGCAAGCAAACTTTGGCTAATGCAGAGCGGTACATCACACCAGAGTTGAAGGAACGCGAAGCGCTCATTCTTGAAGCGGAAGAAAAGATGATTGAGTTGGAATATCAACTGTTCGTGACGGTAAGAAGTGAGGTCGCGAAGCATATACCAAGACTGCAGAATCTCGCTGAGCGCATCGCATCTGTGGATGTTCTTCAGGCATTTGCTACGGTAAGTGACGAGCGCGGTTTTATACGTCCTGAGCTTGTGGAAAGCGGCGATTACGTCATTACAGAAGGGCGTCATCCAGTAGTGGAAGCCGTTCTGGAGCGCGAAAAATACGTGGCAAATGACGTGGAGATGGATCAGACGAATCGCCAAGTTTTGCTCATTACGGGTCCAAATATGGCAGGTAAGAGTACGTACATGCGACAGATCGCCTTGATTACGGTGATGGCGCAGATCGGTTGCTTCGTTCCGGCTAAACAGGCCAAGCTGGCGATCGTTGATCAGATCTTTACTCGAATCGGGGCAGCCGACGATTTGGTAGGTGGTCACAGTACGTTTATGGTGGAAATGCTGGAGACCAGACACGCCCTGCAAAAAGCGACAGCGAGGAGCTTGATCCTGCTTGATGAAATTGGCCGCGGGACTTCGACGTACGATGGAATGGCGCTTGCACAAGCAGTCATTGAGTACATTTGCCAAAAAATCGGTGCCAAAACACTCTTCTCGACGCACTACCATGAGTTGACCGGTTTAGCAGAGACGTTGAGTGGTGTCGTGAATGTCAACGCTCGATGCGAAGAACGGGAAGGAAAGCTCTTGTTCCTTCACAAAATTGAAGAAGGTCGAGCAGATAAAAGTTATGGAATCCATGTGGCTGAATTGGCTGAAATGCCGACCTGGGTCATTGAACGGGCGCGCAGTATCTTAACTGGGCTTGAAGCGAATGGAAATGCAGGGAATGGAAATGCAGCGAGTGACGTGCAAATGTCGCTCGAAACGCTATGGACGGCACCAGTTGCTGCGGTGCGTGAAGAACCGATGCAGTTTACGTCAGCGGAGGAAGAAGCGATTATGGCTGAACTGCGCGAGCTGGATTTGAATTCAACGACGCCAATGGACGCCATGATGAAGCTATATGCATGGAAACAGCAATTGAAAAAGCGATAGGGTTCGTCCGGAGGGGAGGCACTCATGGGAACCATTCAAGTTTTAGATGAGCATCTCGCCAATATGATTGCTGCAGGGGAAGTAGTGGAAAGACCGGCTTCGGTTGTCAAAGAGCTAGTCGAAAATGCAATTGATGCCAGTGCAACGACAATCGAGATTCACGTAGAGGAAGGCGGTCTGGAGATGATTCGGATCGTTGACAATGGGAAAGGGATGGATCGGGAAGATTGCCAGCTGGCTTTTGAGCGCCATGCCACCAGTAAAATCAGCAACGCTCGTGATTTGTTCCGCATTCGTACGCTGGGCTTTCGTGGCGAGGCCCTGCCGAGTATTGCTGCAGTCTCGCGCATGGAGCTGACGAGCAGTACGTCCAGTAGTGAGGTAGGTACTCATCTCTTGATTGAAGGTGGGCAGCTCGGAACGATTTCCGATAAAGCCGCTGTAAAAGGGACGGAAGTATGTGTACGTAGCTTGTTTTTTAACACACCTGCGCGCTTGAAATACATGAAGTCGATCGCTACGGAAGTCGGACATATTTCCGATTATGTGAATCGGCTTGCACTCACGCATCCGTCGATCTCCTTCCTGCTGACTCATAACGGTAAGACACTCTTGCAAACGTCTGGCGATGGAAAGCTGCTGCACGTCATGGCGGCTATCTACGGTGTGCAAGTAGCGAAGCTGTTGCTACCAATTGCAGGGGAGACCCTCGACTATAAGTGGTCTGGTTTTCTTTCGAAGACGGAAGTGACAAGGGCGAATCGCTCTTACCTTTCGACACTGGTAAACGGTCGGTACGTGCGCAGCTATTCGATCAACAATGCGATTATGCGCGGTTATCATACATTGTTACCCATCGGCCGTTATCCGATTGTCGCTTTGCAGATCGAGATGGATCCGTCACTGGTCGATGTGAACGTACATCCTGCCAAACTTGAGGCGAGATTCAGTAAAGAAGATGAATTGTGCAGTGCTATAGAACAATCGGTAAAAGAGACATTGCGACAAGGCTTAGGAATTGTCAGACCCATGGCTACGCAACCAAAAGCGAAGGTCGTCACCCAGGTCGTACAACCGCAGTTTGACCTGCAAATCAGCAAGCCTGAAACACCACAATCGCCACTGTTAGCAGCGAGTCCCCGACTCCAGGAATGGATGGGCAAGCAGGAAACAACCAGTAAGCAAGTGGATGTAGTGCCTCATATCGCACCATCCTTTGAGAGTGGCACGGTGAAGGAGTCGGCAGCCAACTATGAAAAGCTGGAGTTTGCAAAAGTAGAGGCTATCCCGCATGAAATCGTGCAGGCAACTATGTTGGATCAAACGGACACGAGAGAATCTTTCCAGCCTTATGAGACTAAGATTCCGGTACAATTGGACATTGCCCAGGCTCCATCCCTTGCTCCTCATTCAACTAATGAAATCAGCAGCGAGGACAATTCAGCCATAGCAGGTACCGATCAATCACAGCCACTCTTGGAAGCGACCAATGAACATGAGACGGATTCGCCTGTTCCCGTTATGTACCCAGTTGGTCAAGTACACGGCACCTACATCGTCGCGCAAAATGACGAAGGCATGTATTTAATCGATCAACATGCCGCGCAGGAGCGGATTTTTTACGAGTATTTCATGGACAAGCTTGCAGAAGAGGGCATTTCCAGCCAGATCATGCTATTTCCACATACGGTGGAGTATACGGCTGCAGAGGCAAGCAAGCTGGAGAAGCGACTGTCGCTTTTGCAATCGTTTGGATTGGAGATCGAGGCGTTTGGGGGACGGACCTTTATCGTTCGTGCTCATCCACATTGGTTCCCTGAAGGAGCTGAGCTGGAGGTCATTGAGGAGCTCATTCAGTTTGTACTGGAAACGGGCGAAAACGCCCAAGCCAATGTCGTGCTGATGCGCGAAAAAGCTGCCATCATGATGTCCTGCAAAGCTTCGATTAAAGCGAACCGCTTCCTGACACATGCTGAAATGGAAAGCTTGCTGAACCAGCTGCGCAAGACAAGCAGTCCGTATACGTGCCCACACGGCAGGCCGATTGTGATTCATTTTACTGGTTATGACTTAGAAAAAATGTTTAAGCGTGTGATGTAACAGACACCCCCTTCCCTGGGGGTGTTTCTTTGGGGTGGGGTTATTCAGAAAATTTAAAAATCAAGATTGATTTTAGACAAACACTGACATATGATTACTTGCAAAAACGAGGTGAAACGAAATGAGTTCATCACGCCAAATCGGGATGTTTATTTATCCGTGGGACATAGCCGAGAGTGGTATCGAAGCTGTGATACAAACATTGCAAGGTGCCAAATGTAATACAGCGGTGGTCAATAGCAGCTATCATCAGGGGAGATTTTTTCACCCGCAAAGCAAAACGTTTCGCAGGCTGCCGTTTTCAGGGGTGTCGTTTACGCCTGAATGGTCGAAGTATAATCGTTTGCGCCCGACCGTACACGAGCAAATCGCACAAGCAGGCGTTCTTGCCAAAATGAAAGAAGCTTGTGAGCAGGCAGGAATGGGGTTTCATACATGGTGGGTTGGCCTTCACAATTCTACGCTAGGTTTGGCTCATCCAGATCTTTGTGTGCAAAACATTTGGGGGGATACATACACGTACGCGTTATGTCCTTCGCAGCCTGAGGTTCAGCATTACGCCAAGGCACTATTTGCAGATACGTTAGAGCAAGTCAAGCCAGATCGGATTTTGATCGAAGCGACCGCCTTTTTGCCGATGAAGCATGGCGAGCATCATGAAGTATGCCTCCTACCGTTAGGAGAATCACTGCAATGGTTACTCTCGTTCTGTTTTTGCGGGGCATGTACGGAACGTGCCGAAGCGAAACGAATCGATGTAGGAGCCGTCCAACAGCTTGTATCAAGGCTGGTCAATCAGATAGTGGAAGCGGATTCCATCTCGCAAGTATCCGCAGAAACGAGAGAAGTCGCCTTTTTGCTGCTGGAATACCCGGAATTGTATCACTATCAGCAAGCTCGTCTGGAAGTGGTAGATGGGCTATGGAGGAGCCTGAAGGAAATCGCGCTGAGTAAGGGGACTGCATTGGATGGCTTTCCGTCCTCGACACCGTTTTATGTGAATCAGTCCTATTGGGAAGGGGTTTCATTACGAAAAGCTGCGGCTACTCTCGATCGTGTCGTCCCTCTCGCCTATGGAGACAGTGTTAATGAGGTGGCGTATACGTTTCATGCGATGAAGCTTGTCGCCCCAGAAGCTGCGTTGGGGGCTGCTTTTTCCCTGCATCATAGCCAAATCCAGTCAGCGTTTGATCTGGCAGCGAGGGTGAAAACTGCGGTGGACGCAGGCGCTCAATCGATTACGTATTACAATCTCGGTTTGTTAAATAACCGCAGGCTGAACTGGATCAGACAGGCAAACCTTACCATAGAGGAGTAGAAATGCTCGCAACAAAAAAAGACCCACGGAACTTCACGGGTCTTTTTTACATGAGTGAAATTGATGGACTGGAAAATCATACTACAGTCCGACGTGCTTTCATAAAAAATGGTATGATTGTCATAGTAAAGAGGAAAGCAGTTTGGTTCAGATTCTATTTGACCGGCAAATTAATCCTGCTTACAATAATATGATCGTTACCGTTTATGTAAAAACCGTCTAGTCGTTTTTCTAGAACAGCAGTTCTTGTCAAAAAGGGCGAAGACGTAAGGAAGGGAACAAAGGCGTGATTGTTACGACAGGACTTGAGCCTGGTGAAGAAACCTTGCGTCACGCAGCTGAATTGGCTAGTACATTGGGGCTACAGGTTGTGAATCGACGCGATTATTCATTGGGTCAAATGCGCAAGCGATATGGGGTAGAAGAAGTATTGGTGGTTTCCGCTCTTGGAGCACGTCTGGAAGTGCCGGGGAAAAAACCATTCTTTTTTCATCCGAATACATCTGCTTTTCGTATAAAGCGGCTCATGCGCGGCGATACTGATACTATGCTTGTTGCTTGCCAAATTCATCCAGGGGATGAAGTGCTTGACGCAACCTTGGGTTTGGGTGCTGACGCTATTGTATTTTCTCACGCGACTGGCGCAAAGGGGAAAGTCGTTGGCATCGAATCTGAGCGATTGTTAGCCATCTTGGTAGAAGATGGACTACGGCACTGGTCATCCAATGCGGAAGAACTGGAGCAAGCCATGCGTCGTATTGAGGTGCGATGTGGCAACCATCTAGAAGTACTAAGAGGACTGCCTGCACGTTCCTTCGACGTCGTTTATTTCGATCCTATGTTCGAGATAACTGTACAAAGCTCGTCGGGGATCGCCGGAGTCCGGGAGCTCGCCAATCCAGATGCTCTTTCAGAGGAGGCTGTTTTGGAAGCGCAGCGAGTTGCGAGAAAACGTGTGGTAATGAAAGAAGGAAAAGAAGGTAGGTTGTACGAGCGCTTCGGTTTTACACCGTTTCGCTCCCGCGGCCAGCAGGTCGTGTACAGCTACAAAGAGATAGGTGGAGGGGAGTGACCTTGCAACAGAGAGAAAAGCTAGTCGTGATTATTGGGCCAACATCGGTCGGCAAGACCCAGCTAAGTTTGGAGCTGGCCGAACAGTTTGACGGTGAGATCATTTCCGGAGATTCCATGCAAGTATACCGTGGAATGGATATTGGCACCGCAAAAGCAGAACCAGAGGAGCTTGCGCGTATACCGCATCACCTCATTGATATTAAAAATCCAGACGAAGAATACTCTGTCGCGATGTTTCAGGAAAGTGCCGCAACGTTGATTACTGACATCAACCAACGTGGTAAACTCCCGTTTATCGTCGGCGGGACAGGTCTGTACATAGAATCGGTTACCCATCGATTTCAGTTTTCCACTACTTCTCAAGACCCTGAGTTCCGTGATCGTCTGCAAAGATTGGCTGACAGCGAAGGCGTGGAAGCACTGCACGCCAGACTGGCCGATGTCGATCCGATTACAGCCGAACGCTTGCATCCTAATGATGTAAAGCGGGTGATTCGCGCATTGGAGATTTATGAAAGCAGCGGGTACAAAATGTCCGACTTTCAACTGCGGGCGCAGCATTCCCCTTATGATTTGGTGATGATCGGCCTCACGATGGACCGCGCAAAGCTGTATGAACGAATCAACCACCGGGTCGAACTCATGATCGAAGCGGGACTAGTTGAGGAAGTGAGGGGGCTCTTGGATGCTGGCTACGACGCGTCGCTGGTCTCTATGCAAGGCTTGGGGTACAAGGAGCTCATTCCTTATCTGTATGGAGAAATCACGCTAGAAAAGGCAGTGAACGACATACAGCAGCGAACGCGGCATTTTGCCAAACGCCAGCTGTCTTGGTTCCGTCGCATGGCAGAAATTCAATGGTTTGACATGACTGATCCGGCGGAACAGAGGAATAACGTGGAAACTATCAAGCGAATATTGGCAGGAAAGTTTCAACAATTGCCGAATATATAACATACAAGTCCTTTTAGGGGGTAGTGTACATGAAACAGACGATCAACATTCAAGATACGTTCTTGAATCATTTGCGGAAAGAAAACATCGCGGTTACCATTTACCTTGTGAACGGATTTCAATTGCGCGGGTATATTAAAGCATTCGATAATTTCACGATTGTGATTGATAGCGAAGGCAAGCAACAATTAGTATACAAGCATGCGATCTCCACTTTCACTCCGCAACGCCCTGTATCGCTTATGTCTCAGGAGAACAACCAACAGTAAGCGATGCAACACCAACAGCCAGGATACATGTGATCCTGGTTTTTTTTATTATCTGGCGCGATTGATGGAAATACCTTAAGCGCAAAAAGCAATAAAGAAGCCCTGTCGCCATAGAAGCGAACAGGGCTTTCACATTACTCCATGCAATGATTATTCGTGTAAATTTGGAACGTGATGCCGAACTTGTCCTTCACATTGCCGTATGCTGGGCTGAAGAACGTTTCTTGCAGTGGCATAATCACTTGTCCGCCTTCTTGCAGGGCATCAAAAATCTTATGAGATTGTTCTTTATCATCGGTCGAGATGCAGATGGTCACTTGATCACCAAGTTGATGAGGTTGTCCTGGAAAGGTATCGGAAAACATCAATTCCGTTTCGCCGACGCGAATAGTAGCATGTCCGATACGATTCTTGGCTTCTGCAGGTAATGGGAACTCCGGATTTTCCGGCATTTCACCGAAGGTTTGCTTGAACAGCACTTCAGCACCTAGCGCACCCTCATAAAAGCTAATCGCTTCACCCGCAGTACCATTCAAAACGATGTAAGGAATCAAACGCAATGCCATGTGTCAACATCTCCCTTGGTTTTCATATGACCAACTTGTCAAACCCACTTACTATTCTTGCCCATACTGTAATTGTAATGCACAGAACGTATGTTTGCAATAGGGGAATTGATCAGGACGCTGATGAATTCCGACGAACCATAACAATGTAGCAGACAATGGCACCGATCGTAGAAAGAGCAATGATGATCCCCATTGGTACTGAGGTATATTCGCCGCTGATTCCCACAAGTGGAGCGACAATTCCGCCGCTAATGAAGGAGAGTAGCCCCTGGAGAGCAGATGCGCTTCCTGCTGCCTTGCTTTGATTTTGCATGGCGAGAGAAAATCCAGTTGCGCCCACAATCCCTACACTGGATACGACAAAGAAAAGGGGAACGAGCACAGCAATAAGACCAGCTTGTAGGAGAATCATCGTCAGAAGGAGGATTCCACCGACTCCCGCAATGATAATCCCAGCAATGAACAAGGAAGTTTCTTTCACTTTACCTGCAAGCTTACCTGTGATTTGACTCGCAATAATAATGCCTACACCATTAATCGCGAAAATGAGACTAAACGTTTGGGGAGACACTTCAAATATTTTTTGAAAAACAAAGGGAGAACCGGCGATGTACGCAAACATGGCAGCTGTCACCAGGCCCTGCGCGATGGCGTACCCCATGAAAACGCGATCCTTCAGCAAGGTACCAAAGGTCGTCAGTGTATTGCCGATTCCCGCCTTGGAGCGGCGCTCTTGTGGCAATGTTTCTGGAAGAGCAAGCAGCACGACGAGAAACATGATAGCACCAATCAGGCCCAGTACGACAAACACGCCGTGCCAGGTAGTAAATTGGAGGATTTGTCCCCCTACGATAGGTGCCGCGATCGGAGCGATTCCGTTAATGAGCATCAAGAGGGCGAAAAACTTCGTCAGCTCTGTCCCAGAGTACAAATCGCGAACCGTAGCGCGAGCGATAACAATTCCAGCAGAACCAGCAAGACCTTGTACGAAGCGAAGCAAGACGAACGTATAAATAGAGGGAGCTACCGCACACAAAAAGGAAGAGACCGCATACAAAATGAGCCCGATAATTAAAGGGATTCTTCGACCACGTACGTCACTGATCGGCCCCGCGAACAATTGACCAATGGACAGGCCGAGCATGCATGCTGTCAAACTGAGTTGGGTCATGGAGGTGCTCGTCTGCAAATCATCGGCAAGCATAGGAAGTGCAGGTAAATACATATCTAGGGACAGTGGACCAAAAGCAGAAAGCGATCCTAGAATCGCTGCCATCCACAGCCGGCGTGATTTATTGCCGGTTAGGGACGTGGAATCAAGTTGTTTTGCTAGATTATTCACGGCAAGTTGTCAAACCTTTCTCATTATTATTCCAGGAAAGAAGCTATTTACACCTCAGAAGTCGGTTGCGTATTTTGCAAGTAAAAAGCTTGGAGGTTGCTGTGCATACGATCGAGCAAGCCCCGCAAAACATCTTTTTCTTCCTCTGAGAATCCGATGAAGCAGTTTTCCTCAATGACGCGTAATACTTCTTTGACATGCTTGGTAGCCATCCGACCTTTGTCGGTAAGATAAACACGGGAGATACGTTGGTCCCGTTCATCTGCTCTGCGCTCGACAAGTCCCGATTTGGCCATTCGATTAATCATGACGGTAAGCGTAGCGGGCTTTACTCCGATTTTTCGGGCCAATTCTCTTTGAATCATTCCATCTTTTTCAATCAAGCGCATCAACAGAATGGGTTGACCCGGATAGACGTCGTATTTTTGAATCAGAAATTCTACATTTTGCCGATGCATTTTCATTACATGCGATGCAGAATGGGTTAATGCGGTTGCATAACTGAACTCCACCAAAGTACCCCCAATTAATTAGTTTGCTAATGAATATTCTGTGAATGACGTCCGTAAGTTCATGCCTTGTCCTATTATACAAAAACGATTGGTCTTCGTCATGAAAATGATTTGCATTTACGAGTTTTGGAAGGATACGCTGCATTCTTTGGAGAAGTAAAGATGTCTTTGAAAATCGAATGAACAGGTTAGGTGAGATTAAGATGATCCTGAATGAAAAAATAAAAGCGGCAGTCGTACAATTAACAGGGGTAAACGGGGAAGATCTCGGAATCATCTCCACAAAAGAAGCGCTTCAAATGGCAAAAGAACAAGGAGTGGACCTGGTATGTCTTTCGTTGGCTTCGAGTCCGCCGCCTTGTCAGTTAGTGAATCGAACGAATTATAAGGAACAGGTCATTAAGGAAAACGCTAAAAACCGGAAAGCTGAAAAAGGCGTAAAAGTAAAAGAAATTCGTTTAAGTGCTTACATCGAAGACCATGATTACGATACGAAAAAAAGACAGGCAGAACGAATTCTTTCAACCGGGGATGCCGTCCAGTTGATTGTAAAATTGGAGAAAAAGGAAAGTCAGGAAGCCAAGCGATTAATTGAGCAGCTCATCAAAGATCTGGCTCATTGCGGAAAACAGGATAAAGGGATTCAAGTAAGCGGCAAGCAGGTAGTTGCCAATCTATTGCCACTCTAATGACGAAAAGGGAGTAAGCGCATGCCTTTTACTTTTGCTCATCCGGCTATTGTACTGCCGTTACGAAAATGCAAGTGGTTTTCGTTCTCTGCCCTCGTTTTTGGCAGTATGGCACCCGATTTTGAGTATTTCTTCCGGATGCAGCCATTCAGCGTATACAGTCACACCATGCTCGGATTGTGGTTGGTTGATTTGCCCATCGCGATCCTATTAGCGTTTTTGTACCAGTACGTGGTCAAAAAGCCATTGCTTGCACGTTTGCCAGAGTGGATTGAACGAGGACTGGGCTACACAGACATTGGTAGCAGAATGCCAGCGTGGCGAGCGGTAATTGTGTTTATATACTCAGCGTTACTCGGCAGTTTGAGCCATATCGCATGGGATGCCTTTACCCATGATGGTGGACGTATGGTAGACCACTTCTTGTTCTTGCAACAAACGATCTCAATCGCCCATTATAAGGTGCCTGTTTACAAGCTGCTACAGCACGGCAGTACCCTTTTCGGCGGATTGGCCATTTTGTATGTCATTGCGCGAAGTGCGCGGAAAAACAGACAGATCGTTATGAGACAAGTACCTGTCTTGGAAAAATGGATGTTCTGGTTCGGGGTGGGGTTGTTTGGTATCGTGACGGTCTTTTTTCACGCATTCCTGGTAAAAGGAATTTCGCCCTTTGTCCATCCTTTGCAGCAAGTGGTCCCGTTTCTTTCGGGATCTCTGCTTGGAATCGTAGTGCTCTGCTTCGCTTTGGACAGGCTCAGATTGAAAAAGTAAAATCCCTCAATAATGAGGGATTTTATTGTTTCTAAATTGAAAAATCCTCGGACTTCAGATTCATTAAATCATCACGAGTTGGGTCAGGAATTTTGAGCAATCTAACAGCTTGCACACGTATTGCCTTTTCAATATTATTTCGCACATATCGTGCATTACTGAAATTTACATGAAACGGATCGCTCGTTACTGTAAGCAGTCTTCTTCTCAGTTTTTCACTTGCTTCAGCAGAGATTCTATACTCCTTGTTCTTTGCCATTACATTTGCAATATCCATCAACTCATCCACCTCATAATCAGCAAAGTTGATGTGGACGGGAAAGCGTGAAGGCAGTCCCGGATTTAAGTCAAGGAATGTATCCATTTCATCATTGTACCCTGCAATTATACAGACGAAATCATTGCCAAAGTCCTCAAGGCATTTGGTAAGACAGTCTACAGCCTCTTTTCCAAAATCTTTTTCACCGCCACGAGCTAATGAGTAGGCCTCATCGATAAACAGTATTCCTCCCATGGCTTTCTTAACAAGATCACGGGTTTTTTGTGCCGTGTGTCCAATAAATTCACCAACGAGATCTGCACGTTCCACTTCGGTTAGATGGCCCTTAGTTAAAACACCCATTTCCTTAAAGATCTTTCCGAAAAGGCGTGCAATTGTTGTTTTCCCAGTACCGGGATTTCCCTTAAAAACCATATGGAAAACTTGCTTCTCAATTTTAAGCCCGTGTCGTTCCCTTGCTTTATTCATTTTGATGAGCGCATAAATTTCATAAATCGTTTTCTTGGCTTCATGTAAACCAATCAGGCTTTCTAATTCTTCAAAAACAGTCGTTAAATTTGAACTCGACGTGGTACGAACTATTTCAGGTAAAGTATTTAGCTGCTTAACACTTACTGGTCGATTGAATACAACTTGAATTCGATTATTACTACTTGAAGATTCGAGCACCTCAGTTTGAGGAATGGCTCCTGCTTGCTTCACATGTTTCACCTGCCTTGACCATCATACAGAAAGTATACTCAGGAACATCGGAAAACCTGCCAATTTTTACGCAAGAGATTGAAGTGGATCATTGGGCGATAGAAATGTGTTTATTATTAAAATAAGAAAGGCACCTGATAAACAAGTGCCTTGGGAAACTACTACTTGATTGCGTCAAGAAGATCGTCTTCATTAATGGAAGGAAGTGCTTCAGATTCCGAAATGCTTTCAAATTGACTATCAACCAGTTTCTTCGAATTCAAACCTTTTGAGCTGGCGGATTTATAGAGTTGGTGAGGTGAATTTGGGATCAAGATATGCTTCTGAAGGTCTTCATCGTAACTACCATGTAAGAACAAGAGATATTCACCCTGCTCTAATTCTTGAAATTTAGGTGCTACGATGTCAGCCATTTCTTTACCACCGCCCGTGTCGAAACCAATAACACGATAAACTTCGACAGTATCACCTTCTGAAATCTTTTGGTCAGTCTTGTTGCTATATACTTTATCTACTTTAACCTCATATACATAAAATACGATTTCAGAAACTTGTTCTTTTCTGTACTCATTCGGTAATTTTGCTTTGATAATCACGTTCGAGTTTTCAACCAACTCGTCAGTTGATTTATAAATTTTAGCCAAAGCATTGCTATGAGAGTCAACGTGTGATGTTTCTTTGATTTCTTTAAAAGCGAGCGCTGAACCTACTCCAACAACTAAAGCTGCCGTTGAAATCATTGTGATTAATTTTTTCATTAACTACACGCCCTTTCAATATTAGTCGGTATAGAGCATCAATGTCCCAGTCAAAAACATCATGATTATCCATTATTGAATCTTCACTCGTATCAGATGTATGTACTAAACCAAGTAAATGCCCGAATTCATGTGCCATTGTATTAATCCTGTCGTCTTCGCCTAGGCTATCGCACATACTGGCAGAAATTATTACCTCGGCAGAATCGTAAGGAGAACGACCTTCTCTGCCAAATTCATCATAAGGTACACCTTAACCATATATGAGAGTGTATTTCGTGCAATCTTCTGATTTTTATGAAGAGTGTTTTAAACTAACATAGCCAGTATATATATTTCTACTAATCGTAATAGCCTATGTTTGTGCAATACCATACTACTCTCTTTAAGCGCCCAAAATGGTATACTCAAGTGTTGGATGAAGTGTTTGGGTAGGAACTATTTATGTTTGAGCGTCACAAGAAACAAAATTAATATGCTTGCTATGCTGAAGATGTATGTTCTGGTTAATCGAAGTGGTGGTCTTATGCGCTAAAACGGGCAGGCGTTGTTGCGATTTCCAATATATGTTATGTTTGGTGTATTTTTAAAAATGTCTATGGAGGCATATATTATGAAATTGAAATATGCTGTGCTGAATTTAATGGTGGTTGGTTCAATGTCTATTTTGCCACTTTCTAGTGCAATCATTGCTGAAGGGAAAGAAAAGGAGAATTAAGTGCGTTATGTTACTCCTTTTAATGAAGATGAGTTCTGGGATAGGATGGAGACTCAGAAACGCATACCTGACCTAATCAAGTATTTAGAAAAAGAGTTTGATGATAACTATGCGGGTCTATATGTTGATCAAGAAAACGGAGGAATAGTTCATATTGGCTTCCATTCCATCGCTCAAAAAGAAGAGTTGAATAAAGTTGAAGACATATTGGGGGAAGATGTAGAGGTTGAATATGACGAAGTGAAATATTCCAATGAAGACTTAGATAAAGTTGTTGAAGAGATTTCGTTAAGCATTGATAAATCAGAGGAAAACATAGTAAACATCTCCTCTAGCTTTAAAGATCAGTCTGTAATCGTAGGATATACTGAAGATGAAAGTGAAGCAAAAGATAGTGTAGAAAAAAGTTTGAACAAAAAATCAATTAGAAAAATGGATCTGGAGGAGTCATTAATTAAGTTTGAACAAACAGAAAAAATTGAGCCTAAGATAGATAGAGCGCAAATAAAGGTTAGACCCGTTCCGGGAGCAGCTCAAATGAATTTTTCAGGAAGCGGTTTTTGCACAAATGGCTTCTCGGCAAAAGATTCAAATAGCTCTACTTACTTTTTAGTTTCAGCAGGGCACTGCGCCGAAAGTACGGGGCAGCAAGTTTTCCAAAGCTACGATAAAGACAATTTAATCGGTACCGTTCATACAAAGATATTTCACTGGGGTAGCTCAGTAGATGTATCCTTGGTTAAAGTTAAATCTGGGTTGACTACTCACAACATCTTAACTTCATCTGGAAGTAAATATGATGAAGCAGGATATCAAATTATTGGAGAACAAATCAGTGATTGGGAAGGTATGGGAGTGTGTACATCATTAGGTCAATCTGATACTCAAATGTGTGGATTTGTACAAGGAACAAATGAAAGTGTATATGCGTTTGGCGGTCATTTAAAAAACCAGAAAAAGGTTGGGCTAAAAGTTGTAAATGGAGACAGCGGATCACCAGTTGGAGCGCCTGATTCTAAAAACACAAAAAAGTTATATTTGTATGGAATCGTTTCTGCTGCTAAATCTAATGAGAGTGTTGCATATTTAACTTATATTGGTAACATAAAAGCAGAAACAGGTATCAAAACAATAACGGGCAAATAGTTTCGAAATACTAACACACGCCCAGTTAGGATTCGTTTGTGGGCGTGTGTTAGCAAGGAGGTAAATCCTATGAAGAAAGTAATAACATACTTGATGATATACTTGCTCTCTGGGACTTTCTTGTTTTTCGGAAAAGTATTTGTTTATATGCTAGGTGATGAACATGCATTTGGAAATTCCGCGCCTTTTTATTTTAGCTATTTCATATATTACATTGTGGTGCTCTATATCATTTATCTTGGTGTCAAAAGGTTGGGGTTAAATAATCGAAGTAAGACAAATAAAGCACTGGATATTACAATATTTATTATTTATGTTACTCTAGTATATTTGATTGCAATTGCGTTTATCTCAAAATACGTTGTCTACTTTGTGTAGACAGAAACGTCTTGCTCGAGTTGCAAAAACACCTTTAAAACAAAGACTGAATGAAAAGGTGATTTTAGAAGAAGCACTCATGATCGAGTGTTTGAGGAAGACTGAGTTACATTCACAACACGTAATAACTGGAATGTATAACATTTTTAAAGATGGAAAAGTAAATGGTATCTGGAATGATAAACTACAATTTATCTCTGATCCCCTTGATGAACTAGAGCAGGTGTGAGGAGCCAAAGGACTGTGACTTCTTTGTAGTCTTGTTTAGCTAAAAAGGGAAGAGAGTACTTCCTTCAATTCTCCAATTACAAATCCAAGGCAAAAAGAAACCTCAGAAATTAGGCCGTGTGCAATCAGTGAGGCTAAAAGCGAGTCAATTAACCAAAAAAGAATTGATGAAACCAAAACCAGGAGATTTCATATAAAAATCAGCCTCAAAAGATAAACGACCATTACTCCGTAAGCAAAGAGTGATGGTCCTTCTGTTTTCTTCAACGATTCCCGTTCGGAATTCCATAATATGACATAATCTTCCAGAATAAAGATCTTTAACAAACATGTGGAGGCACAAGATGGAGCAAAAGAAATATACGGACGTTGTACGTCTCGGCCATCAAACGACAGAGGGTGTATTCAACGTAGGGGATTTCATTATCATTCAAGAAAAGCTTGACGGAGCGAATGCAAGCTTTCGATACGATGAGGAAACGAACAGCATCCGAGCATTCTCTCGAAATATGGAATTGCATGAGGATGAGAATCTGCACGGCTTTTTTCAATGGACACATCTGCTCCCAAAAGAGGAACTTGTGGCTGGCATGGGTTATTTCGGAGAGTGGTTGAATCCTCATAAAATTAAATATCCTCAGTATGAAAAACAATTCTTTTTATTTGATATGTACGATACCGTTGCCTGCGAATATGTGGATTTCTCTATCGTGGAAAGGGAAGCGCAGCGACTTGGTTTGCAACTCGTACCGGTCTTTTATCAGGGGGATTACCAAGGGGAAGAGCATCTCAGATCGTTTGTCGGCAAAACAGCTCTAGGTGGCAAGCTCCGGGATGAAGAAATCGGTGAGGGCATCGTCGTGAAAAATGCCGATTACCGGGATCGTTTTGGACGACAGTTATTTGTCAAAATCGTCACGGACGTATTTAGTGAAGTCAAACGTCAAAAGCCATCGAAAGACCCGAATCAACCGAAGTCGGAAGAAGTATTGTTTGTAGAGCAGTATGTGACGCTCGCACGTGTGGAGAAGTTTCTCTACAAACTGATTGATGAAGGTGTACTGGAAGAGACATTTGGCGTAAAAGACATGGGGATTATCCTGAAAAATCTGAATCTACGCATACATGAAGATCTTCTCAAGGAAGAGGCGGATGCCCTACCTGATGGATATGATGAGAAAGAACTCCGCAAAGTGATTAGCAAAGTGATTCCGCTTTTCGTGAAGGAGATTTTCTCAGAGAAAGCGGCAGGTAACCCATGACACAAGGATTTCAGTTGGCGTGCCCTGCTGCCGTAACGTTTTGGGCAAAATGTGGTATGATAGTGCATGAAGGGGCGTGAATCGGTGAACGATCTGATCAAAACGAAAGAAACAGCCATACTGATTGGTTGCTATTTAGATAACCGGAATGAAGAAAGAACCCGTCTTTCCATGGAAGAATTGCATGAGCTGGCCGCTACTGCTGGTGTAGAAGTACTGGACGTCATCACGCAAAATCGGGACCGGGTTGATTCTGCCTGGTATTTGGGGACAGGAAAAATTGATGAAATCGCGCAGAGGGCTGAAGAGCTGGATGTGGACGTCATCATTTTCAACGATGAGTTGTCTCCGAGTCAGACTCGTAATTTGGATAAAGTTTTTGATTGCAAAGTGATTGACCGTACGCAGCTCATTTTGGATATTTTCGCAGGGCGTGCACAGTCGCGTGAAGGGAAAATCCAGGTAGAGCTGGCGCAGTACAACTACCTGCTGCCTCGGCTTGCCGGGCAAGGAAAGCAACTGTCTCGTCTCGGGGGCGGAATCGGTACGCGTGGTCCGGGTGAAACCAAGCTGGAAAGCGACCGTCGTCATATTCGCAAGCGGATTAGTGAACTCAAGCAGCAATTAGAGGATACAGTTCGGACGAGACAATTGCATCGGGAGCGTCGGAAGAAAAACAATGTGTTCCAGATTGCGTTGGTCGGCTATACGAATGCTGGGAAGTCGACGATCCTCAACAAGCTTACGAATGCAGACACGTTGCAGGAAGACAAACTGTTTGCCACTTTGGACCCGACGACCAGGCAATTGGAGTTGCCGAGCGGACTGGATGTCCTATTGACGGATACGGTTGGTTTTATTCAAGACTTGCCTACGAGTCTGGTCGCTGCATTCCGTTCGACGCTAGAAGGTGTGAAGGAAGCGGACCTCATCCTGCATGTGGTGGATAGTCATCACCCTGATTTCCAAGTACACATGGAAGTCGTAGACAAGATTTTGCGCGAGCTAAAAGCAGAAGAAATTCCGCAGTTTGTCGTTTTCAACAAGGCAGATATGCTCACAGAGGGCTCTTACTTGCCGCGTGCAGACGAATCGATTCTGATTTCTGCCATGCGGGAAAATGACCTGAAGCAACTGCTCACCCGGATTGAGTCATTTGCCCTGCAATCTTTCAATGAGATGAAGCTGCGCGTTCCAGTTGAGCGCGGAGACATTCTTTCTTTATTGCATCGGGATGGGGTAGAGATGGAACAAGAATTTAATGAAGAGGAAGCGGCCTACTTGATCACCGTTCGTGTGAACAAGGATAATCCGATATACGGCAGGATTGTTCCTTTCCTCCTGGATAAACCAGAGACTGTTGAAGAGAGTTGGTAAGTAACAGATGTTTTCATATTTTTCCCATGGAGAAAAGCTTCGCCCCCTCGTAATGGAGGTGGAAGCGACAATCTCAGAGAGACATCGTCAAATTTCCGCTTTGGTGGATACGAATCAACTGAAAGTATTGCGTTCCTTCCAAAAGCATGAAGTCAATGAATTTCATTTTTCAACATCCACAGGCTATGGCTACGATGATTCTGGACGTGCAACGCTGGAATCGATTTACGCCGAAGTGTTTGGTGGCGAGGCGGCATTGGTGCGTAACCATATTATCTCGGGTACACATGCGATTGCGATTTCATTGTTTGGCATTCTTCGTCCAGGCGATGATCTTCTCTATATTACGGGCAAGCCATACGATACGCTTGAAGAAGTAGTAGGTGTGCGCGGCGAAGGGCAAGGCTCACTCAAGGATTACGGCATCGGTTATAGCTACGTGCCTTTAACGCCAGAAGGTGAAATTGATTTTGTGGCAGTCGCACAAGCGATTACACCACAGACGAAGGTCATTGGGATTCAGCGTTCGCGAGGCTATGCAGATCGACCTTCTTTTACCATTGTGAAAATCAAAGAAATGATACGGGTTGTAAAAGAAATCAAGCCTGATCTGATTGTATTTGTAGACAACTGCTACGGAGAGTTCACGGAGGAGCAAGAGCCATTGCACGTAGGTGCAGATATCATGGCAGGCTCTCTCATCAAAAACCCGGGTGGCGGCTTGGTCAAGACAGGCGGTTATATAGTAGGACGCGAGGATTTGGTTCAGCTCGCATCGTATCGGATGGCAGCACCGGGAATTGGCGCAGAGGGTGGTGCATCGCTCTACTCGCTTCTGGAGATGTTCCAAGGCTTTTTCTTGGCCCCACACGTAGTGGGAGAAGCTTTAAAAGGAGCCGTATTCTCTTCGGCAATGCTGGAGCGTCTGGGCTTCAAAACAAATCCACTGTGGCATGAGCCGAGGACCGACCTGATTCAATCCGTGGAATTCGGTAGTGCAGAACGACTGATTACGTTTTGCCAAGGGATCCAAAAAGCAGCACCAGTCGATTCACACGTCACTCCGTATCCAAGTGAAATGCCTGGGTACGCTGATCCTGTGATTATGGCAGCAGGTACGTTTATTCAAGGGGCGAGCATCGAATTCTCGGCAGATGGCCCAATTCGTCCACCTTACTTGGGCTTCGTTCAAGGCGGGTTGACGTACTCGCACGTAAAAGTGGGGATTTTGACGGCGTTGAACGGGATGCTGGAAAAAGGCTTACTCGAAATTCCGGGTGAATAGGATAAAAGCGCATGGAACGGACGGCATTCTCTTGATGATGGAGGATGTCGTTTTTTTATGTGAAAAAACTGTACATAACTTTCTGTGTAATATTATCTAACATCTATTGACAGGGATTTTGTTATAAAATAGAATAAGACTAAGAAATACGAAACAGGAGGGACAAGTCATGAGTGATGACCTTCGCCGGAATATGGCCCTCTTTCCCATTGGGATCGTCATGAAGCTGACGGATCTCACTGCGAGGCAAATCCGTTATTACGAACAAAACGACCTGATTCAGCCCGCCCGCACAGAAGGGAAGCAGAGGCTCTTTTCTTTCAACGACGTAGATCGCTTGTTGGAGATCAAGGCTCTGATTGAAAAAGGACTGAATATTGCAGGGATCAAGCAAGTCCTGCAAATGCAAGAGCCTGCTATGGAACAAACAGAGATTACCACGACGTCCGAAGAGAAACGCAAGGACATGTCCGACAAAGAGCTGCATCAGCTCCTAAGGCAACAGATTATGTATCGCGATGCCTCTCGCCATGGCGAGGGTGCATTGATACGTGGAGAGCTTTCCCGCTTCTTCCACTAGATAGAAAGCCGATATAGAGACAGGAGGAGAGAAATGTGAGCAAGTTTACAAGAGAAGACATCATGCGCATGGCCCAAGAAGAGGACGTAAGGTACATCCGACTGCAGTTTACCGACCTGATGGGGATCATTAAAAACGTAGAAATCCCGCTGTCCCAATTGCCAAAAGCACTCGATGGCAAAATGATGTTTGATGGTTCTTCCATCGAAGGCTTCGTTCGTATCGAGGAATCCGACATGTACCTGGTACCTGATCTGGATACATGGGTTGTATTCCCGTGGGGCAATGAGTTTGGCAAAATTGCACGTCTGATCTGTGATATCCACATGCCAGATGGCTCTCCATTCGAAGGAGATCCGCGCTACATCCTGAAGCGTGCCCTGAAAGAAGCCGAAGAAATGGGCTTCACAGCATTCAACGTAGGTCCAGAGCCTGAGTTTTTCCTGTTCAAGCTGGACGCAAAAGGTGAGCCTACGCTGGATCTGAACGACCAAGGTGGATACTTCGACTTTGCTCCACTCGACTCCGGTGAAAACTGCCGTCGTGATATCGTATTGACGTTGGAAAAAATGGGCTTTGAAGTGGAAGCATCTCACCACGAGGTAGCTCCAGGTCAACACGAAATCGACTTCAAGTATGCAAATGCACTTCAAGCAGCTGACCAAATTTTGACGTTCAAACTGGTTGTTAAAACCATCGCGCAAAAACACGGTCTGCATGCGACCTTCATGCCAAAACCGCTGTACGGTGTAGCTGGTTCCGGTATGCACGCGAACCAATCGCTGTTCCGTGGTAAAGAAAATGCTTTTTATGACGAGTCCGATGTAATGGGACTGAGCCAAACAGCGAAGCATTACTTGGCAGGTATTTTGCAACATGCTCGTAGCTTTACTGCGATCACGAATCCGCTCGTAAACTCTTACAAGCGTTTGGTTCCTGGTTACGAGGCTCCTTGCTACGTAGCTTGGTCTGCGAAAAACCGTTCTCCATTGATCCGTATCCCTGCTTCTAGAGGCTTGAGCACGCGTATTGAAGTACGCAGCCCAGACCCTGCAACGAACCCATACTTGGCGTTGGCAGTTATGCTGAAAGCTGGTTTGGACGGAATCAAAAACAAGCTTACGCCACCACCTGCCATTGATCGCAACATCTACGTGATGACCGAGCAAGACCGCGAAGCAAACGGAATCGAGAACTTGCCTGCTACTTTGAAAGAAGCAATCGAGTGCCTGAAAGCAGATCCGGTGATTTGCGAAGCATTGGGCGAGCATGCATTGGTACACTTTATTGAAGCGAAAGAAATTGAGTGGGATATGTTCCGCACACGCGTTCACGATTGGGAGCGCGAGCAATACATGACTGCTTACTAATAAGCGAAACCCCTTGTGCCTGTAGGTGCGAGGGGTTTTTCTATTTGGTGGGCAAATTTGATTTTTTAAGAGGTTTAACATTTTTGCCCACGATTTGCCCACTATTTTTTTCTGAGTACACACTTTCCATGTAGCTTTCAAACTTGTCCATGTTATCTAATTCAATTTTCTTTGAGATGTGAGCATACACATCTGAAGTGATCTGGATACTGCCGTGTCCTAATCGTTCTTGGATGTATTTCATATCAGTTCCAGTTTCCAATAGTAGCACTGCGTGAGTGTGCCTGAGAGAGTGAATAGGGATTGAGGGAATGTCTAATCTTTTGAGAGTACGGGAGAAAGCATTAAAGAGTGACGATTTTGGGACATAATTACCATCGTCTCTAGTTAAAACGAGATTTAGATCGTGGTGGTAAAGTTCGTTTAAAGCCAGTTTTTTCTGGTTTTGATACTTCATATGTTGCTTTAGATCATCAGCTAACGTTTTGCTCATTCGAATGACTCTAGTTGAGTTATAAGTTTTTGTATCGCCAAATAGCTCACTTTTGTCTTTTGCTTGAAAGTCCATAGTTTTGTTAATACTAATCGTCATATTCTTAAAATCTATGTCCGACCACTGTAGAGCTCCTGCTTCCCCTTTACGCATACCAGTTTCAATTAGCACTTTAAAATACAGCCAATAAATATAGCCGTAAAGGTGTACTGCTTGTAAAAAACGGGGAATGTTACTTGTTTCCATGAATTTTATACCGGTCTTATTTTCTTCGCGCCCCTTGATGGTAACACCGTTGCAGGGGTTCTTTTCGATCTTATTAAGTGTTAATGCTTTTTCCATTGCATTGTTTAGAGTTGAGTGGATCAATTCAATAGTTCGCTTACTGTAGTCTTTATTTTCTGTAAGGTGATTAATAAATTTTTGATACATAATCGGTTTTAAATCTTGTAACATGATTTTTTTAAAATATGGAACAATATGATTTGTAATGTTCCTGCTGTGCAATTTAAAGGTATTTTTACGCACAGTGTCTTTTTTATACTCATCTAACCAAATCATAAGAAAATCTTGGAGTGGTAGATCCTTTTGCTCGTATCCCTCCAATAAACTGTTTTCAAATTCGTTGGCCGCAAGTTGTGCTTCTTTCTTAGTTGAGAAACCCCCTTTTGTTTTTTCTTTGTATTCCTGAGTGAAAGGATCAGTGTATTTTAGTCGATACTCCCATTTTTTTCCTCGCTTTCTGAAACTAGCCATAACATTTTCTCCTTACATTTTGAATGTAAAAAAAGCGCATCCGATTGGGTGCGTCTTTTTATTGATGCCTTTTTTGAAGCAAAGTAACAATGTAATTACTTAAGCTCCTGTTTTCATTTTTCGCTTCTTGTTCCAGCTTCTTTTTTAATTCTACAGGCATTGTTATAAGTGCTTTAGTAGTTTCTGATGACATGTTATTCACCTCCTATACAAAGTATAAACATTTTAATATAGTATTGCAATGATTTGTATCTATGTATATACTTTAGATATCTAATAGATATATAGGAGATATCCAAATGAATAAGAGCATGCTTTTAGAAATGCAGCCTTTTAGTTATTTTGCTTCAAAATGGGATCTAAGACAGTCTATCAACGAACGGGTAAGGAAATTAAGAAACAAGCTTACCCGATCAACTTTGTGTGTGTTAGATGTATTAAGGTTACGATCGATGAAAGTTTTAGGAGTCGCATACCTAAAAATCGAAACAATCATGGCTTTAACAAAAGTAAGCCGGGCAAGTGTGGAAAGGGCGATTAGGAAGTTGGAGCAGGAAGGGATTATAAAACGTATTTCTACTTCTAGAAAAACGGGACTCCAAGGTGCGAACATTTACTATTTTCTACCCTCAAATGACGGGGTTGAGATGATGGGGTTGGACAAGCCTAAAGCGCCTGAAATATCAAAGGTTGAGGCTCCCAATCAGGAAGCTAATACTGGGGTTTTTAATACTCCAAAAAGACCAAAAGAAACTAAGAAAAATAACGTAAAAGGAACGCGCCTCGTGAAAGACAGCTCTGTAATTTCTTCTTACATCCCGAAAGAATTCTTCAAGCTGATCCAGCAGGGCTTTGAGTGCGGTCACGTGATTAAGCAATTCTGGAACAAGGTGGTCCTGTTTAAGCGGGTGACCGGGTGGACTCGGAACGAAAACGTGTTGCCAGTTGCCGCCGATGCATGGGAGTACACCAAGAACGAATACAAGAGGGATAAAAAAGAGTGGGGGATTGATCGATTCCTGAAATGTTTCTACGGGACGATGAAGCGGATCGAAGAGAAGAGAGTTGAGGAGCACGCAGCGATTTGGACGTGATCCTAGAAAAAAAGTTGTATAAGCAATAATTTTTTATTAAGAAAAATGTTATACTAGCTGGGTGAATTTTACTTTTGTTAACAAGCAATCTAAAAACTGGTAAAAGCAAAAAGCCAACGGGATGTATACGGTTCGAAACTGTATACACTCTTTACCACCAAGATCTAGTATTGGCGGCGGGCCGACAAGTGAATATAGGAAACCTGTTGCCATCATTAGGAATGGATCTTTTTGCTTCTCAACGGGGAGAAGTGATTTGAATGGCTGTTCGAAATCGGGTAATTGCAGAGAGAGTCCAAGAAGCAATCGATTGCAGTGGAATGAAAAAACAGCATATTGCTGCGAATATAGGTGCCAATTATAAAGACTTTTGTCGATGGGTGGCTGGAGGAAGGCCATTTGAGATACATGCTCTTGTAGATGTTTCAGAAATGCTAGGGTTGCCAAAGGATCACTTTCTAAAGGACTTTTTGCGTGACTGCTGGGATGCCCCAAGAGACAAGCCTCAGAGGATTAAGGAATTTCTAATCTATACCAAAGTAGCAAAACTTAATGAGTACACCACTGAGATGATTGATCTTTTGCTAGAGAGTGGTAAACAGTTAGACATCTTGGTTGCTGCTGGAGTGCAATTAGAGGGGCGCGGTCTTCCTAATGATGCTCTATACTTTTACGAGACGGTGATTGATAATGAGCGAAACCGCCTGGCAGAGTGCCTTGCATTAAGCTATTATCGGCGTTTTATGATTGTTCGGGACTGGGACATGGACTATGCTTTTGAGGCAGCAACAAAGCTAGGTGAACATGTTAGGTCATTGCCTGACGATTTATTATTTGAAGCCTACGTGAATATCACAGCTGTTTTTTATGTATTAGATAAATGGGATCATCTAATAAAATATGGTAATGAAGTTTGTGGAATACTTGAAATGACAAAGAAGGAAAATGTCCGTCTGTATGCCAAATTTATGGCTCACTTAGGCTTTGCGTATAGGAAAAAAGGGCTCTATTCTAAGGCTACAGAAACTGAAGAAAAGTGCAGAGAACTGGGGGATAGTCAAATAAGCAGATGGGCTGATATGAACGCATGCTTAACTGCAATAGAAGCAGGAGAATATGATAAAACATACGAATTGATTGAGTTTATGAAAAAATACAGGGAAGATGCACCTAATAATCTTGACCATGTCCTAAAGGCGTTTCACGATCAAAAAAACTATCGCGAGATGGAATGGATATTATCATTATTCCCTCAAGAATTTAAATGTTTATTTGAAAAAAAAGATCCATATCATTCCAAGAAATCAATTCGGGTTAAATGTTATATCGCAGAACTATACTTTCATGAAAATAAATATACAGTAGCCATGGATCTCCTTTTAGAGAGTCTAGCTACGGCTAAAAAATTGCGACTCACAAATCAAGTCAATGAGTGTGCCGATATTATTTTTAAAAACAGCAAAATATTTACAACATTTGTTGATTAGTTGTGTGAATTTAAAAGATAAAAAAAGAAGGCGAAAAGGTATCGATAACCTTTGCCTTCTTTTTTATTGATGCGGTAAATCTTTACCATCCGCCTCCATTATCGAGTGTATAAATAATTGGAGATTGTGGTTTCAAGTTGCCTTTTTTTGTACCATAATGTTCCTTCGGAGACCATCCACCTCCATTGTCCGCTGATGCCCCTGTTGCTACCGAAAGAATAGATAAAATCATAGCTAGTGTAAGGAATGTACGTTTCATTTTTCCACCTCTTTTAAGTCATTATATATTAATCATATAGTACCACAATAAGGTTTAAATGTCGATAATTGTCGTTTTTTAGATTAAATACCCAAAATTGTTAATAAATTACTAATGGGTATTTTATGTATGATAGACTTGTGCCACTATATTTGAACATGTCTGATGAGCATTAGGAATTACCATCAGGATGACTTTTCGGGGGATGAGATAATGGTAGAACTTAATTCATCAAAAGAAAATCAAGGAACAGTTCAAATACTGCCTGAAGTAATAGAACTGTTTCGTGAAATAGCAAGAGACTGTAGCCTCGTAGAGATCAGAGAAATAATAGATACATACAAAAAAAGCCGCCAGGTCACTTAGACCGAGCGGCTTTTATACCGTTCTTGATAAACATCATGTGCTTTACAAAGTCTTCGCGTTCTTGTGCAGACAAAGTACCGTAGAAGTCGATCAGCTCTTGTAGATTCTCGTCCTCTTCCTGAGCTTTCTCTGACTCATCAATACCCAGCAAGTAATCTGTAGTCACTTTAAGTATTTCCGACAGGGAAGTCAATGTCTCAGGATCAGGCTTCCTTTTTTCGTTTTCGTATCGAGTAATTGTAGTCTCATTTACGCCCAACTTTTCAGCAAGGTCCTTTCTACTCATCTCCATAGCCAAACGAGCTTCTTTTATGCGCTGACCATACATTTTTATATCCCTCCGTACGATACGTGCCACTATGGAACGTATTATAGCAAAACACTCTAATGAAGTAAAACAAAAAATGCCAAAATGGAATTTTATTGTTGATTAATGCCGTATTGGCATTTTATACTATAAACGCATTCCAATTTGGCATTAGGTGGTGATAGAAAGTGGGACTAGACGAACTAGATTTAGAGAAGATAAAGCAAATTAGGCTCGACAAAAAAATCTCTATAGAAGAGTTATCACTCGCACTCGGATATGAGACGAGATATGGATACCAGCACGTTGAGAAGGGGAGACGGAAGTTGCCAGCATTCAAGATGCCTACACTATCTCGACTGTTAGGGACACCGATAGACGACTTATATAAGAAAAACTCCGAACTGACTGATATGGATAAATCATTCATATAGGGTGCTGCGAATTTAGTCTCCATATCAAATGCTAGAGGGGGAGAGAGCCTAGTGAACAAACTTGTCACAGTAAATATTGACGAACAAGAAGTAATGAACATGTGCCGTGAACGGGTTAATGAACTGGTGAAAGAGGTTGATGCAGAAAAGGTTTTTTGGGACACTACAGAGCTAAAAAAACGTACGTGCATGTGTTGGAACACCATACAGGATAAGGTTTTCTATGATCCAAGGTTCCCAAAATTTAAGGTAGGAGGAAAGTGGTATTTCCCAGCCAGAGAGACAAGAGAATTTTTGATTAAGTGGCTGTATGAACAGCCAAGGCATTGATAGATGGATAAAAAATGAAAGGAGACGAGAGAGGATGAGAAAATTTACCCCAATTTTTACGGAGCTGGAAATGGCAGTCACCAAAATACTCAATGAGCGAACTGCAATGGGCTTACAGGCTTCAATTTTGAGCGACACGACCATGAGTGCATCGGGAGATGTTTATTCTCGCCATGTGGTGATTGGAGACTCAGTAAGCTTGCATACGGTCCATCAGTTCTGCCATCAATCACCAATCGGTAAGATCGACGGGTTTGGTCTTATCGTTCATTGCGTAGGTATTTCAGATGTTAGAAAGTATACGCGGTATTTGGATGGTGAGGGGGTATGAGATACGACTTTGATTCTGCGATTAACCGAATAGCAGAGCTTTGGAGAATCTATCGTTCACTGCGAAATCAGCCAGCTGACGGAACCTGGGACTGGTGGATTGTGAATGAAGTAAACGAGCTGGAAAAGGAAATGGCCACTGCTCGTAACAGTGACCAATTCAACACTCAAACAAATTTGAATAGCACTATCCTACCACAGTTTCTTGAGAGTGGACAAGCTTTATGACACGCGCTGCTGCAGCCAGCGTCATCGAAGCGGATGAGCTGTGGTACACGCAATGATCGTGAATCTAACTGAAAATACAGGAGGAATAAGGATATGAAAGCAACTGGGGTTGTAAGAAAAATCGATAATTTGGGGCGAGTTGTTTTGCCAAAAGAGCTGCGTAACACCTTCGATCTTCCAGAAGGAACCCCGATGGAAGTCTTCGTGAACAATAACCAAATCATTCTCCAGAAGTATGTGCCTGGTTGCGCATTGTGTGGGAGTGTTGAGAACGTTCAAACTCATAAGAGCGGAAAGTTGGTTTGCAGGGCTTGTCTGTGAAACGAGGGCCTCGGCCCTGCATGCAGCTGGTATGAAATTGTCAGTTGCACGGAGGTTCGAACCTCCGAGTAATACATAGCGAGGTCATCGGGATCAGTCAGAGGAGCTGTACGGCTGGCAGAGAGGTTGGGCTGTTGGCAGCCTCGTAGATCGATGCGGGGAAGGGAGGTGAGTGAGGATGGATGAACAGCAGATCATGCTGAACTTTCAAGAGATCATCGAAGGTTTCAAATTGCACATCGATAAAGTGGGTGTTTATGACAACGAAACTGTTAAGGAGGCTCTTTGTGAGGACTTACAGCAATTAACCTATGTGGTTGCCGAAATAAAAGCCCGCTTGGAATCAAACGGGCCATAAACTACTTCATCTGGTAATCGATTTTAAAGCTTTCGATTTCTCGGATATGTTGAATACCCAATTTATTGCAGCTTTATCTTCTACCTTAAATCCGCATTTAAGCATTGCACCTTTGAAAGCGCCGTTTCCAACGTAATAACCGCCTGCTTTCTCAAAAATGTGCTTCAAGCCATAAGAAGTATGACGGGTATTGAAAGACTCAATGGGGTCAAGGTTAGCTTTGATCCAATCTGTTAATTGAATTTGTTGACCGAGAGTCAAATAGTCAAAAGCTTCTGGTTGGTTGTAAAGCTCTTTACCCGTTTCACTGGACAATTTAATTCGCTCCCTTCTTTAAAAATTGGTATGTCTGGATAACTTCCAATTTCGACAACGGGATAGAAAATCCTACAAAAAGTAAAAGACCCAGCGCGGGAACGCTGAGTCCAAAACAAAACACATTTGATTGCCACCATTGTATATCGATGGAGGCCCAAAAACAAGGAGGTAAACATGAACGTAACCATCACTATCAATGCTCCCGAGCTGGTCAGCGCTATTCAGACCTTGGCTCAAGCTTTCACGGGAAATCAATTGACTGCTGCGACAGCACCACAAGCTGTTCCAACATTCACGCCGCAAGCTGTTGGCGTGCCGCAGGCACCTGTAACACCGCAACCCGTTCAAGATTATTACCAGCAACAACCGCAAATTGTACCTCCGACGTACCAACCGGAGCAAGCTGTGCCAGTAACACCGCCAGTAGCCCCACCGCCTATTGCTGCACCGCCAGTAGTGCCGGGGGCAGTACCTACCGAAGCACCGACCTACACGATTGATCAATTAGCAGTAGCAGCTACACAGCTTGTGGATGCTGGTCGTCGGGAAGAACTTGTCCAATTGCTTGCTGCTTTCGGTGTACAAGCCCTGACAGCTCTCCCTAAAGAGCAATTCGGCGCGTTTGCAACTTACCTCCGAGCCATGGGGGCGAAGATATGAGCACTGTAGGGCATGAGGAGCGTTCACACGCGCTCCTCTCCGCCAGCAGCTCGCACAGGTGGCTTCACTGCACACCAAGCGCTAGGATTGAGGAAACTCTGCCTGACACGACATCAAGATCCGCAACGGAGGGAACGCTGGCACACGAGATCGGCGAGCTAAAGTTGAGGAAGTATTTCATTGAACCCATGGGAGCAAGAACATTCAATTCACGCTTGAAAAAGCTAAAAGAGAAACAGTTCAACGATGATCTGGTGTACGAGGATGAAATGCTTAGGCATACGGATACCTACCTTGAGTACGTGCAGGGAATCGTCCACGGGTTTAGCAGTCCGCCGTACATCGCAATTGAAAAACGGATTAACTACAGCATGTATGCGCCCGAAGGCTTTGGAACTGGCGACTGCATAATAATCGGCGGAAACACGCTTTATATCGTGGACTTCAAGTACGGCAAGGGTGTCGAGGTATCCGCAGTTGATAACCCGCAAATGAAGCTCTATGCGTTGGGCGCTTTCATCGAATATAGCTTTCTGTATCCGATTGAGAATGTTCATCTTGCGATCGTGCAACCTCGCTTGAGCAGCATTTCTGAATATCAATTGTCGATCACAGACCTGCTGGCCTGGGGTGAGAGCATCAAGCCAGTGGCGCAAATGGCTTTCAAAGGCGAGGGATCGTTTGCAACTGGTGACCATTGCAAATTCTGCCGTGCCAAAGCGGTTTGTCGGGCAAGGGTAGACGATCACATGGAGCTTGAGGAATTCAAGATGATGAAGCCGCCACTGATTTCTATTGAGGAAGTAGGGGTCATCCTTGAGAGGGCACGGAACCTAGCTTCATGGGTGAAACAATTGGACGAATACGCCTTGGCTGAATGTTTAAAAGGGAACGACGTTCCAGGTTGGAAAGCGGTTAATGGCCGTGGAGGAAGGGAATACACCGACATCGATGCGGCATTCGCTCACCTCGAAGCCAGCGGGATTGACGGGGCTATGTTGTTTGAACGTAAGCCGCTGACAGTTGCTCAACTGGAGAAGGTTCTCAAAACTAAGCAGTACAAAGAGCTCTTATTGGAAGCAGGACATGTCAAGACCATTACAGGTAAACCGACACTCGTACCGTTAAGCGATAACCGAGAAGCGATTAAGCGAATAAGCGCAAGCGATGACTTTAAATCTGAGGAGGAACCGAAAAATGAGTAACCAAGACCCTAAACGCGTTGTAACCGGAAAAGTAAGACTGAGCTACGTTCACTTGTTCACGCCACGAGCTGGCCTGAATGGTGGCGAGCCGAAATTCAGTGTTACGCTACTGATTCCAAAAACCGATGTGGCGACGAGACAACGCATCGATGCTGCTATTGCTGCGGCTATTCAGGAAGCTACAGGGACTAGGTGGAATGGTGTACGTCCTCCAATGGTTGCAACACCGATTCATGACGGGGATGGAGTAAAAGCTGACGGTACTCCATTTGGTGAAGAATGCCGAGGGCATTGGGTTATGACCGCATCTACTCAAGCAGATCGAAAGCCGGATGTCGTCGATATCAATTTGAACCCGATCATTAACCAATCAGAAGTCTATTCCGGAATTTATGCGCGCGTATCGATTCGATTCTTTGGATATCTCAGCCAGGGCAAGAAAGGGATCGGTTGCGGACTTGGCAACGTCCAGAAGCTTGAAGACGGACAACCGCTTGGTGGAGGAGGAGCTTCCGCTGCATCGGATTTCGGCAGCTTTGCTGATCACGCGCCATCTGTGCCAGCGTATCAACCGCCAACATATCCGCTACAAGGGTACGGAGCTCCACAGCAACCGCCGGTCTATAACCAACCGCCTGCATACGGCCAGCCGCAAGGCTATCCACAGCAAGGTTATGTGCCGCCTGCTGCACCTGCACAACAACCACAAGGATATCCGCCAATGCAACAGGGCTACGGTCAGCAACCTCCGGCAGCTCCACTAGCACAGTTTGACCCGATTACAGGGAAGCCGTTTAGTGGCGGCATCATGGGGCTCTAAGCCATGCGGCATTTATCAATCGACATTGAGACGTTCTCAAGTGTCAACATCAAGAAGGCGGGGCTGTACAAATATGTGCAGTCCCCCGATTTTCAAATCCTCTTATTTGCTTACTCTTGGGACGGCAGTCCGGTCCAGATTGTAGACCTTGCTCAAGGTGAATCCTTACCGATGGAAGTCATACACGCCTTATATGACCCGCAGGTTATCAAGCACGCTTACAATGCACCGTTTGAGTGGTACTGCATTAATAGTGTAAAGCACTCTCCGCTGGAACAATGGCGCTGCACGCAGCTTCATGGGCTGTATTGCGGGTACACTGCTGGACTTGCCGCAACGGCAGTAGCGCTAGGACTCCCAGAGGACAAGCGTAAAATGGGCATCGGTAACGCCCTAATCAAGCTGTTTTGCACACCAACGAAGCCGTCAAAAGCAAACGGCCAACGAACGCGAACACTTCCACACCACGAGCCTGACAAGTGGCGATTGTTCAAAGATTATTGCATCCAGGACGTTGTTACCGAAATGGAAGTAGATCGACGCTTGTCGGCGTTTCCGGTCCCGGTTCAAGAGCAAAAGCTATGGGAACTTGATCAGCGAATCAATGCCCACGGCGTGGCGGTTGACATGGGTGTTGTAGAAGGAGCTCTCACTATTGATGGGATCGTGACAGTAGAACTCATGAACGAAGCAATTCAGTTGTCTGGGCTTGATAATCCAAAAAGCGTTAAGCAGCTCATGGCTTGGCTAACTGAAGAGATCGGGGAAGAAGTGGACAACCTCCAGAAGGAAACAGTTAGTAAGCTGATCGATACGATTGACGAGGGGGACGCAAAACGGGTACTGGAGATCCGGCAGGAGCTTTCAAAAACATCGGTCAAAAAGTACCAAGCTATGCGCGAAGCTGTTTGCGTAGACGGACGTGTCAGAGGACTCCTGCAATTCTACGGAGCAAACAGAACGGGTCGTTGGGCTGGCCGTTTAGTGCAAGTACAGAACCTCCCGCGTAACTATCTGGATACCTTGTCACATGCTCGGGAGTGCGTCAAAGTAAAGAAAATAGATGCCTTGAAACTAGTCTATGGCAACGTGCCGGACACACTTTCCCAACTGATCCGCACGGCGTTCATACCGTCAACGGGCAATGTTCTGCTGGTATCTGACTTCTCTGCGATTGAGGCACGCGTAATCGCTTGGTTGTCTGGCGAACAATGGCGGCTGGATGTGTTTTCTACTCACGGCAAGATATATGAAGCCTCTGCCTCTCAAATGTTCGGCGTCCCTATCGAGCTGATCAAGAAGGGGAATCCAGAGTACGAGCTGCGGCAGAAAGGGAAGGTCGCTGAGTTGGCACTTGGATATCAAGGAGGTTCTGGAGCTTTAATATCGATGGGAGCACTTAACATGGGGCTTACAGGAGAGGAGCTCCCGGATATCGTGAGGCGCTGGAGAGGATCGAACAAGCGAATTGTTGACCTGTGGTACGGCTTAGAAAACGCAGCGTTAGAAGTCATGAGAACGGGGCAATCGGTCGGAATCAGAGGGTTGATTCTGTCCCGAGAAATTGACTCCTTCAACCAGCAGGATTTTCTGCTTATCACGCTGCCAAGTGGACGGAGATTGTTTTACGCTAGACCGTTTCTATCGAAGAACGATTTCGGAAAAGAAGCCTTGTACTATCACGGGGTTAACCAGAAAACACGTAAGTGGGAAGTCGTGCCGACGTATGGGGGCAAGCTTGTGGAGAATGTCACACAGGCGATTGCGAGGGATTGTTTAGCAGAGAGCCTTACTCGTCTTGACGCGTGCGGCTATCAAACAGTAATGCACATCCACGACGAGGCCGTTCTGGATGTTCCCTTGGAAATTGCAGACATCGATACGATTACGACAATCATGGGCCAGCCGATCAGATGGGCGCCAGGCTTACCGCTTCGGGCAGATGGGTTCATGACTGATTTTTACATGAAGGATTAATAAAGAAACCAGGAACGTCTGCGGCAACAGCATTCCTGGTGATTCTCTGAAAATCTTGGGAGGTTTTTATCTATGTTATCAGATGCTATCTCAAAATTGAAGACCGAAATGGAGAGCGATAATGAGCATCCATACATCAAATTAGTCGGTGATTTTCTTATCCGTCACCTCGAATCAAATCCAGATGATGCAGAGAAGATCATAGCTGCTGACAAGACTATTGCAAAAGGTCTGGCTGCTATGAAAGCCGAGGCGAAGAAAAATCAGTATGACGGTATGGGCATGCTCACGGATACTGAGGGATTCGCAATTGTCTTGAAGTATTTCGGTATCAAGGGTGCCCCAGTCACTGTACAAGCTCCAACACCAGTTCTTGCCCCAGTCGTAACAGAAGCAGCGCCGCGTAATAAATTTAACGTCAAACTGGACGATTTTCTATAAGGGGTGAGTGAAATTATGTCTGATAAACATAAAGAATTTCTGGCTCACTTTCCAGAGAAAATGGATAAAGAGTTCTATGACTATGTGGAAAATACGGTTCTACTCTCGAGTAGATACTTATTCCTTCGGCGAAAAGGAAAAGACCAATTCGGCTACTGCACTCACTGCCGAACGGAATCAAAGACACCGAGTCTGTACGGACACAATGAAACTCAGCGCTGCAAGAAATGCTACTCGGTTGTAACAACAAAGCACGCTGGAAAAGGTCGTAGTCGTCTCATTGACGATGCATACATCGTTTGGTACGGAAAATCGCTGATTAATCCGAATGTGCTCACTGCCCGAGGTGTCTACGTCAGACGAGATTATTCCGGAGACTTCCGTGAAGTAAGAACCGGTTTCATGGTCCAATCAGAGTATCTTTTTGAATGCGGTAACCCACGTGGAAAAGGTAAGGAGCGATTTGGTAAAGGTCGCATGATGCGAAGAGGGTGGCCGGACAGATTCTATGAGCCGATGAGTATTTACACCGAAATGGAGCATTCAATGCAGAATAAGCCGTTGTACTTGAATGAGGAAAATATCGCAACAGCAGTAGACGGGACTCCATTTCAATACTGCCAGTGGAGAGAATATTTTGCGATCCGCACTGAGACAGAAGATATCTGGCGAGGTTTTAACCAAACGACGCGCAGAGCTGGAGAAGCGAAAAGCGATCTAGTCAAATTCTTTGAGCTAGCGGCAAAGTATCCATGCATTGAGTATGCCACAAAGCTAGGTCTTGCGGACATCGTAAAAACAAAAATCGATGGCGGGAGTACACTCAACGTGATCAATTGGCGCGGAGCAACCTTGGAGAAAGTGCTCCGTTTATCCAAGAATGAAATAGATTTGCTACGTAGATCAAATCTTAAAATGACTCCGCTTGCGTTGCACAGCTACCATTATCACAAAAAACAGGGATTACAGTTAACTTTTCAACAGGCATATGACGTCAGAGATTTGACCTTTGAACACAACGAAAAAACTTTAGAAGAAATTGAGATCCCTAAAACTCAAGCAATCAAATACATCTTGAAACAATTGCGACGTCCTGGTTCTGCCGAGAGGTATTCGTCAGCAGGATCGGTCGTCTCAACTTGGCGCGATTATTTAAGAGAGTGCCACGAGCTTGAAATAGATACATCGAAAGAATCTGTTCTGTTCCCGAATAATTTGGATGCTGCTCATAAGAAGACAATAGAGAAAGTGAAAATTAAAGCCGATGAGTCTTTAAACATTCTCATTGCTGCAAGATTGACGAAATTAAATAAACTCTCCTTTGAACATGGTGACTTCTTTATTCGACCAGCTAAAGATTCAATCGAACTGTTTTGGGAAGGTAAAACACTTAAACATTGCGTCGGTGGCTATGCAAAAGCATATGCCGAAGGCAAAAGTAATATTTTCGTGATTCGCAAGTTGAGTGAACCTGATACACCGTTTTTCACAATCGAGGTAAAAGACAATCGGATCACTCAGGCTCACGGTTTATCCCATCGTCTTCCCACACCTGATGTACAAGCCTTTATTAATCTGTTTGTTTCCAAGAAGCTCCTAACCAAGAAGCAGACACGCATTGAAGTAACTGCAATCAATCAAAACATGCAGGAGGTAGCCGTATGAGTGTACTGGTAAGAAGCGCGGAGGTCATCGCGGCGGAAATCCGAAGCATCGATGCCCAGACTCGTGAAATCGTCCTACGCAGTGCCATTGAGATCGGTAATCGTCTGAATGAGGCAAAGGAGCTCGTTGCCCATGGAGAATGGGGGCCGTGGCTTGAATCAAATGTTCAGTATAGCCAATCTACTGCAAACAACTTCATGCGTATTGCGGAAGAATACGGATCAAATTACCAAGCGATTGAGAATTTGACCTATACGAAGGCGCTGGCTCTGTTGGGTGTGCCTTCCGACGAACGGGAGCAGTTCGCGCAGGATAACGATGTAGATAAAATGTCAGCTCGTGAGCTACAACAGACGATCAAGGAGAAGAAGCAGCTTGAGAAGGAGCTCAAGAAGATCCAACAGGAGGCGGAGAAGGAGCGAAAAGAGCGCGAGGATTTGGCTGAACAGGTCGCAAAGCTACAGACGGAACTAGCTGACGCTAAAATCCTTGGTGACGCAGATGAGGCGCAAAAACTACAAGACGCGCTGTCCGAGGCACAAGCAAAAGTGAAGCAGCTTGAAAAGGATCTGAAAGCGAAGCCGATCGACGTACCTGCTGTTGTCGAGAAGATACCGCCAGACATTGAAATGGAACAGGCTGAGCTCCGGAAAATAGCAGCTCAGCCAGTTAACGAGACGTTAGTAAAATTCAAAGTCCAATTTGAAGGACTGGGGGCTGGCTTCTGGGACTTGCTGGCCACGCTGGAGGTAATCCAGGCGGCCGAGCCAGAGACGTACGAAAAGTACAAAGGCGCGATGCTAGGACTGATTGGAAAGATGTCCGAGAGCCTACAACAATCGCCTTAGTAAACCAAAACACCAAATTTACCGTCACGTCCAATGAAAAACTCTACGAACTATAGATATTAAATTATTTAGAAGATAACAAAAGGCGACAACACAAAGTACCCCTACTATTCGGCCATAAGTGAGAAACAAATCACCCATCGGGGAGCAGAATAGAAGAACTAGACTCATCATAATAAACATGACAAAAGAAATTAGAGTACCTCTTAAATCTTTCTTTATCCCTTCCATTTCGGGAAAGATATTTTGAATGCTTCCACTGAAAATTTTACGTTGCTCATTTATGAACAACAGATAGTATGTCGCGAAGGTTGCAACGAGGGCGGCTAGTCCAACAGCGGCAGTGATAAAGAAAATAGCAATATCATTCAAAAAATCTCCCATTTCGTCATTTTTAAAATCTGCTATCCATAGTACGGATATTGAAAGGATGATAATGAACCAACTGAATATTGGTATCAAATAGCGATCTGCAAATAGTATAAGGGATCTTTTAGTTGTGTTGAGCCAAGACAAGGTCATCACCGTCCAGATAATTAATAATAATGCAACTAGTATGAGAAACACCTCCTAAACTTTAACAGTAATTCGGCATAGTTCAACATTTTCCTTCATTTTTCGTAGAGTGTAGAACTTGCTGAGTACGTTACCGATCAGGCAAAAGTGAGATTAATTACGAAAGGATGGCCGCCTTGTACTACGACCGACAACTTACGATATCCTCCGCTGGCAGCCGCAAGGCGACGCACTGGCCGGCGCAACAAATTTACTGGTCGGAGCTGGTGGAGCGACTGCGAGTTGCGGTCCGCGGCACCGAAACGCTTGCCGAATATATGCAGCTGTCAAAGAGCAAACAGGATGACCTCAAAGACGTCGGCGGCTTTGTAGCTGGAACGCTTGCAGGTAATCGCCGTAAAGCAAACGCCGTCATCAGCAGGGACATTATCACACTTGACCTCGACAACATCCCTGCTGGGGGCACAGCCGAAACGCTGCGCCGTCTGGAAGCGTTGGGGTGTGCTTACTCAGTTTACTCAACACGCAAGCATGAGGAAGCCAGGCCGCGACTCCGTGTGCTGGCTCCCTTCAACCGGACAGTCTCGGCGGACGAGTATGAACCGCTTGCGCGTAGACTCGGGTCAATCATCGGAATTGAGCTGTGCGACCCGACTACTTTCCAGGCTGTTCGGCTCATGTATTGGCCGAGCTGTTCAGCAGATAGTCAGTTCATCTCACAGTATGCGGACAAGCCCTTTCTCGACGCTGACGGGCTACTCGCGACATATGCAGACTGGCGGAACGTGGCGGAGTGGCCGCAGGTGCCGGGAGCGCAGCAAGCGCACATTCGTCTTGCAGCCAAACAGGGCGAGCCGACCGAGAAGCAGGGTGTCGTTGGTGCTTCTGCCGACAATATGACATCTATCGCGCCATTGAAACCTTCTTGCCCGGGATGTACATAGAGACGGATGACGGATCAGGGCGCCTCACCTTTTCAGGCGGAAGCACGACAGGTGGGGCGATCATTTACGACGATGGGGCATTCTTATACAGCCACCACGCGACAGACCCGTCAGGTGGTCGACTTGTTAACGCGTTCGATTTGGTCCGTCTTCACAGGTTCGGTGAAATGGATGATGACTCGGCACCAGGCACGCCGACAAATCGGCTTCCATCTTTCACGGCCATGTGTGGATTTGCTTTACAAGACGCTGGCGTTGCTACGTTGCTCAATCAAGAGCGATATGAAAAAGCAGTACAAGAGTTTGGCAATCTCCCAGCAACCGAAGAAGAGACGGCCAACTGGATCAGCAAACTACAGGTAAGCGCAACGACAGGGATGCCGGCAAAGACAACAGACAATGTTCTCATCATCATGGAGCATGATCCACTGTTAAAGGGTAAACTTGCTTTCGATGAATTCGCCAATAGGGGAGCCGTGCTGGGGCCGTTACCGTGGAACAGCAGTACAGAGCGGCGCGGATGGTCTGACGTAGACGACGCCGGGCTGCGACATTACCTGGAGCGTACATACGGCATTTCCGGAAAAGAACGGATATTTGACGCGGTTGCTTTGTACGCACATAGGCACACATTTAATGAGGTTCGCGATTGGCTGGTGAGTCTGAATTGGGATGGCGTGAAACGGTTGGATACGCTGCTGAGCGACTATCTTGGAGCCGCAGACTCGATCTATACCCGAGCAGTATCGAGAAAATCGTTGGTGGCCGCCGTAGCTCGTGCAATGAATCCAGGATGTAAATACGATCAGATGCCGATTCTGGCGGGACCGCAGGGATTGGGGAAAAGTACGTTTCTGCGATTACTGGGCAGGCGCTGGTACTCCGATAGCCTCCAGACGTTTGAAGGAAAAGAGGCGTCCGAAATGATTCAGGGCATTTGGATTAACGAGATTGGCGAGCTGACGGGGATGTCTAAGTCTGAATCGAATGCCGTCAAGCAGTTCCTGAGTCGGACAGAGGACATTTATCGGGAGCCGTTTGGTCGTCGTACAAAGGCGTTTCCCCGACAGTGTGTGTTCTTCGGAACAACCAATGACAGCGAGTTTTTGAAGGATAAAACGGGCAATAGACGATTTTGGCCAGTGGATGTGGGAGTACAACCGGCGACAAAAAGTGTTTTCATCCATCTGGAAGATGAGGTGCCGCAGATATACGCAGAAGCCTTTGCATATTGGCAAATGGGAGAGGCGCTGTATCTCACAGGGCAGGCGGAATTAGAGGCAAAACAACAGCAGGAAGCCCATCAGGAGAGTAATGCAAAGGAAGGCGTCATACGCGAATTCGTGGATAGGCGGTTGCCGATTGGCTGGGATAAACGGTCATTGGGTGAACGTCGACTTTATTGGTCCGGGGAGTTTGGCCGGAGCGACGAGGGCACTGTGGAACGGGATCGGATATGCGCTGCTGAGGTCTGGAGCGAATGCCTGGGCGGCGATATAAAGTTTATGAGACGATCCGACACCATGGAAATCAACGGGATATTGGGAGCAATTCAGGGGTGGAAACGGCATAACAGTACGGCACGTTTCGGGCCATACGGAATCCAGAAAGGCTTTGTAAAGCTGTAAACTTTCTCTGTAAACTTACTCGATTTTGTAAACTTTCTCTGTAAACGTTGTAAACCTTTCAAAAATAGAAAGTTTACGAGAAAGTTTACAGCCCGGAACCGCGCCACTAAAGGGATTATCATTACTTGTAAACCTTGTAAACTTTCTAATCTATATAAATAAGAAATAGAGAGATTAGAGGGTATATGTATGTGCCTAAACCGCCTAACGCGCCTAATTATATAAATATAAGGGAAAAACGCGTCGAAAGTTTACAACGTGAATTTGAACGGAGGATTGAACATGAGAGAAAGTGCCATTGAGAAGTATTTACGCGAACAGGTGAAGGCGGCAGGTGGGCGGGCTTATAAATTCGTTTCACCGGGAAACGCGGGCGTGCCAGACCGACTGGTGCTTTTTCCAGAAGAGCGAGCCTATTTCGTAGAGTTGAAAGCGCCTGGTAGAAAACCGACCCCTTTGCAAACGGTGCAAGGAGATAAGCTGAGAAAACTAGGATTCACCGTTGAAGTGATCGACAGCAAAAAAGGAGTCAACGAGTTTATCCGAAAACACGGAGTGGGTGCCCCGTGAAATATATCCCGCACTCCTATCAGAGATATTGTATCAACCGACTTTTGACAGACGAAGCGCTGGGCCTACTGCTTGATATGGGACTCGGAAAGACAGTTATCACACTTACGGCGGTAAACGATTTGAAATATAACCGCTTTGCAGTAGGGAAAGTATTGGTAATCGCGCCGAAGAAAGTAGCAGAAGGAACATGGAGCAGGGAAGCCGATAAATGGGACCACCTGAAACTCTTGAGAGTTGTCCCTGTATTGGGTTCTTTGCAGAAAAGGGTCAGAGCACTGAATACGCCTGCCGATATTTACGTGATCAATCGTGAAAACGTGCAATGGCTGGTGGAGTATTATCGCAACGCTTGGCCGTTCGATATGGTTGTGGTGGACGAGTTCAGCAGCTTCAAGAACCCTAAAGCCAAGCGCTTCAAGTCGCTGACATGGGTACGGAATCACATCCGCCGCATAGTCGGATTGACCGGAACGCCAGCCCCGAACGGATTGCTTGATTTATGGTCGCAAATTTTTCTTCTGGACGAAGGAAAGAGACTCGGACTGGAATACAACGGCTACCGCGAACGTTATTTCGAGCCTGATCAGCGCGACCGAGATCGAATTCACAGTTATGCACCGAAACCAGGCGCAGATGAAATCATCAGACAGCAAATCAGCGATATTTGCGTGAGCATGAAAGCAGAGGATTACCTGGAGCTGCCTGACTGCATTATCAACATCGTACCAGTTATTTTGGACCCGAAAGCACAGGCCGCCTATAAAGAACTTGAGAAGAAAAAAATTCTCGAACTGCTTGAAAGCTTCGGAGGAGAAAAGAAGGTTATTGACGCTGGATCAGCAGCAGTCCTGACAAATAAACTTTTGCAATTGTGCAACGGGGCTATCTATGACGAAGATCGGAATGTTTTCGAAGTCCACAAATGCAAAATTGAAGCATTCATGGAATTGATCGAGGGGTTAAACGGGAAACCAGCTTTAGTGTTTTACAACTTTCAACACGACTTGGCGCGAATCAAGAAGGCGCTGACGGGTTCGGGTTTGAGAGTGCGAGAATTGAAAGGGCCAAACGACGAAAATGACTGGAACAATCGACAGATAGACATTCTTCTCGCACACCCAGCAAGCGCTGCATACGGCTTGAACCTGCAACAAGGCGGAAATCACGTTATCTGGTTCGGGTTGAATTGGTCACTGGAGCTTTACCAGCAAGCAAACAAGCGTCTTCACCGTCAAGGCCAGACAGAGAAAGTAATCATACATCACCTGACTGTCGAGGGTGGAGTTGACGAGGATGTCATAGCAGCTTTGCAGGACAAAGGGAGTACACAGGATAGGCTGATGGATGCCTTGAAAGCAAGGATTGATCTAGTAGGCGCTTAACAAAATTCCAAGCGCTTGGTAATATCAACAGAGAGGGTGAACAAGTATGGCAGAGAAACAAGCACTAAGCCCTGAAATGATCGAAGAGATTACTCGTGCAGCTGTTCATGCCGCAATGGAGTTTCAAGAGAAAGCAAAGCAAAAGCAGAGAACTAAACGGGATCGACGATTGCGCAACATCAAACTACTTTTGAAAAATTACAGGAATTTCAAAAAGCATTGCAAAACATTGACTGCAGAATTAGATAATATGGACGATGCTTGGATGCTTAAAGAATTGGGCGCGGAAGAGTTAGCCCTAGATTCCATCAAACGTAGTAAGGTTCGAACCAGGGCAATGGTGAAGTTTATTGACAGAATGATTGCCGTTTACCGGATCATGTGCGATCAATCCGGCAGGGAAGAGGATAAGCGAGTCTACCAGTCAGTCCAACTCTTGTATCTCGGCGAGGAGAGAAGCACAGCAAAAGAAATTGCGAAATGTCACAAAACAGATACTCGGACCGTTTACAGAGATGTGGATAAAGCCTGCGAAGCCTTGGCATCATTGATTTTTGGAATCGATAGCATTCGATTTGTAGAATAGAAGTCATGTCAAAAAGAGTTCGTTTACAGTGTCAATTCACCCGTTGTAAAATGATAGCATGGAAAATTATATCAAGAGAAATAGAGGGCTGCCTGAGTGATTAGGCAGCCATAAATATGAATTTTTACAAAATAGTTTGGATATAAGAGATGGCTAACGAGAGATACAGGTGAATTGGTTAAGTTGGAATCAAAGTAAATGTATGGTAGTATTTTTTGTAGAAACGATAAGGATGGGACTGGACAAAATGGTGGTAGGAAGCTTAAAAAAATTTTTTCACAAACCGAAATCTTTAAGTGACATTAAAGATACTGCTTACATTGTTGTAGACACAAATGTGCTATTGGCTGCTTATCAATGGAAGGAAGTTACTCTTAACGAGGTTCTTGATACATTAAATTCACTTTCGATGGCAAACAGATTAAAAATTCCTGCACAAGTTTTTGAGGAGTTTATAGATCAAAGACCAAAAAAGGTTGTAGAAATTATACAAAAAATTGATAAAGAAATGAATTCTAAGTTACAGAGACCTTCGAGTCTCCTTTCAACAGTTCCGCTAATTGAAATGCTAGATGACTCTAATGATTATTTGGAACTTGAAAAACAATATTTTGAGAAATATGACTTGTATCGGAAAAAACTTGGAACCCTGACAAAAAAACTAGGTGACTTTTTAAATAGTGATCCAGTGTTAGATGGAATGCAAGAATTGTTAACAAATAGTTATTTTAAGCTGGATCTTGATAAGGTTAAGGATATTGAACAAGAGGCTAAGCAGCGAGCACAACAAAAACTACCTCCTCTTAGTGGTGGAGACTCATCAAAAAAAGAAAATGCTTTCGGTGATTACTATATATGGAGACATATACTATCGTTGGATAACGATGTAATATTTGTTACAGCCGATAAAAAAGATGATTGGGTACTTAAAGATCATCACGGTAATATTCTCTCTCCTAGAAGGGAACTAGTCGAGGAATTTTTTGAGGTGAGTAATGGAAAAACCTTTACTATAGTGTCACCAAAGGAATTTGTGGCATTATATAAACCTGATATGGATTCAACCGTTTCTAAGGATTTATTAAAAGTAAATATGGAGATCACTGGTACGGTTATTTTCTTTAGAAACCTTTTCAATAAATATGATCCAGCAGGGGTGTATAGTTTAACACTCTTGGAGGATGAATATGATAGTGAAATTGCAGATCTACTTGAGATTCTTCCTAAAGTGGATTCAGTGGATATGCTGGTTATAAAGTTGTATGACATTATTGTAAGTTACTTTGATGAAGGAACGGCTGGTTCTATTGACGTTTACATTGATATGGCAAAAGAAATATGGAAATTTAGAAAAATTGTATTGGGTTATACTGATAAACAACTGTCGTTTCTGTCTTAGGAGCACTTTCATTGTGCTTCTTTCTTTTTTGGGGATAGAGTTCAACTGATTTCATTTTCGTTTCAAAAAGTGTTCATTTTCCATTCAGTGAACCCGTGTTACTATGATAACATCGAAAAATTATGAACAGCGAAAATGTGTAAACCATCCGGTCTATCGGGTGGCTTATTCATTCTAAAAAGAAATTGGGGAAATATGGTTGAAAATTGTAAGGTAATGAAAGAAAATGGAAGAGAGTGATTATGATGACGGGAGTTGGGTAATTTGAAGATTTTTCTTAGTTGGTCTGGAGAAGTAAGTAAAAGGGTTGCACTAACATTCAGAGAGTGGCTCCCGTCAGTTATACAAGCAGTTGTTCCATACGTATCATCCGAGGATATTGACAAAGGAACTCGTTGGAGTACTGATATAGCAAAAGAATTGGAGGAGGCATCCTTTGGTATGCTGTGTATAACTCCAGAGAATCTCAGCGCACCTTGGATACACTTTGAAGCAGGTGCACTATCAAAAGCCATTGACAAGTCTTTCGTCTGTCCTTTTCTGCTTGGAGTAAAAAGGTCCGAAGTAAATGGACCGATTCTTCAATTCCAGTCAACAATTTTTGATAAAGAAGATGTTAAAAAGTTGGTATTTAGTATCAATGCAGCTTGTTTAGAGGATGCGCTTGAAGATGCTAGGCTAAATAGGGCTTTTGATGTTTGGTGGCCAACATTGGAAGCGGAATTAAAAGCCTTGGAAGGCGAATTGCATGGCCAATCTGAAAGTACAGACCAACCAGAACAATTTCCTTTAAAACTAAACGAAGAGATTACTGGCATACTTGAAGAGATACTGGATTTGACAAGAACACAGCAGAAAATATTACGGTCTCCAGAAGATTTAATACCGATAGATTATATGAACAAATTGATAAATAGAAGTCGTATGGCTCAATTTGAACATCCAGTTTTCTATGAATTGGAAAAAGCCGGTTTTAAACTAATAGAGCTTTTCCACAGAAGTGTTGTTGATAAAACAGTTTCATCGGAAGATATGAAAGAAGCGATAATGCAATTTGAAAAGCACCTTGGGTTTATTTTAAGCCGATCAAATGATAGTAGATACATGAGAAAGGTTAGAGTAGTAAACGAATAACTTAGCATAATATAGCACCATTAGGTGCTATTTTTTAATATCAACAAAGCTTTTGTTTTAGTAATTGGGTCCTTCCAGCATACCAGTTACCGTGCGGGTGAAGCGAGCCCCGAAATCGCGCTAGTTTTATTTTTGAAAAATTACTTTCGCTTTTGCTTAACCCGATCCCAGAGAAGACATTTTCAAATTTTCGCTTCATCTAATGACCTGAAAATCGGTACCCCTACAATACGACGTTAAAACGAAAGTGAGGTGGAAAAATTGGCGAACCCAAAGGCGAAACCAGAGACGCTACAAGACAAAGAAATACTGACGTCAGAATTGGCGGCAATTGTAGGGAAGACTCCCCAATGGATACGTCAATTGACGAGAGATAAAGTGCTAAAACAGGTAAGCAGAGGCAAGTATAATCTTGGAGAAGCTGTTCAAGCGTACTGTGAGCATGTGTCCGGTGGAAAGGAAGAAGAGCAGAAGCCGCGTCTAATCGATTTTAAAACTCGGTATGAGAAGACCAAGGCTGAGAAAGCGGAGCTGGAGCTGGAGCGAATAAAAGGGAACCTCCATGCAGCGGCAGATGTAGAATGGCTACTGTCGGATATGATCTTAACAACCAAAACCCGCCTGATGGGGGTACCTAGCAGGGTTTCTACGGAGTGCGAGAACGAATCCGCTGATGTTGTAGAGTCTGTGGTGCGCAGAGAAATTGAAACGGCCCTGTCTGCCATGGCAAAATACACCTCGGATCAGATAGGGGGCGACGCTTATCATGGTGGCCCAGAAGACAGTTGAGCTATTTGCACAAGCAAGCAAACAATGGGAGACGCGACGAAGACTCACTGTATCAGAATGGGCAGATCAGCACCGTGTATTGACGACTGTAAGCAGTGCAGAAACTGGACCATGGCGGACATCGAGAGCTGAGTACCAGCGTGAGATTATGGATTCTATTGAGAAATGGGAAGAAGTCGCGATCATGGCGTCCGCCCAGGTAGGGAAAACGGAATTCCTCCTGAATGTGACAGGATCGTACATTGATCAAGAGCCTTGTCCGATTTTGCACGTCCTGCCTAATGAGGATTTAATCCAGTCGTACTCCAAAAAAAGGCTTACACCCATGATCATCAATAGTGAAGTGCTGCGTAACAAGATTGGGGTTGCAAAGTCCCGGGACAGCAGTAACACGATTGAAGAAAAATCGTTCCCAGGCGGGTATGTAGCGATTGTGGGGGCAAATGCTCCTGCCGGACTGTCATCCAGACCTGTACAAATTATCTTATGTGACGAAGTAGACAGGTTCCCCATATCGTCAGGTAAAGACGGCGACCCCATCTCTCTTGCCATTGCCCGTACCAAAACTTTCCGTCACAAACGCAGACATATTTTTGTCTCAACTCCGGTCGAAAAAGAAACCTCACGGATCAATCAACTTTATGAGGACAGCACAATGGAGCAGTGGTGTTTGCCTTGTCCTCACTGTGAGGAGCTGCAACCACTCCGGTTTAAGGACGGGATTGTCTACGAGCACTATATTTCAGAGAGTGGCGAGATTGTCGTCACAAAAGCCGAGCACCGTTGCGCGTACTGTGGCATGCTTGGCTCGGAGAAGGATTGGAAACGTGGCGAAGGTAAGTGGATAGCTCGGAAACAGCATTCAACCCGTCGCGGTTTTCATATCAATCAGCTTTCCAGCCCGTGGTCAGATTGGCGCGAGGTTGCGAAGGCTTTTTTGGTTGCAAAAAGAGAAGGCGTCGACAAGCTGAAAGTTTTTGTGAACACAGTATTGGGAGAGCCATGGGAAACCAAAGAGAAAGGCGTGAATGAAAAGACGCTGGCGGCTCGCCGGGAAACATATGCCTACGATGTCCCAGCCGAAGTGAAGGTAATCACAGCGGCAGTTGATACCCAAGACGACCGTTTTGAGATCGAAGTCAAGGGCTGGGGCGCTGGAAAAGAGTCATGGGGGATCGAATATCACCGCATTTACGGCAATTTGGATAAGCCGGAAATCTGGAAGCAACTTGACGAGTTCCTGTGTCGCTCATGGCTTGGTGAAAACGGAAGAGAATACCGAATTATCGGCGCTTGTATTGACTCTGGCGGTCATTTCACGAAAGAAGTGTATGAGTTCACCCGAGCGCGTAACTACAGGCACATATACGCCATCAAAGGGCAAGGTATTAGCCCGAAGTCAGCAAAACAAGTTCCGTATATCTACAAAAAAAGCAAAACACAACTCGAAGGAGCTGTGCTCTGGCTGCTTGGTGTGGATGACGGCAAGGTGAAAGTGTTTGATAGCCTAAACGTTCAGGAGCCCGGGCCACTTTACTGTCATTTCCCTGGCGAGGATAAGGGATATACAGAAGAGTATTTCCTAGGGCTAACTGCAGAAGCTCCCGTATATCAGACCATTGGCGGACGTAAGTACAAGACTTGGAAGAAAATTCGTGATAGAAACGAACCTTTTGACCTTGCCGTTTACAACCGGGCAGTCATTGAAATTTTGCGCCCGAATCTCTCTCTGCCAATTGAGCGCCAGCCAAACGGTCCAAAGGTGATGCCTGGTGGAGTTATGGCAGGGAAGAAACGTCGAAAACAAGGTGTTTCGAGCAGCATCTAACTCATTTGAAGGGAGGTGAAAGGATAATGCCGAGAATGACACTTGAAGAGGCAAAAGAAATGTACAAGTTGTGGTCAAATGCGGAAAAAGCACTGGCATCTGCGCAGTCCTATACGATTGCTGGTAGATCATTAACCAGAACGGATATGGGAACTGTGCTGGAGCGAAAAAAATACTATGGGCGAATCATAGACGAATTAGCAACAGGTCGACGACGTTCAAAAGTGAGAAGCATTACTCCATTTGATCTATGAACAAGCTGGATCGTGCTATCGGGTTTGTCTTTCCTTCATGGGCCGAGCGGAGAGCAGCTGCACGAGCAGAAGCAGCTCGGCATGAAGCAGTTCAAAACGTACTTTCCGGTTATGGAAAAGGTTATGGCAGGCACGGTGCTAGTCAAACAAAGAAATCCATGGTCATGTGGCAAACGGATGCAGGTGACGCGGATGTGGATATCCATGATAATCTTCAGCGCTTGCGTGCTCGTGCGCGAGACTTGCACATGGGATCAGACATCGTGGCTGCTGCGCATAAAGGACTGCGCACAAACATAGTCGGAACTGGACTGAGGCTCAAACCAGCATTTGACTCAAAGTTTCTGAAGCTGAGCAAAAAGGAAGAAGAAAGGCTGCGAGACAGTATTTACAGGGAGTGGTCCATGTGGGCCGAAACAACCAAATGTGATGCTGCGGGGCTCAATGATTTTTATGAGTTGCAGTCGCTGGCTTTTCTCTCAACGCTCATGAGTGGTGATGTTTTTGCTTTACTGCCTATGTTGCCACGTAAGCATTCGGTATACGACCTGCGAATCAACCTCATTGAAGCTGATCGATGCGACACACCAGAGACTAAAGTACTTCTAAACCCCGAGCGGATTCAGTCTGGGGTAGAGGTTGACGATGATGGGATGGTGGTAGCATATCATTTTTCCAATCGTCACCCAGGGAGCAACCGAGTCGCTGTATCTCCGCAAGAATGGGTGAGAGTTGAGAAATACGGGGAGCTCACCGGACGGCTTAACGTCATTCACTTGTTTGAGGCTGAAAGGCCAGGACAGCGCCGAGGTATTCCGATTATTTCACCAATCATTGAGGCTCTCAAGCAACTTGATCAGTATACCGAAGCGGAGTTGATGGCAGCCGTTATTTCAGCCATGTACACCGTTTTTGTAAAGTCCCCTGCCGAGGATGACGACTACATGCACGGCATGGAGGAGCCTGAAACTGACAACCAGTACCAGGAACCAATACCGGGAACGGGCGGGAACAACATCAAGATGGGGCGCGGGGCCATCGTTTACCTTGATCCGGGAGAGGACGTCCAGTTTGCGAATCCTACACGCCCGAATCCCGACTATGTTGGCTTTGTGAACGCGTTGCTGCGGCAAATTGCGGCGGCGCTTGAACTCCCGTTCGAGATTCTAACCAAGCAATTCACATCTTCGTATTCCGCAAGTCGCGGTGCGCTGCTTGAGGCTTGGAAAATGTACAAAATGCGCAGGTCTTGGCTCGCGAAGTCGTTTTGTCAGCCGATCTATGAGGAATGGTTTGTTGAAGCAGTCACAAAAGGACGCATTGACGCGCCGGGTATCTTTGACGATCCGGCTATTTTTCATGCCTACACACGTGCAGAGTGGCATGGACCAAGCCAAGGCTTGCTTGACCCGACGAAAGAGGTTGGTGCTGCGGTTACACGCATCGAAAACAATTTCTCAACGGCTGAGCGGGAGACGGCTGAGTTGACAGGAGGATCATGGGAACAAAACATCGAGCAGCGAGCGTATGAAAAAACGCGCTTGGCAGATTTAGGTCTTTCCAGTAATGCCAGTGTGAAGCCACAACAGCGGGATGACGGAAATTCGGAAGATGACTCAGAAGATGATTCGGAAGGGGGTGAACAAGAAAATGCCAAAAAAACTCAAGCTTAACGGAACTGTCGTAGGGGATAGCGAAGCATGGATTTATGAATGGTTTGGGATACCTACCATCAGTCCAGGAGCAGTCGCTAAAGCACTAGAAGAAGCTGGCGAAGAGGACATTGAAGTTTCGATTAACTCGGGTGGCGGATCAGTATTTGCGGGCTCTGAGATTTACACGATGATTAAAGACCACCCGGCTACTATCACCGTTAAGATTACAGCCCTCGCTGCAAGTGCTGCTTCATTTATCGCGATGGCTGGGGATAGAGTTTTGATTTCCCCGACAGCACAGATCATGATTCATAACGCAGCTACGAGTGCCTGGGGCGACAAGGAAGTAATGGACAGAGGTCGCAGGATGCTCAATAGCACTGATGAGGCTATTGCGAACGCTTATGCACTAAAAACAGGTATGAGCATCGATGATCTGTTGTCCATGATGGGAAAAGAAACATGGCTCAACGCTCAAGAGGCGAAAAGGCTCGGGTTTGCAGATGAAATTATGTTTAGTGAGAGCGAGCCTGTTGTGACCAATAACCTATCGATGGGAGCTGTACTTCCTCCTGAAGTCATCGACAAAATTAGAAATGAACTTTTAAGAAGCAATGGCGTTGAGGGGATGCCAGTCCATGAAAACTTCGGACTTAATATCATGAACACTTCCCCTAGCTCACAATCAACTATCAAAAACAAGGAGGATGATAAACCTATGAATTTTAAAGAATTGCAAGAGAATCACCCCGTCCTGGTCAATGAAATTATGACGCAGGCTATTTCTGCTGAGCGCAATCGAATTTCTGCACTCAATGAGTTGGCAGATGCTCCAGGAGCTGCACCGTTTATCCAAGATGCTATTGCTAACGGAGAAACTGCTGGTGATGTGGCAATGAAAATTATTAAGGCCTCAGCTGAACGTGTAAAGCAAGAAGGTGAAAACCGCCAAAAGGACGCTGAGAATAGCAAAGTAACTGATGTTGCCACACAGCCACCAGTAAATCAGGCGAAGAATGAAGCCGAAGAAGAAGCTGCTGCAGTTGAGATCATGGTCCAATACGCAACAGAATTGATCAATAAAAAAGGGGGGCGTCTTTAATGCCAGCATACGAAAGTGTTAAATTTGATGATTTGTTCGCTGGTGGGGTTAAGCCTCCAACAGCAATTGCAATCGTTGTCAAAGCTGGATCGGGGGTAGTTACTCGAGGTACAGTTCTAGGAAAGCTCTCCCAACTAGCTGAGTCTGACCTTTACGCAGGTACACCTGTCTTGACTCCTGTTAACTCTACCAAGACTGATGGCTCGGAAACGCCTTATGCAGTATTGGCTGACGTGGAAGTTGATGCAACCTCTAAGGATGTTCGCGCAGTGGCATACACCGATGGTGAATTCAATCGCGCAGCTCTTAAGTTTGGCGGCACTGACACCATTGCGACGCATGAAACAGCGCTACGTAAGATCGGAATTATTACAAAACGAGTTGTCAAATAAGGAGGACCTACACAATGGCAAGAGATATTTACTCGTTCCCCTACTTGTTCCGTGTGGTTGAGGCATTCCCAAAGCCAAGCACATACATCCTAGATCAATTCTTTGCTGAAGGGGAAATTTTCGAAAAAGAAGAAATCGAAATTCAAACCAAAAAGGGACACAAACCTATTGCTCCCTATGTAAACGAGCTATTGCCGGGTAAAGTCATTTTACGTACAGGATTTACTGCTAAGCAATACAAGCCAGCGCTGGTAAAACCGATGCGCATTATTACAACAAATGACCTGAAAGTACGCCAAGCTGGTGAAAGCTTGTACAACCCTGATTCTCCTGAAGTCCGAGCACAGAAACTACTGACGGAAGACTTGGTTCATCTGAATGACTCAATCGTACAACGTATGGTGGAGATGGGTGCCAGCCTGATGTTTACAGGTAGGGTCACTCAAGTAGGGGAAGGTATTAGTCAAGAACTGGACTACGATTTGGAAAACATGTACACCTTGTCCGGCACTGACCTTTTTTCAAATGATGCTGCGGATGTTTTGGACATTCTTGCTGGAATCAAACGAGATGTTATGCAAAAAAGCGGACGAACTCCGCGCAAAATTCTCACGACCTTTGAAGTTGGTAAGAGAATCATGACCCATCCAAAAGTGTTGGAACTTGCAAAAATCAATAACAACTCAGTTATTACGGCTGGTAATCTGAACCAAGAAATGCAGCCGGATGGTGTTACTTATCACGGGTACTTACAGCAAGTTGATCTGCATGTATACAGCTTGATTGCCAGCTATACAAACGAAAATGGAATCGAAACCGATGTAGTCCCGGCAGGAACTTTGGCGATGCTACCTGATGGAAAACCTTTCGAATTTGCGTACGGCGCAAATCTAATCATGGGTGACAATGGAGCTTTCCAGTATGTTAGGGCCCGTATCACACCACAGTCGTGGACCACAAAAGAACCAGCTGCACGATATCTTCAAATGCTCTCTCGACCGTTCCCGATCCCTACGGACGTAAATGGTTGGGCTGTCGCTAAAGTACTTTAAAAAGGAGGAATAAAGACATGTCAGTTATCGTTACGAAAGGTACAGTACGACATAACGGGAAGGACTACAGAGTGGGCGAAGAGTTGCCGACTCTTAAAAAAGAAGAGGCTGAACGGCTGCTTGATCTTAAAGTGGTAGAAGAAAAGGGCAAGTCTAAAGGTAAGCCGATCCCAAATGAGGAGACAGAATGAGTCTCAAAGATGTCATCTTAGCGGATCTTGACGTTTTTCTCAACACAGACGAATTCGCAGATGAACACATTCTTGAGGGAAAGAAAATACGGCTCATCATTGCAGCCGATACGTTGAATGGCACCCCCTTACCGCATGCGGAGGGGGTTTCTCTTTGGAGAAAGGTCATTCATGTATCGTGCACTGGCCTAGGCTATCGACCGAATGAAGGCGGACTGATGGATCTGGACGACCAGATGTATGAGGTTGTCAATGTGGATGAACAGGATGGTTTTTATGTGATCACCCTGGAGGCGAACGTGATGTGAGGATACCAGAGCTGAGAAATGCTATTCGTCAATTGCGCCGAGTGCAGAGTGATTCGTCAAAGGCGCTGTCATCTGCACTGAACAGAACAATCCACGGTGTTGGCACTGAGGCAACCAAGAAGACGAAAGAGCGGTTTTTCGTGAAGACTGCGGATGTCAAAGGCACGATACGTATTCGCAACGCCGCCCCTGAGAACCTGGAAGCTACGATGACAGCTAAATCTACAAACCTGCCACTTATGAGGTTTAAGACGAATCCCGGAAAGGTCCCGATGCGCCGGCCGACAGCTACCAAGTCGGCAGTAAGACGTGCAGGCTTAGCACCAGTACACGGGGCATTTATTGCACGAATGCGCAGCGGGCACGTTGGTGTGTTTAAACGGATGCGATCCTGGCGCCATAAAAAGGTCACAAGAAACGGACGCACGTACTGGTCCGGGCTACCGATCCGCGAGTTGTACGGACCATCTGTTCCAGGTATGGTTGGCAGCCTAAAAGTGGTCGATCACGTCGAACAGGAAGCAAAACGACGTATGGAGACACGCTTGGACCATGAAATAAACCGATTGTTGAGGTGATGATATGACACCAGTATTGCTTATGCGCAGCTTGCAGACATTTTTGGAGAAAGTCGCCACCAATGTTGAGCTGACCAGTCCAAAGGGTGCGTCTGCACGGCCTCAAGTATTTTTGGAGGCACTTCCACAGAGAAAAGCCGACAGCCAAGAAGAGGATTACCCGTTTATCATCGTTCGCGCAGCAGGTGGCGAAGATCAAGCGGACGGATCAACATTCAGCATCACGTTGCTTGTTGGCACGCATTCGAAAGACGATGACGGCTTTATCGATGTATTGAACATCATCGAGGACGTGCGTCAGGCACTGTTGAAAAAACGGGTTGTCGGCCAATCCTTTCGGATGGAATTGCCGTTCAGATGGAAACTGTTTGACGAGCAGCCGTATCCGGGGTGGATCGGGGAAATGAATACGCTGTGGACGATTCCACAGGTACAAAAGGAGGTAATTTTCTGATGGCGGTAAGAAAAGAGGAAGGACAAGAAGTAACAAATCCGACAGGAGTTCAGGTACCAGATAAACGGCAAGAGAAAAGGGGAGCCAAACAACAACAGGATCAATTGATCTATGTTGGCCCAAATATTCCTGGTGGTCGATTGATGCAGTACACGGTTTTTCGAGGTGGTGTTCCCGAGCATCTGATTGACCTCTTTGAAAAACAAACAGCAATCCGCCAGTTGATTGTACCAGTGAATGACCTTGCTGCTGTTCAAGAGCGGATGCGTAAGCCCGGAACGCTTGAACACACACTATTTCAACATGTAAAGGACGGTGGTAAATAATGCGACACGGAGTATATGTACGGGAGGTTCCGACCTCTGTTTTGCCACCAGCCACGGCGTCGGCATCTCTGCCGGTCGTATTTGGCACAGCACCGATTCATCTGTCAAAGCGAGACAAAGCCCCCGTAAACGAACCTATCCTTTGCTATAGCTATGCTGAGGCGGTGGAAGCCCTTGGTTATAACGAAGATTGGAAGGCATACACGCTTTGCGAAATGATGTACAGCCACTTCCAATTGTTTCAGCAGGGGCCAGTAGTGTTTATCAACGTGCTTGACCCAGCGAAGCACAAGAAAGAAGTGTCCGACAGCTCGGTGTCGCTTGTGAAAGGAGCAGCAACGATCAATCAGGCAGGCGTGCTACTGCCGTCACTGGTTGTCAAGCTCACATCAGCAGGTCAGCCACTCGTGAAAGGCACTGATTACGTTGCAGCCTTTGATAATGACGGTTCCATTGTGATTAACCGTATCGATGGAGGCGCGATTACGGAGTCACAGACGACATTGACGGTATCGTATACACAGTTGGACCCGACATCAGTAACGTCAGCAGATGTCATCGGCGGGGTGGACGCATCATCTGGAAGTTTGACTGGTCTAGAGTTGGTTCAGCAAGTTTTTCCACGTTTCCGCCTTCTGCCTGGGCTTCTGCTTGCCCCGGGATGGTCACAAGATCCGGTCGTTGGGGCTGTAATGAAAGCCAAATCGACCAACATAAATGGCCATTTCCGTTGCATGGCCTTGCTTGATATCCCAACTGATACGGTCAAGAAGTATACGGATGCGCCTGCGTGGAAGGAACAGAACAACTACACAGCAGAGACACAGGCTGTCTGCTATCCAAAGCTGAAACTTGGTGACTACGTTTTCCATCAGTCCACGCAGCTTGCTGGCGTGATCAGCACTGTAGACGAAAAAAACGAGGGTGTTCCGTATGAGTCACCATCGAATAAACCATATCAGGCAACTGGCGCTGTTCTTGATGATGGAGCAGAGGTACTGTTGGGCATCGACCAAGCTAATTACCTAAACGGTCAAGGGATTGTGGCACCATTAAATTTTGTAGGTGGATGGAAATGCTGGGGGAACAGAACAGCAGCATATCCGGCGGTTACTGATCCGGTGAAGAGCTTCATTCCTGTCCGACGAATGTTCGACTGGATCGGAAATTCGCTCATCCTCACCTTTTGGCAGAAGGTTGACGATCCGACCAATAAACGTCTGGTGCAAACCGTTGTGGATAGCGTCAATATCTGGCTAAACGGGTTGCAAGCAGCTGGTTATATCTTGGGTGGTAGAGTTGAGTTTTTGAAATCAGAAAACCCAACAACAGATTTAATGAATGGAACCTTGCGATTCCACGTCTTTGTGACACCACCGTCTCCAGCAGAGGAGATTCAGTTCCCTCTGGAATACGATCCATCATATTTGGGCGGCCTGTTTGCCGCATAGAAAGGAGATGAATCAAAATGCCAAAACAAGTTTCTGAAAAGCTGATCAGTTATCGGGTATATAAAGATGGTAAAGACTTTTTAGGTACGGCTGATGTGACGCTGCCAAGCTTGGAATATCTGACGGAGACAGTAAAGGGGGCAGGGATCGCTGGAGAAGTGGACAGCCCTACGATCGGCAACTTTGGATCGATGGGCCTAACCCTGAACTGGCGAACAATCGAAGCAGATGCCATCCGGTTGGCTGCTCCACAGGCACATGCTTTGGACTTTTGGGGCGCACAACAGGTATTCGATCAATCTTCCGGAAAATATGACAGCGTGGCCGTGAAAGTATCAGTCCGCGCTATCCCCAAAAAGTTCGATATCGGCAAGTTTGAACCTGGAGCGACTACTGACAGCTCATCTGAGTTTGAGGTCATCTATCTGAAGTTGTCCCATAACGACAGAGTGTTGTTGGAAATCGATAAATACAACTACATCTGCGTGATAGACGGCGTAGATTACTTGGCAAAAGTTCGTAGCCAGTTGGGCTACTAAGGGAGGAAACAAGAATGTTGGAAAAAGAGAATAGGCAAGAAGTCGTGGTCGATGAGAAGTTGTACAAACTCAGTCGACCTTTTTCATTTGACGGAAAAGAGTACACAGAGTTGGATCTTGATCTGGACAGTATCACAGGGGAAGATCTGATGTCGTGTGAGCGTCAGCTGAATGCATCTACAAAAGATTTGGTATTTGTTAAAGAACTATCGAAGCCTTACCTAGCGCTGGTAGCCGCCAGAGCGGCAAAAGTCCCGGTTGAGCTCATTCATAAGCTCCCAGCAAAAGATTTCAGTAAAGTGACAATGTTGGTGCAGAATTTTTTGCTCGGCTAGGGTTGGCTGAAAAGGATGGAAGGCAACTGCTACGTCAAGCGGTTGCCTCTTTTTCGATGTCAACCACTACACCTGTTCCATACTGGCTGAGCTTGCCGATCAAGGAATTGAAAAACTGGGTTGAAGCTATTAAAGAGTTGGAGCCCAAGAAAGGTGGGTGAGGCTAGTGTCAAAAGTCTACAAAATTGCATTTGAGCTCGCGGGTAAATTAGAATCAAGCTTTTCTAGTTCGTTTACACAGGCTCTTAGTGATATGAACCGACTTGAACAACGAGCGAGAGAAATCGGTAATATTCGAATTTCAGGCAGTACATTCGAGCAAATTCGGGACTCTGCACGTGAGGCAGCTAACGAACTGCGGGATGTAGAAAGGGCCCTACAGACCATACGGGGAATACGCCTCACCGACCAAATGGGCCCTTTACGCGATGATCTTCGACGATCATCCGAAGATGTCCAAGAGTTGCAGCGTCGGCTTCGGGAATTGGAACGGACACGCGGACCGACCCTCGACCCAATGCCTGACGAAACAATAGAGGCAAGCAGGGGTGTTGACGGCCTGATTGGTAAATTTGCCAAAATGGCAGGCGTTGTCACTGCCGTAGGCACTGCTGTTGTTGGAGTATTTTCAGCTTTGTCCACTAGTGATGAGTACACGAAAGCCATGAACAAAATGCAGATGGCGACTGGTTCGACGGTTGAGCAAATGGGCGAAATGAAAGAGGTTGCCACCAACCTCTACAATATGAATCTCGGTGAGAGCTGGGACGACCTTTCCAAAAGCTTATCTGCTGTAAAGTCGGTTACCAAGCTCGGAGGCGCTGAGCTTGAGAACACCACACGGAATGCGATTTTGATGCGTGATGTATTCGAGTTTGATGTGAAAGAGTCAGTGAAAGCCGCAGATACGATGATGAAAAACTTCGGAATCTCATCAGATGAAGCATACAGTTTGCTTGCACAGGGCGCTCAAAACGGATTAGACAAGTCTGGCGAATTACTGGATACCGCCAACGAGTACAGTGGCTACTTTAGCAAACTCGGGTTTTCCGCAAATGATATGTTCAACATCTTTAGCGCGGGGTTGGAAGCAGGGGCTTTCAATCTTGATAAGGTCGGTGACGGCATAAAAGAATTTGGTATCCGTACAAAAGATGGTTCCAAAACGTCACTAGATGCCTATAAAGCCATCGGATTGAATGGTGCTGAAATGACAAAACAGTTCGCCACTGGCGGTAAAGTGGCGCAAGAGGCATTTCTCAAAACAGTGAAAGCTATTAATGAGGTAAAAGACCCTGTTGAACGAAATGCCGCGTCTGTCGCACTGTTTGGAACACAGGCAGAAGACCTGGAAGAACGTGTCATCAAGGCGTATGGCAACATCAAGCAGACATTTGATATGACCAAAGGTTCCATGGATGAAATGAGCAAAATCAAGTACAACTCGCTTGGTGAATTCTTCTCTGGGCTCGGACGTCGTATCGAAACAGGTTTGATTACCCCGTTGTCCGGCAAGTTGCTGCCTATTTTGCAAGATGCATTGTGGTGGGCAGAAGACATGGCTCCGGTATGGAAAGCAAATTTCGACGCGGTGGGAAATGAGGTCGTGAGCTTTGTTCAAGGCCTGAACTTGAGTGAAGCTTTTGCACCAATCATGCAGATTGCAAAAGAAGTCGGCCCAAAATATCTCGGATTCATGAAGAGTATCTGGAGCGCGACAAAAGCCACGTTTCCCATTTTCGCTGGTCTGGCTGGCATAATTGGCAATACTGCAAAATCAGTCATCAAGTATGTGGCTCCAGTGGCCACCTATTTCGGAAATAAGCTCTATCCAATCTTGCAAAGCGGATTTCAGTTCCTTGCCGATGATGTATTTCCGGCCATTTCATCTGCGATCCAACGATTTTCGCCACAGATTCAGGCTGTCGTTAACGGGCTTGGAAGAGCGTTTACAGCCGTTTGGGGAATCGTCAAGCCTGTTTTGGACGGCTTGTTTACTGCTTTCCAGGCAGGCTTTCCAGTGATTCAGCAAGTGGTTATGACGTCGATAAACATTATATCCGGTGTAATCAGCGGACTTCTTACTACGCTAAGTGGCGTTATCGACTTTGTTACGGGCGTTTTTACAGGTGACTGGGGCCTTGCATGGACGGGTGTCAAAAATGTGTTCACAGGAATCTTTGACACATTAGGAGCTGCACTTGCAGCACCAATCAACGCAGGAATCGATATGATCAACACGGCGCTCAAAGGAATCAACTCGATGAAGATCGATGTTCCTGAGTGGGTTCCTGGTATGGGCGGCCAAACATTCAGTTTCAATATCGCGGAGATTCCAAATGTTGGCGGCTACGCAAAGGGTGGAATCGTCAGTCGACCAGAGCTGGCTTGGGTCGGAGAAGGCGGCGACAAAGAGGTCATTGTGCCGATCAACAATTCGCAGAGATCGCTTGACTTGTGGACATCAGCGGGCCGGATGCTGGGTGTTGGAGGCGGCGGGCAGCAATCAGCAGGTGGTGGGTCTGGTATTGTAATTAATTACAACCCTTCAATAGTTGTGCAAGGCGGTGGAGACGTAGGAGGTCAAGTAGAGCGCGCACTGGTACGTGGAAATGACGATCTGGAAAAACGCTTGCTTGCTATTTTTGCTCAAAAGGAGAGGGTGTCATTTGAATAATTATGTGACTCTTCTTGGTGATACTTGGGACGCGATTTCCTTCAAGATATACGGTACTGAAGCGCACATGTCACTGTTGATGAATGCCAATCCCGCCTACATTAAAACGGTGGTTTTTTCAGCCAATGTACGCCTGATAATCCCTACTATTCCTGATCAAATTCCATCTACGCTGCCGCCATGGAAGAGGGGGGGTTAACATGGAAGCTCGTCGCACTGAGTTGTCACTGTTTTACGAGGATGTTGAGGTATCCACTCAAATAGCTGATTACCTTATTGATTTCACATACGGAGACAATGCACCAGGAACTACAGACGATCTCCAGATAACAATAGAGGACAGGGAGCAGCTTTGGCAAGGCGAGTGGATTCCGCACCAAGGGGACCAAATCAGAGCTGCAATAAGGGTTATAAATTGGGATGGATCAGGAACAAGTGAAACCCTTCCTTGTGGGACATTCGATGTCGATTCGATTGATTTTTCTGGCCCACCAGATACATTGTCAATTAAAGCTGTTTCGGTACCGATCGGCTCCAACATCCGACGTGAAAAAAGAACCAAAGCTTGGGAGAAGATGACCTTAAAAGGTATCGCAAATGAAATAGCAGCAAAGGCTAAGCTGTCCTTATTGTATGAGGTGGGTGACAATCCAAAATTTGAGCGGATCGACCAAACAGAACAGTCTGATCTTGCATTTCTACAGGAAATGGTTAAAAAAGAAGGAGCCGCGATGAAGATCTCTGGCGGGAAAATTGTTCTGTTCGATGAAGCAAAGTACGAGCAGCAGGCGCCAGTGCTTGAGATTAGACGAGGTGACGGTAAAGTCCTGTCGTTCTCATTCAGCTGGAGTGCAAACAATGCCGCCTATCGAGCATGTGAGTTTAACTATTACGACGCAGAGAAGAAGAAAGCCTACAAATACACCTTTGTTCCACCCGGCGCACCAGAAGATGGCCCTGTCCTGAAAGTAAATGAACAGGTAAAGTCACAAGCGGAAGCGATGAAGTTGGCAAAAACACGCTTGAGGGAGAAAAACAAAGAATTTGGAAAAGGGAGCTTCTCATTAGTCGGTAATGTGAGGATAGCTGCAGGGATTACAATCATAGTTCGCGGTTGGCATGATTTCGACGGGAAATACATTGTTGTGAGCGCAAAGCACAGCATTGGCAGCGGCGGTTATCGTACAGATATAGAAGTTAGGAAGGTATTGGGGTGGTAACAATGGATGTGCGAAATTTATCCCGAGTTGGGTTGGTATCATCCGTGAACCAAGAAAAAGGGACGATGCGAGCTGTTTTCCCGGATAAAGATAATCAAGTCTCTGGCGATCTACCGATTCTCAACGGAGTCACACTCTCGGTTGGAGAATCGGTTCTTTGTTTATTTCTTGGAAACGGCATGCAGACTGGCTTTTGTCTTGGTTTCTTCAAAACGGACGGTGACGGTGGATGATTGGATCTCTTGGAGATGTCATTTTCGTCGCAACTGCTGAAACCATCCGTACACTTGACGAGTTTGTACGTAAGAGTGCGGGGCGTTGGGCAAAGCATGATGTGCTCGGACGAAAGCCGCTCAGCCAGTGGATCGGACCCGGATTGGATACGGTCTCTTTCACCATGAGGTTCGATGTTTTTTATGGTGTGAATCCACGTAATGAGATGAACAAGCTGCTTGAGCTGGAGCGGAGTGGTAAATCACTTGATCTGATCATAGGCGGCAAAGCAGTTGGTATGGATCAATGGGTAATTACCTCCCTCGAACAAAAGTGGGAACGAATTGACAGCAAGGGCAACGTACTGGCGGGTACAGCAAGCCTCTCTCTTGAGGAGTATATGAGGAGGTAGAAACAAGCATGGAACATACAGTAATGTTGGATCAGCAGCCAATCAATTTCGGAGCGAAAGGCATCGAGGAGATTAAACAAAATATGAGGACGATCTTCTCCACTACCCAAGGTAGTGTTCCTTTAGATCGAGCATTTGGGATAGATACTACCGAAGTAGATGGCCCTATTCCAGTTGTAGAAGCTAGATACACAGCAAAAATCATGGCAGCAATCCGTTTGTACGAACCACGTGTCACGGTTACAGCGGTTACTTATCATCAGAATCATGAAATAGGTAAACTTATTCCACAGGTGAAATTTCAGGTGAAAAGTGAAAAGTGAAAAGTGAGGTGCTGTCATGAGTCTATACAATTTACCTGATATAAAATTTGTTGATGATGACCCCAAAAAAACTGAAAATAATGTGATTCAGCTTTATGAGGCGCTAACGGATAGGAAGTTGTTTCCTGGAGATCCGGTTCGCCTCTTTTTATTATCTCTAGCCCAAATCATTGTACAGCAGCGGGTGCTGATTAATCAGACTGGAAGGCAGAATTCCCTGCGCTATGCAACCGGCGATTATCTGGATCACAAGGGCGCCGATTCCCGAACAGAAAGGCTGGAGGCTATTTCGGCAAAGACCACGGTAAGGTTCGAGCTTTCTGCTGTCAGGCCATCTGTAGTGGCGATTAACCAAGGGACAAGGGTTTGCCCTACTGACAAAAAAGTCTACTTTTCTACGGTTGAATACGCGGAGATCGCACCTGGTCAGACACACGTTGATATACTATGCAGCTGCTTGGAGCCAGGCATGTACGGTAATGGCTTTTTGCCTGGACAAATCGACACCATCGTTGACCCGATTGGTTTTATTCAAAAGGTGTCGAACATGACCGAGAGTACAGGAGGCGCTGATCGAGAGTCAGATGACGCATATCGCGAGCGGATCTACAACGCTCCTGAGGCTTTTTCTGTGGCAGGACCTGAAGGGGCTTATCAATATTGGGCGAAAACAGCGAGCCCTCTAATTACAGACGTGGCTGTCGATTCTCCAGCAGCTGGCGAGATTAAGATAATTCCACTCCTAACTGGAGGGGAGATCCCCACGGCAGACCTATTGAATGCGGTGGCTGACATATGCAATGCAAGAAATATCCGGCCACTTACGGATCATGTGACAGTTGTAACGCCTACAACCCAGGATTACATGGTTAATTTCACCTATTGGATCAGCAGGGATCGTGCAACCGAGGCTGCAGCCATCCAAGCAGCTGTTCAGCAGGCAACTGATCAGTATGTCTTATGGCAGAAATCCAAGCTTGGGCGTGATCGAAACCCTTCTGAGCTGATACGTCGAGTGATGGCAGCTGGAGCCTATCGAGTCGATGTTGCGAGTCCGTCTTTTGCGGCTGTAGCCTGGGAAGAAATCGCGGTGGCCTCTAACGTGACTATAACATTTGGGGGGCTTGTTGATGATTGATTTGACACAGGTGAAGCTCGCTGACATCATACCGCAGAACATCCGCAACGATCCGAACGTGGCAGCCATAGCTGCTGCGCTGGATCAGGAACTACAAGCTATTACGAGCGCGATTGAATTGCTGACACCCTATGTCCATATCGATCAACTCACATCGGAGCAGGTAGATGAACTGGCTTGGGAGTCGCATGTTGATTTTTATGATACGTCCTTGACCATAGAGCAGAAGCGTGGACTGGTAAGGGAGTCGTCCCAGTGGCACAGACGTAAGGGTACGCCATGGGCAGTGGAGCAAGTGGTTTCAATCATCTTCCCAGGAGCGAAGGTGGCGGAGTGGTACGAGTATGGTGGCGATCCGTACCACTTCCGTGTGGAGACAGAGCAGGCAATGACGGAAGAAACTGACCTGGATCGATTATTTCGTATTATTAATGCAACCAAACGTAAAAGTACCTGGCTTGAGAATGTAACGATAAAACGAAACATCGAGGCCAATCTCTATTTTGGCGGGATTATTTCTGAGTACAAGCGGATAGAAATTCACCCCGTAGCTTTCAAAATGGAGGATGTGAGCAGCACCATTTCAATGGGCGGCGTTACATCGATATTGGCAAATACAACAATTTACCCGGAGGTGAGATGACTTGTCACAGTTTACTGGAATGATACTGACGAAAAAAGGTCGAGAACTACAAGCAAAAGCAGAAGCTGGTGCTCTACTCAAGTTTACAAAGGCGAAGATCGGTGACGGTCAGATCGGATCAGGCCAGTCGCTTGAGGATCTAGCAGACCTGGTTCATCCGTTGAGGGTGCTTGATATTAGCAGTGTCCAAGCGGAGGGCGGGCTTTGCCGTATCCGATCAAGCATTACGAACAAGGGGATTACACAGGGTTTTTACGTGAAGGAGCTTGGGATGTTTGCGCAGGATCCTGATGTGGGAGAAATCCTCTATGCTATCACAACAGCATCAGCTGCTGATTATTTGCCGCCAGAGGGTGGGGCAACGACAATCAACAATCAATTCGACATTATCGTAATCATCGGGAATGCCAGTCAGATATCAGCTACGATTACGCCTGGCGGATTAGTGGATCAGGAACAATTGGCAAAGCTGCAGGGCCAGGTCGACAGCTTGGCAAAAAGCGTGATCGGGAGTGGCGTAGTCACAGGCTTATCCTTCACGCATAGCGGACTAACCGCCTCATATACAGCGGGATCTGCTTATGTGTCTGGTGTCAAATTTGATTTATCTGCTGGAACCATCCAGTTGAATGCGAATCAAGGCCAATATATCTACCTGGATATAGATGGGAAGGTGAAGAGCACGACAGATCAGGCAGCAGCACAAGCAAAATGCCTGCTGTGGTATTTCTCCACAAATGCGACCAATGTTATTGTTTCAACTGATCGGCGCACCGTCATAGATAGCACCCAGTTTGTTAAGCAATCGGAAGTATCAGCAGGTGGAGCAAGCAAAATCCCACGTCTTGATGCTCAAGGTAAAGGAGCTTTCAGCATTACGGGCGAGGCAGCAGGTACTCAAGCAAAGTTGGATGCACATACGTCATCAGCTGATCCGCACACGCAGTATGCAAAAAAATCAGGAGAAACATTCACTGGAGTCGTTAATATGGACGGCGGAGGGCAGTTATTTAACCTAAAGCCCGGCGAAGTAGACCATGTGTATATGGCGTTTTACTCTGACTCAAAAGCACCGACTAAGCGTTCTGGGTATTTTGGATACCCGAGCCAAGCAAACACCACCCTAACAATCGGCAACGAAATGGAGAATGGCGATGTATCTCTAGTGCCCAAAGGTTCCGGCAGAATACTTGCGAATGACAAGTCCATGGCAGGAGTAAAAGAACTTAATTTTACAAGTGGAACTAAAATTTCTGAAACAACCGGACAAAGAACGGCGATAAATGCCGAGTCAGATCGCCTTGACGTAATTTCGGAAGACGGGAATAGATTCATCCTTCGTGTCGAAGAAGGAATAGCGGCAATACAATTTATGAACTTCGACATGTTAGGAATCAACAAGACTGTTCGCAGCCTTAAAGACGCAAACGGGAAGTTTCGTCAGGTGGATCATTTTAGGATCGACGGAACAACGCTTTTCATGAGAACAACCCTAAACGGAACGCCGGACGCAAACGGAAACTACCCATCGATGACGATCAAGCGATACAAGAATGACGGAGTGACAGAGGCCCTTTCCGTGATAATGCCACTCGCTTACGATGGGGATGGGGATTACACATCATTCGGATAGGAAGGAGGATACGTAATGAATATTGCTAATTTACTAGCATCACACGGAATCGGTAGTGGTGGATTTCAAAAAAACAGCTTCATCCCTTTGGAAAGTGCAGGATTTGTGTCGGAAATGATCACCACTTTTTCTAGTGGCGCATCTTCTCTCGACGGCGGTTTGGCGATGGATAACGCAGGGAATATTTACACCATCGATCAACAGAGGACGTTGAGGAAGCACAACAAAACAGGCTCTATGATCACTTCTATTACGCTACCATCTGACATGAGCGTATCAACAGAGATTTACATGGAGTACGTACCGTCATTAGACAGAATCATTTGTTTCAATCGCACTAGGCTAATGGTTTTGGATACCTTGTTAAACATCCTTTACAACCATTTGTTTCCAGAACAACCTAATAGGCTTGGTTCGGGTATATTCGCAGTTCGAGGGAAGTATTTCTACCACATTATGTCGAACAACCAAGGCCCTGGGTGCAGGATGCAAAAGTTCAATTTAGAAACATTGGCTTTTGAGTTCGATAATTACAATCCCGTGAGCCTTCTGATGGCTGTGTATTCCACACTCGAAGTTGATAGCAACGATAATTTTTACGGAGTCGGAGGCAGCCAACTGCATAAGTATGACAAGTTAGGCAATAAAGTGTGGTCGACAGGTTTAGGTGACGCCATCCCGTACCTCTATTGTGATAAAACGGATGGAAAACTGTACATCCTCACGTCAAGAATGAGGGCTGGTACGGTCGACCTGACTACGGGAGTCATCACCTATCAAAACACAGAAAACAATGCATTCGTCAGTCAAGCATCGGGATTGAGGAGCGGAGGTAGTGCAGATAGCAACGGAACTAGATTGATAAAATACGCAGTAGGTTCTTATTTCCCTACGGTGTTTCCTGTAAACAAAAACGGCGGAATGTTAGCATCGACAAACGTAGCGCATCTCGCTAGTTTCAACCAAGCACAAAACTTACATTCTGTCGTATCGAGAAAAGGTATTGCAGCAGCCGTTTTTCAGAGTAGTAATCAAATCTATTTATACAGAACAGGAGTGAAGATACTATGATTTATGTACTGTACACGCAAGAAACAGGCAAAACAGTCGTGGACACTGACAGAATCGCTTACAACGACGATGTTTTCGCGGAAATGACTTATGATGGTGATTTTATCAAAGTCAGATCTATCCCCACGCCGGATGACATCCCGCAAAAGAACGCCGTCCTAAAGGTCGACACCCAAGCAAAAACACTTGTATACGAGTACGTAGACCGACCTATGACGCAGGACGAGAAAATCGCTCTACTTGAAGCCAAACTAAAAGCCACTCAGGATGCGCTTGACGCTATCTTACTTGCACAGTAGAACAAAACATGGAGGGGATATTTATGACAAGCAAACTGTACAACTATTGTCTGATGCGCTGGGAAGACGGAGCGTGGACAGCAGCTGAATTGACAATCGCTGTCACCAAGAAACACATCACGGAACCAGAAAAAACGGAGATCATGACACAACCACAAAAAAGCGCATAGAGCGCCTTTTCCAAAATGGAGAGGGCGTTTTTTCATGGGGAGCTGCTACAGCGGCTCCTTTTACTTTTGCCCCCAGGGGGTGAGGAGGGTGCAGGTATGGACTTTGCAACATGGACACCTTTCATTACAGCGATAGCCGCAATTAGCGGAATTCTGCTTGGGTGGGCAGGTCGTTCCAGATCAATCCGACAGGACGTTGAACGTCGAGCAAGTGCAGACGCTCAACAGCGTGCAGACGTTGAGTATATCAAGCGCGGGGTAGACGACATCCGATTCGAACAGAAAGCACAAGGGAAACGAATTGATGAGCTAAGCGATCGTGTAACTCGTGTAGAAGAATCCGCCAAGCAAGCTCACAAACGTCTTGATCGTATCGATGACGAGAACTAATTTTTGAAAGGTGGATGAACAGTATGAAAGAAACAGACCTGTTGGTATTAGCGAACCAGTACCTATTGGACGAAGCGTTGATTGTTGTAGTTGCGCTCCTGGTGATTGGAGCAACGCTCAAGAAAACGCCGCACATTGCTGACTGGCTAATTCCTTGGCTACTTACAGGAATCGGGGTTGGACTAGCCTGGGGCGTGATGGGAGTCATTAGCGTGCAAGCGACGATTCAGGGTATCTTGGCAGCCGGGATCGCAACGCTGGGGCATCAGCTTTGGAAGCAGACATTCCAAAAACGGGAAGGTGATCAGTAATGACCCAACTAGAATTTATTGCAAAGATTGCACCTGCAGCTGTGGCAGATATGAAAATGACTCGAGTACCAGCCTCGCTGACCATTGCACAGGCAATCCTGGAGAGCAATTGGGGAAAGAGCGGGTTGACACAAAAGGCAAACAATCTGTTCGGCATCAAAGGTACAGGAACAGCGGGACATGTAACAATGCCAACTAAAGAGTTTTTGGCTGGGAAATGGATTATGATCGAATCCAACTTTAGAGCCTACAACAGTTGGGCTGAATCCATCGCTGACCACTCCAGGTTGATCCTGAATGGCACAAGAGACAAGCCTAATCGTTATCATGGAGTCTTGGGTGCTGACTACAAATCCGCATGCTACGCTATTTGGAAAGGTGGCTATGCGACAGATCCTGACTACCCTGGAAAGCTGGTCAGCCTGATCGAGAAGTACGAGCTACACGAGTACGATGTTGATAAGTCTGACAACTCTGTGGATAAAGAACAGCCAGAATTAAAGCTGGAACAGTGGGAACGGGAAGCAGGCTTGAAGGCGATTGACAGTCTTGCGGCCAAGGGACTGCTGAATGAACCCGATAAATGGAAGCAACGATTGACTGACGATCCGGTGGGCGTGCTACACGAATTGCCCTGGCTCATGTTTACGATGCTGGATCGAGTAACAGAAAAAGCGACAAAGTAAAGCGAAAGCCCTCCTTCGGAATAACAATTCCGGGGGAGGGCTTTTTTTAATGTTTTTCAAATTCGTTAACTATCTTTTTGATGGCTTCCTTGGTAAATAATTCATCAATACAGTTAATGATTGAGTAAGGATCGAACTCATTAATGAACCTATCTGCGTTCGTTGTAACAGGAAGAGCCGGATCAAAAAACAGGTCGTCATATTCAGCTGTAATAAATCCTAGATCTGTTCTTTTTATGTATTGATCGACAAGATCAGAACGGATGTAATCATCCTTTGTAATTTCTAAATAGACTTTTCCATAAGTTTGATAAACTCTAACTGAACTAATTTCCGAAATAATCCAGTCGTTATATTTCTCTTTTAAATTCCCGAGTATTTCAACAGCTTCGTATGTCGTGTTTTTTTGAGAAGTGCTATTACTTGATAAATCTTGTAGTAACTTGATTACATCGTTTAATGGATAGCGAAAAAACTCTCGATTCTGACTAACTCTAAAATCAGATAGTTTTTCATGCAGCTCTCGTTCGAGTTTAACACAATCCTGCGCATATAAGTCGTAAGCCACTATAAAGGGCGCTGGAACACCGGTAGAATTTGATAATTGTTTTGCTCGTTCTTGAGAGCTGATCTGGGTACGCCCAATTTTGACCAGCCCGTGCATTGAATTATTAATAAGAATATAAACAAAACCAGCGCTCATAAGTTTTATCTCCTTCTATGCTATAGTGTGCCATTACATATTTTACTAAAAGGCCTAATGCCTTACGAGATCATAATTGCACGTGCGTATGTTGTTCACATATAATACAGAACAAACGTTCTTGTTTGAGGTGATTGAGCGATGGAAAAAATAAACACAGTAATTGATGTCCGACTCCAAGCTATTCCGGTTATGACCCAAAGCATCTCAAGGCAATAAGCAAAATCCATACTGGTGTTAGCCCCGGATGTGCCCCTGACATTCTCCGTGATTTGATAGAGGCTGGACTGGTACGGGAGGCGACAGATGAGTACGTTATCTGATCGTAGCTGCCAGAAGGCTATTACTCCGTTACCACCAGCTGATCCGGACGCGCTGGCTGGAATGCTTGTGGTAATCTATGACTCAGTGAGCCGAGATTTTGCGATTGTGGTCAGTTGGTTTCATAAGCGCATCCGTCGAGAATGGTGAGTAGTCAAAGACATCGACCGTGATGAGCACAAGATCAAGCTTGTTCGGGTTGATGGTGTATGGTGGGTACCCATTGAAAAAATGCTGCAGGTTGAGCGGGTGTATTAGACAATGATTCAACCTGACCAATGGCGAGAGATACTACACGAAACGATATTGTATGGCATGCTTTTTAAGGCGCTAGCGATGGATGCAGAAAGTCTTAATCAGGATCAGCTCAAAATGTCATACCGCCCAATGATGGATACCATTTCTATGTGGGCTGAGAGGCAGCACCATGAATACAGAAGCCAGTTCGGGCGGATTGGGGGCAAGATACACTCGCAACAGTCACCTGATGGTTTTTTATACCGTGTCATGGTGACCATTCGTGGTCGCCAGGAAGAGTGCGTCTACAATGTGGTACATCTAAAGGCCGAATGCCAGGTGAGGCTTAACGATTTTCTTTACAGTGCCAAGCAGCATGCGAACGGGCGTGCATAGTATGTACCGAGGGATACAGCAGCAAACCCCCCGCCTGGCGTAATATCTAGGCGGGGGTTTGTGCTACACTGACCGATGAAGATATTCAGTAGATTAACATGGATCACAAACGGCTGTAGGAGCGGATTGAGGATAGGCTTTATGCGAAGGGCACTACACCAAAAAGACCAACTAGGGCTGGATTTTGGGGAATCATCTCTAGGAAAAAATATGCCTTAGAATGCCGGTTGTGATATCTCCTTTATTCAACTGTCGCCCCCTTTTTAATATTTACTCTACTTGTGATTTAACAAATTGTTTCATACTTGTTATTAGATCTCTTCGAAATTGAACATGAGGAAAATCTTTGTTCAATTGATTCATATTATGTAATATCATTCCGTCAGTATATTTCACAGTCATAGGATATAAGACTTCTCCCCTAATCGGATCCATAAAACTAGCGACTAAATGAAAGATGATAAATGGGTTTCCAGATGGTCCTGTTTCATCAGTTCGAATTTCTACATCAAAGGTAAAATACGCCATTACTACAGCTCCTATTGTTTTTTTAAGATTATAGTAACATTGTATGCCATATTTAGCCTATAGGAGTTAAATTTAACAGGCCGATAGTTTAGCGTTTTGGACTGACGAATTAATTACCAAAAAGTTCATGACATTAGTACAGTTATAGGTGATGCTACTAGAATAGGTAGATAAGTCGTTATTGGATGCCAGGTATGTCTTCAAAGATTCTCCTGTTTTTTACAAAAGGATGATATTAAACTTAGATTAGGGCAAGTAGAGTAGAGTGAGGGAGAATAAAAGGGGCAGGTGTAATAAAGTATGCAACGAAAATTACCACAAGTACCTCATACAACTAAGATTGGATACTCTGCATCTGAGTTACTTATTAGTGTCCTTGGAATGTTCTCCAATGTCGTCCCTATCCCAACTGAAAAAGATCTTGGTATTGATATGCGAGCTGAACTTTTGAGTGGCTCTATTCCTGTGGGTATGCATTACAATATCCAGTGTAAGGGTACAGAGGATGTAATAATCGACGAGAAAAATATTGCAGTTATAATAAATGTTACGACAATAAACTACTGGTTACAACAAAAGGAACCCACATTCCTTGTTGTAGTTGATAGAATTACACAGAAATTCTACTGGACTTATCCTTTTCACCAAGTTGAATCTAGAATTGAGGATATTCAATCTCAAGAAACAGTAACTATTCATGTGTCTAAAACCTCGTTTTTTGAGTACAACATAAAAATGCTGCCACCCGAGATGATGGATATTATTCATCAGTATGAATATAAAATTCTGGAGAAACTTACTAAGGTACTCAGCAAGAATCCCATTGATTCACAAAAGCTTGGTGAATCATCTTATGAAGAAGCAATTAGTATAAATAATGTCATAAAAGAAAGAACTGTCGAAGATATTGATATCGACGATGATAAAAAGAAAATCATTACAGAGATATTCATGCTTGAAAATGAATATGGCCAGACTGATTTATTTAAACATCCCTCTGAAACTGATAATTTTGACCTATCAAAAACGAGGGTACTTATTAATGAGTTATTGGTAGATTTTTATGATATCAGTAGCGCATTAAGCAGAGCAGGTATTACAAGCTTCAAGGGATTTGGATTACCTTCCGACGAAACGGAACCTCCGACCAAATTAGTTCTTAGCTTTGGCATGGGAGTACAGATAAGATTACTACAAAAGATCATTCAAATCTTGTCAGATTACCAATTAGAATACATAGATTTTGTTGATTACAGGCAAGAAGACTACGATGAGTACCTTTTTACAGTAGCGATCGGTACAGACTCATATAATGATACAAATTTAAGTTTAATAAAAATTGATACTGAGCTATTAGAAAAGTTGCTAGATCCTCTGATATCGGCAAATAATTTCTATGCATTTTTAATCCAAGATGTCGAAGATCCATGTATAGATTGGTAGTCATAATACGTTTTTGATGACATAGAGCACGCCTAGAAAGGCGGGCTTTTTTGTGTTTTGTACATTTGTGTATGATTGTTTCATTTTTTGGAAAATAGGGAAATGAATATGCTGAAAGAACTGTTTTTGAAAGGGGACTTTACTTTTGGCACGAAGAAGGAAAAAGGGAGAAGACCCGATAAGCCAGTTAGTCGGATTACTTTCTTTAATTGCATTTGGCGGGGCATATTACTATACAAATTCAATTATCATCGGTGGAATTGCTTTTACTGCTGTAATGGGTGCTGCTCTTTGGATTGCTATTGCTCAAAGTGCAAAGAGAGAAGAGAGATTAAGGAAATCAGGAATACGTGAAATAGACAAATTGGATGGCCTGCAATTCGAGCAATACCTTGGGCTATTATTCAAGTCTCAAGGTTATAAAGCAGAAGTAACACGTGCCTCAGGAGACTTCGGAGCTGATCTGATATTGCAAAAGAATGGCACTAAAACAGTTGTCCAAGCCAAGCGCTACTCTAAAAACGTTGGGATCGATGCAGTTCAGCAAGTCGTAGGGGCAATGAAACACTACGGCGCATCGGGATCGTGGGTAGTAACTAATAAAGATTTCACAGATGCTGCTTATAAGCTGGCTGCCTCTAACGGGGTAAAATTGATCAATCGCGAAGCACTCATTGAAATGATAATCCAGATGAATCCTTCAGCAAAACCAGATCCCAAAAAAGTTATAACTCAGTTTCCAACTGAAAAAAGGCTTTGTGAAAAATGTGGTAGCCAAATGGTTTTAAGAAAAGGAACAAAAGGGGAATTTTACGGATGCAGTAGTTACCCAAAGTGCAGGAATACAAAAGCGGTTTAAGTCTGCATGAGGGTTAAGGCGGAACTAGACGAATAGCAGCATGCTGCGATCACCAATATTTGCTGATTTCATTCTGACTGCTTAGAGCTGGTATACCAAGTAGTCATTCGGCTATGATTGTTCTAAGAGGTGATAGTATGTGCGGACGCTTTACGCTAGTGACCAACCTTGAGTTATGGAATGCAAGGTTCCAAATTGAGGTTATACCTTTTGATATGCAGCCACGATACAATATCGCACCGGGTCAATTAATCCCTGCTATTATTTCCGATCAAGGTAAGCGTCGACTCGGACAGTTAAAATGGGGATTAGTTCCGTCTTGGGCCCAGGATGAGAAGAGCGGGTACAAGATGATAAATGCGCGGGCTGAGACGCTCACTGAAAAGCCAGCGTTTCGCCGGCTGTTTGAGAGAAAACGGTGCATTGTACCAGCAGATGGATTTTATGAGTGGCAGCAGCGCGAGTCAGGCAAACAACCGATGCGAATCATGATGAAAAACGGAGACCCTTTCTCGTTCGCGGGCTTGTTTGATACCTGGATGAATCCAGCAGGCGAGAAGTTGCATACCTGTACGATCATTACAACACGCCCAAACGAGATTGTAGGGCCAATTCATGACCGGATGCCTGTGATACTGAGACAGGAAGACGAGGGAATATGGTTAGATCGTGAGAAGTTTGATTCTGACTTGCTCCAAACATTGCTAGTACCATATGATTACGAAAAGATGAAAGCCTACCCTGTTCCAGCAATGGTTGGCAGTCCCAAAAACGACATGCCAGAATGTATTCAAGAAATAGCAAACCCGTCCCTATTTTGAGGAGACGGGTTTTGTCTATTCGTATGCGGAATTTGCGGGTACACGAAACAAATACTTTATTTGACCACGAGGTACAATTCGTAACCAGCTATTTGCTACTTCTGATTATCTTCAGGAAGTAGCGAATATTCTAAACCCATGAAACTAGCTACAGAGAGCTTTTCTTCGTTGCTGACCTGAAATCGGTAATTAGCAGGAGACAATAGCGCCTGTTCATCATCTTCCGTCAAATTTTCTTTTAGCTTTAGTTGTTGCGAAATCGTATACCGATTCTCTTTACTGTTGAACTCAATTTGAACGTGTGAAGGAGTCTCAGCAAGCAAATTTTTAATGGTCTCGTTGCCTGGCATATCTGCAAACGTAAAGTAAATGGGTTTTTCCGTATGCATCATTTTTTCTCTTAAATCGTCCGAAATTAAGATTCGTAACGTGAGTTCTGCCGAATTACCGTTTTTTGTTATTTGAAGCACGGATGTTTTTAGATTCTCCCCTGTAATTTCTTCGAAATAATCGTAGACAGTTACGTATGACTTCTCTTTAGGGACTGTTACTGCCTCGCTACAGCCACTAAGAAGAACTATGAACAGAAGGAGAAGTATATGGAGAGGTCGGATCATAGATCTTTTGATTTTTTACTAGAATACTCTTTGTACGAGTATTTGACGTTAACGTAGTTAGAATCTACTACTCTGCCTTGAAAATATTCGTTTAAGCTTCCAGTTGTTTTTACGGCTTTTGATCCGTATTCAACGGTTGTAATAGTACGCTTTGGTATGACCCAACTGTGAGTTGTTTCTACAATGTCTTCATCTCCAAATGAAACTTCTGCATTAATTCCTACTTTCCCCTCTATTATCCTCCAGTTGACTTTCGTTTCGGCTTCCACACCTATTTTTCCGGTTAGAAATGTTTTTCTTGTAACCTTCCTTGAAAAGGTATCGTTTTCGCTACTATCGTTCTCAATATCAGCTTCATAAGATTTTGATTTGTATAGGTCCTTCTTAGACATTTCATACACTTTGCCAGTCATATCATTGCCCATGGGAGCAATCTTAGATGAATCATTCTTTGTAAGGGCTGTTGTAAAATCATACTCTACTGGGTTTTCATATACACGTTCAACAATCTTCAGGTTACCTATTTTAATAGGCTCACTTTGAGATACTGCGAAGGCAGAACCAGCTCCAGATACTACTAAACTGCTAAGTAAGACAGTTGCGATAGAAAGCTTCTTAAAATTCATTTTTTTCCCTCCAGTATATTTAACGCAATTTTCAATGCGGAATTATTATAACATATATTTACAATTAACATATATAAATGGTAATTTTTATGCCGGAGAGCTGGACCCGACCATTAAAAATGGGATTGTTCATTTTTTCGCGAATGGGGGCTTGAATAATCTTTAGATCCCTTGTCTAAACTGCGGATAAGGTCAGTTAAATAATTTTAAAAGGTGAATATAATTGAACAAATCCGTAGATATTCTCGAAGTAATAGTTCAGCAACTATTAGAGGATGATAGGCTGGTAAAGATGTTGATACCGAGATTACTAGAAAGGATGGAGACGAGAGGCGAGCTTACGATTGAAAAGTGGTTAACTGTTAATGAAGCAGCCAAATACCTGAATATTTCTTCTTACACGATCTACATTATGGTACGTGAAGGTACATTACCAGCATCTCGACTCGGATCATTAAGTTCACGAAAACCAGCACTTCGGTTTCAACTCAGTAAATTAAATGATTGGATGGAAGCTGGAGGGGTTCGCGATCCTGTTTACAAACAAGCATGAAGGAAAGAAATTATTCCATATAGCAAAGCGCACCCAGGAGTTTGATGCCTCACGGGTGCGCTTTTTTTAAAAAGAATAGTTCTTTCGAATTTTGCCCACTTAGTTGCCCACTTTTTGCCCACGAAAATTTGAAAGGCTTTGATGTCATTTGAAACAACAGTAGGTGAAATTGTTGATTTTATGCGGTTTCTAGACGGTATTAAAACCGATTGAAAGCCAAGGATATGTTCCGCACACGCGTTCACGATTGGGAGCGCGAGCAATACATGACTGCTTACTAATAAGCAAACCCCTTGTGCCTGTAAGTGCGAGGGGTTTTTCTATCCATAAGCTTTTTTCAAATTCGCCACAAAATCAACTTCCTTATTCGAATTCAAAAAAAGCGCATCCGGTTGGGTGTGTTTTATTTGTTGTCAGGAACATGTTCGATGATGTCTTCAATACGGCAGTCTAGGTGATTACAGAGCTTGTCCAACACGTCTAGGGATACATACTCAAAAGTACTAGCGGAAGTATGGGAGCGGGACAAATGGGCGATGTATTGTGTGTGGGAAAGATTCGTTCCAGGTCTGGACATTGGAGGGACACCATATTGTGTTCCGAAGCCAAGGAGGTACTGGAGACTCATGGAATGTAGCCTTGGCGTGCGGGATCTGCTTCGACTGAACAAGTGCAAACGGAATAAAGCGTTCTGATAAGACCCTAACCAGTGCGTTTGCCTCACTCCAAGAAACGATGTAATAAAACGATCTCTCTATATGGCGACAACATTCCTTTTTCTAGGAGCGTATCGCGAGAGGTTGGGACAAAAAAGACGGGTACACAAGCTCAAATATGTTAAAGAGCCATCAATCGTTTCGTACAGTGAAAATAACCCAATCCACCCCAATAAAAGTTGGTTTTATGCAGATTCCGTCAAAATGCCAAATATCCTGTGCTCCGAGGCGTGGACCAGTTACGGACCAATTTCGACCAAGCTTACATGTTGTAAGCAATGCTTCTAAGACCACGTGAGCAAGGTCTGTCTGATTTAAGGGTGAAGTAAAAATGAGTGAATACTTGTACTCCCCTTGGTTCCGAGAGACATTTCAAGCTCTGAGAATACCTTCATTTGTTAAATGACTAAGAAGCCATAAGGGCAGTGTAATAATAAACAAACCATACAAGTATGACAGAACCAAGCAAAAGCCTAAGTTTATAATCTTCGCCTTTTACAATTTTCCTAATAATCGTTGTAAAGTTCACAAAAAAACAAATGGCAAAGAGTGAATTAACTAAAAGAATAAAAGCATCCATATTATCACCTCATTTAAATAATAAATTTGGGAGGATGTATTTACAAATTGTGTAAGGAGGAAGATTACTTTCGTCTTCGAGATTTATCGTTAAAACAGAAGGCTAGTAATTGAGGAGCAAGCCATAAGACAGCGGAAATAATTACGAGTCCCCTGACGCTAAATGGCTTAAAGAAATATTGATAATCAAGTAGTTTAGCTGAAGCTAGCCAATAGCTCCAAATAGTTGAAAGTAGATTTGAGACTAGTAAGGTGAGTAAGGAACGTTGGAGAAACGCTAGAATTGTGACAAAGGAAAGTACGAGAAAATAACCGTAGATGGTCTTAGTCTGCCAGTCCATAAGCATCCCCAGATATGTAAATGGAACTAGCGATATGGTTAAAAATATGATGATTTTCCTCATAAATACTCACCTCATTCACCATTTACAAGTATTAGATGCTATTTAATAAAAACAAGTAAGTACCAACATTTATTGGTACCGTTCTGTTGTCAGTTAATCAAATTAACATATTAGTTATTTGGTCAAGAGGGCGCAATAAAAAAAGCCTGTACAGCGTACAGGCAAGTTATTGGTTCAACAATGCGAAGATGAATAAAACGATTCCACCGATAGCCATACCGCCAAAAGCAACGTAGGCAAACCATCTTATTGGTGCTGGCATGCTAGTTAAATCGGCTTGTTTGCTTGGAAGGCCTTCAATATTGTTCATGTGACTAATTGCACTATTAAAAGCTTGATTATCGTTGGACGTAATCATGCTGTTCACCTCCAAACATAGTATAGCAAATGTAAAGTGCTTGCGGAAGAAAGGATACTTAACAAATCGGTAAAAATGAAAAGAAGCCCAAAAATATGGGCGACTATCGAGCAGTTATCATTAAATAAAGACCACTCAAGCAGATTACAATTGAAACTATTTTGTGCAAAGTTATTTTTTTCATAATACACACCTATATACAGTATTTTACAAAAAATGTATCACGAAATTTATTTATTTACAAATTGCTCAGGGAGATAAGGAGGGGCTTAATTTGATGAATGACTCAGATAAAGAGCTTTTTATATGCAGAATAAAAAGTCTAATGGATGATGACGCACTCATTAAAGAGACGAAGCAAACGAAAATTGGCAGAGAGTTATGGACTTATCAGAGGAGTTAAGCATTTTTAGGAAGAATGCGTGTTGCGATTTGGAAGTAGTTCAATTTAACAGGATGTGTAATAAGTAAGATCTCTTAATAGAAAAAGCTCTACACTTATGAAAAAGCGTAGAGCGAAAGTTACTATTATTGGGAGTAAACGCTGATTTGACCAGATACCCCAATTATATTACGATTCGGGTCTTTAGTGTCATTTTTAACGTACACGTAATACGAACCGGTGCTTGGAATATCTACAATCTCGTAAAGTCTTGGGGAAAAAGTAGATTGTGTCACATTTACTTTCCCTACAATTGTAATAGTACCATCGTTGTTTAATTTGCGAAGCTGGTATCTAACATCTGAGGAATAATTGTCATCATGTGCAACCTGGTTATCAACTAATAGATATGCTTTTCCTGCATTTAGATTAAAGACTGGGCTATAAACATAGTTTGCATTTGGAATAGAGTATGAAAAGTTAGAAAGGTTCGTAGCTGGAACATTCTGTTGGTTTAATACTGGAGCTTTCTCTGCTGATGCGGAAGCAGCCCCAGAGAGGATTAGTCCCATTGATAACAGAGGAACTGTAATGATTTTCCTGACTTTACCAAAATCCAATTTACAACACTCCCTATTCTTTATTTGAAATACAATTACCATTATACAGATTAATCATTGCTTTTTACAATATTTGGATAATAAAAGTGTTCAAACTGGTGAGCAGTAATTAGAGCCGATAGGCTTTGGTAATAACGGCAAGTCATTCATGTAGAGGACAAAGAAAAAACAACGTACGACTGGGAATAGTTTTATCACAATTAGTTAGGGAGGTTAGCGGAATGAAATGGACAGCCGGCAGAAGCGGACGAACAGCTCTAAACGTGTTTGGCGAAGATGACAGATGGATCGCAACAGTATACATGGATACACCGGACCAAACATTTCGAACTATCCTAAAGGCACCCGAAATGCTCGAGTTACTGAAAGTGTCAAATGATCCTGAGTCAAAGAAACTCGTGGAGTACATCCAGAGTGGCAGACTTTAACACATCGGTAAAAATGGAAAGAAACCCGTCCTTGATCGACGGGGAAAGTATAGGGTAGTTTCTTATACTTCCAAGCCTAATTTTTCTACGAGAAAGTCTCCATTTTCTATTGTCAGTACGCGTTTTTCATTCTTGTAATCCCAACCATTTTGTAGAGCATGCTTTACTATTTTAGCGCATGTACCTGGCGTACAAAAATTGGCATACCAACTTATCGCCCAAGAAAATGAGATTAAGACGTATGATGTTTTAGTTCTTGCTGGATAGATAGTAAATCTAATGTTATCGCGGTTAAATGTTTGGTCAATAACACAATGAAATAATGAACCATCAACTACCACCTTTTTTACTTCCTTTGTAAACGGCTTAATAGAGTATTCCCCCTCATAATCAGACAGTCTACCATTTGAGATATTTTACCATACGCGATGCTTCTGGGAATATGTTCTGAACTTAGTAAACACAACAAACGAATTGATAAATGAGGGGAGAGAGAGCGGTGAAAGTACCAAGGATTTTGCACTACCCCGTCAGCAAATGGAGCTTGGCCGACTGGATAATCGAGCATATGCCAGAACATACCACATATTTGGAACCATACTTTGGATCCGGAGCAATATTACTCAACAAAGAATCATCCGCACTTGAAACGATCAATTATCCGTGATCATCCCGATGATTTAGCAAACAAGGCTAAATGGACCCCCTATAGTCGTAAAGAATACTACAACTCCTACCACGTAGAGGAAGAGGTGGACGAGCTTGAAAGGGCAAGGATGTTTTTGGTTCGGTGCTGGATGGCGAGGGGTGGAAAAACATCTGACAGAACCGGATGGAAGCACAGCATCGACATATCAAAAGCACCCAACAACAGGATGCCTGATCAATGGAGTAAAGTACTGATCGGTATTGACGGTAACGGATAGATTGAAAAGGGTGCAAATAGAACAACAGCCAGCTTTGCAATTGATTGAACGTTATAAAAATACGTATATCCATCTAGCTTGGAGAGACTCTGCATTCAGGATTAGAATCCATCCAATAAAAAGGATCAATATGATTGTCATATGAGAGTGCTCCTTTCGATGGGAATTACGAAAAATGGGAATTTTTGGTTACTCAACACTCAATTTGTTAAATGGGATCAGTAGGCAAGCTTGAAAAAATGCCGGTATCCCGTACGCAATAGATACCGGCCTCCACTTCTATTCAAGTGTATAGTCGTAGCGAATGAAGCCTTTATGATGAGCAATTTTGTCATAAAGAGCACGAGCAGTGAAATTGTCCTGGCGGGTTTGCCAATACAGTGCAGAAGCTTTTTGTTCTCGAGCAGCTTGAGCGACCCGTTCTATAAGGGCGCGGGCCACCCCATGTCCGCGAGCAGTTTCGTCAACGAAGAGGTCTTGCAGGTAGCACACATCTTCTTTCCAGACCGTAGGCTGAAAAACGAAGTGGGTGATACCGATCAAGTTTCCATGAAGATGCGCACCGAAACCGAATATTCTATCGCCAATGAGCAGTCGGTTCCAGATCTCGTCGTATGTGGAATCTGGGAGCTCTGTCTCGTAAAATGCTTTGTAGCTTCGAGCCAATACGTCCCAACGCTTGCGATCCTCTGCTCTTAGCGGAGCGATGTCAAGCATGATACTCTTGTTCTTTTTTTCAGCCATTTGAAAATCAAACCTCCTGGTTGTCATCGTTAAAGATTTAATAAGCATATTATCACGAATCTTTCACTTAATAAGGATGCAGAAAATTGTTTCAAGACCAGGTCAGAGAAGGGTTAAGTCAAAATGTTGCTTCTGTAGTTGGAATACTACTGGGGATTGGGGATAAAGAGAGTTTTTAACAAAACATTACGTTTGAAAAAGCGGGGAAAAGATGACTGTTCAAACACCAGTAGTTGAATTTGATCTGTACACCATGCGGATACATGCAGAATTATTCAAGATCGCTAGTCCAGAAAAAAACCTGAATTGTTTGGATTGAGACTGCTTCCGAACGATTCTTCGCTCCCTGAGTTGTTTGTCTGGTGCTACTACTCCAAGTCTCAAAAAAGCTTCATCCATAGTCTCTCTGATGTCTGGAGTGGTTATAACATAGCTGAATTCAAAGAGTATGGCGACAGTATAGAGCTAGCTGAAACCGAGGACTGGACTTGACTATCCGCTTTATTGCTTGCCCATGAGTTTAACGGTAGGTTGCTAAAAACGATGGAGAAACGAAAAGAGTTACCGAAGTTGAATATATTGTCTAGTGAATTGACGCAATAGGAGGGAACGGGATGCCTGAATCAGACAAAATGCCAGATGTATGTAAGAGTTGCCCGGAAAACTACTATTGCAGCTTAAAACCGGATTTGTGGAAATGCGAAGCAGAGGAGGAGCAGAACGCAAGCAGGACGTGAGATTAAGTTCGAGGTATTCGATAAGACTATCCCAGGGAATGTAGAGGAAGCCGAAAACAACACGCCATCTGGAAGGCTAGTTCCATGGCATATCGTAAAGGATTCCGACTATCTGAGCATCGGCAACATCTACGAAAATCCTGAGTTGCTGGAGGTGGTCTAAGATGAGAGCAGGACGTGAGTTGGATAGGAAAGTGGCAGATGCACTAGGTTTAACCGGATATATGCCGTGCAATGCGGATGATTGCAAGGCGTGCGATCAAAGGTTTGCCCGGTTCTCTACCTCATAGGAAGGCATGGGCGTGCTGGTGGGGGAAGCTCGAAAGCAAGGAATTTATCTCGACATTTTGCCAAACGAAAAAGTTTACATTGCCGAGGCAATAAAAATATTGAATAAAACGATCGGCAGTTCAACAAAAAAAGAAGCTCCGCATGCTGGATGCTTGGCTTATCTGAATGCACACGGTATTGCGGTTTAACATAAGAGAAATTGTGATGAGGAGCGAAAAAATGTGACAAGAAGATTATCGAAAAATGGAAAGCCCCCAAGAGGAGGCTTACTCAAGCTAATTGGGAGTGGCACTGCAGCAACTGCCGCTACCACCGCCACCGCCAGGGATCGTAATGCCACCACCCTTAGGGTCACCGCCACCACCAGCAAAAGCAGCTGTAGAAATTGAAAGAATAGATACGGTCAGCAGAGCAACTACAACGAACTTTTTCATGGTTACCACCTCCTTGAAAGAGAATTATGTAAATATTGTAACATTATAGATAATATATGTAAATTGAACTTTTCTGAAAACAGGAAGAGTTAGGAGAGCAATTGTGATGAGGGAGGATTATTATGACAATCTCATATTTGCACTACAAATCAGATGTTGCGGGAAAATAGTACAACCAATTTCTGTGCGGATGGTCTGACCGCGTTAAAGAGAGACGATTTAGGGACGATAGTACCATCATCTCTGGTTAAAACGAGATTCAAATCGTGGTGATAAAGTTCGTTTAAAGCCAGCTTTTTTGGGTTCTGGTACTTCATGTGTTGCCCTAGATCATCAGCTATCGTTTTGCTCATCCGAATCATTCTAGTTGAGTTGTATGTTTTTGTATCGCAAAATAGCTCACTTTTGTCTTTTGCTTGAAAGTCTAAAGTCTTATTAATACGTATCGTCAGATTTTTAAAATCTATGTCCGACCACTGTAAAGCTCCTGCTTCTCCTTTACGCATACCAGTTTCAATACACTCCTTTTTTTAGGAGCGTAACGCTGGAGGATAGGACAAAACAAGCAGGGAACACAAGCTCAATTATGATAAACAATCAGCTCGATTAGATTAAAAGACATGAACGAAATAGACGAAAAAAAGACCACCCCTCTACCATTTTCATGGTCTTTGGGATAGCCTCTTTTGTAATATCTCACTTAGTCAGGACACATGCATTTAGTGTAGGGTGGAAACCAAAGGCAGGGAGGAGTACATCTAGCTTGGGGTTTACTACCTAACTTTTGAAGAAGTTTTTTAAACATTCCTAATCACCTCCTATTTATGGATGGATTTAACTTTCTATTAAATAGTAACACATGGAGAGGAGTATTTGTATACAGTCTTTTCTGAATTTTCAATGAGTATGCATAAGAAAAAGAAAGAATCAGGATAGTAATATTACCTCTTGCTCATTTTGATAAATGTGGGGACAGGCTGCTCGTGTCAGTGGGTGGAGTCGCTGGAGGTTAAACGCCCGAATATAGAGAGTAGTGTAAGTAATCAATAATATAATTATGTATCTGCAAAATCACCAAGCTTCTCTTTATTCTAGTTGGTTAATTAAGAACTCGCCCCTGTTTTGAGGAGATGAGTTATTCTATTAGAATCTGTCTACCTAATCAGAAGTATTGACCGTTTCATAATTTGCCAGAGAATAAATGCGAGTATTAAAACGGATTGAAAGCCAAGAACATGTTCCGTACACGCGTTCACGATTGGGAGCGCGAGCAATACATGACTGCTTATTAATAAGCGAAACCCCTTGTGCCTGTAGGTACGAGGGGTTTTTCTATTGTGGAAGCTCTGGTCCGCGCAAATCTACTAGAACATTGTGTCGGGGCTGGGAACGCTGCGGTATTCGAGAGATATAAAGAACAGCCGGCTGGATAGTTGGCGCTATCGATTGAACAAAATGCTCATTTTGATAAGGCTCCATATGGTTAACTCGAAATGGACTAGAGGCTCTCCATATTGGAACAAGCCTTATGAAGCTTTGCGAATCGTATAATGATTCACCCCGTTCGCACTTCGCCCATCTCTCTTCGCATACACCTGTAACGAATCCAAGATTGCCCGCAGACGGTCTGGAGACCATTTTACATCACAAACAGTTGGACTCGGCATCTCTTTATTTTCTCACGCTCTTCTTCCGGATATACCAGCCGCGTTTATGAAAGGAGATGGACCTGTAATTCTGGGCCAGTCTGATGATTCGTTTACGAGTAAGTGATGCTGGGTTTGAAGATAAGCTTTTGTTAAGGGAACTTCTTACAACCAGATGACCGGGGTAGTGAGCTTTCACGAAGTTACCGTAAGTTTCGAACTCAGAGAAGCCGGCATAACTCTGCTTATTGGTTTTCTTGATAATCGCCCAGTACCATCTAGTCTTATGCCTAGCCTCAATTTTAGACTTCAGCCGGGAGAGCTTCGATTTGTCGAACAGCATATAGTGGGCAACGAAAGAGCGCGAAGCGGTTGGCTTGGTTCCCATTAATTTCTTATAGGTGCGAAAATACTCGGGACGACTCCAGTTCCGGCAGTAAAAAACGGTTTTCCCGTTGACGAGAAAAACATGAGGGCGGATGAGAATGGTGTCGGCGTCAATCACAAGATAATACCTTTGCTTGGTCAAGTTTCCTCCTGACAACTTCAACAATTGTTGGAGCAGCCAGCCTGAGCGATTGGTGCGTTTGGTTTGGTAGTGAATGTCTTTTTTTGTAATCGGTAGGACGCGTCTTTCATTGATGAAGGTGCAGTTTTTACGCCGGCAAAGGGCTTGGATTCGTTTGCTTGGTGGCGATACAACCATGATCTTACCGACCGGATGCTTCACTTGCTTACGAATACTGTCAATGACATAGGGAAGAGTACCGAGGTCTTTCTCAATTGCTGGGATCAGGACATCGATTTTAATAGAGCTGTTGAAGGTGCTTTTCGCTGAACGTGTCAACTTCTCAACTCCTTTTCGCTAACCAGTTTCAAGCATATGTGTCTGAACAGGTTGGCCAGAGTGTCCGACTTTCCAGATAGGATATGATTTTCTTCCTTAAGGTGAATATGACAGATATGGAAATCCTGAGAAATGGATGTTTGTCTGAAACTCTCCTCACTTTGTCTCGTCGAAATCGTTGACCTACAACAATGGCAGCTCGACCCGATATCGATGGTACTGGCTGGATAAATACGTTTCTTTGAAGGTAGACCGGAACAGATGGAGCTGGCAGACAACCAGGAGTGCGGTGATGGCCGCGACGAAATCCGACGAAACCGGAAAAAGGCGTTTGTAGGAGGATAGATTGAAAGTCGCTTTCACATTTTAACATTCGGTATAAAAGGAATAACCCTGCAGCAGTTTCTCCACAGGGTTTCCATCGCAGAAGCTGAAAGAATCCAGCCGAGACATTTAAAAAGTTCTTCTAATCACTGGGATTCTACGTGCTCCATTACGAATAAGCCTTTGTGCTCGTTCACGGCTGATTCTAACAAGTACTGAAGTATCGGTTGAATTTTCAACGTCGAAAACTGAGAAAAACCGACCATTAGCGAACAGTACACCTTTAAACTCCACTTCAAATCCAGGCCTAGGCCGTGGACGTGTATTCTGAATAACCGTTCTCATGACACCTGCATTTCGGAGCCTTCGTGCTTGTTCGCGGGTTATGCGGACCGCAAATACTGGGTCAATTTCGACACCAGGTACTTTTGCCTCAACCTCAACAATTAGGAAAAAACGGTTTCCGATAGTTGCAATACTATTTGCTCCAATAAAAATTGGCGGGTTCATTGCCATTTTCTTATCACCTCCTTGTACCAAACTATGTTGGAGGTACAGTGGTGGACAAGGGCATCACCACAATTTTCGATTTTTGGTTTTTTGACCAGAAGTATAGACAGTCCGCAGATGATTTTTCGAGCACTACACCCTGTGCGATGAGGAGGGATCCGGATGACAGATCAGCAGATCATTGAAACACTTGCAACAAAGGTCATGGGGTGGCACAAGGACAAGCCATACTGGTCTGAAAAGCAAGTATGTGTTAAAAGTTCAACCCAATACGACTGGATCTAGAACTGGAACCCACTCCTAAACCTAGCCGATGCGTGGCAAGTGGTGGAGATGCTTCTGGAGATACTCCACAAGAAGTGATATGCACAGCAGCGGTGGAATTAGTTGCTTAACAAAACGGCAAAAATGAAAAGAAGCCCAAAAACAACGGGGTCTATCGTGCAACTTTTGTTTTAGCCTGTTGCTTCTTCTTAGCAGTTCGTTTGGCATCCCAATTAAATAACAGGATAGTAATAAGTAAATAAATCGCATTTGTAGTCCAGAAAAATCGGCTAGATATGCCAGATAGCGAGATTGGAAAAGTTTACTATGAACATGGGGATATGAGACGTTCTTGAAAGAAATTATTAATGAGATAAGAGTGCAGCTATGTGAAAGATGTGACACAACACACGATTTGTAAAGGAGGGTAAGTATGGGATTAAAAAAGCGAGTTGAATCGTATGGGAAAACCCTTAAATGCTCAATGAAGATTCGTTTCTTCGACCGCATAAGAAAAATTATGCGTGTAGCAAGTGGATGAAATGGCAATCGAAGCTGAAGAGAAAAACAGATTAATTACCTAATCGGGAGCGGGCAAAACGGTTTATCTGGACTAAAGAGACAAACACCTGCTACTCAATGGGGCAAGAAATCGATCTGTAGTGTCCACAACCTCCATATAACTTCGCGCACTGTGAATTTGCTACTATAATTAAAACAATTGATAATTTACCTTAATTTGGTATAATTCATTTTGTTCGCATCCAAATATTAGGAGGTCTTGCAATGAAAAAGAAGTTCATGTCTATTAGCCTTGCTACCTTATTAGTATCATCGTTTACATCTAATACGGTATTTGCTGCAAATCAGCAAGCAGAAGTTGTCGTTGAATACAGTAATGATACCAAGTGGACGAGCGCGGTAAGTGGGCAACATCAATATGGCCGAGTTACATTGATTTCGGAAGGTACTGGACTGGCTGGGGCTTTTGTATGGAAGAAATGTGCAGGAGACATTGACTATGTGGATACACAGATTCAACTTGGTACAGACTCTAGCTACAAACAAGATAGCACTAACGTATACATGCAAGGCGGATGCACGTACAAACTCGAAGTAAAAAACTATAGCACTAATAAGGCAAAAGGGTATATTCGAAACTGGGACTAATCCGTATCTCGTCAAAAAGGACCATGAGGTTGACACATCCAAATTGAGTCGATCTCATGGTCTTTATTATTGATTTACCGCGTTTCAGATTAGTAATTCACATCAAGCGGAAGAGAGCCAGCAAGTTGTACGGTGAAGTTCAGCTTGAGTTCGTATTCGTGGACTCACCTTTGTATATCGGCGCCATGGTTTGATTGATTGTACACAAGACAAAATGTTATTTGCCGGATTGTAAAACGTGCTTGGCAAGTATCGTCCAGGTCGTGCCATTTATTAAGTGGTCGGATATCTCCGGCTCGTCGTCCTTTTCGTGGTCACCATCAAAATCGCCGTAACCGCGTGGAGCTCGCCTGGAACCATAGTGAAAATAATGGACTGATCGTTCCCGAAATGTTATACTGCTTCTACAGTTAAGGAGGAATCATTATCGGACGTTCAAAAGAGTTTGACAAGGAACACGTACTTCATAAGGCAATGTTAGTTTTTTGGGAAAAAGGTTACGAAGCCACAAGCATACCGGATTTATTAAAAGCAATGGAATTAAGCAGATCAAGTTTGTACGAAACCTTTGTAGACAAAGAGACGCTTTATGTTGAAGCGATACAACATTACAAAAAAATAAGTCAGAAAAAAAGAGATCTGTTGGTATATGCGTCGTCTGCGAAAGCTGGAATCCGGCAGTATTTTGATCAGCATATCACTTCCGCATTTGATGAGGATTTGCCTAAAGGATGCATGATTACTAACGCAACGCTTGGCTTGGATTCACCAGATGAACAACTACGTAAATTGATACGAGACGGTTTCGAGGAATTGGAACATGCCTTTTATGAACTTCTAAGTAAAGGACAGCAGACGGAAGAAATTGACTCCAATAAAGATATAAAGGCTCTATCACACCTATTACTTAACCTAAATCATAGTATCAATGTAGTATCCAAGGTGAAAACTGACCAAAAAATTATTTATGACATGATGAACACTGTTATTGAGATGCTATAAACAAAATTTTTTTAATGTTACTGGAACGATCGTTCCAGTAATGATGACTACTTCCACAAAAAGGAGCGTTAACGATGAGTTCAATCGAAGGTGAAAAAATGGAAAAGCCTTTTTCGGCGTGGATGATATTTATTCTTGCTGCCGCATGCGGACTAATCGCTGCTAATCTCTATTATGCGCAGCCTTTAGTGGGTCCGATTAGTTCGGCAATTGGGTTATCTTCTGAGGCAGCTGGCTTAATCGTCACACTTACCCAAATTGGTTACGGAATTGGATTATTATTTATCGTACCCTTGGGAGATATACTTGAAAACCGAAAACTTGTTGTAGTGTCATTGTTCCTCACTGCAATAGCTTTGGCGCTTGCAGCAGTAGTCAAAAGCGCTGGCCTTTTTCTCACTGTTTCACTGTTTATCGGGTTGGGATCAGTTGCGGCTCAGGTACTTGTTCCGTACGCTGCTCACCTTTCGCCAGATGCTACACGCGGTCGCAATGTGGGGAATGTCATGAGTGGTTTGTTACTCGGAATCATGCTCGCTCGTCCCATTTCAAGTATGGTGGCGGAGTTTTTGGGCTGGCGAGCAGTCTACTATTTATCCGCCATAGCGATTCTTGTGTTGGCACTTTTATTGGCGAGGGTGCTTCCTGCAAGACAGCCGTTGAACACCACACGGTACCCGGCACTTCTGGGTTCTATGTTGCATTTACTCAAAACGACACCAATCCTGCAACGTAGAGCCATCTACCACGCATGTGTGTTCGCAACTTTCAGTTTGTTCTGGACTACGGTTCCGCTGTTATTGACCAGTCCGATTTTCCATTTTTCACAAAAGGAAGTTTCCCTGTTTGCATTGCTTGGAGTATCTGGGGCGGTAGCTGCACCAGTGGCAGGCCGTCTTGCCGATAGAGGCTGGGCTCGATCAGCCACAGGATTAGCGTTAGCTTTCGTTATTATTTCTGGAATTCTACCTCTTGTAATCCACGGCAGTTCAACTTCCGCATTAGTAACCTTGGTAATTTCGGCCATTCTATTGGACATGGGAGTTTCAGCAAATCTGGTTCTTGGCCAACGTGCCATTTTCTCATTGGGAGCAGAATTTCGAAGCCGGCTTAACGGTTTATACATGGCAATCTTTTTTGCTGGTGGTGCTATAGGCTCTGCGACAGGTGGATGGGCATATGCTATGGGTGGCTGGAAAGCAGCCTTGTTGATTGGAATAGCTTTACCGGTCATTGCGTTGATTTATTATACGACAGAGAAAAAGTAATTTAAGTCCGCACAGAACGACTGTCAGCGCCAGAAAAGGAGCCGTAAGATAAAACGATCAAGGTTTTGAAAAGTGGGGATTGGGTATGGCAACCCCTCCAGAAAGGAATGACCAAACAAGAGGCTTCGTCTGTTTGGGAAAGGGAGGTTCCCCAGACGAAATCGCGAGAGTAGACGAGTGGGAGCAATTGATCAAGCTCGCTTCTTAGCGTGGGGATTCTACCTTTTTTCCAGCGGCCCACGGGAGTTCGAAGTTAAAAAGCTTACAAAAGACATGAGGGAAATCACTTATTTGTTCACTCTGCTCTAACGTAAAAGCGAACATATTCTTCAATTCATGCATTCTGTGTGTCTTCCCATGAAGGATAATCTCATCAGTAAAGTGACCTGTCACTTCAATCAACATCTTATTATGACTTGAGTGCTAATCAATCGTTATAGCAACAAATGATAACTGTCATTTTACAACCATTTGAAGTTAACACAACGGTAATGGTGGAAAAAAGAGATGAATGAAGTCTCTATAGGGATTAGGTCCTTATTAGGGAGAAATATTGACGAGTTCTTGAACTCTAGCCTATGTGGTCAGGTTCAGACTCCTAAACTGCTTTAGGGAACCGGCTTGGTTCCGATTACGACGGTAGCATCCAACTCGTCAGACCTTGTCACCCGTGTAATCAGCCCGCAACGAGTGAAGATATCGACTGTCTGATGTGTCTGACGTTCGCTTGTCTCAACTAGTAAGTGTCCACCAGGAGCCAGCCAGAGTGGAGCTGCAGCCAATACTCGTCTCTGAACGTCAAGCCCATCCGTTCCCCCGTCGAGTGCTATTCTCGCCTCATGTATGCGAGCTTCAAGTGGAAGAAAACCAATGGCTTTGGTGGGGACGTAGGGAGCATTGGCAACGATGACGTTAACGTGTCCCCTAAGTATGATAGGAAGAGGCTCAAATAAGTCTCCTTCGTAAACGCGACCTCCTGCGGTAGTAACATTGCGACGGGTGCATTGCACCGAGGCTGGATCGATGTCAGTAGCATACAATTCGATCTGTTCCAAGTAAGCAAGAACCGCCCCAACTGCCCCTGATCCGCAACATAGGTCAAGCACTACCGACTTTTGACGGATGAGGTCGGCAGCCTGTCTAACGAGAAATGCTGTACGTTGTCTGGGAACGAAAACTCCCTTATCCACAATAATCCGCAGTCCACAAAACTCAGCCCAGCCGATAATATGTTCGAGAGGCATGCCAGTTGTTCGCAATTCTACCATGTCCGATAGTTCAGTCGTTGTCTCTGCTGAGGCGATTAGTAACCTGGCCTCATCTTCAACGAAAACACACCCAGCTGCTCGAAGTTTATTGACGATTATTGTAAAAATTCTATCGCCATGAATCTCATAATCATTCAAAAATTGAATTCACCCATTTCGGAATTGTTGGAATTTAGTGTGTGGTATTCGCATTTTACTCTATCTTAGGAGGCAACACAACAATCGTTGCATTGAGATTGCGTTCAATCGTGATAGAACAAGTATCATTTGACACGCCTGTCCCACCCAGAATTTTGGCTAAACGATTGTATAAACTTTTCGGTATCTTCAAGTTTGACCCTCCTTTCCTTGTTTTATAGAAATCTATGTAGACGAGTATAAGAGGTTCTGGGCAGACGTAAAAAAGGGTGCGTGAACAAGTGTAAATGGTTAGGACTGAGGTTATTAAACAAAACATTAGAGAAGGACGGTGCAATATGAATCCTCCTAAAGAGTAGCTACAAAAAGCAAATGGTTGAGGAAATGATCCGTCCCACTACTCCTTCTTCGGAAGCAACTTCACTTATTCCTACCTTAGTTGATCATTTGAACAAACTTCAGGAGAATCCAATAGAGGTCCACTCAAAATGCGGCAATTAGAATAATGTCGAAATTTGTCGGAATACATAGAAGGAAAGATAACTTATATGATGGGATAATAATTAGGTAATTAATCCTATTGAAAGGTGGTTCCAATGCTTAAATCGAATAAGTTAGTCATAGCGTTTCTTTTATTATTTTCAATGTTTGTAGTACAGGGATGTGGAACAGACCCAGTACAAGAAGATCTTATTAACTATTTAAACACCGAGTTGCCAAAAGTTACATCACTCGAAAGGAAGGCTACTGAAGAGTATTCTTCTATAACGGGCGCTAACTATACAAATGACTTAGTTATGTTTGAAGCGATGACAAAAAGTATAATTCCGACTTATTCACAGTTTCTAGAAGAGCTTGAAAAGATTAAACCGGCTACGCCAGAAGTACAAAAAATTCACGACCAATTTATTTTAGCAGCTACAACCCAACATAGTGGTTTTATAACGACGGTATCAGCTCTTGAGAAACAAGACTATGCTAAGATTGCTACAGCTAATAAGAAATTAGCAGAAGGAAGAAAGTTGATGCGGGATTATCAAGCGGCCATAATGGAACTTGCTGATTCTCATGAAGTAACCATCACTGAGACAAAATAAGTAACGAACCCATTGTTAGATGTAATAATTGCGATTGGATGATGCTTGCTCTACAAAAAGTCGTACAGCAGTGGCTAAGAAGTACATTACAGAACGAGAAAAAAAGAGATAGCACAACTAAAGCACAGCGCATAGAGCGCCTTTTCCAAAATGGAGAGGGCGTTTTTTTTTCAAGGGGAGCTGATAATGCGGCTCCCATTTATTGTGGAAGTAAGCGCATCATCGATTGGATCAGGTAAAAAGCAATCTAACCTGCCTTTGGCGATTGTCGTTATGGCAGTCGCTTTTCATTTGGCAAATGCATTCCTGTGTTGGAATTGATGCAATTTAGCAAGTCGTCGGCGCAAGGAAACACTTCGGTGCGTCGGGATCGCAGGAAGTAACTAATAAAGATTTCACAGAATGTTATATCGTGCTAGAAATAAAGAGGAGCTGGACAAAGCGGGGGATACTTCGCTGACCAGTCTTTGTTGATTTCATATTGTCCCGCGTAGTCCTGGTTAACCATATAAGCATTAGGCAATTATGGTGGTAAGAGGTGATCTTATGTGCGGACGATTTACGCTGGTGACTAACTTGGAGTTGTGGAATGCAAGGTTCCAAATCGAGGTTATCCCTTTTGAAATACAGCCACGATATAATATTGCACCGGGTCAATTAATCCCAGCAATTATTTCCGATCAAGGTAAGCGGCGGATCGGTCAGCTAAAATGGGGATTAGTTCCGTCGTGGGTGCAGGATGAGAAGAGCGGATATAAAATGATCAATGCAAGGTCTGAAACGTTAACCGAAAAGCCGGCATTCCGACGACTTTTCGAGCGAAAACGGTGCATCATCCCTGCAGACAGCTTCTACGAGTGGATGAAACTCGGAAAAGCCAAGCAGCCGATGAGGATTATGATGAAGAGTGGTGAACCGTTCGCTTTCGCTGGTCTGTTTGATACATGGGCAAGTCCGATAGGAGATAAACTGCACACTTGCACAATCGTTACGACCAAACCAAATGATGTTGTAGCTGATATTCATGACCGGATGCCTGTAATACTGAGACAGGAAGATGAGGGAATATGGTTAGATCGTGAGAAGTTTGATTCTGACTTGCTCCAATCATTGCTAGTACCATATGACTCGGATATGATGCGTGCATACCCTGTATCAACAATGGTTGGTAGCCCGAAAAACGATTTGCCAGAATGTATTCAAGAAATAGTGAACCCGTCCCTGTGTTAAGGAGACGGGTTCACTATTGCGAAATGTTTATTCATATCCGGATTTTGCGGGTACACGAAACAGAGACTTTATTTGACCACGATTTCAACCTTTGTCCCGTCTGGAAAATCCTCTAATTGGTTGGATATCCAAGATCCAGCGCCGCGATTATCTGATGGCTTTATGTATTTGATATCTGCCCCTGTGCCACCCTCTGCACACATTGCCATCGGCCATTCATCCCGATCAAACCCCTTTTTTGTAGGAATACCCTTGAGCGATTCTTCGCGATTTTTATTGGCTCCATCGCGGTCAATTGTGCATACAGCTGACTTCCCGGAAGCAACCGCATCTTTGATATGCTTGGCTGTCTCTGGGTATCGATCAGACGGAAAAACTATCGTATGGTCTACATTCCCATTGCTGACGGTTTTGTTCTCTATTGGCACAAGTCCAAAGAGATAGGCGGCGCCGATCAGTAGCACCACAATCAACATCAGTATTTTTCTCTGTGTCATGCTGTTGTCCTCCAAATATAAGTTCTTTTTCAAATAATAACACCGCCGAGAATTATGGCGAAGGGGTGTGATTGCCTATAACCTATTGTAAGCCTTTATCAGGGGCGGGAAAGTGTTATGGTTACCCGAGTTATCGAATGACGATCCAGAACGTATCGAAGAGATTCGTAATCTATGAAAAATACGAGGCACCTTCCTGTAATTATAGGAGGTACCTCGTCTCGTCGTGTTATTTGGTATATTCCATAACTTCAAACGATTGAACCTTGCTGAATGCTACATAATCTTTTCTAGAAGTAAATGGCCCCTTGTTAAAGTCCTTATCGAACATATATGTTTCTTTGCCACGTCCATCTGCACGGCCATTGTACCAGTCGATGAAGTCCTGTACTTCGGATGCGGTTAGCTCAAATTCCTTCTCGAGACCACTGATCATTTTAATAACAAGAAGTGCGTTATCTCCAGTTGGCTCTGGTTCAGGTTCTGGATTAGGATCGGGATTCGTCGGTGTGCCTATTTTCTCCATCATTTCTAATTCTTCAATAACTGTAAATGAGGAAAATCCATTGTTCGATGTTATATTAATACGGTATTGCTTATAGAAGTTGTCATTGTTAAATGTGTAATCTCTTTTGTAATTTGTTGCCCAGCCTGTCTGATTCGTTTGTGTATCTAATACGATCCATTCTTGACCATCGAATGCTTCAAATGTCCAATCCTTGGGGCTTTCACCTTTATAAACATCCCTTGATTTAACCGTGTATTTGGAAATTTTCTTTGGCTCTGGAAATTCATATTGTAACCAGCCTTTAATTGTACCGCCGGCTGTACCCCATCCATAAGTATCATCTTTGTCATCAAATGCCCGGTATGCTTTATGATTCGCACTCCATTCACTGCTTGCACCTGCTAGCCCACTTGGACTATCGTTACTTGTCATCGCAGGAATTAAATCTCCACTGTACTCATCTTCCGCAAAACCAACGTTTTGACCCGAAAATAAAATAAAAATGATAAGTCCAAAACTTAAGAGTTGCTTACCGTACTTCTTTACAAAAATCATAAAAGCCTCCTTATAACTGTTAAAAAAGGATAATTAGTATATGTGCACATAGAAATATAATACAGTTCCATAAATTGAGCAAAACATTAAAAGGAATAAATTACAAATTGAAGGTGCTCTAAGCAGCATTATATTGGGCATTTCTACATGTAACCTACAAACGCACCCACAAAATGATGAAATGATTTGAAGTCATTTGAAATGACAGTAGCTAAAACTGTTGATTTTATACGATTTCTAGGGAGTATAAAACCGATTGAAAGCCAAGACATGTTCCGCACACGCGTTCAAGATTGGGAGCGCGAGCAATACATGACTGCTTATTAATAGGCGAAACCCCTTTGCCTGCATGTGCGAGTGGGTTTTTATTTGGTGGGCAATTTTGATTTTTTCAGGGGCTCAAGAACGACAGGGGTTGTATCCAAGAAGTTAGGCCGAAAATACGTCTTGATCGAGATGGGAACATCTTACATTCTGATAGTGTACGAACGAAACAAGCGTGAAACGGCCAAGATGAACATTTTCGAGTTCGGTACCTAACACGATGTGTAGCGAATGAAATCAGCGATAAGATAATCATTATCTTCTTCACAACAAACACCCCCGGTGTAAGACGAGGGGGGAGTAAAAAAGTTACAAAATGTTAAGAACGATTGAGTTAATTTTACACGATAGTCCAGGCTTATACAGACTACTCAACACAACATTTCGGGAATAAAGAAAAACGTAATCCTCCCAGAAAGAAAAGATATCAATCCCATCACACCATTTTTTGTAATCGAAAAGCTCAGGGTTTTGAATGAGTTGAAACGATCGAGAAACCCATTGTTGGATGTAATAATTTCGATTGGATGATGCTTGCTCTACAAAAAGTCTGACTTCCTCAAGGTGGGTTCTATCTTTTCCTATTCCGACTGCATCACCTACTAAAAGGTATAGACAAGCTAGAAAGACTTTTCGTTTATCCTTTGCTACTTTCGGATTAATTGATAGTGATAATAGTAAAGGAGCGGTATTTATATCAGTAATAAAAAGGTCCCAATCTTGATGAGGAAACTGTGTATCTTTTGAGAAGGCCCAGTCATTGATGTCATAAATCATCGTATCAACCGCTTTCTATTAAAATAACCCTATTGTGGAAGATCCGGATAATTACTTCACCGAATAAATTATACTTTGCGTGCCCACCTATAAGGGAAAGCGAAGATGAGCGCACAAACGAAACTGTCATTTCTGGAATCGCAGATTGAGAGAAGTCAAAAAGATTGTTGTCGAAGCTTTATGTTTGAATAGGCTGGGAAACAACAAGATTGACTCCCAGCCCATGGTAAAAAACTAGCCAAAGTAAGTAATGATCTGTTCAATTATCCAAGCAATGAAGTATATAGCTTCTAATTCAGCAAGTAAAAAGCTCCCCAACAGGGGAGAAAATCCGACAGTTCACACGGTTTTCCTTACAAAAAAGACGTTCCGCAGTCCTGCCATGAGGAGAACTAAGCCAAACGAGGCAAGGAGTGCGTCGGAAGGCAAGGTACTTTCCCTTTCGAGCCTACAACTACTACCATTTTGAATGATGCTTTGACAATCCTTATCTAACAGTATTCCGCCCCTCATGTGAGTTGCGTTGTACGAAACACAAGTCAAGTCCAGGACGCTAAGGACGAATACGACCCAAACGACGGATAGGACGAACCCCTTCTATAGACCAATCACAAGTTGGCCTATTATACCAAGTGGCAGCATCACCGCGAGTATAGCGTCCAACATGAAGATTAGGTCCTGTCGAAACGCCTGAAAAGTCTACAGTGCCAAGGAATTGTCCACTTGGGATAAACATCCCTCTTTGTAAAGTGGTAGATGGTCTAACGTGAGCGTACTCAGTATAGAACTCATCCCGCCCTTGGACCAGGACCATATTCGCATATAGGGGACAGTGGTTTGGATCTGTGCAATGGGGGCTACTATTTCTGATATCTGCGACTGTTCCTTCCTCCATAGCATAAACAGGTGTGCCAGGGATGTATCTATACTGGGGGCGGTCACCAATAAACCGGGGGGCGAAGAAGGTATGTGCCCCAATCAATACCATTAAATACCAAGTCTTTCGAACCGGGATGATCAGATCCACAGTCTTTAGAGATCAAAACACTTGATGATGTATCAAAGGGATGCCTACTATACACTTTCAAATATTCATCACTCCTTCAATAAATTAAGGATACGAAGCTTTTGTGTTTTACAGTTTATTACAATTATTTGCGGGCTGTGACAGCTACCCTATATGAAGAAAAGGATTTCTTTTTGGACAAGAAGACTCAAGAGATTGAGAGTAGGGTCAAGAGATTGGAAAAAAACAAGTCAATCGACTACGGGTAGCAATTCGTATTGCAAAATGCAGCAAGGCAGCAAATGGTCGAGGTGCTAGGCGGCAAGTATGGATAAGACTATCAAAACAGCAGCTTGCGTGGAAAGGTCTTCTCGTCAATTTGGAGGGACTTCCAGGGATGCTTCAGCGTAGATACATACCGAAATAATCGGGTCCTCGACCTTCAAAATGCCAAATATCTTGCGCAACGCAGTAGGGACCATGTACAGTCCAACTTTGACCAGTCTTTCGTGATGTAAGCAATGTTTCTAGCACTGAACAGAAACACGATCTCCAAATCACAAAATCTTGAAAAAGAAATGCGGGCGGAAGCGATGTGATTTACCCAAAAAACTCCATCAGCAAGTGGAAATTTTTTTAGGCTTAGTTTCTGTATCCTGAATTTCAATGCAATCACTGCCGCCTTGATGTAATAGTAACCGCTTCAGTAGGAGATTTGAACGTTTTGGAGAATATGAACTATCAAACATTCGAATTGGGGGACATTAATGTGGGCTTGTTAGACGGTCTAATGGGTAACGCTTCGGAAGTTAACATTGCAGATGTTCAAAAAGAGTATGCTCAAATCTTAGCGAACAATGAGAGCATAGAAAAGGCGTATAAATTAATACGTGATATGTTCATCTTCACTAACAAGCGGTTAATACTGGTTGATAAGCAAGGCATTACTGGTAGAAAGATAGAGTACCATTCCATTCCTTACAAAAGCATTAGTCATTTTAGCATTGAAACAGCTGGAAATTTTGATTTGGATGCGGAATTAAAAATTTGGGTTTCTGGAAGTGCAGTACCGATCCAAAAACAATTTAACAAGAACTTGAATATTTACCAGATACAGAGCGTGTTGGCCGAGTACATTTTGGATTAGTCTCGCTTGATAAAAAGCCTTCCTTCAAATCGTAGTTATTACTGCCGTCCAATTGCTTATTAGCTGATTCCATCCTAAAATCATGACATGTTCTTATAAAATGTAAACAAACGTTCTTGTTATATAGATGAAAACGGAACAATACGGAAAATATCATTGATGGACATTATGAATGTTATCTACGAGTAAGAAAATATTACAACGATTTAGCGATATTTATACATGAAATAGCTACCCAATCAAACCGATAAAAGTAATGTAATATGAAATCTAGTGTAGATTCTCTTGGGGATAAGGCGTACGACTTAATCTGTGCAGATGAGTCTGCGCTATTTTTTTGTGGCAATAGAAGGTATGCATACCTATATATACTGGTAGTAAATGCTGAGCTGATATCCTACTATATTGATGACTACTTTTTTATTCACGTATTACTTCTTGTGTACCCCAATTTGCTTAAAGCAATTGGGGATTTTTTTGTATCGAGGTAACCACATGTTTATTTCTCCGATGCTGCTTGAACAGGTAGGGTGCTCAATAGCACCCCAATGATAGTTAATTCGATTTGCTAACGGAACTTGGAGCGGGACCAAAAACGGGAGCTAATCTTGACGGGTGCAGCTTGGAGCTAAGGCCAAAAAATTCACAGAAGTTCATAATCAGCGGGCTCCATTTCTCGGGATCGATGTAGTTCTTCTCGCCAGTCATTAGGATTTGTTCATCAACATGAACACGTATTATCTTTACTTCAATAGCTTTTAAAGAGCTGGGCAGTTCAAAATTATGGACTTGTTCTACCACTGCCTCTAATTGAACCGGGCATTCCGCAACGCGTGGAGGCCGAATCAGGTCCGAAACTTGGGGGGTGAACTTAGCCATTCCGAATTTATCCGGTTCAAATCGGTATCCTACATTAGCCTTGCGCTCCGGGACAGGATTTCGCCCAGTAAGTAGAGCTAGACGGTCAATCGCATGAGCAAGATCAGACGAAGGAAGATTCAAAACACATTCGCGCTCGCGCAACAAATTGGTAACGGTCTGAGATGAGCTACTCATGCCAAGCATGCATGATTGATTCAGCCACCATGCAGAAGACATAGGGGCAAGGTTAACAGAATTGTCCTCATTTAATGTGCTGATAAGTACAACTGGCGTCCCAAAGTAAAGAATTTTTGGTTCAACTACCCTGTGCATAGTCGCGTTCCCTCCACTATGATTCCATCGTCTCAAATAAGAGACCTATCTCAAATTATAATCGTGATTCTTTTCGTTATTTTGCTGTTTCATTCCGATAGAACTTTACAGACTATTACTTGTGAGAAGGGGAGGGAGTAATCAATAGCTTGGGTGATCTAGAACATTGAATCAGGAAGATACATCAAGCACAACGTCTAGTTCCCCAATCTGCAAGATGGGGCATGCTCTTTTTTTATATACACAAAAAATATAAAAATCATTGACATACACGCTCAAATATGTGATTATCTTCTCTGTCACTTATAATGATAATCATTATCAGGTAAACTTCGCACCAAACATCACGTGACAAGGAGAAATGAGCGTATGAAAAAAGGAACACGAATCGTACTGGCCTGCTTGCTTGCAGTAGTCACTGCTGTATCGGCGGGGTGCGGAAGCAGCCAAACGGCTTCGGAAGCACCCAAAAAGTCTGAGACACGCGTAGTCAAGCATCTGATGGGGGAAGTGACGATCCCAGCGGAACCAAAGCGGATTGCAGACGTATCGGGAGCAGCAGAGGAGCTTTTAATATTGGGACACAAGCCGGTTGCTACGGCCAATACATACAAGACGAAAATCATGTCCCACGTAGCTGATAAGCTGACAGATGTAAAACCGGTTGGCTGGATGTGGGATGACTCTATCAATCTGGAAGCTGTGGTAGAAACAAAGCCAGACCTGATTATTATGAATAATCGCCAGCAAAAGATGTACGAGCAACTATCCAAAATTGCGCCGACTGTTGTTCTGGAGACAGACATGGACAAATGGCGTGATAAGTTTAAAGAAATCGGTCGCCTGTTTGGACAAGAAGAGGACGTGAACAAATGGCTGGCTGGCTACGACGAGAAGACGAAGGGGATGCGAGAGCAACTCAAGCAAGCGTATGGCGACCAGACCTTTATGTTCCTGGCCGTAACGCCTAAATTGTTCCGCGTGTACGGAAACTATGGTTATGCAGATATCCTGTTCACTGATCTCGGACTGAAGCCAGCAGCCGGAACACCTGCCGATAAAACAATGGAAATGATCGAACTGGAAGGACTGACGAAGTTTCAGCCAGATCATATGTTCCTCGTCAATTTCGGCGGAAAAGCGGATGATGTTTACGCAGAACTGAAAAAAAGCCCAGTATGGAAAAGCAACAAGGCAGTTCAACAAGGCCATCTTTATGAAGTAACCAATGAAACGTTCAACATCAAAGCCTTTGGCCCAATTGGAAAGGAAATGCTCTTAGACGAGATTGATAGCATGTTGCTGAAAAAGCAATAATCATGCGATCGATACAAAAGATGGGGTTGCCCATTCTCCTAGTCACTTTCCTAAAAGCTAATCGAAACCAATAAAGAAGTCGAAGCTGGAGAGAAACGAGATGTTTTTCCCAGCTTCATTGCTTTTAGAACCACGGAACACATGAAAAAGCTGGAATCATCAGCGGGGAATCAATGGACATACATCTCACGGCTATAGTGGAAGCATTCGAACAGTTCCAGCCACGTCATCTAAATGAAAAGACAGGAAAAGAAAAAGCACCACGAAGGGTGCAATCTGTAACGATTATCTATGTATCTACCCCAAAAGTAAGTGTATGTCATTTCAGAGTACAACAAATATGAACAGTCTTATTTTAGAAGTGCAAAAGATTCATTTATTTTCAAATCACCATACAGTTGGTCAAACAACTTGCCGTCTTCAGATTGGGAATCAAATGGATTGGACTGTGGAGTTGTATAGACATACACCATGTCAGTTGATTCTGCAATGGATGTCCCTACAGGCGGCCCTTCTTCGCTAGAGAGGCGAGCCCAATCCGTTTTTGTAAAAACGGAGATCATCAGCAGCGTTTCAGAACCTTTTCCATCCTTCGTCGTATAATCGAATTGCACTACATGCTTGGCTGATGGCAGAATTTTGTTTGCATCTACACCTGCATATTGGTTCACCTTGTAATGTCCGTTCCAAGAAGTTGGCGGCTTAAAGCTGAAATTTGCTTGAGGGTTCGTATAAAGATCAGTTTTTCTGCTTTCCTGCGCAACAGGCTGTGCAGAGTGTCCTACGTTGCCATAGTTAACAGCGAATGTGATGCCGATCGCTACGACGGATGTCAGTATGGTGCCGACGATGATTTTTTTGAAATTCATGTTGATTTCCTCTCTCTTTGTGCAAGGTGTATTGTTGTTGTTTGCAAGGTCATTATAAACAAACAACATATGAAGAGCGTTACAGAAAAGTTACATTTTTCTATCCTATAAAATGTTTTTTCTGGCATGTAACAGAAGAGAGATTGAAGAATGATCGGTTTTTAGGTAAATCGGATGTAATAAGCAAAAGGCCCCTAACAAGGGGCACTAAAGGCTACTAATGGTAATAGTTTTATCACGGACCATTGGTATTGATTAAAAAATCGCTCCATCTACTGCCCCGAACAGCCTTGTGGAGATAAATTTGAGCCTAACTTAATACTCAATAGGGCACCTGACAAATGTGATCACAAATCCCGTGAGATCTCCAGCGACGGCAACGATCGTAACACTCATCATCTAATCGTACTCTTCTTGAGTCTAGATACGGGAGACATAACGTTTCACAATCTTCATGAGGCGGACTTACACGTCTACATTCGTTCATACATTCTTGAAAGCTTGGAAGAAATTCAACCAATTGACCATTCACTTTCTTGAATCGCTTAGACTTAGATTTTTTCTTTTTCAAGTGGTATCCCCTCCTGATGACGATCTAAGATAGCGTACGAACTCCATTATCCTTTTGATTGGCCAAATATCCCTATGTATCGAAAATGTATGTAGATCAGTATTCAGGAACATCACGGTAGTAGGTTGACATTGACATAATGAGTAGGGAAGTAAAAGCGATGCAAATTGTAATAAAGCCCGTCTTCACAATCAAGACGGGCTAAAATCTATACATGTTTTACTGAATCGTATAAGTAGCTACGATGACATTTTGATCCTCATAGGAATAGGGGGCTTGAAATTGTACGTAGCGATACCCGTCCGCATCAGCCTTAATGATGATTCCTGTCGTACCGCTCCAAATCTGTTTATTTTGAGCATTATACACTGTGTAATTCGCAAAGCTGCCTCTTGGACTAATACGGAGCTCCTGCCCTTTCTTTAGATAAATCGCTTCTTTTGGACTTAACTGCCCAGGTGTAAGGTAGTAATATTTGGTGAATTGTTGTTCTTGTTTTTGTTGCTCCATGGTGACTCTGCCTGCTTCATCTTGTACTTGAGCATGGGTAGAAGCGGAAGCATATACAGGTGCGCCAGAGAGGAGTAAAGCGAGCATCGAAATAGAGAGAAGCTGTTTTTTCATACCATGTACACTCCTTCATATCAATTCTGATCAAATTCTAAATACACGAACTAAAGGTAATTATACTCAAATGGAATGAATTGGTAAATATTTACACATAAAAAACAGAACGCTGCCCATTCATATCTCTTGACCACAATGACACGGATTATCTTGTAACTGGGGTATCTATCACGAAGGCATTGAAGAAGCTAAGTCCTATTTCGAAAGGCGCGGCGTTTCTCTTGTGCCAGTTGGTGCGAGTTTTTTTCATTTCGTAGATGTAGTGAAAACAATAAGAGGAAGGTTAGTATGTTGTCGAAATTGGATTGGTCGGGGACCTTCTCTATGTAGTTCCAAAGTAATCTTTCCGTTGTATGGATATTAAAAATTTCAAACTCCATCTGTTTAGACTCCCAAACAATTACTTGTTCAATATAGTTCTCAGATTCATGTCGAATCACGGTTGAAGGATCGAATACGAAAGAAAAATTCAGTAGCAATATTCATTGAATTAAGAGTATCTAGCACATGGAAGGTTTACCAAATGATAACCAAATAAACAATTAACTGATCGGATTTATCGAAATAGTTAGATAGATATGTCGCTTGCAAGAATCTTTTGATAACACCCGCTTATTTGAAAGTAATGTTTGCATATACCACAAAATTTAATACTCCGATTAGGAGCTGAATGCAAAATGAGACAGTAGCGATATATAAAGCTGTTCGACCGACACTTTTGAATTGCTGATTTTGATTAAACAAGGAGACAACCCATATTATCAGACCGATGGGAAAGAAAACAAAGCTAAAAAAATAAACAATCCCTTTTTCGAATTTGTTCATTGGATTACCACCATGTAGTTTTTTATTATTTTACAACATTTGGATATCGTTAACAAACCATTCGATTTGTAAAGAAGGTGAGTATATGAAAGGGATTACACTGCAATGCGCAAACTGCGGCAAGTGGTTGGTCAAGGATGGTGAGATCGGGGGACCTAGCGCGGTTAAAGTGGATGTAACGTAACACTGCTTGTGAGAAGCAGGGGATCGTTTTATGAAAAACGAACTGAGTGTAAAGGTTTTATGGAGGGGTAATAAATGAACTTTCATTTGATGACAATTACAGATGCAGAGCAAGTCGCAACTTGGAAATATCCGCAGGAATATTCTTTTTATGATTTTGAAGATAGTCCAGAAACATTTCAGGAGCTATTAGATGGTACCTATTATGCAGTTCGAGATAATCATGGTCAGCTTACGGGCTTCTTCTGTTTTGGGCACAATGCTCAAGTCCCAGAAGGTCGAAAGCAAAATCTTTACAAGGGCGAGAACGTGTTAGATATTGGGCTGGGATTGAAACCAGATTTGACAGGGAAGGGGATAGGCTTTTCGTTTTTAAAGGCTGGAATCGAATTTGCCAAACAGCAATTTGAACCAAAAAATCTGCGTTTAAGTGTTGCTAGCTTTAATAGTAGAGCAATCAAAGTTTATACAAGAACGAGATTTAAAGAAACGGCCTCATTCGTTAACAATGGAACCCCCTTTATCGTGATGACGATGGAAGTGGAGAATCCTGGATAGGCAGCGTACAGAGCATGCCATGTAACATAAGAGAAATTGTGATGAGGCTGTAGAATTTTCGGTTTTAAGGTACGGACGCGAAAGGCGTTAAGCCGCTCGGGGAAAGAACCGGGCGGCTCTTTTGGTGAAATCGTAGGTGATAGAACAGAGTGTCCAAATCTAACCTCTCCACATACTACACTCCTTCTACTAAAGCGTAACGTGAGAGGAGTGGACAAAAGATGGGCTCAAAGCTCAATGATGGCAAAGAGGGAGAAAGAGGGCAGCTTAGCCGCCCAAAACATTGGACAGAAATTAGCACTCATCACAGCTGCAAGCAACAATTGTTAATAAAACGAAAAGAACCAAAACTAAAGCAAAATTGTCGTCAAAGAATCCCATCGATATCACCCCTTCAAGTGTATGAGGAAGAACCTCAAACTCAAGCTATGCAAATTGAGGAGCTATGTAAGGGCGATATCACAGTAAGTGGAAAATTTGGGCATGTAACAAACAGTTACCTGTCATGTCCAACAGCTCAAAAATGTTAAATCAGCAGGGGGGATATACGACGAAAAAAGGCTATCCCATAGCCACATTCATGGCATTTGGGACAGCCTTCTTTGAACTTAGCTAACACTACCAAGGGCATAAGCATCTGCCATGATAAATAATGCATGAGTCTCCGCAAGACTCGATTGAAGATTTTGAACCTAACTTTTTCAGGAGCTTCTTCAGTATGATCATTCACCTCCTTGGTAGATCTGATTTCCATGTATTACCATCTTATCGTGGGTAAGTGATTATAAGAACATGAATTTTATTTATAAATTGTGTACGGTGTCAGAGTTTCAAGCAGGTTCGAAGGACTTGGAAATAATCTGATCTGATTTCCACACAACCCCGGCTAAACATGGATGTAGTAGTGGAGTATGTGCTCTATGTAAAATTCGGAGATTTACGCTGCATCAAAATCGAAAAGAACATGATCGCTCCAGAACCTAGTAAGCCAATAACACTCATCAGCGTATCATAGGGGTGATACTGAAGGGTAAAAACTTGAGCAGTAGAAAGACCCCACAAAAGTGTAGGAATAGACAAGAAGATATGTATTTTTCCGTTAGGCGTGAACCTGACATAGATAAGAGCTACAACCGTAGAAACGAGATAACTGAAAGAGAAAAGGATCGTGTCCCAGGTCGAGATGGTAATTGGAGTATCGCTTGAAAGAAGCGATTTACAGGCCCAAAGAATAAAGAACCAAAAAGAAAAGACCAAACCAATCATCACTTTCAAAAGACTTTTCATGCTTTCTTCTCCCTGCTAAATGCGTTTGTTTATAAAGACGAGGATCACAGAGAAAACGATTCAATAGAAAATGCAAATGAAGCAAGTTCTTTAACACGAATGAAAAAAGAAAAACATCATACCGATAGTTAAACAGTCGGTGATTGATGTTTGATTAAAATAAACGATGTAGAATTTACATGGTTTCTTTTACCTTACTCATTCATTTGGTGTTAAACGTTATAGGTCGGCCATCCGCAATACCCGTCAGCTTCACATGGTACACGTTGTTCTTTTGCGCTGCTTACTCCAGGAAATGATAGCGATAGAAATAAAGCAGCAGCAATACCAAACAGAGCAAATTTTTTCATAAATCTTCCCCCTCATATAGAGTCTTCCGCAATAAAAGACGAACGAAATTAGGATGATAGGTAGACGGAAAAAGACCATCCCTATGCCACGCACATAGCTGTAGGGACGGCCTTTTTAAGTACTATCTAACATTACGCGGGACACATGCAATGTTTTCCGGCTGGTATGCACTCACGAGGGCATGGGCGGATTGAGTTAGCACCTATTTTTTGAAGGAATTTCTTCAACATTGTTATTCACCTCCTGAATTGGAAAAATATAACTTACGATCTAATAATAACACACTCGCACTCTAGTTAACATATTAAACGCAAAAAATTCAGAAAATAAAAATCTGTACTACGAATTGTGATAACAGGTAGCGGAAATTGTTGAATGCTGACTGATAACATAGTCCCCATGTCTGCGACCAAATACAATATTCCTTCCAGAGATCGCAATGAAATTGAAGGAAGAAAGTTAGTAAAGGAAACAAGCTGATGTCGATGGAGTTTCGACGTCAGCTTGTTGTATGGACAACTTATTCTTCTTGTTTAGCCAATATACCTGATCAGGTTTCTTGTCCCTGTTGATTGAACCATGATCCAGCCAGGTGGAATAGGAGAGGCCAGCATCACCCAAATTTGTTCACCAAATGCAGCATTTTTGATTTTAGTGGTTTCGTGCTTAGCACCTATTGATTTTGAAGAAGGTTCTTTCCCTTTCCAGTCTTTTTGGGTAGTGTTTGCTGCGAAGGTGATCGGCTTCTCCTGTAAAGGGAGAGTAGCTCCTTGGGCGGTTGTGGCTAAACTTGGTATCGTGACAACAGAGCTTACTGCCATCATGATCAAGGCTTTTTTAAACATTTGCAACAACCTTTCTTGAGAGTGATCGATAAAAATTCAAATACATACCATTTTAACTAGTATTTGTTAATCTTGCTTTAGGAGATTTTGTCGAGAATCCGTATTACACGTCATTTGAAACCCAACACAAACTGACGTATAATCAGGTATTATTGATGAATCACTAAAAGGGAGGCGATCTTGCAATGACGTCAGTCAATCGTAAAACGGAAATCATTTCTGCAGCCATTGAAGTTTTTGCTGAAATCGGATATTTTCGGGCAACGACAGCGCAAGTTGCAGAGCGTGCAAAGATTTCTCAACCGTATATTTTCAAGTTTTTTTCATCGAAGGAAGCTTTGTTACAAGCAGCCTTGGAGGCATCGTGGGAGCGGATCATTAACTCTTTTCGTCTCGTTGTGGAGTCCGCATCCAAAGAGCAATTGGAAACAGATTTAATCAAGGCATATGAAAAGATCTTGGCTTCCCATCAAAATGAAATACTTCTTCAAATGCAGTCCCAGACGATTCAAGAGCCTTCGATTCGAGAGGCAATGCGCGAAGGATTTCGGGAGGTTCGACAGATCGTCCTAACAGCTTTTCGTGAAGCGGGCATCGCGAGTCCGGAAGAGAGAACGCTTATTTTCCTGGCAAGAGGAATGCTGTGTAATATTTCAGCAGCTTTAGACATGCCAGAATTGATGGAGGTGTAGCGGGGAAAAAATTGCGACAATTAGTTATTGACTAATCACTAACTAAAACGTTATAGTTCAAATTAGTTAGTGATTGATCAATCACAAATAAAGCGAGTGGAGATGATCCGAATGAAAAAAGCAATTGTAGTCGGGGCAACAGGCGGAACGGGAGCAGCAATTTTGGCGGAGCTCATCGAGCGAGGGATTGAAACGATTGCTTTTGGGCGTTCTCGACAAAAGCTAGCACAAATGGCGTCAGAGTTGGGTAATCCAGCACATTTGTCACTGGCCGTCGGGGATGCATTCCGGTTCCAAGACATCGTAGCAGCATCGGAGGGAGCGGATGTACTATTCCATTGTGCAAACGTTCCTTATCACGAGATGGTAAATAAGCTGATCCCACTTGGCGAAGCGATCATGGAAGCCGCCAACATGAGAGGTTTGAAGGTTGTTGCGGTAGATGGTATTTATCCATACGGGAAAAAGCAGATGGAACCAGTGACGGAGGAGCATCCAAAGCAACCGCATACGAAGAAAGGGAAAATCAGGTTGGCATTTGAACAGATGCTGTTTAGCAGCCGCTGGAATCATGTGCGAACGATGATTGTCAGATTACCGGATTATTACGGACCTACTGCTAATCAAGCATCGTATTTGGGTTCCACGCTTGAGGCAATTGCGGCTGGAAAACCGGGACTTTTCATTGGAAATATGCATGTTCCGCGCGAGTTTGTTTATTTACCGGATGCGGCAAAGATGATTGTAGAGTTGGCCAGCCGAGAGTTTGCTTATGGGCAAAACTGGCACATTCCAGGTGGAGGTATCATTTCCGGTCGAGACATCGTCCGAATCGCTCAAAAAGCAAGGGGCACCGTGAAACCTGTCATTCCTCTTGGGAAAATTGGGTTGTCTGTGTTAGGTATGTTCGTCCCCGTGATGAAGGAGGTTGTTGAGATGTTGTACTTAACAGAAAAACCGTTGATCCTTAGCGGAGAAAAATATAAACGGCTTATTGGACCAATCCCAGCGACGAAGTTCGAGGAGGGTATAACGGCAACGATCCAGCATTTGCAGAATCGAACTTCCATGAAATAAATGATAGCTGTTAGTTATTGATTAATCACTAACAAATAACCTACCGTAATTTCTTTAAATATTCCTTTACAGGAATATTCTCTTTGGTGTATATTTTACCTAACAAGATGATCACAATAACGCTGAAGGGGATGAGATGAACGTAGAATCCATCATGTAACGAGGTGAGTGACATGTCAGGGATGAATCCGGGCATGGACATGGCGACGCTAAGTGCTTTAGCTGAACCGAATCGTATAAAAATCGTCGAACTTTTGCGCGACGGTCCTCTAACTGTAGGGGAAATCGCCGAACAACTGGGGCTTCGCCAGCCCCAAGCCTCGAAGCATTTGAAGGTGCTTAGTGACAACGGGATCGTGGATATGAAGGCCGAAGCCAACCGCCGCATTTACAAACTCAGGCCAGAGCCCTTCCAAGCGCTGGATTCTTGGGTGAAGTCATTCCAGCGTGTTATGGAAGAAAGATTCGATAATCTGGAAGACTATTTGCGGGAACTGCAAAACAAGGAAAATACTTGAGATCCATTCAAATGAATGAGGAGGAATTGCTATGTCAAGAAACGCAATGGTTTCACGGGTAGAGAATGAGCGGGTGCTGGTACTGGAGCGTGTATTCGACGCGCCCAGAGATCTCGTGTTCAAGATGTTTAAGGAGCCTGAGCATCTCAAGCGTTGGTGGGGACCCAAAGGCTGGGAACTCCCGGTTTGTAATGTCGATTTCCGCCCAGGCGGTGTTTGGCATTACTGCATGAAATGCGCCGATAAGAATCAAGGTGATTTTTACGGCATGGAATCATGGGGTAAAGGCGTTTATAAGGAAATTGTTGAACCCGAGAAAATTATCTATACCGATTACTTTTCAGATGCAGAAGGCAACACAAATGATACCATGCCTTCGACAGAGGTTATGATGGAATTCATCGAAATGGATGGAAAGACGAAGCTGGTTAGTCGTTCTGAATATGTATCTGCGGAAGCCCTCAAAACTGTCATGGACATGGGCATGCTAGAGGGCATCACCCAAACGTGGGATCGTTTGGAAGAGAGTCTAAACGAGATCAAGTAAGGGACATATAGGAAAGGCCGCCTGGCATGGAGACCCGGCGGCTTTTTCATTTTCGTTGCAGATTTATTTCACCATCAGCGAGATAAAATCGTTTAACTTATCCAGCGAAATAATATTTTGATTGCACGTTGCACTGTCTTGGCAAATATAGTTTCCTTTTTTCAAATACGTTCCATCCCCAGAGCCTTTGGCTTCAAGGACGAACATGCCGATTTCCTCAAAGCGATTACAGAGCGCACAAACGCCTTTTTTGTTTACGTTTGTGAACTGTCCGTGAATGCCAATCAGTTTTCCTTCGTGGTAAGCGACAATATATTTCTTGTCCGTGGCAGTGTCTAGCCAGCTTACATAAGAGATTTCTGAAAAATCGATCTCAGCTAAATTCGAGACTTTAAGCTTCTTTACTTTTGGAAAGAGCTTCTTAATGGAAGACTCTGTGGGAGCAGGGAATGGAATCACATACGGTGAAAGCTGATGCAAAAACTGCTTTCCTTCTGCCTTTTCTTTAATCGAGTCAATCGGATGCAAAACTTCTTTTTGTTCTTCCGTCATGTTCGGGAACAACTGAAAGATTTCTTCATGGGCGATTTCTTTGCGAGCACGAATCACGTTGACATCTGTACTGGTTGCAAAGGCGTTCATGATTGCTTGAACGCGTGATTTAATGAAGTGATATTGATGCGTATGGATAAAAGGTTCCATATTGAGGTTCCTCCTGTTTCTGTCTTGTAAGTGGGTTCTTCTTTACTTTAGTGTGTTTGCAAGAGAGGAAAAAGGGAGAAGACATTTCGTAAAAAAACTCGCCATAAAAAAGCACTGACAACCTGAATGGAAAGGTCGTCAGTGCTTTATAAACGTCTATCTGGTATACACGATTTTTTTAATCGTCTCTGTAGACAAAAAGTATTCTTCCGCTAACTGCGAAATAGCCGTCCCGGCCTGAAAGCTGCTTTTAATAGCCGTATTCCGCTCATCCAGGAGTTTTCTCCCGCCAGTGCGCGTCCCCCATTTTTGATGGGTTACTTTTGTCTTCGGAATATAAATGGTTTCTCCTTGCACGTACTTTTGAATTTCTGCGAGTAACGATTCAGGAAGGATTAAATTTGCTTTCACACATTTCATTTCTGCTCGCTCCTTATTTATAGATAGGCAAATAAGGGGCAAAGCCAAGAAATAGGAAATGAGATACGCAAATGAAGGCGATGATTCGATTAAACGAGAGACCACCTCATGCAAAGTATCGCCTCACTATTTCTAGGCTTTGCATGAGCCGCTGCGGTATGTGGCAAATTGAGAGCATTCGCCATTGGTACACCCCCCTCGAGGTCCGGTTTTCCCTTTGTGTAAGCAAAGGGAGTATTTGTAATTATATAAGAAAATGACTTTTTTGTATAATGATACTTCGCGACGAGGATAAAGAAAAGGATCGCTCATTTACAATTTATTGAAAGTCAAATATAGTAAAAGTACCTAACGTGAAAAGAGGTTTTGATTGAATATGATGAAACTGATAATCGCTAAGTAAAATTCTAACGAATTTTATAGGGGAAAAGGTCAAATGAAGGGCGCGCCCTTGGTTTATTTTTTGTACCTTTCTTCAAAAGCGATTAGAAGGCATTATATCTCATTCAAACAAATTTCACGTTTGTGCATGATATCTATTCTATTTGGGATAGGTATGTTTATCACAACGATAAATTTGACCATGAGAAGAGAATTCTTCTTGTGGTCTTTTTTATTGGAAAGAAGGGATTGCTGAAAAGGAATGAATGATTACAAACAGCACAAACAACAGAATGGGAGGTTTTTACATGGGTGAATATCGATTGATTAGTGACTACAAGCATATCGAAACATACAAGGAAAGCTTTAATGACCTCGCTATGCTGGTCTTTCAGCTCAATTTTAAAGAATGGTATAACAAGGGCTTTTGGAATGATAACTATGTCTGCTATTCCTATCTGGATGGGGATCAGGTTATTGCCAACGCTTCCGTAAGTAAGATGATCGTGACATCCAATGATAAAGACTATAAGGTACTTCAGATTGGAACAGTCATGACGCATCCTGCCTATCGCAACCAAGGATTGGCAGCGAAATTGATGAACCATATTCTTGAAATATATGAGAAGGAATACGATTCTATTTTTTTGTATGCCAATGATACCGTGCTCGATTTTTATCCGAAATTTGGATTTGAGAGAGTACAGGAAAGTAGTTTTTGCTTATTGGTATCTGATTTGAAAAAACAAGTAGAACAAAAATCGGTCTTGCGCAAGCTAGATGTTGATAGCGAGGCTGATTATCTCGTCATGAAGGAATTTGCCGCCAAGCGAATCCCCGTATCATCGCGATTGGGCGTCAAGGATAGTGAGCATCTGTTGATGTTTTATTTTCTCCTCGTTTTTCGGGATGCAATTTATTATGTCGAAGAGGAGGATGTGATCGTATTATTTGAACGAGAAGATGACCAACTGCATGTATTTGATTTGGTAAGTAAAAAACCAATTGATATAGAAGCAGTCATTTCTCATTTGGTATCGGCTGAGACAACGATCATTCATTTTCACTTTATGCCGGATAGTGAGAATGAGAAGATCCAATCTGCTTTGATGACAACGACGGACGATGTCTTATTTGTTCGTCCCTCGTTCAAAATGGAGACAGAACATTTTCGTTTCCCGCTAACTTCACACGCATAATAGGTCTACGTACGATATTCAGATTCAAGAGAACAGCCTGGAGCGAGTAAGATGCAGTAGGGGTAGAAGTAGAAGACTATACCGACGCGCATGAGCTCAAACAAAAAAACTGTTATTACGTAAGCGTAAAATAGTCCCCACCTTGAAACGGATAGGGACTACTTTACGCTATTTATTATTAATTCGACACGTAGCTGGCAACATTTTTGACCATGGGAGTAACTTGTCTAGTTCTTGATAATCTTCGCGATTCGCCAAAAGATTGGAGAGGCATATCTACTTGGCACGGATTAAAAACCTACTATATGGTTAATCAACAGGCGTGGTATACGAGATAGCTTTTTCTTAACGAACAAGCGGGACTATCTCTGACTGATTTCATAGGTACTTAGAAGCTTCTTATGAGAAATTACATTTTTCAACTCCGATTTATTAAGAAGTCTTATGTCCTTGGTGGAAAGCCATTCATCGTCGTAAATCTGATCTAAGTAGTTAATCCCAGTATCAGGGATAATAGCTAATACAGCATTTGCGCTGGTATGTTTCAGATAAGTCAAGGCAGCTACCACAGATAAGCCCCCTGAACCTCCAATCATCATTCCGTGTTCATTGGACAATATACGGCAAGCAGATATGGCCTCTTGATCACTTGCCATACAAATATGATCAATCACAGATAAATCGGTATTTTCAGTCTTCCAACTCAATCCAACTCCGTTAATCAGGTAAGGCTTGAACATATGGCCAAATATCGCTGATCCTTTTACATCGCAAGCCACTACTTTCATCTCTGGTTTGTTCTCTTTGACAAACCTTCCAATGCCACAAAGATGTCCTCCTGTACTCACAGCACCTACAACTGCGTCGATTGGTAAATCGATAATTTCTTTTCCAGTAGTCTCAAAATGATATAAAGGATTATTGGGATTGTCATATTGGTTTGGCCAAAACGCTTCAGGATATTGACGAAGCAATTCCTGAACACGCCTGAATCGTGTTTTTTGATACCCACCATCCTCATCAAGTTCGGACACCATATCAATTTCTGCTCCGTATGCTTTATACCATTTAAGAAGATTTGGGCTAATTTTGGGATCTACAACGATTAGGACACGGAACTTATACACAGCTCCGAGCATCGCCAAAGATTTCCCTAGGTTTCCCGATGTAGACTCGATTAAAATACTTCCGGGCTTTATTTCTCCCTGATCCATCGCTTTTTTTATCAATCCTATGGCGGTACGGTCTTTCACACTAAAGTTCGGATTAAAATATTCAAGTTTAAGATACAGCTTCTTTCCATTCGGAACCAGTTCATCTTCTAAAGCGACAATAGGGGTATTCCCAATGCAATCTACAATATTGGTAGCTATCATCTTTAACACCTCTTTGTAAGAATTAAAGTCGCGTAAAAATCAAACCAACAAAGAGCAGAATGAGCGAAATCGTTTGCAGGAAAGAAAGTCGTTCTTTGTAAATCCAAATAGACAAAAGAGCAACTACTAAGCTATTGGTAGAAAAGATAGGAGAGACAATACTAGCGGGCCCATTTGCTACGGCGACCGCATAGATTTGCATACCAGCAAAGGAGAAGATGCCTGATCCAAGTCCCCAACGAACTCCTATTTGTTTGTGTGTTCTGGGCATCTCTACATGCTTCTTTCGTAGAATTTCTATTGAAAACAAGATAAATCCAAAGAAGTATCCGATCAACAAGATCATGGCATTGGGTAAATGCATTTCTTCCGTAACTTTCAGACCTCCATTACGGAGAAAGAAAAGAAACGTCGCACCAACGACAAGCAGATACCACTTCATGCTTCGGATACGAAGGTTTTCATCTGGATCAATAGGCAGGATCATGACGGCAAGAACGAGTAGCGTAACGCCGATCCATTGAGGAAGAGAAAGTGACTCTCCATAAAAAAGCAGTGAAAGTCCAATCGTGAAGATGACATTGCTATTGACCACTGGAGAAGTTAGACTAGCTGGCCCAATTTTTAAAGCATGCATAAATAAGAGATTCCCCGTGGATGTACCTACACCGATTATGAGTCCGGCAAGGAGAACCTGGAGTGTGAACATCCAACCGTCTGTATATTGAACCCAAGCAAAAAAACAGAGAGTACCCGTCAAATACAATCCCCAAAGTAAATGTACGGTAGAACCTCGGTTGGCTGAACAAACTTTCATCATAAAACTTCCAAGCCCAAAGGTAATCGAACTGAATAATGCGAGCATATACCACATCGGATTTACCTCTTTTACTTAAGCTTCACAAAGATAAATGCTTTCCGAATATAGACGTAGTTTATTGGCTTTCTTTTCTGAAAAACGGTTCCACTCATCCTTACTTATTGGCGAGGTTAGAAGCGTGAGTGGAATTTGCAAATTAAGCACTCGTTCTTGAACAATACAACGTGTCACTCCAGCAGGAACTTCTTTACCCGCTAACACAATTTCTTTCACTTCGTCCAAGGTGAGAGTGGGGTATCGGAATAGAACATGGTTGGATTCTGGGAAAACGTATCTGCCGTGCGGTAAACGAATGACTGATTGATTCTGGGTATAAATCTCTACAATTTGGTGCCAGGCTTGTAACCGAATCCAATGATTCACATAATTTTCGTGGGGATAAATCCAAAATTGGGTGTAATTCGGATAAACTACTTCCGCAATAGGGGGTTCTTTCCGGAGCTTCCTCACCCATTGGAGGGTTGGCAACTGTTGTAAAGTATCCATCCACAGGCCAAGTGGCAAGAGATGTTCCCATGCGTTGAAAGAAATTTCCGATGCTTCCACGACCTGAACAGGGATCTTCATGCATCCTAGTTGGCGTAATGATTGCGTCCGATGGGCTCCGTCTAAAATCAAATATCGACCTTCCATAAGAGGGGTAACTATGATCGGATGACGCAAGACTCCTTCTTCAAGAATAGACTGGCATGTTCGGTTCAATCGCGCTGGTTCTACTCGTTCTTGAAAGGCAAGTTGGTTTACATCTACTAATCGAAGCCGAGAGAGAATTTCCACGTTTTTTCCTCCTTGATTCATGATTCAACAGATAATAACCATGTTGATTGACTTTTTATAATGCACCGGGGATTTCTGTATCTTAGCTAAAAGATATGGAGAAAATTAGGATTTTTATTGGAGAATTGGTTAACTATCACCATAAAAAGGTTCTGCTACATAATTTATCCATAATTTCCATTTATGATAGTCACCAAGGTTCATATCTATCAAAGAGAGGGTTGTATGATGGACACTTCGATATTAATCGTCGATGATGAAGAGACCATGCTCGATTTGCTAAGTATGATATTAGAGGAGGATTTCTCTGTCTCCACAGCCAGCGACGGAACAATGGCGCTTCAGTTACTTCACAATGAAGCATTTCATCTTTGTTTGTTGGACATCATGATGCCTTGGACAGACGGTTTTGATGTACTCAAAGAATTAAGACGTACAGGCGATAAAACTCCCGTGATTTTGATCAGTGCTCGAGGCGAACTGGAGGATCGGGTAGTAGGATTGGAACTAGGCGCGGATGATTATATAACGAAGCCATTTGAACCGGCAGAAGTATCGGCGCGTGTGAAAACGGTACTACGCCGGACAAGAAAGGGGCAAGAAATACAGGAGATTAAGCAATCAGGAATTCAGATTCGTCTCTTAGCAAGAGAAGTATGGGTTCATGGAAAGAAGATGAAGGTTACCCCGATTGAATTTGAAGTGCTAACCACTCTCATTCAATATCCGAATCAAGTCTTTCCCAGAGAACAACTGTTAGCCAAGGTATGGAACTACTCGTTCAATGGAGATTTTAGGACAGTGGACTCTCATATTAAAAACTTACGTATAAAACTGCGGGAAGCTGGCTTTCAAGGAGAAGGCATTCAAACAGTGTGGGGCTATGGATATAAATGGGGAGTTCAATAACGATGCATCGAGTGGCGACCAAGCTGTTAATCACCATTTTAGGTATCATGATTCTAGGGCTTGTGCTATTGGGAACCATCAGCTACCAAATTATAACTCTTCACTATCAATCCTATACGGAGCTAGCACTTGCTCAACATGCATCGACTTTTGCTCAAATGTTAAGCGTAGACTTCAATAGAAAAACTCTTCAGCATATCGGCGAAATGGAGGAAAAGTCTTCTTCTACTGTTCTTGTCTTTTCTCCCAAAGGAGAATTGCTTATTGATTCCAAACGATTACCTGATTCATTGTTTAATTTTGTTCAAAATTGGATTCAGGGAAGTCCGAATCAAAAAGCGATTCAAACGGTTTTTGAACCAGATCGTCTCATTTTAGCAAAAAGTCCCATTCAACGAGGACAAAATCTATTAGGAACGGTAGTTGTTATAACGAAACCAACTTGGCTGAAAGATACATTACAGTCTCTTCAGACAATGTTATTGCTTGCTGGCTTGGGTTCTTTACTAATCACGAGTGGGTTTGGCTTACTATTATCCAGATATATTGTAAGACCGATTGTAAACGTTATCAATGCAATTAGGCATCTCGATGAGGGTAATTATGATGTAAGAGTTGTTTTAGAAGGTAAAGACGAACTCTCTTTACTCACTCGTCAAGTAAACCAGCTCGCCAAAAGCTTGTCTTATTATCGGTCGTCCCGTCGAGAATTCCTATCTCATGTAGCTCATGAATTACGTACTCCCCTTACATATGTGAAAGGATATGCAACCCTCCTTCAGAATTCAGAAATGACGCCAAATCGCGCAAGTAAGTTAATTTCGATCATCCGGGATCAATCTGATCGGCTCGAACAAGTAGTCAACGATTTGATGACACTGAGTCGATTGGATGAAGGTAAAATTACATTAAGAAAAGAACGGGTCGCTATTCGAAGTTTATTAGAAAGAATAATCGAGGAAATGACACCACGTGCTGAAGAATTGGGAGTGAAGTTATCTCTTACAATTTGTCCTCCTGTGTACTTTTGGGTGGACCCGCAGCGGTTTCACCAAATTTTAATGAACTTAATAGATAATGCGATTCGTTATTCTCAGGGTGAAGGAACGGTTTTGATCAGTGTAACGAAAATGCTCAGAGAATCCGTAATTGAAGTAAAGGATGAGGGAATTGGAATCTCCGAGAAAGAATTAGAACTAATATGGGAGCGGTTCTATCGGGTGGAGAAATCCAGATCACGTCATACTGGAGGAAGTGGCCTTGGTTTGTCAATTGTTAAGCATTTAGTGGATTTACATGGCGGGAAAATTCAAGTACAAAGCAGCCCAAATCGGGGAACCTCATTTCGATTACATTTCCCCAATCGTAGATCAGGGAGTGAATAACCATGCGAAAAGGGGAAGGTGTCTTTTCTATAAAAAATAACCGAAAAGCCTACCGTGAGATGGAAACCCGTCTAGGTTTTTGTGCATATAACCAGTATCATTATTACATCCAGTTTACCTGCTAAGCCCTCAATCATGTTCGGCTTGTATCTGAAAACAAGAATAATAATGAAATAAGCTTCTCTCATATGGGAGAGAAGCTTATTTCATCTTTCATTACCTTGATATGACACTTGTTAGAACAGTGATTTTAAACTATTGTCCTTTGATAGTAATATCCCACATCACTGCATTTAATGGTAAGTTCATTTGCTCCGTTTAAAGGGGTTTGAAAAGAGGTAGCCTTCCAATGCCTCAGTTACATATTTTATTTTCCACATATGAACGACCATTAAAGCGTTGACAAGGTTTTAAGTATATAGGTTAAAAGCGCGTTGCGAGACATGAAACGAAAAAGCCCGCATTCAAAAAGCTTTTCGCCCGAAAGCGATGCATCCTTCCTGCTTTCAAGCAGCAGAGATTGGCTCTTTGCTCGAAGATTAATCCTTTCGCAGCAGCTGAACTCTTTGTCGTAATTCCTGGTCTGTTAACGGCTCCAATTGCAACAAAGCCTCGTATGGATCATCACCTGGGATATGAAAGTATCGAGCAAATGCAGGCTCTGTCTTGATGCCGCTTTGCTTCAGAGTCCTGATCTGTTTATACGCATCCAAGCCTCCTATGACTAACAATCGTGCTTCGATGTCCATATGACGATAGGCGTTTTGCTTTTCGACAGCTACCGGTTGAGCAAACAATTCAAACCAAAAGCCAGCTGTGAAAAACGAGATAACGCACGTGGGCGTACTATTCACATCTGAGTGTGTCACTTCAAATCCGGGCAAACAGCCAAATGCTGTACGAACAGCCTGCTCAAACTGCTCCAGATCATGACTCTCGCAAATAATATCCAGATCGCTTTGCACAACATCAATGTCCAATGGGATGGTTCCGGCAAGCACTGGATGGTAATCGGATAGTACTTCCATGATGTGCGTCTGTTGAATCGCTTCCCACGCTGCTTTTTGGCGAATCGTCCCTCTGCCCAAGTAGGAGAGATCATGCCAATTTCTCATGAGACTACCTCCATGTCTGCTTTCTTTTAAAAAAGTTTAGACAAAAGTGAATAAGTACGCAACGAAATCGATAATCACTCGTATACCTAAATGAAGGGAGTGTAGTAGATGGAAATATTTTTGTGGGTAGTGGTTGTGTTATTGTTCTTGCTAAGCATCGCAGGAATTTTCTTACCCGTTTTACCTGATACGATATTACTGTGGGCGGGCTTTTTGCTCTATCACTTTTTCATTGCAGATCCGGGAGCGGGATTGCCGGCATCCTTTTGGTGGGGAATGGTCGTTCTAAGCATTCTGCTTTACGGTGCTGACTTGCTGACGAATATGTACTTCGTGAAAAGGTATGGAGGGTCCAAATGGTCGTCCATTGCTGCTGCGGTCGGTATTATCCTCGGGATTTTCGTTTTCCCACCGTTTGGTATGCTGATCTTACCGTTCGTATTCGTCGTTCTCGTAGAGTTGATGGTGCAGAAGCAGTCGATGGAGAGAGCAGTGAAAGCGGGCGTAGGCTCACTGATCGGATTTTTAGGTAGTGCAGTCGTAAAAGTCATCTTGCAAGTTACGATGATCATCTGGTTTTTTATCGCCAGATAATAGACAGAAAACAAAAAGGACAGCCTCGGCTGTCCTTTTTTACGTGGGAACTAGTGAATGAGTCGATAAACACCGATGACTTTACCGAGAATAGTGACATGCTCCAGGATGATCGGTTCCATCGTGGCATTTTCCGGTTGGAGACGGAAGTGATTCTTTTCTTTGAAAAATCTTTTAACGGTCGCTTCGTCTTCTTCTGTCATGGCTACGACAATATCACCATTGTTGGCTACGTGCTGTTGGCGAACAATGACGTAGTCTCCGTCGAGAATTCCGGCATCAATCATACTGTTCCCGGAGACGCGCAGCATATAGACCTTGTCAGAAGTCACGATATTGTCTGGAAGCGGGAAGTACTCTTCTACATCCTCAATGGCAGTAATCGGTTGTCCAGCGGTTACTTTTCCGATTACTGGCACACGGACGACAGAGTCTTCGAAATTGTCTTGAAAACGATCTTCATCTGATAGCAATTCGATGGCACGAGGTTTGGTAGGATCTCGACGAATGAGGCCTTTTTTCTCTAAGCGTGCCAAATGCCCATGTACTGTTGAGCTGGAAGCTAGTCCAACAGCCTCCCCAATTTCACGTACAGATGGCGGATATCCTTTATCACGAACTTCCTTTCGTATGAACTCGATGATGGCTTGTTGTCTACTCGATAATTTTGACATAGAAAGACACCCCTGATTTCTCGAACATATTTTCCTATATTATACCATGGGAGCTTGCGTTCGACAAACATAAGTTCGATTATTTGTTGACATGAACATATGTTCTCATTTATTATGAGGCTACAAGTGATCAGAACGTATGTTTGTGAGGAGGCCATTATTATGAATTCATTGACAGTACGTAATCGTTTCGAGAAAAAAGAAGAACGTCGTGTTCGTTTTGGTATCACGAGAGGACAAGCTCTCTTGTTTCTTATTACATTTACTCTCTTTTTTTACCTGTTAACCGAACTAGTGTTTGCTTCTTCGCCAATGGAGGAGCCACAAGGCATAGAAGTAACCGTACAATCTGGAGATAGCCTATGGTCGTTAGCTGTTCAATACAATACAGATCAGATGGATGTTCGGGACTATATAATAGAAATTAAGGATGCGAACGGTTTAGAGAGCAACAGGATTTACCCAGGTCAGACTCTCATCCTTCCTGATACTCCGTAAGTGTTCGGCTGTCTTGCGGGATCATTCGAATGTGGTATAATGAAGCGGCACTACTACAGAGTGGGAGGAACCAGCAGTGGTATCTGACGCAGAAATTAAACGCATCAACGAATTGGTCAAAAAATCGCGCGAAGAAGGTTTGACCGAAGAGGAAAAGCTCGAACAAAAAGCATTGCGCCAAAAGTACATTGACGCCGTTAAGCTTTCATTGAGAGCAAATTTGGATTCCATCCGTTATGTGGAAGACCTTGAAGAAAATAAGCCAAAACAGTAAGATAACAATTACTGATACGACAGACATCCTCGCTTGACGCTAGGGTGTCTTTTTCTGTGACATACATAAGCTGTGATAGCCAGGGAGGGAAAGCGATGGCGTGGATAGCTGTGGCGGTTGGAGGAGCAGTTGGCTCTCTTTTGCGCTACCTATTGTCTTTGCTCGCGAATCAGCCGGGATGGCCGTGGGGAACCTGGATCGCCAATGTTTGTGGATCTTTGATCATCGGCATCTTGTTCGTGCTGGGGAAAGAACGTGGCTTTTTATCTCCGACACTCTACCTCTTATTTGCAACGGGGGTCATGGGAGGATTTACGACTTTCTCAAGCTTCTCCTTGGAAGTAGTCTCTTTTTGGGGAGAAGGCCACCTGTTACGTGGCACTTTGTACGCTCTGCTTAGTTTGGGAGTCGGTCTACTTTCTTGTGCGGTTGGAATATGGTTGGCCAGGCAATGGTCCTGAGTCGTTCAATGACACGATACATGTGAGGGGGAATGAATGTGAGTACACAGCATCGTGATTATGAATGGGAACAAAAAAAGCTGGATGAAACAATTTCAGCGATCGACGAAGAAATGGAGCAGCTTCGCAATGATATTCGCGAGGCAACAGATGATTATGTCAAACAGGTCGTTAACTATAAAAAGGCTAAGGAATTGAGCTACCTGGAAGATCAGGGTCGAGAGAAGCCTTATTTCGGCAGAGTGGATTTCTTGAAAGATGAAATCTACGAGCTGGATGAGGTCTACATAGGAAAACGGGGAATTGTACGCAGCGATACGTTTGATTCTGTCGTCGTGGATTGGCGCGCGCCTATCGCCAGTCTTTATTATTCCGGTGAGAGCAAAGAAGCGTTTTACCGGATGGGACGCGAGATCGTGCGTGGTGAAGTTCGACTAAAGCGTAATTTTGCGATCGAAGACGGAAAGATCGTCGGCATCTATGATGGAGCGGTAAAAGAAACGATTAACCGCGAGATGGGGCATCCCGACGAATTTTTGCAAGAGGGCTTCATTGATGAATTTTTGGCAGCCAATCTGAATCAGGCGAACGATAGTAGGCTAAAAGACATCGTCGCTACGATTCAATCCGAGCAGAATGATATTATCCGGGCGGAAAAAGAACGGCCCATTGTTGTGCAAGGAGTAGCGGGGAGCGGAAAAACAACCATTGCTCTGCACCGACTCTCCTATTTGATTTATAACTACCAGGATTCCATGATGTCCAAAAAGTTCATGGTGTTTGCACCTAACCGGATGTTTCTTACCTATATATCCGAGGTTTTGCCTGAGCTGGGAGTCGATGATGTTCAACAGTCTACTTTTGTAGATTGGGCAGCGCGTCTTGTGAAGCCTCTGCTGCCAAAAGGATGGAGAATCGTGAGTCCTGATAAGCCTCTTCAATTGTTCTTCGAAGAGGGGCAGGATGAGCGCCAGCAAGAAATGACACGAAACAGGCTTCGCTTTAAAGGATCGCTCGCTTGTCGGGAGGCGCTGGAGCAATACATTCGGTATATCGTCGAAACAAGAATTCCTTTCAAGAAGCTCAGCTTTTTATACAACAAAACGAAGCAAGTATTTTCGATTCCGGGTGATTTTATTCGCCAATGCTTCTTGGAGCAATTCGCCACTATGCCGTATCATCGACGGGTAGAAGCGCTTCGCAAGCATTTGAAACAAGAAATGAACAAGCAATTGTTTGCCCATTTGCGAGAGCGAAAAGTCGATTTGGACAAAGAAGGCTTGTACAAATTCGAGAAAATGCTGGAGCAGATATTAGATACGTACCTGACTTCATTTCCGAGACTGGAAATCTTCGCAGCTTATCGCGAGTTGATTGCTGACGAGGAATTGCTGCGCAAGCTCGTACCTGCTGACATTTCAGACGAAATTGTGCGTGATGTGACTCAGTCTAGCGCTGCATTGTTTGCAGAGGAGAGATTGGAGCCGGAAGATATCGCGGCATTGCTATACTTGCAGCATATTGTTGAAGGAATGAATAAGGCAGAGCATTTTGATCATACGGTCGTGGATGAAGCACAAGACTTGAGTGCGCTAGAAATAGCCGTCATTGCATTGGCAACTAAGCGAAACTCGCTAACGATCGTGGGAGATATTGCGCAAGGTATTCATAGCTACCGGGGGATTCATGCCTGGGAAGAGTTGACGAAGGGGATTTTTGCACAGCTGTTTCCTTCCTATTATACGTTGTCGCAAAGCTATCGTTCGACTATTGAGATTATGCGTTGTGCCAATGAAGTGTTGAGGCAAATTGAATTGCCCGAGACAGTATTGGCAAAACCGGTTTTGCGACATGGTGAAAAACCAATCATGGTCAAGGCTCGCTCACGAGCCCAACTGTGGGAGGACATCTCTTCGCGTGTGGTTGCCTACCAGTCGGAAGGCTTCAAAACGATTGCGATCGTAGCGAAAACCATTCAAGCGAGTAAAAAAGCACATAAAGGCCTGCAAGACAAAATAGCTGATCTAACCCTGTTAGGAACAAAAGATAACCAATTTCCGGGTGGCGTAACCATCATGCCTGCTTTCTTAACAAAAGGCTTGCAGTTTGATGTGGTCATTCTACTGGATGTAGACGCCTATCAAAATAATGAATGGGACGCAAAACTGTTGTATGTCGCGATGACACGTCCTGTCCATCGCCTTGTTATGACGCAGGTTGATGACGTATCTTCCCCGTTGCTGAAAGATTTACCGACAGCGCTGTTTAGCATGTCTACTGACGAATAAGATTCTCATCATCAAAGAAAACCCTCTGCCTGTAAAAAAGCAGAGGGTTTATCTGTATCATGCTTAGTGGTCGCCTGTGTTACCTTTGGAAGGGTTGGTAATTACAAAACCTTCTTGTGGCAAGAAAAGGTAATCAATGATGATGCCATCCAGCAATGGCTCATCCTTTTTCACGATCACATCGATCTCTTTGTCGGTCGAGATCACAACATCTTCTTCTGTTGGCTTGTCCAGAGCGAGTCCGTAGTGTGCATGATCACCGTGAGAGTGAGTAATATAAACGCGCAGTTTCAATTCTTTGTCTTCTTCTGCCTCGATGATTGGAGCCAATTGCTTGGCAGCGTTACGAGTGATTTTTAGTTTCACAGGTCAAATCCCCTAACTGTATGTAAGTTACCCTTTCATCTTAGCAAGAGGGAAAACAGGATGCAATGTTGAAAGTGTTACGATATGTCTAGAGAATGACAATACGGTGGAAGGAGAGTCATCTATGAAAATCGATTTGCGCAGCGATACCGTTACGAAACCAACCGAGGAGATGCTTCGAGCGATGGTGGAAGCGGAGGTTGGTGATGATGTTTATAGAGAGGACCCAACTGTCAATCGTTTGGAAGCGATTGCGGCAGAAATACTCGGAAAGGAAGCTGCTCTGTTCGTAACAAGTGGAACGCAAGGCAATCAGGTCGCTGTTTTGACGCATTGTGTTAACGGAGACGAGGTCATTGCGGAAGCGGATTCGCACATTTTTTACTATGAGGGCGGCGCTATGTCGGCATTGGCTGGCGTACAAACAAGGACGCTGGTTGGAGAACGTGGTGCTCTACGTGCAGAAGATGTAGAGAGGGCGATTCGGGGCAACAATATCCATTTTCCTCGCACAAAATTGATCTGTCTCGAAAATACGCATAATCGCGCTGGCGGGGCGGTAATCTCTGTTGCGCAAATGAAGAGTGTCTATGATACAGCACAAAAACACGGTATTCCCGTTCATTTGGACGGTGCTCGTCTCTTCAATGCGGCTGTGGCTCAAGGTGTTGCAGTCAGTGAGCTAAGCGCTTTTGCCGATACCGTCCAGATTTGTTTGTCCAAAGGGCTGAGTGCTCCGGTGGGTTCCATTTTGGCTGGAGATCGTGCGTTTATCGAAGAGGCGAGATGGTGGAGAAAAAAAGTAGGAGGCGGGCTGCGTCAGGCAGGGTATTTGGCAGCACCAGGCATTATCGCTCTGACACAGATGGCCGAACGATTGGCAGAAGACCATGAAAGGGCACAGCAATTGGCAAAAGGCTTGCGCCAGCTATCGCTTCAGGTCGAGCAAGTCGAGACGAATATCGTGCTGGTGAATACAGACTCGATTGGGCAAACAGCTGTCGCCTTCTTGGAGCGTTTGGAGGAAAAAGGAGTGCTCGCTGTTGATTTTGACGAGTACGTCATTCGCTTTACGACGCATCGACACATTAGCGATCAACATATCAAGACCGTTGTGGAAGCAGTCGAGCAATTATTGGAAACGCTGTAATCGTTTCAACCACTTGTAGCCAGTCGAAGGGAAGACTGGCTTTTTTCTTTGTCGCAACAACGAATTCCAAATAGTTAGACAATTTGTACAAAATAAGAGTCTCTATGCGCTCTGTTTTTCGCCATACCGTCTGATTTGTTTCGTCTACACTTGCGTTATCATGGTAGTGTGATAAAGCGATAGCGTTTACTGGTGTATGGAATCGAATGGAATCAAGGGGGATGGTCTCAATGAGAAAGAGGATGAGCTTCGTTTTGAGCTGCTTCTTGCTACTTCAAGTTTTAGCGGGCTGTAGTACAAGTGAAACGGCGGTAACGAACAAACCGAATGATCAGGCATCTCAACCAGCGCAGCCAACAGGAAAAGAGAGGGTATTGAATTGGAATGCAGACGGTGGAGAGCCTCCGACAGCAGATCCCGGACTTGCTTCCGATGGCACTTCCTTTGATGTCATTACTGCCTGTTTTGAAGGATTGACTCGCTATGGACCGGATGGGAAAATAGCCAACGCAATTGCCGACAGTTATACGGTATCCGAGGATTTGACGACGTACACGTTCAAATTGAAGTCGAATGCGTTATGGAGCAACGGAGATTCGGTAACCGCCCATGATTTTGAGTTCGCCTGGAAAAGAAATCTCGATCCGAAGACAGCATCCGAATATGCTTATATGCTTTATTTCATTAAAGGAGCAGAGGAATTCAACACAGGGAAAGGATCATATGAAGACGTAGGGGTCAAAGCGTTAGACGATTTTACACTAGAGGTTAAGCTCAATTCGCCAGCTCCGTTTTTTTACGAGCTGACGGCTTTCCCGACATTGTTTCCTTTACATAAAAAGACCTTGGAGGCACATCCGAATTGGGCAGCGTCTCCAGACAACTACGTGGGCAACGGCCCATTCAAAATGGAGCTGTGGGAGCATAAAAACAAATTGGTTCTTGTGAAAAACGAGAAGTATCATGACAAAGATACCGTGAAGCTCGACAAAATCGTGTGGAGCATGATTACCGATACCAACACCGCTCAAGCGTTGTTTGATTCTGGTGATTTGGATTGGGGAGGGCATCCAACCTACGTGTTGCCCGTCGATGTGATCCCCGCTTTACAGGATGAAGGAAAAATCGTAATGGCGCCGTATCCGAATACAGTTGCCGTCACCTTTAATACAACCATGCCCCCTTTTACGAATAAAAAGATTCGACAAGCCTTCTCGTATTCCATCCAACGGCAGCCTCTCGTAGACGGAATCGTACAGACAGGGGTGCCTGCCGCTTTTGCATGGGTTCCGCCTTCTATGCAGCTCAGCGGAAATGACTATTTTCAAGAGGATGTAGACAAAGCCAAACAGTTATTGGCGGAAGGGTTAAAGGAGCTGGGGCTTTCGACGATGCCAGATGTGACTTACACATATGGATCAGGTGACGATCGTCAGAAAAAGCTGGCTGAAGCTCTTCAGGACCAATGGAAAAGAAGTCTAGGTGTTGATGTGAAAATCAGTGGCTTGGAGGAAAAAGTTTTTTTACAAAACAAGCGCTCCAAAAACTATCAGTTTGCCTACCGAAATTGGGGTGCTGATTTTAACGACCCCATCAATTTCCTGGAAATTTTCAAGGACAAAACAGTGGGGACGAACGATGCTGCTTGGGAAAATGCTAGATACCGAGAGCTAATCGTACAGAGTTACTTGGAAAAAGACCCGACGAAGCGTAATGCGATCATGCGTGAGGCAGAGACCATCTTAATGGAGGAAATGCCAATTGCCCCTGTGTACTATGGCGCAAGACCCTATATAAAAAATGACAAGGTCAAAGGATTTTTGATCAACCCGTTTGGTGGTAGAGATTTTAAATATACAACTATCGAACAATAAATAAAGACGTAGTAAAGTCTTGCCGTGTCCGGAAAATGGGAGAGCGGCAAGACTTTTTTTGGTTCCATTCGGTTGACTCGCTTGTGTGTAATTCAGACCCGCCAATGAAATACTATAGCTATCCAACATAGGGGAAAAGAGGGATGGATATGATCTCGGCTAAAGAGCGAGAACGCATTCTCAATCAAATGAAACGGGACGAGAGCAAGATTGTCAACATCGTCCTAAACGACGCAAATCAGGTTGCGGGCGAAATTGAAAAAGCCAACCACCAAGGCATTTTCCTGGTGGATGGCCGCTACTACGGGTACGAGGATATTAAAGAAATCAATGGCTCGTAATGGTTACAGACGGGGAGGGGGGAAGAAGTAGCGCAAGGCGTCAGGCAGCTCTTTTTGCCACAAACCCCAGACGTGATTCCCTGGTTTTTCTCGGTAGGACAAGGTAGCTTGTTTGTCCTCAAGAATCTGTTTTGCCTCGCGATTCCATTGCACAAAATCGAAGGTACCCGCACTTGTTTCCACAGCTGTCTCATCGAGGCCAACGACCATCCAGATTCGCAGCCAGGATAGGCTGGACTGATTCAAAAGCGGGTCGAGTGTCGTTTGGAAAAACGCCCCGGATAGCGCGAGTACCTGTGGAAAGAGGTCGGGGTTTTCCAATGCGAGATGCAAAGAAACGGTTCCACCTAAAGAGTCTCCTGCCAGCACACGTGAAGCAGGATCACGGCGTACAGGATAATGCTCCTCTATGTAAGGGATCAGCTCTTCAGTGAAAAAACGCTGATAAGCTGCGTTTCTCGACCCTGATGGAGAATACTCGCTCGTGCGCTTGTTGCGATCGACTGAGACACCGACGACGATGTAGGGTTCGATACCTTCTTCCAGAATCAATTGATTGGAGATGGTCGCGATTCGCCCCATCGTAAAAAAGTCGTTCCCATCCTGGCAATACACAACAGGGTAAGAAAGAAGCTCATTGTACCCCGGCGGTAGGTATACTTTGACCGAGCGGGGAGTGTCCACGTGGATGCTGGGCACTTCTTCTTTCATTATGGTTCGCTTTACATAGTCAGACATCGATTCACACTCCCTGTTTGCTCAATTGAAAAACTAAGCCTTGAAAAAAACTGATACAGCTTATATAGTAAATGATAACAGAGAGGAAATAAACCCTGTAATATCAATACTATAACACGTTAAACAGGTATTTTGACTGCAATATAACAGGGTGTTGCAAACGGGCTGTAAGCCCTTTCTTGCACCAGGCAACTTTCTTCTGGTTTTTATCAGGGTCACTTCCGCCGCGAATTGTACTCGTCGCTCATCGAGCAGATGCTCAGATTAAGGCGACAAAGGGCAACTCGGGAAAAGGAAGTCCCTTATTCTAGTGACGAGGTGAATGTGATGAGCGTATCCACTGCTGTTGAACAAACAGAGAACAACGCCCCGCTGCAAATTCTTGCCCCGGATGGTACGGTTGTTCGTCCTGACTTGATGCCTAAGCTCTCCGATGATGAATTACGTGAACTGATGCGTAAAATGGTATTTACCCGTGTATGGGACCAACGCGCAATTAGCTTGAACCGCCAAGGCCGTCTTGGTTTCTATGCACCAGTAGCTGGTCAAGAAGCAAGCATGATCGGTTCCGAGGGTGCTCTTTCCAAAGAAGACTTTGTCCTGCCTAGCTACCGTGATATTCCACAAATGGTATGGCATGGTTACCCTATGCACAAGGCATTCCTGTACTCCCGCGGACACATCGAGGGCGGCAAAATTCCTGAAGGTGTAAACGTATTGATGCCACAAATCATCATCGCGGCTCAATGTACACAAGCAACAGGTGTTGCAATGGGTTACAAGCTGCGCGGTGAAAAGAACGTTGCGATCAACTACTTTGGTGACGGTGCGACCTCCCAAGGTGACTTCTACGAAGGTATGAACTTTGCAGGTGTATACAAGCTGCCTGTTATCTTCTTCTCCCAAAACAACGGTTATGCGATCTCTCTGCCGTTCGAAAAACAAACGGCTTCTGAAAATATCGCAGTCAAAGCAGTTGCGGCTGGTATTGCTAGCGAACGCGTTGACGGTATGGATATTCTCGCAGTTTACTACGCGGTTCAACAAGCAAAAGAGCGCGGCGTGAATGGCGAAGGTGCGACTCTGATCGAAGCAATGACGTACCGTTATGGTCCTCATACCATGGCTGGTGACGACCCAACTCGTTACCGTACAGGTGAAGAGCAAAGCGAGTGGGAACTGCGCGATCCACTGATCCGCTTCCGCAAGTTCCTCGAAGCAAAAGGCCTCTGGAGCGAAAAAGACGAAGAAGCTGTCATCGAAGAAGCGAAAGCAGCTGTTGCGGACGCAATCAAAAAAGCGGACGAAACACCTAAGATGAAAGTTAGCGAACTGATCGATGTAATGTTTGAGACACTGCCGCCTGCACTCGAAGAGCAAAAGGCAGAATTCCTGGCGAAGGAGTCGAAATAAGCCATGGCACAAATGACAATGGTTCAAGCCATTACGGATGCAATGCGCGTAGAGTTGAAGCGCGATGAAACCGTTCTTGTCTTCGGTGAAGACGTAGGTAACAACGGCGGGGTGTTCCGTGCAACAGAAGGTCTGCAAGCTGAGTTCGGCGAGCAGCGCGTATTCGATACACCACTTGCTGAGTCCGGAATCGGCGGTTTGGCTGTCGGTCTTTCCATCAACGGCTTCCGTCCAGTAGCAGAAATTCAGTTCTTCGGTTTCGTATTTGAAACGTTTGATGCTGTAGCATCCCAATCTTCCCGTATGCGCTACCGTTCCGGTGGTCGCTTCACGAGCCCAATTACATTTCGCTCCCCATTTGGTGGTGGTGTAAAAACGCCTGAGCTGCATGCAGACTCTTTGGAAGGTTTGATGCTGCAAACTCCGGGTCTGAAAGTGGTTATCCCTTCCAACCCATATGATGCAAAAGGACTGTTGATCTCCGCGATTCGCGACAACGATCCAGTTGTATTCCTTGAGCACATGAAGCTGTACCGTTCCTTCCGTCAAGAAGTTCCAGAAGGCGAGTACACGATTCCACTTGGCAAAGCAAACGTAGTAAAAGAAGGTAGCGATGTTACCATCATCACCTATGGTGCGATGGTGCATACCAGCCTGAAAGCAGCAGAAGAAATCGAGAAAGCGCGTGGAGCAAAAGTGGAAGTAATCGACCTGCGCACCATCAGCCCACTCGATATCGATACCATCGTAGCTTCTGTGAAGAAAACAAACCGTGCGATCGTTGTTCAAGAAGCACAAAAAACGTCTGGTGTTGCGGCAGAAATCATCACGCAAATCAACGAGCGTGCAATCCTGCACCTCGAAGCACCAGTACTGCGTATTACAGCACCAGATACTGTTTACCCGTTTGCACAAGCAGAAGATGTATGGCTGCCTGACGTAAAACGCGTAGTAGATGGTCTGACTCAAGTCCTCGATTTTTAATTGAGAAACGGACATAATGGCGGAAAAGTTGAAAGCTTTCCGCCTTCTTTCTAGCGATATTAAGTAAAAATTTATGATAAATGCTTACAAGGAGGAGATACTGTGAGTCGTTTTACATTCAGACTCCCGGAGCTCGGCGAGGGTATCCATGAAGGCGAAATCGTCAAATGGCACGTACAGCCCGGAGATTCCGTAGAAGAAGACCAAGTCATCATGGAAGTACAAAATGACAAGGCGGTTGTAGAAGTACCGTCGCCTGTTAAAGGGAAAGTTATCGATCTGAAAGTAACTGAGGGTACGGTTTCTGTAGTCGGCGATCCACTGATCGAGTTTGACGTAGAAGGCGAAATTCCGAACCTGCCAGACCATGGTCATGGCGATTCCCACGCTGCTGAAGCGGCACCAGCGCCTCAAGCTGCAGACAAAATGGAGCCAGGTTGTGACATCGGTTCCCAAGTGAGTGCAAATGCGAACCAAGCTCTGGAGACGCCAATGGCACAAGCAACTGCAACAGCAGTAGCGGCACCAATTGATCGTAAGCATGTGTTGGCTACACCTTCCGTTCGCAAATACGCTCGGGAAAAAGGCGTTCAATTGGCTAATGTACCTGGTACAGGCAAATTGGGTCGCATCACACGCGATGACGTAGATCGCTTCGTATCTGGCGGAGCAGCAGCACCAACTGCACAAGCAGTGGCAGCTCCAGTAGCAACTGAGGCTCCTGCAGCAGCAGCTACAGGTGTAGCACAAGCAGCAGCGGCTCCAACTGTTCACCACACACCTCAAGCAGGCGAACTGGAAGAGCGCGTTCCACTGAAAGGTATGCGTAAAGCAATCGCGAAAGCAATGGTGAAATCTGCTTACACAGCACCACACGTAACGATCTTTGACGAAGTGGATGTTACAGCGCTTGTCGCTATGCGTAAAGATGCGAAGCCACTTGCTGAAGAGCGTGGTGTGAAGCTGACTTACCTGCCTATGATCGTGAAAGCAGTTGTAGCTGGTCTGAAGAAATTCCCAGAACTCAACGCTTCTATCGACGATGAAAAACAAGAAATCATCTTTAAAAAGTACTACAACATCGGTATCGCTACCTCGACAGAAGACGGCTTGCTCGTTCCAGTTGTGAAATCCGCTGACAGCAAATCCATCTTCCAAATCGCAGGTGAAATCGGCGACCTGGCGAAGAAAGCACGCGACCGCAAAGCGACTGCAGATGAGTTGAAAGGTTCCACTTTCAGCATCACAAACATCGGTTCTGCTGGTGGTATGTTCTTCACGCCTATCATTAACCATCCAGAAGTAGCTATTCTGGGTGTTGGCCGCATCAGCGAAAAACCAGTTGTGAAAAACGGAGAAATCGTGGTTGGTCAAATGTTGCACCTGTCCTTGAGCTTTGACCACCGCTTGGTTGATGGCGAACCTGCACAGCGTTTCGTCAACTACGTGAAGCAGCTCCTCGAAAACCCAACGCTGCTCGTCATGGAGGGATAAGAGACAATGGTAGTAGGTGAATTTACTACAGAAGTAGACGTGCTTGTAATCGGTGCGGGTCCAGGTGGATATGTTGCGGCGATTCGTGCTGCTCAAATGGGCAAAACAGTAGCTGTCGTGGAAAAAGGTGAGCTGGGTGGCGTATGCCTGAACGTAGGTTGCATCCCTTCCAAAGCGATGATCCACGCTGCACACACATATGAGCACACACAACATACAGAATCCATGGGTATCACCATGGAAAATGTAAAAGTGGATTTTGCCAAAGTACAAGAGTGGAAAAGCGGCATCGTGAAGCAACTGACTGGTGGCGTAGGCTCCCTCTTCAAAGGCAACAAAATCCAGGTAATCCCTGGTGAAGCACTGTTCGTAAGTGAAAATGAAGTACGTGTATTCCACGGTTATGATGTCAACCGTTATCGCTTCCAGCATTGCATCATTGCAACTGGTTCGCGCCCAATCGAGTTGCCTGCATTCCCGTTTGGCAAACGCGTAATGTCTTCTACTGAAGCGCTGTCCTTGACTGAACTGCCGAAGAGCCTCGTGGTAATCGGTGGCGGATACATCGGTATCGAGCTGGGTACGGTGTTTGCGAAGTTTGGTACAAAAGTTACGATTTTGGAAGGTTCCGATCAAATCTTGCCAGGATTTGAGCCAGACATGCCACGTTTGGTGGAACGCAAGCTGAAAAAGCTCGACGTTACCATCCATACAAAAGCACTGGCACAAGGAATGGAAGAGACAGAAAACGGCGTGATCGTGACTGCAGAGGTAAAAGGTGAGCAACAAAAAATCGAGGCGGAATACGTACTCGTTACTGTTGGACGTCGTCCGAATACAGATGAACTCGGTATTCGCGATATCGGTATGAACGTGACTGACCGTGGTTTGATCGTTGTCGACAAGCAAGGTCGCACGAGCATTCCTAACGTTTACGCGATCGGGGATATCGTAGCAGGTCCTGCGTTGGCTCACAAAGCTTCCTACGAAGGTAAGGTTGCTGCTGAGGCAATTGCTGGCCATCCAGCAGAAGTAGACTACAAGGCGATTCCAGCGGTTGTATTCTGCGATCCAGAAATCGCAAGCGTAGGAATCAATGAGAAAGAAGCAAAAGAAAAAGGCATCGATTACGTTGTAGGTCGTTTCCCATTCGCAGCAAACGGTCGCGCTCTGTCTGTAAATGCAGGCGAAGGCTATGTGAAGCTGATTGCAGAAAAAGAAACGAATCTCGTATTGGGTGCGCAAATCGTTGGTCCAGAAGCATCCAACATCATCGCAGAGATCGGATTGGCAATCGAAATGGGCGCAACACTCGAAGATATCGAGCTGACCATCCACGCACATCCAACACTGGGTGAAGTAACAATGGAAGCTGCTGAATTGGCTCTGGGTCGTCCGATCCACGTCATGAAATAGGAAGTGGGAAAAGCCTTGTGCCGGAAATGGGTACAAGGCTTTTTCTTCCACATCTTACCCTTTCCACCTGTTCTTATATAATGTAAAATAGTGGGAGACAACGTTAGGTGGGGGTCTGCAGCATGGAAATTACGAGTCAGATGATTGATGACTTGCGACTAAAACTAGAGCGCGCAGCAAAAGATGCAGGTTACAATTTTCTTGACCCTGAAATCGTGAGAATCAGCCAACAATTAGATAAATTGATTGTCGCTCATATGCAACATGAAAAACGCCCTTCATGAGGGCGTTTTTGGTTGAGTGGGAACTTCCGAGATGGAATACAGCAAATGGGCATTCCAGCCTTTTTTCGTAAGCGTGGGTTCTTGGGCATAATAATAGCTCGGATAAAGAATGAGATGCTGCGCATCGTAGCTTGGACCATTACTCGGACAGGTAAGCTGATGAGTTTCTGTGTCATAGGTAATTGCGGGAGAAATGGATTGCAGATAGGTGGTAAGGGAATGGATTCCTTGTAAAGAGTAATAAATCCGTTCTGCTTCACGCACAAATTTTGGAGCAATCGCCTCCCAATTCGCCTCAAAAAATAACTGCCAATAAGATGAAACGAACAGGCTGAAACGGCCTTTCACATAGTCGGCATCCTCTTCTAAATCGAAGGCAACCACAGGAGTATCGTGATGCGATATCCACTCCTCCAAGATCGGTTTCATGCTACGCACAAAATGATCAGTGGGAAGTGTTACGAAGTACTCATACTGATCATCGACAGCCATGACACCTTTTGTATGTAGGGGGTCAAATGAGTCTGGGATCCCATATCGAAAGAGGGGGACAAAATAACCCCATTCTTTTAAAAGACGGGCTGACTCAAACTGCTCTACCTTTTCTTCGGTCCAATACGCAAATCGCTCGGGAGGTGTCTCTTGGGCGAGTGTATGCAAACTAGCAGCCATCTCGTATAGCGGGGAAACACTATAGCTGATCAAATTGGAAAGAGGGCTATGGTTGCCCGGAAGTGGAATGGTGATCATCTTCACTTAACCTCCATCAAGGATACTAAATTTATCATAGTGCATCCTTGTGGGACAATTCAATCTTTTTTGATGTAAAAAAAAGGAAGGGCAGTAGCACCCGACTGCATTGGAGCCGGGTGCCATTCTTTATCCTTCGCGCGTTTGAATGGAACGTGAATGATTTTGCTGCTTCACTTTTTTAGAGCCGGGCTGGGGTTCGCCAGTCTGTTCCAGCGGCCGAGCTACATTATTGTAAGTTTGATGCGGATTTTCATCTAGAATATGGTCCTTTTCCATAAAATCAACTCCTTCTTTACCTAGTTTGGCGTAAACACATGATGACGAATCATAGGAAATGCTGGTATTCTATAATGAGGTTGTTCCAAACTCGTATGGTGAGGAAGCATGTCCACATTTAGAAGGAATTGATATGTTGTCAAAACTACAGAATGGCACGATACTGTTTATAGAACATAATATTTATTATGTAAACAATAAACGAGCTCTGCTGGTCTGGAAGGAGCGAGAACTATGCCGGTCTTAATCGCCCCCGTATTCAATTCAACAACAGCACAGCCCGTTCGGATCGATTTACCTAATTCGTACACGCTCATATCAGGCGCAAAGAAGCCATATGAAATCGCGTCTCGTTTTTTGCGCAATGAAATGGACGAGAACAAGCGAACCTTTGATTTGCGTGTAGATCCCAACAGTTTATTTTTAGTTGGGGATCACGAAGAGATGAAAATAACGGATGATCGGGTATGGATTGAAGAAATCGAAAGTAAGCTGAATCTAGCGTCTACAACGGGGACTTGTTCGATTCCTTACATCATCACCGTCAATGGCAATATGTATGGCATTACGTATTTGAAGCGATCGCTTGATGGTGACAAGTACACATTTGATGATGAAACTGCGGGCATTTTTCATTCATTAGTCGAACAGAAGCTGCCATCCCTTGCTTTTCGTCGCTATTCGCTTTCACTGGAGAAGAAAAACTATGAGGATCAGCTGTTGGATCTGTGGATTGCATTGGAATCATTGTTTGTTCCCGATGGCAAAAAAGGCGAGATTACCTATAAATTGCGTGTCCGAATGGGGTACTATTTTGGAGAAACCGCCTTACAGCGTGAACGGATTGCACAGTTTGTAAAAAAATCGTACAATCATCGCTCAGAGATTGTGCATAGTGGCAAGTTGTTCGGTGACAAGCTGGCTACAGAAGTCAATATTCTGAGGGTGATGACACGAGCCGCGATTTTAAACATCGCCGGGGAACGTGTCAACCTCCAGGATATGCGTGTCCGGCTGGACGAATTGGTATTTACGGGCGAATCTTATGTGGCACGGTACGCTCCTGCATTTTTTGAAAGAATTTTGTTGTAAGCCTCATAGAGGAAACAGATCAGGAGGAAGAATAGAGCATGAGTGTTTTGATTGTAGAGAATTTGTCCCATGGTTTTGGAGACCGAGTGTTGTTTCGCGATGTGTCTTTCCGTTTGCAACCGAATGACCGTGTCGGACTTGTAGGCGCAAATGGTACAGGAAAATCAACGATGATGGGGATTTTGACAGGCCAAAACTTGCCTGATAATGGTCGTATTGAATGGATGCCCAAAATCGAATACGGATATTTGGATCAGCATACCAAGCTGCAAGCTGGTAAAACGATTCGTGACGTACTGAAGGACGCCTTCCTGCCGCTGTTAGAGCAAGAGGCTGAACTGATGACGATTGGTGAAAAAATGGCCGAGGCAACTCCTGAGGAACTGGAAGAATTGCTGGAGCGCATGGGCGAAATTCAAGACAAGCTGGAAACAAGCGGCTTTTATTTGATCGATGCGAAAGTAGATGAAATCGCCAACGCTTTGGGTTTGAGTGCAATCGGTTTGGAGCGCGATGTAGCATCGCTCTCTGGTGGTCAGCGTACCAAGGTTCTTTTGGCAAAATTGTTGCTGGAAAAACCAACTGTTCTTTTGCTGGATGAGCCGACGAACTACTTGGATGAAGAGCATATCGTGTGGCTGAAAAACTACTTGAAGGAATATCCTTATGCCTTCATGCTGATTTCCCATGACACGACCTTCATGAACGAAGTCGTGAATGTGATTTATCACTTGGAATTTACCAAGCTGAATCGTTACACAGGGAACTACGAATCCTTCCTGGCTCAGTCCGAGACGAAACGCAGCCAGCATTTTGATGCGTTTGAGAAGCAGCAGGAAGAAATCGCGAAAATGGAAGACTTTATTGCGCGCAATAAAGCTCGTGCTTCTACTACCGGTCGCGCGAAGAGCCGTCAAAAGCAACTTGATAAAATGGACAGAATCGACAAGCCGGAAACAGCTGCCAAACCTTCGTTTATCTTTAAGGAATCCCGCGCAAGTAGCCGTTTTGTCATCGAGGCTGAAAACTTGGAAATCGGGTATTCTCATCCTTTGCTGCCGAAGCTGAGTGTGAAGCTGGAGCGCGGTGAAAAAGTAGCAATTGTCGGCATGAACGGTGTCGGTAAGTCTACCTTGTTGAAAACGTTGCTGGGTGTGATTCCTCCGTTGGATGGAAAGCTGGAGAAAGGCGATTTCCTCCATCCTGCTTACTTCGAGCAAGAGGTAAAGGCGAAGCCAATTACCGCACTCGATGATGTATGGAATGATTTCCCTTCCATGAATAACCATGAGGTTCGCGGAGCGCTTGCACGTTGTGGCTTGAAAAACGAGCATATCAACCGGAATATGAATGCTTTGTCCGGGGGAGAGCAAGCAAAAGTTCGTCTCTGTAAATTACTGCAGCGCGAAAGTAACTGGCTGGTATTTGACGAGCCGACGAACCACTTGGATGTCGTCGCCAAGGAAGAACTCAAACGCTCCTTGAAGGAGTTCAAAGGGACCGTTCTTCTCGTATGTCACGAACCTGAATTTTATGAGGATTGGGTTACGCAGACGTGGGATGTTGAGAAATGGAGCTTGGAGCAGGCAAAAACACCGATTAAATTGTAAACGCAAAAACAGGCAGCCACCATTGGGTGAGACTGCCTGTTTTTTATGTGAGCGACGCATTTCGCATACGGATCATGGAAAAGTGCAGACTGCTTTGTAGCAATGAATCTCGAAGCGGCAACAGCGAAGGAGTGATTCTCAATTCAATATCCGCTTGGCTAAGGCAGTGCACGAGGTCTCCTAATGGTCTTACGTCTAGTGGCGTAACGGTTTCCTTTGACAAATAGTAGCCGGCGCCTTTGTCCCAGCAATCAAAAGATTCTGGTGAGAAGATATATTCATATAGCTTTGTTTGTGTAAGCACGGAGTACCATTTACTTTCGATAGCCATAACCATGTTGGCGCTCGTCAAGCCAAGAAAGCGCTCAACGTCTGCTGACTCGGAATCTGCTTTTTTGTAAAAGCAAATCCTCGGGCAATCTCGCGGTAAAAAATACATCGGCGCTCGTGCTTCATCAATCGCCCATACAGCGGGAGCAAGTGTGGGGTGGGAGGGATGGGCGCGAGGCTGAAATATCGTAATAGTCGGATCTTCACTATAATGAAAAAGTCTTTGCATAAATCAGTGACCTCCTCTATCCCCTCAACACTTCCTTAAAAAACAGCCCATGCATTTGGCAAATAGCGGCCTCGATGATAAGGAGAAGATGTCTTCGTGATGGCTTCACCGTTGTGCAGCATCATGGAGCTGGAACCGCCGTCCATGGCCATTGCCGTTACTACGCCACGCTCTGCCAATACTTCCGCCATGTCGTTCATGCTTGCGCCGATGGAATGGCCGGGCTGGCGTCCGTCAATGACAGCAAATACGATCGTCCCGTCTTCTTTTTGTCCAATCGCGGTACGCGGTTGAATGCCCCAGCTCTTGGCAGGCTTTCCTTCAAACATATTTTTCCCGTTTACGATCAACTGCGGACGGAAGCTCACAGCGTCACGTACGCCCATCTTTACGAGTTGTTCAGCTGAGTAGCTGCCTGTAATGAGTTTACCGTCATAGGTAAGCCCTAACGCGGTTTCTCCGCTTTTTGGATTGTAACCCTGCAAAATCTTCCCGTCGTGGATGACAACGCCGTAGGCACGCGCTCCTTTGCCGTACCCGTCTGGATCAGCGAATCCGCTCGCATTGACGATCCCGATGGCGCCTGTTTTCTTTACAAACTCATCGAGCAAATCTCCACGGTCCTTGCGATTCGTGACGACAAGCCGTACTCTGCTTGGGTCGCTAATGTACATGATTTTTCCTTTAAAGTAATAACTGCCTTTTGAGACGTCTATTTCCTCAATCTCGATTAGTTCCTTTGGTTTCTCCGGAAGTGTGACAGTTACCAGATTCGATTTCGACGGAACAGGAGGTCCTGCCGTGCCTGTGCCTTCGGAATTGATAACGGTCGGATGTGTAATCTGCTGTTTTAGTTCTTTTAGTTTTTCATCAGGTAAAAACGTATAGGGGGCCCAGTAATCATGCTGTGTTGTCAGCAAAGTGCCTGCCGCCCACTCACGTAATTCTTCTCCGTTTTTCGTTCCAAATAAAAAAATAATTCCTAGTAGAGCTAAGGTTGTACAGGTTAAGGCCGTGCCAAGCATCCATTTCTTAACCCAACGCCATGGTCTCTTGCGCTTGGCTCGCTTGTGTGTGCGAGTGCGCGATAACGTCTCCATTCCATATTCACATCCATTTGACAAATTGTACGAGGGTTATTATTCCTATATGAAGAGACGAATGACCGGGAAAAAGGTTTCAGGAAAATAATATGTGATCACCCTGGTCAAAATAAAGGACAGGAGGTGATAGGTGTGCGTGACTATGATGAGGCGTTTCAAAAGGAAGTAGAGGAGTACATGGAAAGTCCAAAAGGGACACGTAACCAAACCACCAGCCGGGACCGTCAAGACCAGGGTGAGAAGCAGGAAACCCGTATCGATTCCAATAACGGGTAGATGGAAGGTCAGGCGAAGTCCATTTCGGATTTCGCCTGTTTTTCTCTATCTCTGACGGACCTTACCTCACGAGGACTGGCTTACCTCTGTTTTCTACCTGCAAAGTGTGGTAAGCTTACCCAATGCACGAATTTATGCCAGGAGGGTTTTTGTGAGCACCACGTTTGCAGATTTACAAATTAGCGCACCGCTGTTGACTATATTGCGAGAGCGAAAAATGGAAACACCGACACCTGTTCAGAGTGAAGCCATCCCGTTGATTATGGCTGGTCGAGATGCTTTGATTGAATCACCGACTGGGACAGGCAAGACGTTTGCTTATCTATTGCCGATTTTATCGAAAATCAATATGGAGCAAAAAGATGTACAAGCCATTGTACTCGCACCGACGCATGAGCTCGTTGTTCAGATTGCGCGGGAAGCAGAAAGTCTTCTGCCAGGGAAGGACACGGCCGTGATGTCCATTATTGGCGGAGTCGATGTGAAACGCCAAATCGAGAGACTGAAAAAGAAGCCTGTATTGATCGTAGCAACACCAGGTAGACTGCTGGAGCTGATTGATCAGCGTAAGCTAAAGGTCCATGAAGTGAAGACAGTTGTGGTCGACGAGGCTGACCGGATGCTGGATGCGGGCTTTGGCAAGCCAGTTCAAGAGGTCATGAAAAAAACACTGCGTGATACACAACGATTGTTATTCTCAGCGACAATTGCAGAGGAAGTCGTACATACGGCTGAAATTTTCACAAAAGATGCTGCCGTTATCCGCGCAGCAGCACCAGAAGGCGCAGCAGGAGTAGCACACATGTATTTGGTCACCGACCCACGCAAAAAGGTGGACACGCTCCGTCGTTTGTTGCGCCTCGTCAATGTTCGTTCTTCGATTGTTTTTGTCAATCAAATCGAAAAAGTGGACGAGATTGTATCGAAGCTCAACTACCACCATTTGCCGTGCAGATTCCTGCATCGTGATGCTTCAAAAGAAGAGCGTGCCCGCACCCTGCAACAATTCCGGGATGGAGCATTCCCCGTGTTGATTACGACAGATGTATCGGCACGTGGCATTGATATTCCAGGTGTGGAATGTATTGTTCATTACGATCCTGCATCGGACGCTGACACGTACATTCATCGTAGTGGCCGAACTGGGCGAATGGGGCGTGCCGGACTGGTCTTTTCGATCATTACGACACAGGAACGTTTTATCATCGAAAAATTTTCCAAGCAAACAGGCTTGCCTATTGCTGAAAAATTCATGACGCACGGAGCGCTGGAAGATCCGCGTCCTGTACGAAAACCCGCGCCAGCACAAAAGTCAGGAGCTCCAGCCAAAAATACGAGCCCTGCAAAACGGAATCAAAATCGTGCACATAAGAAGGGCAGCTTTGGAACAAAGTAGGACAAGAAGTACACAACTTGTCTGCAGGAGGTTTCCATGCGCAAAGATCGCTTATATGAAGAGGATTTGCTGGTAAATGGCACGGTTGGTGGAGAAGTTTTGACGAAACACGAAAGACAAGTGCTGCGCCAGGAAGCAGGGGAACTGAAAGAAAAGATGGAACAGGCGAAACAAGAGCCGATTGCAGAATGAATGACGAAGAAGAGCAGGGAGAATCCGTGAAGTCTACGGATGCCCTGCTCTTTTTTCTTGGTAGTGGATCAAATAGCGGTCCAGGTCTGTTAGCCAATCATGTACGCTTTCATAAGGGGCGTCCATTTGTAACAAACGCCGTATCATCATGCGAATGGAAGGGGATAGCGAGAGCTCCTCTTCCCAGCTTTTTTCAGGTGCGTCCGGTTCCGATTCATACCCGGAATAGAGCAAGAATAAAAAGAAATGCCCTAATGCATACAAATCACTGGAAGGAGCAACTTCTCGCTTCAATTGTTTTTCAGACGGATAGGCGGAAAGGGTATCAGCTGTGTAAGTCGGGCGATCACCAACAAACCGTGCGAGGCCAAAATCAATCAGGTACGGCTTGTCCTCTTTCCAGATGACGTTGGGGATGCGTACGTCGCGGTGAATCACATTTTGCTCATGGAGGTAAGCCACGAGTTCCCCGATTTGGCGGATCCATTCGGCGCATTTTTGCTCATCAGCCACGATATTTTGATCAAACAACATGTCTTCGAGTGTCGGGCCCGCAATATAAGTCATAACCATAAACGAGTCTTGCCGATACGTGAAGGAATCTAGACAGCGAGGGATTTGCGGATGCGAGAGGGACATCAGCACCTTTTTTTCATATTCTTGCAAGGCTTCTCCTTTGGGAGTGTGCCGCAGGCTTGGTTTCACTTGTTTCAGCACAACCTGATTACCTGTAGGGGTGTGCGTGGCGAGATAAGCGATCCCGTAGCTTCCCATCCCTAACACTTTTGTTATTTCATACTGACCTGCTAGGTGGCCGGGCTGATACGGTTTATCGCGTATCGTTTCGTTCCACCATGACTTCATACGAATCCACATTGTGTGATTTTCCCCTCCTCCCTTCATCTTATCATGATTTGAAAAAGCTGACCTTTTTTTCAATAGGTTTGCTATAATCAGTTCGTTACATGCAGACAGGAGCGAAGGGTATGAATTTTACAATTGACTGGTTATCCTTTTATCTAATGGAACAGCCTGAGGAAGAGGATGGCATTAAACAAGTGCGGCTGACGCGCTATTTGAGCCATGATGAATATCAGAGAAGCGAGCTGAAAGATTTTCTCGATGGGGAATTCGCCCGGATTGCGAAAAGAAAAGTCGAGATGAATCCGAAGACAGAAGGCACGCCGACAAAACTGGGTCAATTTGTGTTGGAGCCTGGACATCCATTGGACTCGAACCCCAACTATGCCCTCTTGAATCGATTGTTGGCAGCGGAAACGTCAGGGGAGAGCAAAGAGCCCTGTCAGGAGCTGATTCAGTCGTATTTGCGAACCTCTCAGGTGAGAGGCGGGGTCATGATTGTGGTCCGGACGAGGTTAGAGCTGATTGACGAGCGCTACGTCTTTATTTTAAAATGCGATTTCGAACAAAAAACAGCGGTTATCACAGATGAGAAGAGCCTCATATCGAATGTACGCATGGCGATTAATGCCAAAAACATGAAATCGCTCATGTATCCGTACATGATCGAATCTGGGATGAATGACCCGTATCACGTGAAAATTCATCAGTTCTCCCACGCGAGGTATTTCGAGGAGTTTCTGCGCTTTATCGAGTATCCACAGACGATGACACAGATCGTCTCTGAAGAAGTCATTTCATTGGCGAGACAGCACATCGAATATACGTATCCCGAAGCGTCCGAAGAGCGGATACGGGAAGAGGAAGCAATCGAACTCATTGCCGCAAGTCCGAAGCGGGAGCTCGCAGAAAAATGGGAGCATGAGACCGTGATGGAAGCGATGCAAATCATTACAGATCGCCAACCAGAGGTCGAGCTGAAGTTCAAGCTGGATCATATGCAGGTCCGCACGTTATTGGCCGATTACGGCACCAGCCTGCATATTGCCAAAGTGAATGGGCGTTATTTGGTGCTATTAGAAGGCGAGCAGCTACAGTTCGAGCGTGGCATGTCCCCTGTTGAGTTTTTAAAGCCAAAGGCATTGACGGACATCGTGAAAGAAATTGAAGAGAGAAGCCAGAACGTTGCCTATACCCCGGTGAGCACGCCTACAGAGGACGATGATAATCCACCTTGGTAATGAACAAAGGGAAGGGAGTGATGGAGTTGGATCGACAACTAAGAGTAAGCGGCCAAGAGCATAACATCTATCCGGTTTTGCGTCATGCCTCTATGATCAACAAGTACCCGGAGCGGTGGGTGGTGAAGGAGCATACAGCTGATACGTACGTACTGTACGCCCTAGATCAAGGAGAAGGCTACGCATTGATTGAGAAGCGGATGCTGCAGGAAGCAGGCTGGACGAGCGAGCAGCTTCATTCATACGCGATGGAAAACTTGCGAAAGCTCCCCTTTTCAGTGAAGTCACAAGAGGTAGGGGGTCAGCGCATCCATTTTATCAGTCCGACAGATGGATACGCGGCCAGCCGAATTTTGCTTGATTCATTTCTGACGGAGATGGATCAGAAGAAGCAAGGAGACTCACTCGGTGTCGCGATTCCGCATCAGGATGTGCTGATCGTGGCGGATATGACAGGAGAAGCTGGGGCCCATCTGTTAGCGCGTCTCACCTATGATTTTGCATCGAAAGGGCAAGTGCCGATTTCTGTCTTGCCTTTTTATTGGGAGGAAGGGGAATTGACCCCATTTCTCGTGGTGACGCACGACTCGGGTACGAAAATTGAAAGAAAGTAGAGCAAGCGCGGGGATAGTCTCCCCGCGTTTTCTATACCGCCGGAAAAGAGGAGGAACCCTCGAATGAAAAATTTCATGATTGGTCAATATGGAGGTTTTGATCAGGCAAAATACGCACGAGATTTTAAAGAGGGCTTTTACGGCATAGAGGCATGTTTGTTTGAATCGGAGGAGGATATCCAATTCCTACAGCGTGAATCTCAAGCAAAAGGATTTGCGATTGGAGTTCATTTTTCGCTACGTGCAGGTCAATCTGAACTGCGGGATGCCCTTTTTATGGATGCGAATGATCAGACGAGAGCAGAGGCTTTTGAATGGATTGACAGGGAATTGGCGTATATGGCGTCATTACAGCCAACCTATGTCTTATTCCATTATCCGAAGCCAGTCATCTTGGACGATCGCATCGACTGGAGTGTATGGCGCTTTCATGATTCGCGAGACTATGTATGGGAGCATGCCTACACGGAAGCAGAGTTTCAATATCGTAGTGAGCAGCTGTTTGCGTGGTTGGCTGAGAAAGGCAAGGAGTTGCGTTTCACACCTGTCCTTGAATTCGATGCACTCAACCGATATGTGTATGGGACAGAATTTTTAGAACAATTGCTACAGAAATATCCAACGATCAAGCTCTGTCTCGATACCGGTCGATTATTCCTACAAGAAAAAATTGACCCGTATTTCAATGCCCGTCAAGTCATCCAAAAGTATACGAAATATGCGTGGAGCATTCATTTGAAGAGTATGAAGGTGGCTGCTGATACGGTCGAATTCGTTCACTATCCGGTTCTTCCCGAATGCAAACCGGATGAAGGCTGGGCTCCGATCGAGGACTACCTGACGATTATCTGCCAGGAAAACCCTCATATTAAGATCATGTTCGAGCATCGCTCCGAACAAGTAACGGACGAACAACTGGAGAGTTGCTATCGTTGGGTAAAGCAACTCCTAGAAAAACCTCACGATTGCCTTTCCAATAATAACTCAATATAGCGCCCGGCATCTTGAATCAGCCAGTACGGGTACCTGGGACCGTGTATGTACAAGTCTGTTGCGGTCACGAGCATTGTCTTCACTCGTGTCTTATCACCCATCAACTGCGCGCATACCCCCATCGTCATCCATGGATATAAATCACCAGTCTGAAACGTATCAAATTGCGGGAAAGCGGCTGTGATCCTTTGGTAGAGCAGTGAGGCGGTGTTGGCATCTGTCAAGCTGTAGACAATGGGAAAAGCCTGCGAGGTGACGTCCGGGTACCATTTTCGCCAGCCGGGGTACGTACGATCATACATGGCATACGACTTGCGAATCCGACTGTACATGCCATTGATGCCGAGCTCGCAGGATTTGGCGCGTGCAGCTGCTTCCTCGGCAGCCTCCACATTTCCGATCAACGAAAATAAATACGAAGCATCTGCCAGCCCCTTGGCCCCCTCGCAATTGTCCATCAAATATTTGACTCGATACGAATGCTTCGCCCAAGTCAGGCCGTCCTTTTGTTGAAGGCGGGCAACTGCTTGGAGAAGGGATAAGAGCTTCGCGTGGTTGGCATGTAACCAGTCCATACGCCCCGTTGCTCGTATCCATTCCGCAAGCAGGCTGAAATAGGTGGTGTGGTAGCTATCTTCGCTATCATTTGTGCCGGTATCGATTTCTCTGCCTTGTTCAAGTCGAAAATCATTGATATAGCCGTCCGCATTCAGGTTCCGCAAATACCAATCGAGATGACCGCGAACAGCCTCTAGCTCCTTCATGCGGATGAGGGAAATAATTCCGAGGTTGGTGAAGTACGGATTGATTTGATCACGTTTGGGACTAAGGCGAAAGGTACCGCTCGGCAATTGGCAGGATAGCAAAAAACTTGTTTGATTCAACGCCATTTGTTGCATCCATTTTTCCATGAGGCTGCCTCCTTCCAAGCTACGTAATTGCTGAAACGAGTTTGACACCGTATTCGATCCATTGCAAGGAACGCACATAAGAATCACTATCGATGGAAGGCAGTGAAGCTGGTTCTTTCACGACCTTGTGCCATTTTTCGTCTCGAAACCAATCTACCCCATCTGCCGGATCGTGTCCATAATCAGCCCATGCATCTTGAAGACGTGGGCTATATATTTTCGGACTTCCTTCTAGCAACTCATGTCCATCCAATCGCAGCTGATACTCAACTTCTGCGGTGAGCGGAGTATGATGAGGTGTGAACAAATGCGGCCAATAATCCGCTCGTGAACCTGTATGAGGGATACGAGAACAATAGGAGAGCATTTTCTCAAAACGAAAGCGATCCCCAAACAATAGCTGATACAACGTCTTTCCGACTTGAATGCGGTACAGGACATCGGGAAAATGATGGACATTCAATCCGATCAAGCTAAGTCGACGGTCAGTAAGATGCGCTTTATAAGGAATGAGCACTTGATTCATCGAGAGAGCTGATTGGGCGACGAAGGCAAACGAAGCGAATATACGATTCAGTGTAAATGGCTTCTGTACGACGCGTTGTTCGATATACTGCTGTTCATTGACGATGAGTGCATGTGTAATGCGCGCACTGTCTTTAGATGCGAGGAACTCTTGCCAATACGTTTGCATAAAGACTGAAACACCAAGTGGCGCCAAAAGCTTTGTTAAATCTGTCCCCGTTCGTTTCATCTCCGCATACAGTAGTAATTGCGGATAGGCATCGTGAAAAATCAGCCAGTTACATCTTTCCAAAAACCAAAAAAAGGGCTCGATTGCTTGTGCATCCATGATAAGCGGTAGCCACTCTCCTTTTAAATCCGTCATGTTCCACCCGCCATTTCGTGAGACCAGATGGGCCAATAACGCCCAGTGAACCTCTTGGTGTTCGCGATAAAAGGCGAGGTATGCTTGTGTGCGGGTGACATTGTTGCGATTGGCTTTGGTTGTTGCTTGTCTGATTTGAGCAACCAGGTGCTGCTCGTCGATTGTCGTTTCTGTGTTGTATGTCATGGATAGCTCCTTGTGGTTTCGGGATTGAAAAAAGCAGGTCCAGTTGGCGACCCGCTTTTCATTCAACCAATCATTTCTAGTACCAGAAGCCGAACGAGTAGTTTTTCTTTGGCTTCCTCCCACGTATTCGCAAAAATGACAACGTGCTCCGATTGGAACTCCGTTTCAGCGACAAAAATCCCATCTTGTTCGTAGATGTTCATAGAAGATCGTCCTTTCTGCTGCCTTTCAAGCATTGTATGCTATCATGGAAGAGATGATGCATTCAGCATATTGGAAAATCATGAGAAAGGTGGCACCAAGAACATGATCGTGAAAGTAACAAAAGAGGCAGCAGAACGCATGGCCAGTACAGACAAGCCCATTCGGATCAACGGTGAGCTAGTCGGTGGCTGCGGGATGAATGTAGAGTATGCGTTGTGGTGGGATACCCAAGGTCCAGAAGATGAAGTCTACCAGGTCGATTCTTTGACATTTGTGATTGATCGCGAAACCATTGCCTATATCGGGTCTGAACTGCTTACGATTGATTATCGTGCGCAGCAAGGCTTTCGTATGGTTACGCCACAGCAAATTTTGGCTTATGGCCTTCAGTTGAAAGAGCGCTGGAGCTAATCACTTCGGGAGTAATTGCAAAATAAAGGCGAGAATTCCTGCTGCAATTAATGGACCGACTGCAACACCGCGGAAAAAAGTGACACCAGCGATCGTACCTAGCAGCAAGCCTGTAACGATCAAAGGGCTTTGCGACATCAAAACCGTTCCTTTTCCAGCCAGATAAGCGACAAACATACCGACAGCAACCGCGAGTATCGAACGCCAATTCGTAAAAATTTCAAGGATAGAGGACGGCTCGATTTTGCCGCTAGCAAGCGGAGTCATGATTCCAATTGTTAGTATAATGATCCCAAGATGTAGGCCATGCTGCTCGAGCAACGGGAAATATCGGTCCAACGACAGGAGTCTCATTAACAGAAGGATCGCAACTGCAATGGAGACGGTGGCGTTGTTGCCAATGACACCGAGCGCCAATAGTACCAAAAGGATGATAGAAATCCAGTCCATATGCGGGGTGGCTCACTTTCGTTTTTCTTAGTATATCCATGCTGCTGCGGCATGTGTACGGGCAAGAAAAAAGAGATCGGCATGCACAAGAGTGCGAGTGCCGATCTCTCTTTTCTAGTCGAACCACAGTTCCAGCATTCCGACTGGAAAACCTGTCTGCTCGTCCGAATCAGGGAAACGTCCCCAAGCAAATACGCCGTTGAAATAATCAATTGTAAACGGCTGATCGTAATCAGGCACGCTGTATTTGCTGCCGATTCGGAACTCATCCGTTCCTAAATAGTACGATTTCGCCATAAAGTACTTTTGTGTAATGATCGCAAGCTGTGAGTGATCACCAAGCTTCTTTTTCTCTTTCGCTTCGACGTGCAGGCGCTCCATTTCCTCCTGCAGCTCGGCGAGTGTCATTTGACTGTACAAACGCAACGGACTGCCCCCTTTCCATACAGGTATATTGTAGCAAAAGACAAGGGAAAAGGCGATGGATGCAGAATCCTCTAAAGAAACGAAAGGGGAGTCGGTTCGAAAATGACACGTTTTGATTTGCATGGAAAGAAAGCAATCATAACAGGTGCTGGAAGAGGAATTGGGAAGGCACTAGCATTGGGAATCGCAGAAGCGGGTGCGGAAGTTGCGGTAGTCTCGCGAACAGCTTCCGATTTGCAAGAAGTGGTATCGGAGATTGAAGCAAAAGGCGGAGTGGCTTTTCCAGTCGAGGCTGACCTGACTGTGTCTGATGCTGCGGACCGTGTTGTGAAGCAAGCAGTCGAAGAGCTAGGGGGTGTTCATATCCTGATCAACAATGCAGGAATGAATATCCGCAAAAAAGCACATGAAATAACGGAAGAAGAGTGGGACAGAGTAGTGGATTTGAATTTGAAAGCAGCATTTTTCATGAGTCAAGCTGCTGGTAAAATCATGTGCGAGCAGCGCTATGGCAGAATCGTCAATATTGCTTCGGTCGCAGGTGTAGTAGCACTTCGCACGGGTATCGCGTATGGTGCCAGCAAAGCAGGGCTCATCCAGATGACGCGGGTGCTGGCATTAGAATGGAGCAAGTTTGGCGTCAACGTAAATGCGATCGCGCCGTGGTATTTCCGTACACCACTAACGGAGAGCTTGCTTAGCGACGAAGCGTTCGTCCAAGAGGTTTTGCAGCGAACGCCGAGTGGACGAATCGGGGATGTGGAGGACTTGGTAGGACCAGCGATTTTCTTGTCCTCTGATGCAGCTTCATACATATCGGGGCAAACGATTTCGGTTGATGGCGGTATGTCTATATACGGGTTCTAATAAAAAAGGGGCATTCCCAGTTGGGAATGCCTAATTATTGGGGGCGATTGAGAAAAAGAACGACTGATTGTTCTATGACTGGTTTGCTCTCACCCAAAACAGTCAATCAATCAAAGCTATTAGCGTAGGCATACTCAGATTGAATGATCGATCTAAACATGCTTACGTTAAAAAGTCATCCAAAGAAGATAATCGAACTTTTTCTCAATGCGTTGAAAAAGTGCTTACACCTACAACATAGCAAGCAAAAGTAAAACATCAATAAAATAAAAATAAAGTATTATTAAATCTTTTTCTGTAAGTATCGCGTTAACGAGCAAAACGATGGTTACCGATCTCAACCGTTACAGGACGTGACCAAATCCACTTGGATGTAGCCGTATCCGGATTGAAGAAGTACAGGGAACCATTGCTCGGGTCCTTTCCATTCACCGCGTCCTGGACCGCTTTTCTCGTACTTTCATTTGATTTATGTGTCAAATTGCCGTCATGGACAGGCGAAAACGCATTGGGAGCATAAATAACCTCCCGTACCGTATTTGGAAATTCATCTGAAGCAACCCGATTCAATACAACGGCAGCAATCGCTACCTGTCCTTCATACGGTTCTCCCCGGCCTTCCGCATACACTAACCGGGCGAGCAGTTCCATATCCCTCTGTGAAACCTTCACTTTTCCATTGCGAACCACTTTTGGGCGACTATCACGACTAACCTGCACAGACTCGCGTTTTACTGCTGTAGCAGATAGGGTTGATTTCTTTTCCTTCTTTGAAACTTGTTCCGATGGCGCCTGTGCACTACCGAGAACAGGGAGGATTTGTACTGGTTGTGGCGCCATTGCACTTGTCGGTGTGACAAATAAGCATAACAACATCAAGCCAAAACTGTTCAAAAAGAAGAAAAAGCGCGTTGGCGCTTCTCGTGTCAACATGGTGTGAACCACTCCTTTTCGCTTTTTGCGTTTTGATTGCGGAAGCGAATCAGGTCTTTTGCAAGTCTATCGGTCTTATCGGAATGGTTCAAGAGGTAATTGGTTCCATAGAACTATTTACAATATCGCACAAATTATGAAAGTGTTTTCATGAACGGTTATTTCTAAATAAAAAAAGCCACTTTCCCGTTGAGAAAGTGGCTTTCGTGTGCAGTTTGAGGCTGCTCTTATTTTTCCGTAATCGTAATGGATTTAATGGTAATCGTTTGCTCAGGAACACTTGGTTCACCCGTTTGTGGGTTTTTCTTTACTTTCGTTCCTGCAATTTTTTGAACGACATCCATGCCACCCGTAACTTTTCCGAAAATCGTGTAATTCGGAGAGTTGTCCAATCCTGTCACGTCAGGGCCAGAACCAATGAAGAATTGGCTACCATTCGTGTTTTTACCGGAATTCGCCATGGCAACTACGCCTGCTTCATATTTATGACCATTTTTCAATTCGTCTTCAAACGTGTAACCAGGGCCACCCATGCCAGATCCCAATGGATCGCCTGTTTGAATCATGAAGTCTTTGATGATGCGGTGGAACGTGATGCCGTCATAGAACTTGTCCTTTGCGAGGAAAACAAAGTTATTGACAGCAATTGGGGCATCTTTTTCAAACAGATCGATCGTAATGTCTCCCATAGAAGTAGAGATTTTTGCTTGATAATCCTTTGCTTTGTCAAGCTGCATAGCCGGAGCCTTCTCGTATTTCTTCTCTCCCGTTGGACCCGGTGGGTTAGCTGGCTCTTTGGATGCTGGTTTCTCTGCTGGCGTAGTCGGCTGATTAGGAGCAGCTTCATTGCTTCCTGTAGAACAACCCGTAACCAAGGCGATTGCCGTCAGACATGTAAACAGAGTAGTGATCAACTTTCTCATCTTATGCACCTTCCTTTGTTTCATACTGTTGGGTGGTTCGGTTTCGAATTATAACACAAATCGTCGAGCTTTTGCCAATCCGCTAGTTTCCTTTCCAATCTCGCGTGGTATGATTGGGAGAAAAGGGTGGATCAATATGGCAGAGCGATTTGAGACCAAAACGGTACATATTGGACATGACCCTTTGCGGGGAGTAAAGAGCAAATCTACACCGATTTATCAAACCTCCGTTTTTGCCTTCGATGGTTTGGAAGAAGTAGAACAGTACTATGTCGGCGAGGGAGAATACTTGTACACCCGAAATGGCAATCCCAACCAAGCGGAGCTGGCTCGTGCAATCGCTGTTTTAGAAGGCGCAGAAGCAGGGGTTAGTGCTGCCTCCGGTATGGGAGCGATCATGGCGGGTTTACTTGCCGTTCTTTCTCCTGGGGATCACGTGCTGGCTTCCCATGAAATTTATGGTGGTACGTACGCGCTACTGCACAAGGAGCTGTCGCGATTTGGGATCGAGCTCGAGTGCATCCAGCTTGGTCAAATGACAAAGCTTGCTGATCATGTTCGCCCAACTACGCGGCTGTTTTTCTTGGAGACCATCACAAATCCGTTATTGACAGTTGTGGATTTGCCTTACTGGATCAAGGAAGCAAAAAGTCTTGGCTTAACCGTCATGGTGGATAATACGTTTGCGACCCCGTATTTGGTACAACCCATTTCATTCGGAGCAGATCTCGTGGTACATAGTGGAACCAAATACATAGGTGGACATAGTGATGTGACGTCAGGTGTTCTGGTTGGATCACAGGCGACAATCAAGCGTGCCACAGAGGTCGTAGCCAACTATGGTGCATCGCTCAGTCCTTTTGAGGCCTGGTTGACATCACGTGGTTTGAAAACGTTGGCAGTGAGAATGGAGCGTCAATGCGATAATGCCAGCCAGATCGCTGCGTTTCTTCGTGAGCATACCGCAGTTGGACAAGTGTATTACCCAAGTCCTACGGATACCTTCTTTTTTTCACGGCAAAAACAGGGGGCAATGGTATCCTTTGTTCTGGCAGACGAGACGAAGATCTACGACTTTTACCGGGCACTTGACTGGATCAAGTTAGCTCCGTCCCTTGCAGGTGTGGAGACGAGTGTATCTCATCCTGTTACGACGTCTCACCGTGCTTTTTCTGAAGAGCAGCGCAAGGAAACGGGAATCACGATGGGATTGGTACGTTTATCGGTAGGAATCGAGGCTGTTCAAGACATTCAGGCAGCATTAGATGCCGCATTAGGGAAATAATTCAAAAAACTTTGCCACATTATGAAACTTTCTACCTAAGAAATACGTAATACTTAGTTAGAGTAGTCTCAGGATGCAGTGGAGAATGTCCATTCTGAGAGCATGCTTCAGTCTGGAAGAAACCGAGGAAAACGCAAATGGGAATGGCTATGAAGCAACCGTCGGGGCCATCATCCGGAGATTATTATGAATCTCGTCCATTTACGGAACTGTATGACGAATATTTTGATCGCGTCAACCGGTATTTACGATGCCGGGTTCAAAGTACGTGGGATGCCGATGATTTGACCACCGTGGTCTTTTTAAAAGCGCTAGAAAAATTCGAGCAATATAGCAGAACAAGTCCTTTCGCATCATGGATTTTTCGTATTGCTCACAATACATATGTGGATTTTATGCGGAAAAACAGGGAGTTACCGGTTGACCAGGAAGATTTTTTAGGAGCAGAACCGGACGACACATGGCAGCCGGAACGGCAGGCACTGACGAATGAAGAGGTTCGTCTGCTTCGTGATCGTCTGGACTTGTTGTCGCAGGATCAAAGAGATGTGTTGATGCTCCGGTACTTTGCTGACCTCAAAATTAGTCAAGTAGCTGAGGTGCTCGGCAAAACAGAATCGAGTATCAAAATGATTTCTTATCGCGGATTACAAAAACTTCAGAAGATGTATGAGAGGGGGGACTCCGAATGAGAGAAGAGGAGAAGCACCCCCAGGATCATCAATCGGATGATCAGACCGTAACCCAACTCCTAGCCCATTTGAAGCAGATGCGCGGATCGGTTCCTGTCAACTATCAGTTAAAAACAGACCTCAAAAAACAATTGCTCCAGAAAATGAGAGAACACGAAGCCAAACAGGCAAAAGTTCCAATTGCCGCACCCAAAAAATGGGGGAGGTTGGTTTGGAGTGGAATCGCTGCTGCTGCTCTCACCCTTGCCATAGGCGGATTTGTGTGGTGGAACAATTCCTCTCTTGCCGTTCGAGAGAATGAAATATTTAAGTTGCCAGCACAAGCAACTGTGGAGCTTGTTGATATTGATCGGAAAGCCGCTCAGCTAGCATACATCAATAATAATGCAGAGCTGAAAACCGTTCCCATTGATGAGGAATTAAAGCCAGTCACGATCAAGCTGCCACAAACCGAAGGAAAATACACCGGGGTAGCGTGGTCTAATTCTGGGAAGCAAATTGCAGTTGTCGAGCAAGGTGAAAAATTATCACGGATATGGATTGTGGAGATGCCAACGGCTTACAGCATGGGAAGCAGCCGATTGCTGAAGGAAGAAGAAGGGGTATTATACTCTTCACCAAGCTGGTCTGAACATGATGATTCGCTTGCCTTTACCCGCTCTAAAAATGGCGTCGAAGAAATTTGGGTGAGCAGCACAGTATCGTTTCAAGAATGGAAGCTTGTAGAAGGCTCTCAGCCTGAATGGTCACCAGATGGTAGCTTGCTTGCTTTCAATAAAGCCGGTGAAGTACAGCTGATGGAAATGCGGACGGGGAAAGTCACCTCGCTTGCAGTGGGACAGTGGGCATCGTGGAGCTCCGATACGAGATTAACCTATACACACCCAAATGGAATGCTGATGGAAGTAAACGTGAGTGAAGAGCCTTTTGTGACACGCGAGCTACCATTGCGAAACCAGTCATCTGAAGAGTTGATCAAAGGCACCTGGGCAAACAAAGGTAAGCACTTACTGCTTATCTCCCGCCATGATCAGTTGCAACAACTGGTTATCTCTTTGGCGTCACGAAAATGAGCGGAGGAACAAGCATGAGATGGAAATGGGTGTTAATCTTTGTCATCACATGGCTTAGCTTTTCGATACGCCCAGCTATGGCAGAGAGCAACGTCGACATACAATTCGAGATACCTTTAAGTGGTATCGTCAAATATGAATCATGGATGAGACTAAACGTAAAGGTAACCAGCCAAGAACAGGATTTCACAGGGGCTGTAGAGTTGTCGCAGCGACAAGTCAAAAAAAATAATGAATTTAAGCTTCGGCGTCCTATAAAGCTCGAGCAAGGAAAGAGTACAACCGTGTACTTTGATATGCCTTCCCAAATATTGCTCGATGATTGGTACGTCCAGGTGACGCAAAACGGTCAAGTTATCAAAAGCGAAAAGCTGCGTATCCCTTATCCAACAGACGGGCGCACCATTGGGGTGATCAGCGAAGAGGGCAATGCGTTTCATTTCCTTGCCATCAATCAATCACAATCCAAAATGAATCGACCCTTGTCCGTTCAAACTCTCACGGAACAAATGCTGCCTGACCAATCGTGGATTTACGAAAACATAGACATGTTAGCACTGGCAGGCAATAGTGGTTCCACGATTAATGATCAACAGATGGCAGCGATCAAGGAGTGGATCCAGCTAGGGGGGATCGTGGTTGTTTCCGCAGGTCCCAATCAAGATGGGATGATCCAGCGGTTCGCTGATATACTCCCTGTAGAAGCAGGAAAAGCTGGTAATAGAGAGCTACAGCAAGCATTAAGTGAGTATGACATTGCGAAAGTCGCACCGAATGGCAGTATCGGTGTATACAACCGAGATTTGCCCTTGTTTGTGTCAAAATCGTACGGTAGAGGGCTACTTCTATTTGTCAACTATGATGTGACAGCAGAGCCGTTGGCATCGTGGCAGTTTAATGCACAACTGTGGCAGAATGCAATGATCCAGCATGGTGCCAAGAAGATTTTTGAAGAGAAGCTTTATATGGATCAAATGACACGGCCTTTTCTTGACTTGAGCAAGAAGATTCCTGAAGTACAGACTCCTCCACCGATCTGGATGGTGGCGTTGTGGGGCGGATATGTAATTGTACTCGCACCATTGACTTACTTCGTTCTGAAAAGATTGAGAAAACCTGAATGGGCGTGGGGGGTCATCCCAGTTGGAGGGATTTTCTTGACCGTCGCTATTTTCGCGGTTGGAAAGCCTGCTGTTGTGAAAACGAGTACCAGCTACGCCGTAACCAAGATCGACATATTAGATGAGTCTCTGGCTCATGTTCGCTCAGCCGCAACGTTTTTGGGGGTGGATCAAAGCGAATACGATGTTCAACTTGAACCTTCGATCGTTGCTTTGCCTTTGACAGTCGGGCGAAATGATTATCGACCAGAGGGACTCATGGAGGGCGATGAGGTTCTGTCTTTCCGTAATCTCCCTTATTTGACACCAAAACAGGCAATCGGTATCGGGGTAAAACACGACATGGGGGCTTTTGATGCTTCCTTACGAATTAATGAGAATCGTCTGCAAGGGCACGTGAAAAACAATACGGAGTTTGCCTACGATCAGACCTATATTGAAATTGGTTTTCAGCGAATTCCGCTTGGGCCATTGAAAAAGGGAGAAGAAAAGCAGATTGACAGTGTGCTTGAGCCCTTGTTTATGCCAAGAAAACCACAAACAACAAACGAATTGCAAACGGTGGAAGAACGAATCAAAGAAATGCAGGAAAGAGTCGTTAAATATGAAGAGGGGAATCAAGTAAGTATCATCGGTACAACGACAGAGCCTCTTCCTCTGATGACGATGCAGGTGCCTCACCAAGCGCAGTACTGGAATGTCATCCAGCAGCCTATTCAATTCCAGCCGAATGAACAAGGGCTGGTGACTTTTCCGTATGGTCTGCTTGATGCCGAGATGTATGAAATGACAGGAGACTTCGACAGTACCGGGTACATTTGGCAGCTTGGAAAGGGCAGCATTACGTTTGAATTGCGCACGGATAAAGCGGCGATCAATATGAAGCGATTAACGGTACCGCTGAATCATAGCTCATTCAAACCTTTCCGGATCGAATACTTCCACCAAAAGAGCGGTAGGTGGATACCTGTTGAGCGCGGGACGAGACTTGTCCTCGATAAGGAACTCCAGCAAATATTGACGCCAAATCAAACATTATTGCTTCGCTTTTCCCACAATGGAACGTCGCGATTAGCTCTACCAGAGCCAATTTTCCAGGTAGAGGGGGTGCAGAAATGGTAATCGAAACCGTTCATTTAGGAAAAAGATACGGCAATCTACAAGCTTTGGCGGATTTGAACCTTTCCATCGAGCCAGGTAAGGTGTTCGGTTTCATTGGTCCAAATGGTGCCGGAAAATCTACCACGATGCTTATCTTGTCTACCCTTCTGGAACAGAGTGAAGGGGAAGCATTTGTATGTGGCTACAATGTTCGAAAAGATCCTGCGAGTGTACGCCAGTCTGTTGGCTACATGCCCGATTTTTTTGGCGTATATGACAATTTGACAGCCGTGGAGTATTTGGAGTTTTATGCCGGAGCGTACAAAATTCCAGCCTCCAAAAGACGGGCACTCGTCGGTGATCTTTTAGAACTGGTGAATTTGTCTCACAAAGCAGACGCTTTCGTCGATTCTTTGTCTCGAGGCATGCAACAGCGCCTGGGGCTAGCACGTTGTCTCGTACATGATCCGGCCGTGCTGATTTTGGATGAACCTGCGTCAGGACTGGACCCGCGAGCCCGTATCGAATTGCGCGAGATTATGAAGCAACTACGCGAAATGGGCAAGACGATTATTATCAGCTCCCATGTTTTGCCGGAGCTAGCCGAGCTGTGTGATGATATTGGTGTCATCGAAAAAGGTAGATTAATTGCGTATGGTTCTGTGCATGAGGTCAGCAATCGGGACACAGGACAGAGCCGGATGCAACTAAGAGCCCTGCGGAACTTGGACAAAGCGGGACTTCTGTTAGCGAGCTCTCCGTATGTACATCAATTGACAGAGTATATGGGAGGCTATCGCTTCTACTTTCAAGGGACGGAGCAACAAAAAGCTGAATTGCTTCAAGAACTGCTGGATGAGCAGGTTGCAGTCGTCTACTATGGCGATTCCAAGAAAGATTTAGAAGACGTCTTCTTAGCGATTACGGAAGGAGTCGGTATGGAGTGAGCGACTTCCTGTTCAATCCTCTTTTGGTAAAAGAAATGCGGGACAGATTCCGCTCGAGAAAGACCATGCTCATTTTAGCGGTTTACTTGTTTGTCATGGGGGGAATACCGATGGGCTTTTTGCTCATGGACCCCTTAAAGGCCGAATCGTTAGGGGATAACCGGGATCTGTTTCTGATATCCGCGGGGATACACTATGCGATGGTTTGTTTTGTGGCACCTGCTCTGACTGCTGGAGCGATTAGTGGAGAGAGAGAACGCCAGACCTTGCATATTTTGTTGACGACCCAGTTGTCGACGCGCACGATTATTTTGAGCAAGCTCATTACGTCTTTGGCGTTCTCCACACTGCTCTTGGTGGCCTCGATGCCTTTGTACAGTATCGTAATGCTGTACGGAAGCGTCTCCCCGGAACAAATGGCCCAGCTCGTCCTTTTTCTCGCGGTGAATATGTTTTTTCTTGGGTCGTTGGGGTTGTTTTGCTCCACTTGGATTAAACGAACGTCGATCTCGACGGTCACCACATACGGCATTGCCTTCTTTTTTGTGGTAGGTACTGGATTGCTGTTCTTTTTCATCGGTGAGTCTTTACAACAGACGTATCCAGAGCAATACGTCAATTCAAATGTTTGGAGCATGTATGAGCTACAGATGCTTGCAGGGACGAACCCTATTATCGTTTTGTCCGATATTTTAGGCGAGTCATTCGATCAATCGGATGACATCACTTTTGCACCGTGGTTGTTTTTCTCATGTGTGTACGTGGTTCTTTCCTTTGTGCTCGTCATCTGGAGCGCTTATTTGTTAAAACCAATCCGCCGAAAATGGTGGAGTTGGAAGAAACGACCTGTTCGTGTACAATGAAAAAGGTGCATGGGAAAAGGGAGGTTTTTTTGTGAGCGATCAAGATGTACAGATCATTGATTTTGAAGAACTGCTTCGTGCGATTGAGAGCCGTCTGGCATCTGCGGGGATGTATGTCAAACGCGAAGCGATCGTGACTATTCTTCAGGCAGAAGAAGCATTTTTGCTTGAAAAAGGTGTTCTTCAAGAGTATAGTGAGTAATCAGCTAACAACCTGCCTAAAGTGGTAGGTTGTTTTTTATGGACAGGGAAGGCATAAAGTCATTCGCCTGTTTGCTTCTCCCGGAAAAAAACGGTATGATGGAACAGAGTACGAATATCAGCATAAGGACGTGAACACATTGACAGAAGAGAACAAAGACCTCGAATTGGGCGATATCATTACATTGGACGATGAAAATGGTGAACCGTTGGGGGATTTCGAAGTATTGGCTATGTTCGACCTGAACGGTAAAGAATATATTGCCTTGGCTGAAGCTGTGGAAGATGAAGAAAGCGAAGAAGATGAAGAAGTGGATATCTTCGTATTCCAAGTAGACGGCGGCGAAATGGTACCATTGGAAGAGGACGAGGAGAGCACTGTTTACGCGAAGCTGAACGAAGTGCTGGAAGGCATCGAACTCATTAAAGAAGACAAGTAATCTCCGGATGAATGAAACAAGCCACTGCTGGCGTTAGAACCCAAGCAGTGGCTTTTTCTTGCGGTCGATCAGTCATTCATTTTAATAATGTTATCCTTAAGGTCTCGTACAACGAGAAGGCATGTATAGTCCGTATCTTGCAGTTCCCGAACCAATGCCGAGCACTCATCTTTGGTAAGACCTAGCTTTTCAAGACGAGTTCGGAGTTCTTTACCGCCATTGTCAAAGAAATGCGCCATGCTGTCAATGTGACCGACGGCACTTTCAAAGTGGGTACTGTATTTATAAAAATTGTTTCGTTGATTTGAGTGATTTTTATCAGGATTCCATTTCAAAACCCAGATGTCATCACTATTGTATCCAGCAGAATTTAACGCATGAACGTCAGAAGCTAGCTCAGCATCATACTTATGGAATTTGACAAACGGCTTGGTAGCACTGATCAAAAGTATTCCCCCCTTTTTGGCCTCAGGAATCGATGCCTTACTAGGATGCCCAAAGCCAAAGCGCGGATGAATGGAAATACCTGAGGCATATTTTCCTTGTTAGTAGCAGGATTTACGCTTGTGTGGGAAGAAATAGAGAAAGGGAAACAGATGTTTTGGTTTTTCGTTTTGACCAATCTTCACCATTAGTGCTACACTAATTAATGGAATATGCATATCAAGTACAGTTCGAAATGAGAAACGAGGAATACTGAGAAGAATCGGCCATCTCGCTAGGGGCGAGGTGGCTTTTTTGCCCCATTTTGCTACTGGCGTTGAATACTATGGGAACCATACGGTACAATAGCGATTAAGTGTTCGCTTTTATTAGGAAAACGTTCCTCTCATGGGGATTGAATCATCTCGGCGTTTTTCAAAAAAGGTGAATACGACGCTAGCCATCAGTAAAAAAGGCATGATCGTTTTTCTACGTGTCCGAAGAGTAGAGGGGAGAGCGCGATTGAAGGAAACAGAAACACAGCAAACATTAACGTATACGGAAGAAGATATTCAGGTCTTAGAAGGCTTGATTGCCGTTCGAAAGCGGCCTGGGATGTACATAGGCTCCACGGGCTCACGTGGCCTGCATCATCTGCTGTGGGAAATTGTAGATAACGCCAAAGACGAGGCGCTTGCTGGCGTTAACGATAGCATCATCGTCACTTTGTACAAGGATGGCAGTGTCAGTGTGGAAGACCATGGACGCGGAATTCCAACGGGTATGCACAAGACTGGCCGACCTGTACCAGAAGTTATTTTTACGACGCTCCACGCCGGTGGTAAATTCGGCGGCGGCGGATATAAAAAAAGTGGTGGCTTGCACGGGGTAGGCTCCAGTGTCGTTGTCGCCTTGTCCAAATGGCTTGAGGTCGAAATCCACCGGGAAGGCAAAATTCATAAGCAACGCTTTGAATATGTGCTGGATGCAAATGGAATTGAGCATGTCGGTAAACCGGTTACCGGTCTTGATATCACAGGGAACACCAAACGTACAGGAACAACCGTACGTTTTCTGCCGGATGACGCGGTGTTTGGGAATGCTCGCTTTGATTATGAGACGATTCGTGATCGTTTTCGTGAAACAGCATTCCTTCTGAAAAAGCTGCGCATGGTTTTGATTGACGAGCGTGGGCCTGAAAAGAAACGGGAAGAGTTTTACTTCGAAGATGGCTTGAAATCATATGTTTCTTACTTGAACGAGGGGAAAAATACGCTCCATCCGATCGTTTACTTCGAAGGGGAAAAGGACAATATCTACGTCGAGCTGGCTTTTCAGTACAATGACGGCTATGCAGAGACACTGGTGTCCTATGTCAACTCGATTGTAACAACGGACGGCGGAACTCATGTCACGGGCTTCCGCAACGGTACGACCCGGATCTTTAACGAATTTGCCCGGAAAAAAGGGTACTTGAAAGATAAAGACCCGAACTTGACTGGAAACGATTTGCGGGAAGGTTTCCTCGGTGTATTGTCATTGCAAATGGCTGACGTCCAGTTTGAGTCCCAAACAAAAGACAAGCTGGGGAACGAAGAAGCACGGGCAATCGTAGAACAGATTGTTTCCGAAAAGCTAGGCTTCTTCCTCGAGGAAAATCCGGAAATAGGCAAGCTGCTGATTGACAAGGCATTGCGTTCTGCTGAGATTCGCGAAGAGCTGCGCAAACAACGTGAAGCACTGCGCGGCGACAAGAAAGGCAAAACCGCGAAAAAGCGCAAATCGATTTCAGAAAAGTTTACTCCACCACAATACAGAGACTCCAAGCGTAATGAGCTCTTCCTCGTCGAGGGGGATTCTGCGGGTGGCTCTGCAAAACAGGCGCGTAATTCAGAGTTCCAAGCCTTGTTCAGCCTGCGCGGGAAGCCGTTGAACACGGAAAAAGCAAAGCTTTCCGAGGTATTGGCGAATGAAGAGTTCCGCACGATTCTAGAGGTGCTTGAAACGGATATTGGCGAAGAGTTTTCCATCGAAAACTGTGCATTTGACAAAGTCATTATCATGTCTGACGCGGACGTGGATGGCTCGCACATTCAAACGCTGCTGCTGACCTTCTTCTTCCGCTACATGCGCCCGATGATTGCAGCTGGTCACTTGTATATTGCCCAACCGCCTTTGTATCAGGTGAAAAAGCAGAGCAAGGGTAAGCAGACAGAGGGGATCTACTGTTGGAACGATTACGAGCTGGAACAGGCATTGAAAAAGGCTGGACGCGGTGCTGAAGTGCAGCGCTACAAAGGTTTGGGTGAGATGAACGCCGATCAGCTCTGGGAAACAACTATGGACCCTGAGACGCGCAAGCTTATCAAGGTTGAACTGGAAGACCTCGCTCACTGTGAGAAGCTGGTAACCGTTTTGATGGGTGACAAAGTCCCACCACGGCGTGAGTGGATCGAGAACCACGTCACCTTTGAAGTGGGGGAGGATGAATAAGCATGCTGTCCAATCAAATTATTAATCAGAGCTTCGCGGAGATTATGGGAAAGCGCTTCGGGGACTATGCCAACCTGGTTATTCTCTCACGCGCGATCCCGGATGCTCGCGATGGACTAAAACCGGTACAGCGCCGTATTTTGTATGCCATGTACCAAGAAGGCAACACGAACGATAAACCATACCGGAAATCAGCGAAAACGGTCGGGTACGTGATGGGTACCTATCATCCGCACGGTGACTCGGCGATTTACGAAACGATGGTACGGATGGCGCAATGGTGGAAAATGCGGCAGGTGCTTATTCAAGGTCACGGAAACTTTGGTAGCTTAGACGCAGACCCACCAGCCGCTATGCGTTATACCGAATCCAGACTGTCGGCGTTGGCCAATGAGCTTCTGCGTGATATTGAAAAGGATACGGTTACATTTATCCCGAACTACGACAACTCCGCTCAACAACCGGCAGTATTGCCTTCGCGGTTTCCTAATCTTCTCGTGAATGGTGCGGCCGGGATTGCGGTTGGTTTTGCAACGGACATCCCTACTCACAATTTGGGCGAGGTCATCGATGCGGCTGTTGCACAAATGAAGAACCCGAATATCTCGCTGGATGAGCTGATGCAGCACGTCAAAGGTCCAGATTTTCCGACAGGCGGCATTGTTCAAGGGCTGTCCGGAATTCGCAAGGCGTTTGAGACAGGCCGTGGTCAATTCATCATTCGCGGGAAGACCCATGTAGAGGAGCCAAAAGGCGGCAAAGTCAAAAAAATCGTCATTTCCGAAATCCCTTACGAAGTGGTCAAGTCGAAGCTCGTCGGCCAAATCGATGAGCTTGTGATGGAGCGCAAAATCGAGGGGGCGCTGGCGGTTCGCGATGAAACTGGTCGCAAAGAGGCTGAGCAGAAAAAAGTCCGTATCGTAGTGGATATTCGCAAGGAAGCGGATGAGCAGGCGATTCTCAACTACCTGTACAAAAATACGGATCTGCAAATCTATTACAATTACAACATGAACGTGATTCATGAGGGGACCATCCGCCAGATGGGACTCAAGGCTCTGTTGGGAGCGTACATCGACCACCAAAAAGAAGTCGTCACGAATCGCTGTCAATATGATCTGAATCGTAAGCAAAGCCGCGAGCATATCGTGGAAGGCTTGATTCGTGCCAAGTCCATTTTGCGTCAGATTGTCGATACGATTATGGATTCGGAAGACCGTGCAGATGCCAAGAAAAACATCATGGAGAAATACGACTTCACCGAAAACCAAGCAGATGCGATCTTGAACATTCAGCTCGCTTCCTTAACTCGCTTGGATATCGTCAAGCTGGAAAAAGAATTGGCTACACTGGCAAAAGAAATCGAGGAATTGAAATCGATTTTGGCAAGCGAGAAAAAGCTGATTCAAGTCATTACAGGCGAGCTGAACGAGATCAAGAAAAAATACGCAGAAGAGCGCCTGACAGAAATCCAGGGCGAGATCGAGGAAATCAAAATCGATATCGCGATGCAAATCAATGCTGAGGATTGCATCGTAACTCTCACAAACGAAGGATATATCAAGCGGACGAGCCCGCGCTCCTTCAAATCAGTGGGGGGAACGTTGGAGACATGTGGGGTAAAAGAAGGAGACCGTGTCCGCTATTTCATGGAGGCGAATACGTCTCACACTGCTCTCTTCTTTACCCAGGACGGTAAATACTTCGCCACATTGGTCAACGCCTTCCCAGACGATAAGTGGAAGGATATTGGTTCCGCCCTCGTCAATATTATCCCGTTGGAGAAGAATCAGCGGATCGTTGGCTTTACGATCGTAGAAAACTTCAAACAACCCCTATATGTATACCATGTAAGCAAAAATGGTTTGATGAAAAAGACGGCGTTGTCCGAATACGAAACGAATCGTTCGAGTGCGTTGGTAGCTGCGAAGCTGAAAGCAGACGATGACGAGTTTGTGAATGTATTTGTGGCTGACGAAGCTGGGGCGATTCTCGGTGCGACAAAAGATGGCATGGGCATTCGATTCCAGCGCAGTGAAGTCAGCGCAACGGGTAGAGCATCGAGCGGGGTAAAAGCAATCGCACTTGCTCCTGGCGACGTTGTCATCACGATGCTTCCGATTGAGGAAGTCGATTCACGTGCCTTTAGCTTGTTGACGGCTGAAGGGGTTGTAAAACGCACAGCCATTGCTGCAATCCCACTCCAGGCTCGCGCAGGCAAAGGCGTACAGTTGATTCGTAAACGAAAAAATAATCCGCATGAGCTTGTTGCGATGTTCATCGAGGAAACGGTTTATGCCTGGACGACGCAGAACGAATGGACCCCTGTCGAGACAGAGCAAGTGATCGTCAACGAGCAAGGTGGCATCGGCCGACAACTGGTGGAGGGTGGGGTAAAAGCAGTAGCTTTTGAAACCATTTTGCCGTCAGATGAACCGAAGGATGAAGCGACTGCAAAAGGCTCCGGAGACGGAGCTGGCACAGCAGGACAACAGAAAACGCCTAATGCCCAGGCTAGCCTGTTCGATGGAAATCATCGTGAATAAAAGGAATGATGAATAGATGGCGTTTGAAGCCTTTGTTTCACCGCTAAGCTGGCAGCAGGTTTCTCTGCTCCTCGATACTGTGCAATATTTCGAAGACGCACCGAAACTGCTCTCTCTTCCACAAGACCAAGGAGCAAGTGTGCCTGTGCCGATTACGTCTGACACATTGAAGACGATGCTTGGTTGTCTGGACGAAGAGGATGCATTTAGCCGGAAAGCTTTTTCATTGAGTTGGGAAGCAGCTGAGGACGAAGGGAGTGGCTATCTCGTTGTCGAGCTCCCGAATGGAGACACCGTGAGACAGCCAGCCATTCTATCCGCTTTTTCTCCGGTTTAACAAATAAACGCTTTGGTGACGCGCTTGCATTTATGACAGGATGTGAGTCGTTTTGCCAAAGCGTTTTTTTGCATACAAAAAGATTGCCAGCGAATTGGAGTATGTGATACAGTTTGAACACGAGTTGTTGTGTAATAAAGTTAGTAACTTACTGGATTTTTATACTTACCACTGGAGGATGGAATCATGGAAAAAGTCATCGACCAAAAGGCTTTTATCGACGTCATTCGGGAGCGTCGTTCCGTACGTCATTACGATTCAACAGCAAAAATCTCGCGGGATGAACTAAAGGAAATGCTTAAGGAAGCGACCTTGGCACCTTCAAGCTCCAACCTCCAGCCATGGCGGTTTTTGATTATCGATGAACAGCCATTGAAAGAGAAGCTGCTCCCCATCGCATTTAACCAAAAGCAAGTGGTTGAGGCTGCGGCGATTATTGCAGTCCTTGCAGACTATGAAGGCTACAAGCAAGCCGGGAGCATTTACAAAAAAGCCGTCGAAGCAGGCTACATGACAGAGGGAGTAAAAGCTACACTCATCGACAACATCAACAAGCGTTATGAGAATCGGGATCGAGCCATCATCAAGGAAATTGCTTTGGTAGACGGAGGTCTCGTCTCGATGCAATTGATGCTCGTTGCCAAGGCAAGAGGGTATGACACGGTGCCAATGGGAGGCTATAACAGCGAGAAATTCAAAGAAGCTTTCCAAATCCCGGATCAATATGAAACGGTCATGTTGATTGCAGTCGGCAAAGCGGCTGAGCCTGGTCATCCGACTACTCGCCTGGATGTAGAAGAAATTACGTTCTGGAATGAGATGCCGAGTAAATAAGCATGGAGAAATGGAATAGCCTTGGCCTGATATATGATTTTGGGCCTGGGCTTTTTTCACGTTTAAAAGCTTTTGCTGGACAGACATGCTGGCAATCAGGTGAAATGGGGCGTACAATAAGGTGACATGACAGTAACGAAAGAGAAGCCGTATACGAGCGAAAGAAGGGTGTAGGATGAAAAGATTGTTGGCAATCAGCGATATTCATGGGGAATTGGACAAACTGGAATCGTTGATGGAGCAAGTTCAGTACGATCCACAAGACGATCAATTGATCCTGCTAGGTGATTATGTAGACCGTGGACCAGCGTCGAAGGGGGTCGTCGACAAGGTAAAACAGCTCCATGCAGAAGGAGCAATCGTGTTGATGGGCAACCATGATCATATGATGGTTAAATCATTCGAGCAAGACCCTGTCTTTATCGAACGATGGTTCCGAAACGGCGCACAAAAGACGTTGGCGAGCTATGGTCATGCCGCAGCAGATACGGAGTCTGGTGTACCGGAGGCCTTGGAAATCACCTCTTCAGTCAAAGAACATCTGGAATTTTTGGCTGGCTTGAACTGCTATTATGAAACCGATGATTATATTTTTGTTCACGGGGGTGTACATCCCGAGACTCCAGTTGCAGAGACTGACCCGTACCTGCTGATGTGGATACGTGATGAGTTCCATAAAGGTTACCAGGGGGAGAAGACTGTTATTTTTGGTCACACGCCAACCAGTTACTTGCACGGTAAACATGATGTGTTTTACGGAGAAAATAAAATCATCGGCATTGACGGCGGGGCCGTATACGGCGGCCGTCTGCATTGCTTGGAACTGCCTAGCCGAAAGGTTTACTCAGTAGAGTAATAAAACAAGAACGAAGGCTTTCACCTCTCTTTCCAAAGAGCGGGTGAAAGCCTTTTTGATATGCGTCAAGATAAGTTCAGAGTAAGATTGTAATGAATTTTTATTTAAATAAATTGCAAAAATTAATAATTTAAGGCTTGTATTCCAATATATGGGATAGTAAAATATTCCCAAATCACTCATATTCTTATTGTTCACCATCATATTAGCCCACGTGAATATTTGCAAATCAATGACCAATTTCCCCTGCTATACTCGCTGCAATGTGACCGTTACTCTAATCATCGCCCTTATTCCACTCCTAGAAAAGACAAAAGAACCAGCCATTTAAAAAAATGATTGATCGATACATCCATTCCTAGAAAAAGGTAAGAATCACCCATCTCACTATGACGATGGTTTCTTACTGGTTGACTCTTCAATAAAAATCAATAAATGGGATAAAAGTAAAGTGTGTATATCCGTTCGTTGCATTCCAAAGTACTGAAAGAAAAAGAATGGGCTGCCCTTTTTTCCGGGTAAGTGGCGATATCGTTCCGGGTAAAGGTTCCTAATATTCAGAATGGAATAGCTGTTTGCTTATATCTGGTTCGAGCCTAAGTGCAGCCCGGAATAGAAAGCGGGAGACAGGCGATTCGTACAACGAGTTACAGCTTGGGGAAATTCACTTCTCTTGTATGCACGTGGGGAGCAAGAGGGAGCATTTGGAGTGGTTATGCTCACCAGGCAAGTGTTAGAAACTATCAAACACGGGACAAGGGAGGAACAACGCTTTGCATATTGTTCAGACATTAGTAGAAGCGCTGGAATTGTGGAAGAACGAGGACCATAAAGGCGTTACCTTCATTTTGGGAGACCAGAATGAGGTGTTTGTTTCCTATAAAGAATTGTATGAAGAAGCCCTCGGTTATTTATTTGTCCTCCAAAAAAATGGAATCAAGCCTGGTGATGAGGTCGTTTTTCAAATTGAGGATAGTAATCTCCGAACGTTTGTCTGCCTTTTTTGGGGATGCTTACTCGGTGGAATGATTGCTGTTCCTATCTCTGTAGGGGATAACGAAGAGCATCGTCTTAAGCTGTTGAAGGTTTGGCGGACATTAATCAATCCGTATCTCATTACAACCGACAGTGTCTGGAAACGACTGGAGGATTTCTTTAGTAAACACAACTACCTGACGGAAATGGAATCGTTGAAGTCAAAGTCCTTCCTGCTTGATGAGACCGTGAAAACAGAAGAGAAGGGCACAATTTATTATCCTACTGCTGATCATGTGGCCTTTATTCAATTTTCATCGGGGTCTACAGGGGATCCAAAAGGGGTTACCCTGACGCATGAAAACCTTGTCCATAATGTGCTTGCGATTAATAACAGACTTGAAACGACTGAGTCTGACTCATTTCTAAGCTGGATGCCCTTAACTCATGACATGGGGATGATTGCGTTCCATTTATCCCCGTTGTACGCAGGAGTTCAGCATTATTTTATTCATACCTCACTGTTTATCAGGCGACCTACGCTATGGTTGAAGAAAGCAAGCGAGCACAAGGCGACAATTACTTCTTCTCCGAACTTTGGGTATAAATATGTGTTGTCTAGGTTTAAACCAGAAGTGGCAGAAGAGTGGGATTTGTCAACGCTCCGCGCGATTCTAAATGGTGCAGAACCCATCGCTTCAGAATTAATTTATCACTTTTTGGATCAGATGAGCCCTTATGGATTGAAGAAAACAAGCATGCTCCCATGCTATGGACTGGCTGAAGCCTCTGTGGGAGTATCGATACCTGATCAAAACTTGCATTTTACAACGATTTCTCTGGATCGTAGGTTTATCCAGATAGGAAAGCCAATCAAGATGACGGATCAAACAAATCCAGAAGCGCTCACCCTAGTAGAAGTCGGTTACCCCATTGATTTTTGCGAGGTAAGAATATGTGATGACGAGGATCGGGAGCTGCCAAGCGATACGGTTGGCCATATCCATATTAGAGGGAAGAATGTAACCGCTGGATACTACAACAACCCTGTTGCCACCGCAAATGTAATGACGGCTGATGGATGGCTCAGAACAGGGGATCTGGGTTTTATGCGAAACGAACGTCTTGTCATTACGGGGCGTGAAAAAGACATCATCTTCGTGAATGGTCAAAACGTTTATCCGCATGATATTGAGCGGATTGCTGAGGAAGTTGAAGGAGTCGAGCTTGGGAAGGTCGTTGCTTGCGGGGTATTTAACGAGGAGAGCAAAGAAGAAGACATTCTCGTGTTTATCCTTCATCGGAAAAGTGTAGAAGACTTCATTGCGCTTTCTAAGAAAGTGAAAATGCATTTGAACGAGCGAACAGGGTGGAGAATAAGCGAGGTCTTGCCGATTCAGCGCATCCCCAAAACCACGAGTGGAAAAGTCGAACGATATAGAGTGGCCAGGGAGTATCAGTCTGGAGCATTCCGCGATGTTACCGAGGAGATGCAACGCCGAATCACCGAAGAGGTAAAAGAGGAGAGAACCGATCAATCACCGCAGTTACGTGAAGAATTAGAAAAACAATTGCTTACGATTTGCCGCGAGGTGCTTCAATCAGACAAATTGGGACCAAACGACAGTTATTTTGACGTAGGCGTGTCCTCTATGCAGTTGACCCAGTTAGCAGGGCGGATAGAAGAAAAGATGGGGATCACATTGGCGGTTACCGATTTGTTTGCCTATCCGACGATCTCCAAGCTTTCTCGCAGTCTCTTCCACGACGATCAAGCGACTGATCGCATAAAAGAGACAGATACGAGCCAACAGAAACAAAAGGATATCGCGATTATTGGTATTTCTTGTAAGTTCCCGCAGGCTCAGGATGTGGATCAATTTTGGCAAAACATCCGGGGAGGAAAGGATTGTATTCATGAGCTTCATGGTCAGAGACGAAAGGACACAGAACAATATGTATCGCTGGTCAGAAGCGAGCAGGGCAATCCAATCCTTGTGGAGGGTGGTTATTTAGAGGAGATTGATAAGTTTGACTATTCATTCTTCTCGATCACCCCAAAAGAAGCAAAGCTAATGGACCCCAACCAAAGGCTGTTCCTTGAAAATGCTTGGAATACGCTAGAGGATGCAGGCTATGGCGGACACAAGCTTTCAGGGGAAAAAGTAGGGGTGTATGTCGGATTCTCCAAGTTGGGATACGATTACGAACGCCTTTTGTCAGTGGTAAGTCCCAAGGATTTGCCCTCTTATGCAGTAGGCAACCTTCCTTCCATTATTGCAAGCCGCATCTCGCACTTGCTTGATTTGCGTGGCCCTGCTGTCACAGTGGATACAGCCTGCTCTTCTTCCTTGGTTGCGGTTCATATGGCGTGCAAGGCTATCCAAAACGGAGATTGTGAGATGGCATTGGCAGGTGGAGTCAAAACTATCCTGCTGGCGCTGAAGGCTGGAATCGGAATGGAATCCTCTGACAACCGTTCAAGGGCGTTTGACGATCAATCTGATGGAACGGGTTGGGGAGAAGGCGTAGCTACTGTTCTGTTAAAACCTTTGGAAAAAGCCATCGAGGACGGGGATCACATCTATGCAGTGATTAAGGGAAGCGCTGTGAATCAAGACGGCGTTACAGTCGGGATTACCGCACCGAACTCACAGGCCCAGGCAGAATTGATCGTAGACGCTTGGGAGGATGCGCAAGTCGACCCTGAAACGATTAGCTATATAGAGGCGCATGGAACGGGTACAAAACTAGGGGACCCCGTTGAGCTGGATGGAATTCAGAGAGCATTCCGACAATATACACAGAAAAAACAGTTTTGTGGAATAGGCACTGTCAAAGCGAATATTGGACATTTATATGAAGCAGCGGGAATCGCTGGATTGATTAAGGCTGCTTTGCAGTTAAAGCACAAAGAACTGCCGGCCCTCGTCCATTTCCAGAAGCCGAATCGGAATTTCGCATTTGAAAAGTCGCCAGTCTATGTACAAAACAGACTGGAAAAATGGGAAACAGATGGACATCCGAGGAGATGCGGGGTTAGCTCGTTTGGGTTTAGCGGGACCAATAGCCACGTTATTTTGGAAGAGTATGTGCCAGTTAATGAAACGGAGATGACAGTCTCAGACGAGGTGCAAGTATTTACCTTGTCGACCAAATCCGAGTCAGCCCTTCAACGTCTGATTCAAAAGTACCGGGAGTTTCTTTCTTCCAGCGGACCGCTTTCTCTGTCTGATTTGTGCTATACAGCAAATACTGGGAGAGAAACGCTTCCCTATCGGATTGCACTCATTTTGCATAGTCGCAGCGATTTCGAACAAAAGCTCGACCGATTGGCGGTCCGGCTTGAAAATGATCGAGATGTTTTCGTCTACTCACCTGGTAAAAAGCGCGTTCCAGAAGAAACCGTTCATCTGTTGAGTCAATCCGCTCGGGATGTGCAAGAAAAGTACCACAAGGCGAGTACAGAGATGAAGTATTCGTATGCCACGACATTATGCGATTTGTATGTACAGGGAGCTACGGTTGACTGGGATGAGTTCTACAGAGATGGCAAAAAGAGAAGAAAAATGCCACTGCCGGTCTATCCTTTCGATCAGCATCGCTCTTGGATTACAGATGATGTAATCAGCATCATTCCAGAACAGACGAATACTATTAGCGGAAATAGAGGTGCTACTGTGTCAGAGATAGGAACTGCGCCAATCGCAAAAGTTCTGAAAGAGTTGGTTCATCATGCTTCTGGTTTTGCTGTAGATGAAATTGATCCATCCCTTCATTTTCTGGAGCTAGGCTTGGATTCTATTATGCTCGTACAAATCAATCGTGAAATTCAAGAAAAGTTTGGAGTGGTCATTCCGGCCCAAGAGTTGTTTGAAACCATTACCAGTGTGGACAAGCTAGCGGCCCACATCGCTCTGGAGCTATCCAGTAGCCCCGCTGTGGCTTCTGCCAAACAAATGGAATGGATGGCAATCGAGCAACCGAAAGCAAACGTAGTTGTGGAACAGAATGACGTTCACCATATTCAACAATCAGAGCCGATTGAACAAACCATGAAAATGCCAGTCTCGAGAAGCACAGGCGCGGTTGAAACCATTATCGAAAAGCAGATTTCGCTCTTGTCTGAACATCAAAACCAAATGGCTACGCTGTTACAAAAGCAATTGGAGCTGTTGAATCAAGAACAAAGCTTTGTACCAAAGCAACAAGTTGAATCTGTGCCTGTAGCTCCCGAGAGCAAGAAACCCGAAGGTAAACCACCCGTCAAGGTGAATGAAGAGGAACGCCAGAAGCCATTTATACCGTATCAGCCACTGATGATCGGTGAACGAGGCAATTTTACACCGACACAAAGAGAGTATTTGAACGCATTCATTCAAAGCTATACGGAAAAGACAAAGCACTCCAAGAAGTATACGCAAGAGCACCGATTTGTTCATGCCAACAATCGCAATGTGTCTGGATTCCGTTCGTATTGGAAGGAAATGGTCTATCCGATCATTACACAAGCATCAGCTGGTTCAAAAATGTGGGATCTGGATGGGAATGAATATATCGATCTGACGATGGGGTTTGGTGTAAACCTGCTCGGTCATAATCCCACATTTATCATGAAAAAGCTGGAGGAACAGATTCAATCTGATCTGCCTCCGCTGGGTCCTATGTCGGATGTAGCTGGAAGGGTAGCAGAATTAATCAGCGAGCTATCCGGAGTAGAGCGTGTCGCCTTTTACAATTCGGGGACAGAGGCAGTAATGGTGGCACTGCGCTTGGCTAGAGCTGTTACAGGCCGTTCGAAAATCGCATTATTTTCCGGCTCCTATCACGGTACATTTGACGGCGTTCTGACTGTTGCTGATCCTGAGTCCCAGGACGGGAAGGCCATACCGATGGCACCAGGTATTACCCAGCATACGGTGGATGACGTCCTGGTCTTAAACTACAACCATCCAAAATCAATCGAGCTGATCAAAAAACATGCACATGAACTGGCCGCAGTATTAGTCGAGCCTGTTCAAAGCCGCCGTCCAGATCTGCAGCCAGTGGAATTCTTGAAGGAAGTCAGAGAGATTACAAGCCAATCAGGCACTGCCCTTATTTTTGACGAAATCATTACAGGATTCCGCATACATCTTGGTGGAGCACAGGCGTGGTACGGAATAGAAGCAGACCTCGTTACGTATGGAAAAGTTCCGGGTGGTGGCATGCCGATCGGTGTTGTAGCCGGTAAAGCTGCGTTCATGGATGCAGTAGACGGGGGAATCTGGAATTTTGGGGATCATTCTTACCCGGTAAATGCCGAGAAAAAGACGTTTGTGGGCGGAACGTTTTGCACGCATCCACTGACGATGCACGCTGCGATCGCTACTCTGGAATATTTGAAGGAACAGGGGCCGAAGCTTCAGGAAGCATTGACTCAAAAGACCCTCTACTTGGTAGAAACACTTAACGCGTATTTTAAGAACGAACAGATTCCAATCCAGATGATTAATTGCGGTTCCTTGTTCCGCTTCGTATCGTTTACCGATATAGAATTGTTCTTCTATCATCTGATTAGCAAGGGCATTTATATATGGGAGGGCAGAAATTGCTTCCTTTCCACAGCCCATTCCGATGAGGATATCGAAAGACTGATCCATGCGGTGAAGGAAAGTATTGATGATCTGAGGCGAGGAGGTTTTTTGCCAGAGCCACCCCCAACTTCTCCGAATGGTGGACGGAAACAAAACCAAGTCGTCGAAATGACAAACGTTACGAGACGGGATGGACAAAAGCCAGAGGCAACGCTTGTGGAAAGTGTGGGGGAACAACTGAAGCTTCCTCTTAGCCCTGAACAGAAACAAATGTGGTTTGCAGTCAAATATCGCGTGGAAGCATCCGCCGCTTTTAACGAGACCATCTCCCTTCAGGTGGAGGGTGAGCTTGATATCCCTGTGTTTGAGCGGGCAGTCCAAACCATGGTGGATCGTCATGAAGCATTGCGGACCATCATTGATTCAAACGGGGAGTATCAGGTGGTACTGCCCAAGAGGGACATACGTGTTCGATTCGTGGATTTGAGCAATCTTTCATCCGAGGAACAGGAAGAAAAAAGGAATCAGCTATTGGATGAACAAACAGGCACGCCATTTGACCTGTCTTCTGAGGACCCCCTGTACCGGGTAAGTGTCATCAAGCTGGCTACCGCCAAATTCCTGACTTCCTACACCTTCCATCACATGATTGCGGATGGGTGGTCCATGGCTGTTTTTATAAAAGAGCTGGATGATATTTACTCGGCCCTTACACAGAAACGACCAATATCGCTCGAGCCGTCTACACCGTTTTCTACGTACCGAAATTGGCAAGAAGATCAGATGCAGAATCCAGCGTTTCAGGATGCGCTCACGTACTGGAACGAAAAATTTGCAGATCCAATCCCCAAGCTCGTTTTTCCTTTAGAGCAACGTGAAGTGGGAAAACCAACTTTTACAGGCGAGCGAATTACCTTCAAGATCGACAGTAACATCACAAGGAAGGCAAGAAAAAGAAGCATTCAAAACAAGAACAGTCTGTTTATTACCTTATTGGCTTCTTTTAACCTCTTCCTTCATCGCATTCTTGGGAATAGAAAAATGGTTGTTGCGATTCCTACTGCGGGTCAATCCCATATCGGCAAAATGTCCTTGATCGGAAACTGCGTCAATCTGTTGCCGGTTTGCACGGAGATTGACGGCAATGATACGGCAGCGGATTATTTGTCCCGGGTGAAACAGGCGGTTGCGGAGATGGAAAAGCATCAAGCTTACTCCTTTGCAGCATTAGCTGAGAATTTGCCGCATCAGAACTTGCCAGAGCTTTCTGTGTTGTTCAATATGGATCGACCGCTTCACAACCTGACTTTCGCTCAAATGAAGGCTACGCTGTTGCCCAATCGGATCATTTACAGCAAGTACGATCTTTTTGTCAACGTGACAGAAGTGGGCGGAGAGCTTGTGGTTGATGTGGATGCACGAAGCGGGGTAGTAACCACGGAGATTCTTCGCAAGTGGGGCGTCTACTTTGCCAATCTTTTGCATCGTATTACAGAAGACGATCAGGAAAAAATTCGTGCACTGTCACTTTTACAGCCCAATGAGATGGAAAGAATGATACGCGAATCCAGTGGCAACCTGGGCAAATATGCAGCGGAATGGACAGAACTTTTGCAGGATGTGCCAGATGATCGAGTAGGACGAGCTTCCCTCTATGTCCTGGATCAATATCAGCAATTGGCCCCTGTGGGTGCGGTTGGACAGGTTTATCTGGCTGATGGGGGATTCGAGCATGCTGACCCGTCTCATTGGCAGCGAACAATGAAAACGGCTGTTCCCCTAGGTAATGGAGAAATCCAAATCATCCATTTATCCGATCGTCTTGCAGGGCAAAGAAGTACGAGAGACAGAGAAGTAGAGCAGGCTGGTACGGCGACCGAAGAGACCATCAGGGTCATTTGGCAAGAAATCTTGGGAAGCTCCCCGATGTATCTGGATGATAATTTTTTTGAACAAGGCGGGAACTCCTTACAAGCGACTGTCATGCTCAGCAGAATCTACAAGGAATGCCATGTGCAAATTCCTTTGCATCAAATTTTTCAATCGCAGACGATACGTGATTTAGCCAAATATGTAGACTCGTCAAAGCATCAAGCTTTTACTCCCATTCGCTCATGCGAGTTGCAGCCATACTATAAGTCTTCTTCCGCACAAAAAAGAATGTACATCCTCCAAGGTCTGGATGGAGGAACCGCCTATAACCTATCCGGTTACTTACAATTGGATGGGGAGCTGGTACTTGATCGTTTGATTCACTCTTTGCAACAGGTTGTACAAAGGCACGAGTCTTTCCGAACCAACTTTGTCATCAGAGATAATGAAGTCGTGCAAATTTTACATGACGATTTGTCATTGGATATTGAGGTCGAGCAATTGTCCGAAGTGGATGTAAATGAGGCGATTCGCACCTTTATCCAGCCATTTGATCTCAGCAAAGCACCGCTTATTCGGGCGAAAATCTTCCAAGTGTCAGCCAAACGCTTTATTGTGGCTGTGGACATGCATCACATTATTTCGGACGGCTATTCGGTCTCTCTGTTTATCCGTGAGCTGCTCCATACGTATAGAGGAGAATCACTGCCTGAACTCGGCGTGACGTATAAAGATTTCGTGGCATGGGAGCAAGAGAGGGAGCATTCAGAACAGCTCTTGGCTCAAAAGGAGTACTGGCTTACGCAATTTAGCCAAGGAGAGCTCCCCGTACTGAAGCTTCCCATTGATTACCAAAGACCGCCGGTTCAATCCTTTGAAGGTGACCGCTTGACAATGGAGATCGATGAGGAAGTCAGGAAGCAGTTGCTCCAATTGGCTAGGGAAACGGACACGACCTTGTATATGGTACTGCTTGCTGCTTACAATGTACTTCTTTATCGATACACGGGGCAGGAGGAGCTGATTGTCGGTTCTGCTGTGGCGGGAAGACAACACCCTGATTTGGAACGAATGATGGGCATGTTTGTAAATACGTTGGCCATCCGAAACTATCCAACAGGAAGCAAGACCTTTACGGATTTCCTGAAAGAAGTGAAAAATCAAGCCATACGTGCCTTTGAAAACCAGGAGTACCCGTTTGAAAAACTGGTTGATGCTCTGCAACTAAACAAAGATTTGAGCCGCAATCCGCTATTTGATACCATGTTTGATTACCATTATGAATCCTTTGACGACGTGGCCTCAGACGATTTCAAAGTCACGACGTATGAATATCCAAAAGGTGTGTCCCTCTTTGATCTTAGTCTTGATGTCCATGACGATGGGACAACGCTCACTTGCCAATTTGATTACAGCACTCATCTGTTTAAACGCGATACGGTTGAGCGAATGGCCAATCACTTTGCCAAGATTCTTCATTCCATTTTGCAATCGAATGAGAGTTGTCTAGCTGATTTGGAGTACTTGTCCAGCGAAGACGTCAAGCAGGTTGTTGCCGACTTTAATCAAGCGAGAACGCAAATTTCCGCTCCTCTCTATCCAACGTTCTATGAATGGTTTGAGGCAGAAGCAATACGCCATGCAGAGCAAGTCGCTGTTTCTTACGGGGAAGAGCAGATCAGCTATCAGGAACTCAATGCGAAAGCAAACCGATTGGCACGGACTCTGCGTGATCAGGGTGTAAAACCAAACAGCTCCGTTGCGATTTTGGCAGAACGCTCGATTAACATGGTCGTCGCTGTTCTGGCAGTCATGAAGGCGGGTGGTGCCTATGTTCCGATTGATCCTCAATATCCGAAGGACCGCATTTCATTCATGCTGGAAGACAGTCAGGCAAAGGTCATGCTGGTCAATCAAAATGGACAGAGCGGAATAGACTTCAGCGGCGCCATAATCGATCTGGACGCAAAGGCCAGTTACAGAGAGGATTCGTCCAATCTCGACGCCATCTCCGGACCGAGCGATCTCGCTTATATCATTTATACATCCGGCACGACTGGCAAACCCAAAGGGGTTATGATCGAGCATCGCAATCTGGTCAGTGTAGCGAATACATGGCGCTATGCGTACGAACTTGAACAGATGAATGTGAATCTCTTACAGATGGCGAGTTTCTCTTTTGACGTGTTTGCGGGGGATTTGTGCAGGGCCCTGCTGAATGGTGGACATTTGGTGATTTGTCCCAGTGATGTAAGGATTGATCTTCCGGTTCTTTATCAGTGGTTGACCCGGTATGAAATTTCCTTGTTTGAATCGACACCTGCTCTTGTTCTTCCTTTTATGGAGTACATTTATCAAAATGGATTGCCGCTCACTCATCTGAAACTGCTGATTCTTGGTTCGGATACATGCCAAAGCGAAGCGTTTGTCCGCTTGGTCGAGCGTTTCGGGCAGATCAAAATCATCAATAGCTATGGAGTCACGGAGGCTGCTATTGATTCCAGCTACTTCGAAATGGCTGGCGATACCGAAATGACAACCGGAAATGTTCCGATCGGAAAACCGCTGCAAAACACAGAATTTTATGTGTTGGATTCCCAATGGCGGCCACAGCCGGTGGGCGTGTACGGAGAACTATATATCGGGGGAGCAGGTGTTGCGCGGGGGTATCTGAACCGAGAGGAATTAACCCGTGAGCGCTTCATCCAAAATCCTTTCCGTCCTGGTGAGACCATGTATAAAACCGGCGATATTGTGCGCTGGATGGCAGATGGAAATATGGAGTTTGTTGGTCGTTCGGACTACCAATTGAAGATTCGTGGATATCGTGTGGAGCTGGGCGAAGTCGAAAATCAGCTGCTACGGCACGAAAAGGTTCGTAATGCCATTGTGCTCCCGAAGACAAAGGGAGATGAATCCGTTGTATTGTGCGCATATTACACGACGGATGAGGGAGTAAGTGCGTCCGAAATCAAGGGCTTTTTAGCCGATTCCCTGCCTGAGTTCATGGTGCCAACCTTTATCATCCAATTGGAAGAGTTGCCTGTGACGCCAAACGGCAAAATCGATCGTAATGCTTTGCCTGAACCCGATCTTTCTAAGCTAATATCCGAGGAATACGTAGAGCCAGCGACAGAAAATGAAAGAAAACTTGCAGGAATATGGCAAGAGGTCTTGGGTATCGAACGAGTCGGCGCTTTGGATCGATTCTTTGAAATCGGTGGACATTCGCTGCATGCCGCCATTCTTGTTGCCAAAGTGAACAAGGAGTGGCAGGTAGAAATTCCGCTGCGAGCCGTTTTCCAAAATCCTACTGTCAGAAGTTTTGCCCACGTCATTTCTGAATCGACACTGACCGAAAAGCCTTTGATTCAGTTGGTTGGAAAACAAGAGAATTATGAGCTCTCTCCTTCGCAAAAAAGGATTTTCACGGTTCAATCACTCGATGAAACGAGTGTTGCCTATAACATGGCAGGCGCTCTGATTCTTTCCGGGCAGCTGGATTCTGCGGCATTGGAAAACGCATTCCAGTCCCTCATTCAAAGGCATGAGGCGTTCCGTACGTCCTTCGACTACGTAAATGGTGAGCCGAAACAATTTGTCCATGACTCTGTCCGTTTTGCCATCGATCATGCTCGCGCAGAGGACAGTCCTGAGAGTATAGAAAATCTCATTCGGACGTTCATTCAACCATTCGAACTGAGCCTGGCTCCATTATTGCGCGTCAAGCTGGTAAAACTGGTGGAGGACAAGCATTTGCTCCTGATTGACATGCACCACATCATAGCAGATGGAACATCGGTGAGCATTGTGATTGATGAGTTGAATCAACTGTATAACGGACAAAATCCAGAACCATTCACCGTTCAGTACAAGGATTATTCGGCTTGGTTGAAACAGCTCAAGGCGACGGGGCAGTCCCATAAGCAGGAGAAGTTCTGGGTAGATGAATTCAGCGGGGAGCTACCTGTCATGAATCTACCTACGGACTATCTGCGACCGCAGTTTCAAAGCTTTGAAGGGGGTACGGTCGAAAGCGAGATAGAGGCAGATGTATCTCGTAGCTTGCATGACTTGGCGAAGGAAGCGAATGTCACAGTCTTTTCGATACTATTGGCGGCGTACAACGTTTTGCTGTCCAAATATACTGGGCAAGAGGACATTGTCGTAGGGACTCCAGTGGCAGGACGTAACCACACCGATGTTCAAAATGTAGTGGGGATGTTTGTAAATACGCTTGCACTGCGAAATCATCCAGCAGGCAGCAAAACGTTCCGCGAGTTTGTCCAAGAGCTAAGTGAGAAGGCACTTCTGGCGTTTGAACATCAGGATTATCCATTGGAAGACCTAGTAGAGAAGCTTCAAGTTCGACGTGACCCAAGCAGGAATCCGTTGTTTGACACCATGTTCTCCTATGACAATGTGGCAGATACGGCATTTGACTGGAACAGGGTAGAGGTCAGCCTTTATCCATTCCAAACGAAAATATCCAAGCTAGACATCGTCATGAATGTCGAGACGAGAAATGAAAGCTTTTTTGTGGAGTGCGAATATAGCACCAGTTTATTTAAGCCTGAGACGATGGAGCGTTTTATCAGCCATTTTACCAACGTACTGCGGCAGGTAGCTGCTAACATGGATATTCTTGTGGGCGAGATTGACCTCATGTCTCCAGAAGAAGTGCAGTTTATGGAAAAGCTCAGTAATGATACGAAGCGAGATTATCCTGTGGTACAACCGATCCATGTTGCCATCGAGGAATCAGCCAGCCTTTATCCGAATCGCATTGCCGTTTCCTATCAAGGCTCGACAATCACGTACCAACAATTGAACGAGAAAGCCAATGCAGTCGCTTCTGATCTGTTGAACCGCGGTATAGGAAAAGGCAAGTATGTACCTGTGCTAATGGAAAGAAGTCTGGAATTGGTCGTATCGTTATTAGGTGTAATGAAGACGGGAGCAGCGTTTTCACCATTGGACATTCAGTGGCCTGTCGATCGACTCCAGTCTGTTATTGCCGAGCTGGGTAGCGAGTTCGTATTCGTAGAATCTGACCATTCCTTTACGGAGACGGATTTGGGAGCGAATTTGGTTGCGATTGATCTGGGGCACCTGACAACGGAAACCGAAAATCCTAATTTGTCCGTATCGCCGGAAGACCCCATCTATGTCATTTTTACTTCTGGTTCAACAGGCAAACCAAAAGGAGTCGTCGTACCGCATAGAGGGATCGTCAACCGCTTTCTCTGGATGGATGACTACTTTGGACAAGACGCAGCGCAATCTGTCCTTCAGACCACCAACCATGTATACGACAGTGCCATTTGGCAATTCTTCTGGCCGCTGACGAATGGCGGAAAAACGGTCTTGCCTACTACGGGGATGACAGTCTCGGCTGATTACATGGCTGGAATCATTGAAGACGAACAAATTACCTTAACTGATTTCGTCCCATCTGTCTTTAATGTGATCGTCAATCAGTTAGCAGAAAATCTCGAGCTGCAGGGCAAATTACAATCGCTCAAAAAGATCATTATCGGCGGCGAGGAAATCGTTCCGTCCGCAGTTTCCAAATTCCTGAAAATATTCCAGTATGTATCACCGACGAATTTGTATGGCCCGACAGAAGCAAGTATCGGATGCATTGCCTATCAAATTACGGGAGAGGAAGATCGCATTCCGATTGGAAAACCGATATTCAACACGAAAATCCTTCTTCTCGATGCGTACGGAAAGCGAGTGCCGATAGGTGTCCCTGGCGAAATCTACATCTCTGGCATGCCGCTTGGGCTAGGTTATTTGCATAATGAGCAGCAAACGAAGCAAAGTTTTGTCGATAATCCATACGCGGAACCGGGCTATGAAAAAATGTATAAGACAGGGGATTTGGCTGTCTACTTACCGGACGGGAACATCCACTTCCTGGGCAGAAGGGATTTCCAGATCAAAATCAGGGGATATCGAATCGAGCCAGGGGAAATTGAAAGCAAGCTGCTTTCGCTAGAACAGGTAAAAGAAGCAATCGTGATCGCCAGAGAAGAAGAAAATGGAAGCAAGTACTTATGCGCGTATATTGTGACAGAGCATGAGCTTGCCGCTGACGAGTGGAGAGACCTGCTCGCGAAAGATTTGCCCGATTACATGATCCCGTCTTTCTTCGTTCGACTAGACACTATGCCGATTACGGCTGTTGGAAAAGTGGATCGGAAAAAACTCCCCATTCCTGATCGCTCTCTCTTGGTGGAGGAACATATCGTCGAGCCGTCCGATGAACAGGAACAAATCATGGTCACCATCTGGAAGGATGTGCTGGGGCTTGCGCAAGTAAGTGTGACACACAACTTCTTTGAGCTTGGGGGAGACTCCATTAAAGCTCTTCAGATGATAGCGAGATTGAGGAGTCATGGGTATGAGCTTCGCTTGAAAGACTTGTTCCAAAACCCGCGCATTCGCAGTGCAGCAAGATATCTCCAGACGCTGACCAGACAGATTGAGCAAGGGCCTGTAAGGGGAGCAGTAACATTGACACCGATCCAGATGAACTTCTTTGAACAAAACCATCAGAACCCGCATCATTACAATCAATCTGTCATGTTGTTCAGTGAAGCTGGCTTTGATCCAGAGCTGGTTCAACAAGCATTTATGAAGCTGATTGAGCATCATGATGCTTTGCGAATGAAATTCCAAATGAAAGAGTCGGACATTGTACAGGAACATCGGGAACTAGACGAGTGCCAAGTCTCCATTATGATCAGAGAGTTCCCGGCTCAAAGCGTAGTGGAAATGGAGCAAGCAGCGCAACTCATACAGGAAGGGATCGATTTGACGGATACTGCGTTGGTAAATCTTGGCCTTTTCCGAACAGATGCAGGAGATCACCTGTTAATCGTGATTCATCATCTCGTAGTTGATGGTGTCTCATGGCGGATTCTTCTAGAAGATTTCCATACGGTGTATGACTCCTTGCTACAGAAAGAAGAGCCTACTTTGCCTATGAAAACCGATTCCTATCAAACATGGTCAGAAGAATTGCAAAAATATGCGCAAGGAAGCGAGATTCAACAGGAAATCGCATATTGGAAGCAGGTTGAGGGAATGCCATTCTCTCCTCTGGCAAAGGCGGAAACGATTGGGGCACCGCTTATGCGAGATACAACAGATGTCACCATCGAGCTTGATGAAGCCTACACAGAAAAGCTACTGAAGCAGAGCCACCAGGCTTATAACACGGAAGTAAATGATTTGTTGCTTACGGCGTTAGGTTTGGCGGTAAATGAGTGGGCGTCGATAGATCATGTGCTCGTCAATCTGGAGGGACATGGTAGAGAAGAGATCGTGAAGGACATCGATGTTTCACGCACCGTCGGATGGTTTACAGCCCAGTATCCATTCGTACTGGATATGAGTCGATCGGAATCCGTTGGCTACCAGATCAAAATGGTGAAAGACAGCCTGCGACGTGTGCCGAACAAAGGGGGTGGATACAGTATTTTGCAGTATCTGACTGCGAGACAAACCGAAGTTCCGTTAACGTTCCAGGTAAAGCCCGAGATCAGTTTTAACTATTTGGGACAGTTCGATACAGACTTGGAATCTGGCAGCATAACGACTTCCTCTCTTTCACCGGGCCGAGAAATCAGTCCGTCCGCCATTCGATCCTTTGCGCTTGATGTGAATGGAATGGTGGTGAATCGCAAGCTGACACTTACATTTACGTATCATCGTGAAGAGTTTGAAGAAGGAACCATTCAGCGCCTCGTGGATGCCTACCGAGAAAAGATCGTAGAAATCATTACGCACTGCTTATCGAAAGAGTCAGTAGAGCAAAGCCCAACAGATTTCACATACGATGAGCTGTCCATTGAGGAATTAGATCATCTTTCCCAATTGCTGGGTGAAAAAATTCAATGATAGATGGTGATGAGGTTTGAATGGTGTTCAGATTAAAAATATATACCGCTTGACACCTATGCAGGAAGGCATGCTGTATCACTTTATCCTTCATCCTGAATCAGAGGTTCACTTCGAACAAACGGTGATTACGATGGAGGAGTCGTTGCGGCTTGATCTCCTTGATCAGAGCTTTCGCGACCTCGTTGAAAGATTCGATATCCTGCGAACAGTCTTTCACTATAAAGAAAGTAAAAAGCCTCTGCAGATCGTGTTGAAGCAAAGAGAAGCAGCTATTCAGATCGAGGACATCTCTGACCTGACTCAGGATGAACAAGAAGCATTTGTGGAGCAATTTCTTGTAAGGGATCGGGGCAAGAGATTTGATCTGGAAAAAGATCTGTTGTTTCGGATTACCGTTATGAAATTGAGCGAATCAAAATACAAGATGGTGTGGAGCTTCCACCATATTATTATGGATGGCTGGTGCCTGGGGATTGTCGCAAAAGACTTTTTCCATATCTATCGCTCTTATCTTCAAAATAAGAAGGCTGAGCTGGCTCCACCGTATTCTTTCAGTACCTATGTCACTTGGCTTGGCAAGCAAAACAAACAAGAGGGACTCTCGTTCTGGCGAGATAGCTTGGATGGATTTGATCAGCAATCTCCTTTACCGGTTGAAACGATTTCAACCGGTAAGGGGTACCAACGAGAATCGATCGTATTTCGCATGGATCGGGAAACGACTGCCCGTTTGGAGCAGATAGCGAGATCAAATGATGTAACACTGAGCATCGTCTTTCATTCCCTCTGGGGATTGTTGCTGCAACGATACAATTATGCCAATGATGTTGTCTTCGGATCAGTCGTTTCGGGACGTCCCTCTGAGCTCGTTGGCGTAGAAGAAATGGTTGGATTGTTTGTCAATACGATCCCAATGCGAATTCGCAGTGAAGGCAAACAGACATTTTCAGAGTTGCTTCGGCAGGTGCAACAGTTCTTCACAGCCACAAGCAGCTACCAATACTTGTCTCTGGCGGATATTCAGTCCGAAACCACATTAAAACAAAACCTGATTCAGCATCTCATGGTCTTTGAAAACTATCCATTGACGGAAGAGGCATTCGACGAAGATGGAAAAGGTGGTTTATTCGGAATCACGGATGTCCAAGGATATGAGCAAACCAGCTACGACTTCAACTTGTGCATTATTCCCGGAAAGGAATTAGAAATTCACTTTATCTATAATGCACTTGCTTACAGCAATGCCTATCTGCAAAAAGTACGAGCGCACTTGAATCAGTTGATTCAAAGTATCGTCGGTAATCCGGACCAGCCGATTGCGACAATGCAAATGGTCACAGACGAGGAGCAGGCTCTCATTCTGCAACAATGGAATGACACGGAGATGCTGGTTGATCAAACGCGAACCATTGACCAGCTATTTAAGGAACAGGTCAAAAAGGGGCCGGATTACATTGCCGTGGTCGATCAGGAAGGCACATACACGTATCAGGAATTAGATGACAAATCCGATGCGCTGGCCCACGTGCTGCGTGAGAAAGGGGTAAAACCAGGCAGCATTGTTGCTGTGATGGTAGAGCGCTCTACTGCATACAGCCTCGCCATCTTGGCCGTTTTAAAAGCGGGCGGTGCCTTTCTTCCAATTAGTACCGACCATCCGAGCGAACGGATCAGCTATATGATCGAAGATAGCGGGGCCAGCATTGTTTTGGTCCATGATCCGACGGTATCGTATGCAGAGAGTATTCTCCCAGCAGCAACATTGATCAATCTTGATGATAGGAGCGTATACAACGATGTTTCACCTGTTGTACAGACCCTTCATCGTTCGAGTGACCTGGCCTACGTCATTTATACATCCGGGTCAACGGGGAAGCCAAAGGGAGTAAGGCTGCACCACGTCGGAATCGCCAACCTCCAGCAGTTTTTCATCAACGATCTCGGGATCACCCAAAAGGACAAGGTGTTGCAGTTTGCCAGCATCTCTTTTGATGCCTCTGTCTGGGAGTTTACGATGGGGGTATTGACGGGGGCGAGATTGGTCATTGTTTCAAAGGATGTCGTACTCGATCCGCAGGCTTTCAGTGAGTATCTGCTACGGCATGAAGTAACAGTCGCGACGCTTCCACCTACCTTTGTTACGTATTTGGAGCCGGAAAATTTCCCGAAATTGAAGACATTAATCACCGCAGGCTCAGCGGCAAACTGGGAGCTTGTCCATAAATGGAGTGCGCATTGCCGATACATCAATGCATACGGTCCAACCGAAACAACGATTTGTGCAACGACTTGGACGTATGAAGGGCAAGAGAGGCTGCCGCAGCAAGTGCCAATCGGAAAGCCCATTGCCAACACAAAAGTATATGTGCTGGATGCGCACGGTCATTTGCAGCCCCAGGGAATTCCTGGTGAGCTGGCTATCGCGGGTATTAGCGTCGCTGATGGCTACATCAATCGCGAGGAATTGACGAACGAGAAATTTGTGGCAGATCCGTTTATGACCGGTTCGAGGCTCTACAAGACGGGAGACATGGTGAAATGGCTTGCGGATGGTAGTCTGGAATATTTGGGGCGAATGGACAACCAGGTCAAGATACGTGGTTTCCGTATCGAGCTTGATGAGGTTGAAAACGTGATCCTATCCCAGGCGGGAGTGAAGGAAGCGGTCGTGTTGGCCAAAAAAGAGCAGGGAGGAGATGCCTGCCTGATCGCTTATCTGGTCTGGGAGCAGCCTGATTGGAACAGAGATTTGCGTCAGGAGCTTTTGGCCACTCTTCCGGCCTATATGGTACCAACGTATATCCACATCCTTGAGAGAATGCCTATAACACCAAACGGAAAAATAGATCGGAAAGCATTACCTGAGCCTGCCATGATCAGGGAGGCAAGTAAGCAGATGAATCCACCTGTTACAGAGCAGGAGATTAGGCTGGCGGAAATTTGGAAAGAAGTGCTCGACCTACAGGAAATCAGTGTGGATGACCATTTTTATGATCTGGGTGGGCATTCTATCAAAGCGATCCAACTGGTAGCGCGACTTCATAAGGAAGGAATAGAAGTAAAGATTCAAACGATCTTCCAATATGACACAGTCAGAGCGCTAGCAGGATATGTAGATACAGTAAACCGAGTTCGCACCACAAAAGCGCAAGATAAAAAAGAGCTGGAAACCTTGATTTACGCTCATTTTCAAGTACGAAGCAATTATGTAGAGTTGCCCTTCGGCAACAAGCATCGAGCTGTTCTGTACGTGGAGGAAAATGCGCGGGACAAACACCAAGAAATACTGTCCGTATTGCGTACGTCTTGTGATCCTGCAATTCAGCCGCACGCCATTCAATATCTGGATCTCTCGCAAAAAGCATGGGAAAAAGAGAGGAATGATATCCAAGAGGCTGCACTAGATGAGAATGAATCATTGCCATGGCAGGAGCGCCTCGTCAACGACCTCGATCAGAAGCTCCTCCGTTATTCGGAGGCGATCGTCACTCCGCAGACTTTTATCAGACAGCCGCTGTCACCTTCACAGCGCTATCATGTACAGGAAAAGGACATTTCTGGAACAGTGATTCGCTTTGGGCGGATGATCGATCCTAAGACACTGGAAAAGGCATTTCGTAAAGTCCTGGAGCGGCATCATTTACTGCGATGCACGTTGGCTTTTGAGGAAGAAGAGCCATATTGGAAAGAATATCCTTGCCCTAGTGAGATTGCGCTCCCTGTTGTTGATGTATCGAGCGACTCGGATGACAGAAAAGAAGCGGTGCGCCATCTTTTACTGAGCGAATATTTTTACAAGCAGCATGATTCGATCGGTTCTTTGTCTTACAAAGTGATCTTGCTGAAAGAGAGCGAGAAAGAGTACTCGTTCCTATTCCCGGCATCGCATCTCATTTTTGATTTTATTAGCAGTGAGGTTCTGCAAAACGACATGAACCTATATTACGAAGCGTTGGAGAATGGTACAGAGCTCTCGGAAAATGATGGGAATACGTATTGGGATTTCGTCCAGCAAATTACCAAGGGTCCAATCGGAATCGAAGATCAACAGCTCATGGAGGAATTTGATCTTCACGCATTTGAGAATAGTCTTTTGTCCATAGAAAGACAGCTCGCATCTTCATCCGCTTTGGACGGCTACACGATTGTTACCTGCGAACTGGATATGGACAACTCGCAGGAGACAGAAAATGCACGGATTCCGATTGCTCTTTTAGCCAGATTTTGCGAAAGAAGTTATGGAGTCCAAAAGGCACCCATCTTCCTCATGAACTTTGGCAGATCCTTTATGGGGAACCATTTCTTCGATGTGCTTGGCGAGTGCATCGATCATATTCCACTTCATATTGATCCAGCGTCGAGTTTGGATGAGTTGGAAACGTATGTGAAAGCTCGGTTGGATCTCGCAAAGGAGAGGAACATTCATTTCACCAATCTCGTGCAAAGTCATGATGTAACGGAAAACTATCCTCTTTCTAATCACTCACTCATCCAATCCATGCAGATGACGCCTATTATTTGTAACTTTCTGGGTGAGCAGAACAAGAGTCAACCAAGTGAATACGATCACCTGTTTATAAAAGGAAAGAAACGTATTCTCTTTGAGGCTTCCTATACATCCATGGGCAAAATGACTATTTTTATGGCTTTGCCATATCGCGAGGATGAAAGGAAGCTGCGAGTGATCTTGGAGGAGGAAGCGAAAAAATTGATAGGATCGCCTCTAGTCATACGCTAAGAATCGCCTAGGAATCGTATTGGAAATCGGCAGATGGATTCCGCTCTATTCCGGATTTATTGTCCGTGGGGTGTAGCGGGTTCCTCTTGCCGAAATAAATTGTCACCTAGAGGGATTACTATTCAGGGAGGTTAAGATGGGCAACCAAACATACGGATACGGATTGAATATTTTTCTCTTTTCTTTCACTCGTTTTATCACAGAATTAGGTAGCGGTGTCTACAAATTTGCTCTTGCTCTGTACATTGCGGATGTGACGGGTTCTTCCGCTGCATTTGCAACTGTTTTGGGCTTTTCGTACTTGCCAGGGGTGCTGATTAATATTTTTGCAGGCGCCTATATTGATAGACACAACAAGAAAAAAATCATGGTTGTCACCGAGCTGCTAAGCGGTGCGCTCGTTCTCTTGTTTTTACTGTTTTTCCTTCAGTTTCCCACGAATCTATGGCTATTTGTCGGATACGCCTTCGTGATCAGTACCATTCAGGCCTTTACGTATCTCGCTTTGCAAGCATCCATTCCTGAGCTGGTAGACGAAGAAAGAGTAGGAAGTATGAACTCTATTTATCAAGCGATCAGTGCCATTCTCAATGTAGCGGCTCCTTTGGTAGGGGCGGTTGCCTATGGGTTAGTCGGGATGGAAATGATTTTGCTGATTGATGGCCTTTCTTTTATCGGAGCAGGGATCATGCAGATGTTCCTCCGTTTCCGCAAGACTGAGGTTGTACAGGAGACAACGCAAAGCTATACAGACACAATCAAGGAAGTCTTCCAATATATCCGTGAACAGGTCGTCATCAAGTACTTGTTCCTGATTTTCCTTCTGCTCAACTTTATTTTCCCTCCGCTCATGTATGTAGGGCTGCTGCATATTGCCTATCGAGTCGAAAAAGTATCGATGGAGCAATTCTCCTTTATTCAGTCCTCCTGGTTTATCGGGATCATTATCGGAGCGGCTATTGTCTCTATGAAAAAGGTGAGCAAATACGTTGAGAATAAAATCTTCCTTTTGATTCAAGTGCAAGGGATTCTCTTGATGACGTGGATCTTTCCGATTTTTGTTCCGGAAATGAGTAACGCCTCGTGGATCATTACGGGCGTGTTTGTCGGGATTTTATTGGTCTCCGCCATCTTCAACTCCATGGGGAACATCCCGATCTTTACCTTTGTTCAATTGAACACGCCTGAGCATTTGCGTGCCAGCATGTTTGGCGTGGTCGGGACTTTTACCGGAGTGGCCGTACCGTTTGGGATCTGGTTGTACGGTATTTTACTGGAGGCCGTTTATTGGCCATATCTCTTGTTGGTCTCAGGTGCCGTCATTTTCGTAGTCGCTTTGATCGCTCATCTGAACAAGCAAGTGAGTCAATACTTTAAGAAAAAAGAAGAACAGGTGGTTGCGACAGACAAGTCTGCTTGAGCAAGCTCACGATAACGAGAGAGAGAATATGATGTCAGCTTCATTCAAAAAGACAATGACAAAACTACTGGAGGACTCTACGTGAAGAGTATGCGCTACGTCGTTTTGACCGTTGTACTGATGTTCATCACGGGATGTGGAGTGGAAACGAAACAGGAAGCGGAGCAAACCAAGCAAAAGATCGTGCAGGTGCACACCGTAAAACAGACGGATTCCTTGCCGATACCACTTACTGCTTTCGTTGAATACAAACAGGAGAGCCATTTAGCCTTTGGGGCTTCAGGTACGATTGAACGAATGAACGTAACAAAAGGGGCAAAGGTGACACAGGGCCAGGTATTAAGTTCATTAAATACGAACTATTATCAAAAAGGGCTGGAAGCGGCACAAAGCCAGGTTCAAAGCGCATCTGCGTTGCGTTCAAAAACGTTGCAAGGAGCAAGCGCCGATCTCATCAGCAAACAACGCTTGGCAGTGGACAGCCAGGAAAAGCGCATGAAGGATGCGCAACGGAAATGGGAGACAGCCCAAGAGCTGTTTAAGGGCGGTGCTATTTCGCAGAGTGAGCTGGACAGTGCACAGTTGGAAAAAGAGCAAAACGAGATTTCGCTACAAGAGGCGCGAATTACGTTGGATAAGTTGCTAAAGGGTGCAGAAATCAACGAGATTGCCAGTGCAGATGCCGATTTGAAACAAGCGGCCAGTCAAGTAGAGCTCGCAAAGAAAACCCTTCAAGAAACGCAACTCGTCGCACCGTTTAGCGGTACAGTCATTGATGTGACCCAAAAGACAGGTAGTCTTGCCCAGCCAGGTGAAAGTATCATTCACCTGGTTGATAGCTCGGATGTGAAGCTGAAGGTCGATGTCCCATTGGATGTGATGGAAAACTACAAGCAAGGGGACACGGTGCCTGTGACAGTGGAGGGAAAGGGCAAAAGTAAAGGGACCATTACATTTATCTCACCTGTACTTAACCAGGAAACGGGAAAGTATCTTGTAGAGATAGCTGTTTCCAATAAAGACAACGTGTTGATCGAGGGGATGGTCGCGACTGTAGAGATGGCACGCAAAGTGAACGGAATGCTCGTTCCCGTCCAAAGTGTTGGGATTAAGGAAACACAGCGCTTCGTCATGGTTGTCGAGAATGGTGTAATCAAGAGACGCGACGTGCAAGTGGGACAAATTGTTGGAAATAACATCGAGATTCTATCGGGCCTTCAGTCAGGTAATCAAATCCTAATCTCCGGCATAACGTACTACGCCGAAGGAGAAGTCGTTACGGTGAAAGGGGAGTAACCGATGGACAAGGTCATTCTCTTTTTGCTGAAACGAAAAGTGATCCTCTATTTGTGCACATTCCTTATCGTGCTTACCGGAATCGGTGCTCTCTTTTCCTTCAACGTGGAGCTTGTACCGAAAACGAATTTGCCTTGGATTGAAGTGAATATTTCAGGAGGAGCGCTGCCACCTGAAGAGATGGTGGAAAAGGTCACGAAAAAAATAGAGCAGGAATTGAAATCTGTGGCTGGCATTAAAAATTTCTCATCGAAAACAGGGACGGGGTTTTCTGGCATCTCGATCCTTTCAGAGGATGGGGAAGGTGAAAAGGTCAAACAAGAGACACAAAATATTGTAAATCGGCTGCGCAACGAGTTTCCCAAAGTAGTGGATACCGTTACGGTCACGCAAACGAATTTAGGTGATGAGGACTTAATCGACTACGCAATGGTGGGTACCGATACACAGACCATGCTCACCTTGCTGAAGACGACCATTAAGGATCGAATAGAATCCGTCCCGGGTGTGAAGGAAGTGGTCATATCCGAGGACGGTTTTGAAAATAAGGTTGCGATAACATTTCTTCCTGAACGGCTTACTGCCTATCGAACGACAGCAGCGGATGTTGTTGGTCAGCTTCAGAGTGCCAATTGGAAAAAAGCTGTGGGGATATTGGAGAATCCGGGGTTCGACACCGTTGTGATGATTGACAACAGCTTAAAAAATGTAGAAGAGTTCAAAAACATTTTGATCAAGACACCCAAGGGCAAGGTTGCACTCGAACAATTGGCAACGGTGAGTGACCTACGCGGAAGCGTGAAGGACGCAATTTCCATGACAGAAGGAAACCTCTTTGTACAAATCAGTGTAAAGCGTGCTGCGGGGAGTGACCTGATCACTACACAGAAAAAAGTCGAGGAAGTTGTGAGGCAAATCAATAATGAGGCGGGCGGAAACTACGAGCTGAGAGTCATGTTTGAATCCGTCTCCTTTATTAAAAAAGCGATCACCAATTTGAGTCGAGATGTTGTCATTGGAGGAATATTGGCAATCCTCGTGCTCTGGGTATTCCTGCGAAATTGGCGTGTGACGATGGTCATTGCAACGACGCTGCCTCTCTCCATTCTGATGACTTTCATCGCTTTGAAAGCTGCCGGATATAACATTGACATGGTGGTATTGATATCACTGAGTTTGTCAATCGGATTGATTGTTGACGCCGCAATCGTTGTTCTGGAGAGTATTTATCATTTGAGAGAAAAGGGAATGCAGCTGAAGCAGGCCATCGTTCAGGGATCAAAAGAAGTCATAGCACCTGTTTTTGCTTCCCAATTAACTTTGATTATTGTGTTTTTACCGCTTGTGGTCACGGATTTTGAACAGTGGCTGAAGCCTATTCTTCATACCATTGCGTTTACCGTTACCTCTACCATTCTTGCGTCAACGATTGCAGCTTTTCTGTTTGTTCCCATTTTTTCCGAGCGTTTTCTTCAACACGATAAACAGTTGCAGTCCCCTAGCGAAAAAGGGAAAAATCGGATTGTTTCTCTCTTTCAGCGATTACTGCTGGTAACCCTTCGTCATCGAATTCTCACATTGCTGGTGGCTCTTGCGGTGTTTGTAGGGGCATTGGGTCTCTTCCCATTGATAAAAATAGGAAATGGCTTGAATGCCAATGAGAATCAAATTTTTGCCACGCTCACGATGCCCGATGGCACTAGCTTGGAACAGGCGCGAACAGCGGCAGTTGAAGCGGAAAAAGCATTGAGAGAGTTGTCTGACGTCAATCAAGTCTTTTTTACGGCAAAGAAAGAGACCGTCGAGTTAAATATTACATTAGTGACCAAGTCGCAACGAACACAAGAGAAAGAAGAATTTATGCAAGAAGTAAACGGGCGCTTGAATGCCATTGACGGAGTGGAACGGACGAGTTTGACATTTGGCTTCTCAGGTGAATCGGCACCTATTGAGTTGCAGGTCGCGGGCGAAGATTTAGAGGTTTCCCGGTCAGTTTCCACAAAAGTAGAAGAAATGCTGGGGAGCATCCCCGGTGTAGTCAACATTCGGAATGACTTTGAAAGAGGGAAGGAAAAAGTAACGCTGACACCAAATCAGGAGGCAATGTCTCAATTACAGGTTGACTCAGATTCATTGGACAGCCAAATCAGCTTGCTGCTTGGGGAGCAATCCCTATCTACAATCAGTCAAAATGGTATCGAAACCTCGATTGTTGCCAGATTTCCAGAGACATGGGTGACACATCCTGACCAACTCCAACACACGATGATTCGAACCGAAACAGGCTCACAGGTGCCGTTACACGAGTTGGTCGATTTCCATTTCAGCAAATCTCCGATCACAATCAAGCATGAAAAAGGAGAACAAATCATCACCGTGTCAGCAGAACTGTTGGGCACGGACATTGGTACGGCAGGCAGACAAATCAATGAGAAACTGGGCACTGTGGAATTGCCCGCTGGATACAAGATCGAGATCGCTGGCGATTTGAAGGAACAGAATAACACCTTTACCCAGGGAATCATCGTCTTGGTAGCAGTCGTCTCCCTCATCTATGTGATTATGGTGGCGCAGTTTGGGAGATTATCTCAGCCGTTTATTATCATGCTGTCGCTGCCTATGGCCTTGGTGGGAGTCATTCTCGGATTCGTGGTCACGCAGCGAACCTTTGGTGAGATGGCGATGATTGGGCTCGTCATGCTGGTAGGAATTGTTGTTTCCAATGCGATTCTGTTAATTGACAGAATCAATCTGCTCCGTTCACGGGGCATGGGGTTGGAAGAAGCGATTGTACAGGGGACGCGCGATCGTGTTCGTCCGGTAATCATGACCAAGCTGACCGCGATACTCGGCATGCTGCCGATGGGACTCGCTGTTGCGGAAGGAGCGGAACTAGAGGCGCCGCTTGCTACCGGGGTAATTGCGGGTTTGATTTTTCACACGCTCGTAACGCTTGTATTGGTTCCTGTTCTTTATTCGATCTTTGAGGGGATGCGCGAAAAGAGAGTAGCGCGAAAAAAAGCGCATCGCATTGCTGATTTGTAAAAAGGGAAACGGGGCACAGTGCTGTTGAACCAGCGTTGTGCCCTCTAACAGCTTCCTAGAGCGAATAACTTTTACGACAGGTGAGTCTGTCAAGGGTTCAACACAAAGGAGGAGCAATCATGAGCATAAAAGTAGGCATTATTGTCTGCGGTTCCAATGCAAACGAACGGCTAATCCGGATCGTGCACAGAAGCTGATTGCAAAGTACGGGGGTACGGTAGCGGCTAGCTGGCAGGAGGTCGTTCATCATCCTGAGGTTCAAGTGATCAGCGACTGCTCGACGAACGAAATGCATCATATCATCACGACACAGGAAAAGATGGGCTTATCGCCCTTTTGATTATCGAAGCGGCCATGGAGTCAGCTGCAACGGGAAAAACGATTTCTTTGCAACAAAGTATTGGATGATTGCCATGTTGCTTGGTCACACTAAGGTGGGAGGTGTAACCATGGAACGAACCATTCAGGTCAATGGTGAAGATTATCATTTCGAGTCAACGTATGATGGAGATTCACAGTATAATGTTCAAGTACGATGCGGCAAGAAAGTGGTATCGAGCTTTAAAATCTCGGCCGGATCGGAAAGTGAAGTGTTTGAGGCTGCTCGTGCTCATTTCAGTGCGGACAAGGAATTGGGCAATCTAAATGGATAGAGACTGGTCTCGGAACGCAGCTTGCGAATGCAGGGCTGCGGTTTTTTCTTGCGCAAAAGGAAATCTCATGATAAGGTTATTTTGTTTCCTTGGAAACAAAGTTCGAAATAGATGAGGAGCTGATGGCATTGGACCCGAAAACGAAGCTTTGGAATCGATGGATCACCTTTCTACATAAACAGGAGGAGCGCAGCAAGCTACGTGAAGAAATGCTATTGCGCGATATCAAAAGCAGCGTACCTGATTACGATAAAGTTGGTAGGTTATCCGTAACAGAGCTCCACGTCCTTCAAGAGGTAGGGGGAAAAGATCGAGTCAATGTTACGACAATTGCACAGCATATTGGGGTAACAAAGAGTGCGATATCCAAAATAACAGTCAAGCTTTTGAAAAAAGGATTACTCGAGCGCTATCAGCTCGAAGACAATCAGAAGGAAGTTTTTTTTCGTCTGACATCAGCAGGAGAAATGGTAAACGAGATTCACGAACACTACCATCAACGACTGGAGATGGACGTGTACCGATTCTTGGATAGGTATAATCCTGCTGAATTGGCATTTTTGGATGAGGTCATAAGAGAAGCAACAGAAGATTAGGGGAATTATACAACTGGTGTTCATTATTTTTTTTACGAAAATTGTTTCCAAGGACACAATATTAAAGAGATAAGAGGAGAGAAACCATGAATCCAAAAAAAGTACTGTACCTACTTGGGATAACGCTAATGCTAGGTATGTTCGCGCAAAATTTGTTCATGCCTATTTTACCAGCCATGCAAAAAGAGTTTCAGACGAGTGCAACCATGATAAATTGGACCATTTCAATCTTTACCGTCATGCTCGCGATTATGCAAATCATCTACGGACCATTTATCGATCGGTTCGGCCGAAAACGTGTCATGATACCTGCCTTGATCCTATTTACGCTCGCGTCAATCGGATGCTATCTGGTCGATTCTATTTATGGGCTACTATTTTTTCGGGCTTTACAAGGGGCGGGGTTTGCTGCCATTCCGATCGTAGCCGCAACGATCATTGGTGACATATTTACAGGAATCCAACGTGCATCTGCGATGGGTACTTATCAGATGCTGCTTGCGCTTAGTCCGGCACTTGGTCCACTGTTGGGAGGTTGGATTGGCGGCATCGGCGGACATTCTGCGGTCTTTTTGTTTTTGGCGATCTGTGCAGTCTTTCTCGTCGTCATCAATGCTATATTGTTACCCGAAACGAAAAAGGCTCAAGCTATATCATCAGGCGGTTTTACACTAGGGTCTTTCCGTAATATTTTGCTCCACCCAGTTGGTGCATCTGTCATTTTGATCGGTTTTAGCCAAATGTATGCCTATTATTGCTTCCTGCTGTTTCTCCCTGTGCAATTGACGAACCATTACGTAGTCTCCGTTGAAATAATCGGATTGGTTTTCTTGCTCGTGTCAGTCGTCTTTATTATCAGTAGCAAGCTGTCTGCTGTATTGCAAAATCGATGGGGAGCACGTAAAACATTACTGGTGACGACCGGTTTAAATGCTTTGGCGATGTTTCTTTTTATGACTGCTGCTGATGTTTCTTTTCTGCTGCTTGTGGTAACAAGTACGCTGTTTGCCTTAACCTTAGGTGTAGGTATGCCTGCACACACGATTTTGCTATCCGAAGTATTTGAAGCAGAGCGTGCAACGTCCATTGGTGTGTACAATTTCATCCGCTATACGGGGATGGCTGCAGGTCCGGTTGTAGGTGCGATGCTGTTAGAATGGGGCGGGGTCTGGCTTGAATTTGGTATGGCCGGTATCCTCATCACTTTGGCGACCTTGTTCGCGCGTCAAAAGGTGAAAAAAACCGCATCGAGCATGCAAGGGGAGTTCTAATGTTCGGACAGACTTTTCATGTTCGGCTAAATATGCTACAACAGGGATGAAACAATGGAGCGGGAGGAGCAATCAAAAGATGCAGCATCAAGAAGAACGGGACCCGAGGGTACTGATTGCAGGTTTTAGCGAAAATCCGTCCAGCATCCAGTCACTATCCGAAGGCGAATGCCTGACATTCCTGCAAATGCTTGAACAGCATCGCCAAGAACATCCAGGCGAAGAGCTTGATTTGATGGAAGCGATGGTGTTGACGCGAATGTCTGCTTTGCGGATGCACAAAACAGGAGGCCATACGCTGGCAGCTGAATGGGTAGATCGTGCGCTTCAACTAGCCCCTGATTTTCGCTACGCTGGAGAAGTTAAGCTCGAGCTGTACTTTTCACAGTTGCGATCCCATGCCTTTCTTACTGAATTCAAGTCCGTGCGTGAAACGGATAACGTCGTCATGCGCAGGAGAACAGTTGAGGTGCTGGAAGAGCAGGCAACCAATGAGTTGGCAGACATCACGAAGTGGCGCTCTCTTGCTGAAGAGACGATACAGGCAGCGCAAAAATGGAACGATGCGGAGGCGGAAGCTACGGCTGCTGGCCTCGTGCTGTTATACACGGAACGACAAAATTTATTAATTCAATTGCAAGAACGTGTTCAAGCGTATGGAGCGTCTTTATCCGGGGTCTTTTACTCCAGTGAAATGCTCGTCCAATTGCAAGAGACGATTCGCGCTTTAACTAACCAGCAAGAACAGAAGGAAAAGCTCCTGCCGCAAAGGAACGAAAAGGTAGAAGATCGCGAAAAAGCGACTCAACAAGATTTGAGTGCTTTAGAGCAATTGGAGCGGTTGATCGGCCTGGACGAGATCAAACATCGGGTTCGGCAGCTAGCGCAATTTCTACAGTATCGCCAGCTGCGCGAAGAAAAGGGCTGGCATATGAAAGACCAGCTCCCTCTTCATCTCGTGCTGATGGGGAACCCAGGAACAGGGAAGACGACCTTGGCTCGCTTGATCGCCAAGCTGTATCAGGAGCTCGGATTGTTGGCAAAGGGACAGCTCATCGAAGTGGATCGTTCTCAGTTGGTCGGCGCTTACGTGGGACAGACAGAACAGCGCGTCATGGAAGCAATCAAGCAGGCAGACGGCGGCGTCTTGTTTATCGATGAGGCATACAGCTTGAAGCGCCCAGATAGCTCTGGCAGTGATTACGGACAAGTGGCGATTGACACGCTTGTATCCGCTATGACGAGTGGTGAGTATGCAGGACGCTTTGTCGTGATGCTGGCGGGCTATCCCGAAGAAATGCGTCATTTTTTGTACGCCAATCCTGGGCTGAATAGCCGTTTTCCAGAGACGGGCCACTTTTTACTGCCGGACTACCAATCGGACGAACTGGTGCAAATCGCAGAAGAAGTAGCCGTACGGAACGATTTTACTCTGACAGAGGCGGCAAAAATTACGCTGCGCCAGCGCATTGAAAAAGCGCAAGTAGACGAGACGTTTGGAAATGCACGGGCAGTTACAAATATCGTACTCGATGCAATCTTTGCCAAAGGACGCGAGACAGATGGTAAGGAACTGAAATGGGATGACTTTACGATTCTGAAACCCGAGGATGTCCGTGGCTTCGATCCGCCGCAAAAAGAAAGGCATGCAGAAGCTAGACTGCAAGCGTTGATTGGTCTTGCTCAAGTGAAAACGGAGCTGAAAAAAATTGCTGCGTATGTGTCCGTCCAGCAAGAACGTGCAGCAAGAGGCCTGCCGAAAAGTCCGATTGAGCTGCATGCCGTCTTTACTGGGAATCCAGGCACAGGGAAGACGACGGTTGCCCAACTGTATGCGCAGATTTTGCAAGAAATCGGCTATCTGAAACGTGGTCATCTTGTTGCGGCGAGTAGAGCCGACTTGGTAGCGGGGTATGTCGGTCAGACCGCAGCGCTTACACGCAGGAAAGTTCGAGAAGCTTTGGGCGGCGTCTTGTTTATCGATGAAGCGTATTCGCTGCTCGGTGGAGGGGAGCGGGATTTTGGACAGGAAGCGGTTGACACGCTCGTAGAAGAGATGACCAAGCACGAAGAGAATCTAGTCGTGGTCCTCGCAGGCTACCCACTCGAAATGAATTCATTATTGATGAGCAACCCTGGACTTTTGTCGCGGTTTAAAAAATATATTGCGTTCCCCGACTACACCGTGAAGGAACTCGTGCACATTCTTGAACAGGCTGCATGCGATGTAGGGTATGCGATTGAGAAGAACGTGCTGGAAATGATCTCGCAGTCTTTGGATAAAGCAGTCAGTGATCATCGATTGAATGGCAACGGTCGTTTTAGCCATAATCTATTGCAAGAGGCGATCCAGAACCAGGCAGTGCGACTGATGGATATTCCGAAGCAAGAATGGAATCAAGAAATGCTGATGCAGTTGGCATGGGCCGATTTTCAACAGCTATTACAGTGGACGGTAGAAGAGGATGGGGCAAAAAATTAGTTTTTGTCCCATCTCTATGCCTTCCTACTCTTTTGACAATTCACCCTTTCTCTTATAATGGATAGAAATGGTTACATTACGCCATGGGGGAAGGGTGTTTGGTTTGCGAAAAAAATGGCAGGCAGCTTTATGCACGACACTTGTTCTGACACTTTCGCTGGAGGGCATTCCAGCGGATGCCAAGCAAGAGGGAGAGCGTCGGGGCAATATCCAGATCGAAGCCGATAAGGGTCTTGCACTGGACAAGCTTACGTCGAAAAAGAGAGAGTCCGAGCTCGTCGTTATTCAGTTATCTGGTCCTGTTCGTGAGGAGTGGAAAGAAGAACTGGAAGATATCGGCGTCACGCTTGGTGATTACATACCGGATTATGCATTCATCGCGAAAATGGAGGATGAACAGGTAAGAAGGGAAGTCGAGGAGCTGTCCTTTGTCGAAGACGTCATGGCGTTTACACCGAAGTCCAAAGTATCGTCAGAGCTTCGCTTTTCAGGAGGCAATAGAGAGCGGGTCGAGGTTGCCGTCATCGGTTTCAATCAACGGGTGGACATGTTTCGAGCGATGACGGAAATGACAGAGGATCAAGATATACGGGACATTCAAACGCCGGAAGATGCTCCGCATATATCTATCGCTAAGATGGATCAAGAAACGATTGAACAAGTGGTCGAATCAGATGATGTTATTGCTGTCGTCCCTGTGCCAGAAAACAAGCTACACAATGATGTGGCAGCTACCATCATTCGTTCGGACAAGCTGACCTCGACAGGGTATACAGGCAAGGGACAAATTGTCGGAGTCGCCGATACCGGACTGGATACAGGGAAGCTTCAAACGATGCATCCAGATTTTAAAGGCCAGATTGAGAAGCTCATTTCAATTGGCCGACCGAATGATGCGAGTGACGTCCACGGTCATGGTACGCATGTTGCTGGCTCCATTGTGGGCACAGGAGAAGCATCTGATGGACAGTATAAAGGAACGGCACCGGGTGCGAAGCTCGTTTTCCATTCCATAGAAACCGCGAAAGGGAAGCTCAACACGGATGTTGAGACGATTTTGCAGGAAGCATACGAAGAGGGAGCCCGCATTCACTCCAATTCGTGGGGAACGAATGATAAGGGAGCGTACAGCCTATCATCGCTTCTGTTTGATCGCTTTTTATGGGAGCATCCAGATATGACGGTGCTAATTGCGGCTGGAAACGATGGCGAGAAAGGCTATAAAACGATTGGGAGCCCAGCCACTGCTAAAAACGTCATCGCCGTTGGCGCCACGGAAAATGTTCGGCCCAACTTGGGGAAGAGCTCCGATAAAGCGGACGACGTGTGGGTATCGAGCAGTCGCGGCTTAACGGACGACGGACGTCTGAAGCCTGATATTGTCGCGCCTGGTTCAGCGATCTTGTCCACGCGCTCTTCACTGGCACCGAGCAAAAATTTCTACAAGCGTTTTAATGAGCATTACGCGTATATGAACGGAACGAGCATGGCTACGCCGATATTAGCGGGCGGTGTGGCACAAATCCGGGAATTTTTACAGGACGAAGGGGAAAAAAATCCGAGTGGTGCATTAGTAAAAGCCATGCTGTTGACGAGTGCAGACAACTTGGATGAAGACATGCGAGAGCAAGGCTTCGGCCGAGCTAATCTGGAGCAGGCAATTGAAACGAATTACAAGGACGTGAAGGACGGCATTCGCACCCGTGAAAAAGTTACGTATAAGGTCAAGGTCTCGGATGATTCCAAGCCTTTGGCAATTACACTTGCGTGGACGGATTATCCTGCTGCCATTGTCGCAAAGCGTACGCTCGTCAACGATTTGAATCTGAAGGTGACGACACCGAGTGGAGAAAAACTGAACGGCAACGACTTTTTTGAGGCCCCGTACAATGACGAAGTGGACAACCTTAACAACGTCGAGCAAGTGTGGATTACCGACCCGGAAGAGGGAACCTACACCGTGACGGTCGAAGGCTATAACATCCCGAAAGGACCTCAGCCGTATGCGCTAGCAACAACGGGAAAATGGCAAAAGACGGATGACGAGGAAGAGGAAGAGGAAAAACCGCCAGTTGTAGACAAAGAACCTGCGCGAACAGGGAAACTGACGAAGAAGCAGAAAAGCATGGAGTATTTGATCCGTGTTAATGAGCCTGGTGATTTGGAATTGTCCGTAGAGTGGGAAGAGAATGCAAATATTGATTTGTACGTGTTTAACAGTCGTTCACAAGAGCTCGCTGCTGCAACAAGCACCGACAAACCAGAACAACTATCAGTAAATCTTGAAAAATCCGGTCTGTACAATATTCGAGTTGTGTTGACGGATGGAAAAGAAGCAAAGTATCGCCTATATATGAAAAAGCCAGGAAAATAAATAACAGACACAACCTTCGTCTTTTGATCGGATGAAAGGTTGTGTCTTTTTTTACTGATGTTGCTCTTCTTTTCTTAACCATTCCCGCGCTCGCAGAGCGATTTCCAAGCAAATCCTGTTTTGCGTTGCCATGTAATCCTCACCGAGAATTTCTTCGATTTTTTCCAAGCGATGATAGAGCGTTTGTCGATGAATGAACAGTTTTTCCGCAGCCTCCTGCTTGGACAGGTTGACATCTAAATAGACACGCAGCGTATGAACGAGCGAGGAGCCGTGTGCTTGGTCATGGGCTAACAGCGGGCCTAGATAATCGCTTATGAAGGTTTTTAACACAGGCTCACTAGGTACGTGGAATAGGAGTCGGAACAATCCGAGATCAGCGAAAAACGGACTGGATGATTCCTGGCAAAAAGCCAGTGCCTGTTCCGCCTCTGCGAGGTGTCGTCCAGCGTCAGACAACCGTTTTCCGGTTCGACTGACCCCCATCCATATTTGAACATCCGTTCCTAGCATTTGCGTCATGATTCTTTTGACGTCGCGAAAGGCTTTTTCCAGGGTACGACGGGAATCTGCAAGCGGCTGCTGCTCGATTAGCAAAAAGTAAAAGCGATGGCCCATGCAACGTATGAAAGGACGAAAGCGATGACGAGTCAATAGGGAACGGAAGATAGCTGTCAGATCGTGCGGCGGAAGGGAGTCCTCGGCCAGGTTCTTCGGCTTCTCAAACGATAAAAGAATCATGTGATAGGCCGATGTTTTACCGCTGCCTGTGATACTGAGTAAGGAACGCATTTGTTCCTCAGGTATGGAGCGGTTGGCAATCAAATCATCAAACAGCCGGTTTTCGGTAGCAAGCGCCTGTTCCTCCACAAACATTTTCCTCATTAAAATTTGGGCCATCGCGCTGACTGTATTGTCTAAGGTCAGGAGCAAATACTCATCCGGACTGCGTTCATACAAAACAATGCCGACATAAGCGAGCACGTGACCCATTGCAATCACTGGTTGATAGGCAAGCTGCCTGGTCGCAGAGAGAGAAAGGAAGCGGACGCCAGCTTCACTACTATCCAGTTCGGAAAAATGAGACCGCATCAAATCGCTCATCTCCACTGCAACATCATGCGGTACTACCGGGGCAAATTGTGTGGAGACATCTGGTGCGTAATAGAAGACCTGCGTCTGAACTGCCAGCTGAAAATGCTGCAAGAGCTTGGGTATGCCCGCAGCCTGTAGGCTGAGCTGTTGCAAACTGCGAGAGTATGCTTCGAGATTGCGAAGTGCTTGCATCTGCGCATGGATCAAATGCTCGTGCAAATCTTGCGTGATGTCCACAAAGCGGACGGGCTGATGAAAGACGAGCAACGGAAGCTGGTGGTGGTTCGCCAACTCTAGCATATCTTCAGGGATGGAGGGAATGTAACGTCCCAGCTCGATGCACAGCCCGACTGCTTTTCGCCGAATGAGCTCTGTTAAATACGCAAGTCGCTTTTCCTTTTCTTCGCCAAATCCTAGCCCGGTAGATAGGATCAACTCTCCGCCATTTAAAAACTGTCCCGTATCAGCAGTCTCCAAGACGTGAACCCAGCGAACAGGTCGGGACAGGCCGCGATGCCCCGCCACCACTTGGGCATGTTGAAACAATGGCCGCTTGATAATTTCTGCAATGGTCAGGCGCAAATCGTTGCTCATCAGGATCACCTCTTCCATTTACACTCTGTATGATTAACCCTACGTAATGCGTTACGCTTTGTCTAGTGCTGACAGGCATTGTTTTTGGATAAAATGGAATTGTCAATGAATTGAACGTGAGGAGTTGAAGAGATGAACACAGCTATCGTAGGAAATCCGTTGAAAAACTACATTGGGGGGCAGTGGATAGATTCACTGACGACACGCTTTGAAGATGTACCCAATCCAGCAACAGGAGAATTGTTGTCACGCGTGCCACTATCGACGAGAGAAGACGTGGACAAGGCTGTTGCTGCTGCAAAGGAAGCGTTTGTGAGCTGGAGTGCTACGCCTGTCGTGGATCGTGCGCGCATTATGTTTCGTTTTCATAGTCTTCTCGTAAAACACGAGGATGAACTCGCCCGGATGATCACCATGGAGAACGGCAAAAATCTGCCTGAGGCACAGGCAGAGCTATTGCGTGGGCTGGAAATGGTAGAGTTCGCTTGTGGGATGCCGACACTGATGATGGGAGAAACATTGCCCAATATCGCAAACAGCATCGACAGTCAGGTGATCCGTTTTCCTTTGGGGGTAGTCGGCGGGATTACACCATTTAACTTCCCTGTGATGGTCCCGATGTGGATGTACCCGATTGCGATTACCGCAGGAAATACATTTGTCTTGAAGCCCTCAGAGCGTACGCCGCTGTCTTCGATTCGAATTGCTGAACTGCTAAAGGAAGCAGGGCTGCCAGACGGTGTATTCAATGTCGTAAACGGAGCGCATGATGTCGTCAATGGTTTGTTGGAGCATCCGGACGTAAAAGCGATCTCATTCGTCGGTTCGCAGCCGGTTGCGGAATACGTGTACAAGACAGCAGCGGCGAACGGGAAGCGTGTGCAAGCACTGGCTGGGGCGAAAAATCATCATTTGGTCATGCCTGACACGGATTTGAAGCGCGCGGCAAAAACAATTACGAGCTCAGCATTCGGCTGCGCAGGAGAGCGGTGTATGGCAGCCAGTGCTGTAGTAGCTGTTGAAGAGATTGCTGATGAGCTGATCACGCATCTGATCGAGGAAGCCAATGCTCTCGCAATGGGGAATGGTTTGGAGGTGGGCATCGATCTCGGGCCAGTCATCCGTGATTCGCACTTGTCCAAAGTACATGACTACATTGAAAAAGGTGTTGCGTCTGGCGCCGCGCTGGTACGGGATGGTCGCGAGGATGCGAAAAGGCTGCCGGATGGTTACTTCCTCGGGCCAACGATTTTTGACAAGGCAGATGCCGAGATGGTCATTGTCCGAGACGAGATTTTCGCGCCTGTCCTGAGTGTCATGCGTGTGAAAGACTTTGAAGAGGGCTTGGAGACGATTAGTCGCTCGCGTTTTGGCAATGGGGCGACCATCTATACGAACAATGGAAAATGGGGAAGAGAATTCGTTCAGCAGGTGGAAGCGGGGATGGTCGGTGTCAATGTAGGAGTGCCTGCTCCGATGGGCTTCTTTGCTTTCTCAGGCTGGAAACAGTCCTTTTACGGTGATTTACATGCAAATGGAAAGGATGGCGTCCTCTTTTTCACGAAGAAAAAAACGGTCACATCCAGATGGTTCGAAGAAGGCGATACCAGCATCGGCTCGCAAAAAGTTTTTGTAAAATAACCGCTTACGAAAAAATAAGGAGGATTGCGCGATGGAGCAAGGACAAGTGACGAAAGATTTTGATAAAGAGAGCTTGCTGAATGCCGACCGTTCGCATATGTGGCACCATATGTCCCCCTACAATCCCAATCCGATGATCGTAACGGAAGCGAGCGGGTCGTGGATCACGGATATCGACGGGAATCGGTACCTGGATGGAATGTCTGGATTGTGGTGTGTCAACGTTGGCTATGGCCGACAGGAGCTCGCAGACGCCGCTTACGAGCAGTTGAAGCAATTGGCTTATTTTCCACTCACACAAAGCCACGTCCCTGCTATTCGTCTATCCGAGAAGATCAGCGAATGGCTTGGCGAGGAGTATCGCGTTTTCTTTTCCAATAGCGGCTCTGAAGCGAACGAGGTCGCATTCAAGATTGCCCGTCAATACCATCACCAGAACGGGGAGTCGGGTCGTTACAAATTCATTTCGCGACATCGGGCTTACCACGGAAATACGATGGGGGCTCTTGCTGCAACGGGTCAATCCATACGCAAGGAAAAATACGAGCCATTAGCACCAGGCTTCCTTCATGTACCGCCGCCTTACTGCTATCGCTGTCCGGCTGGAAAATCGTACGGCAAATGCAATCTGGAGTGCGCCGAATATTACGATCAAGTGATCAATTGGGAAGGCGAAAAGACAGTGGCAGCGGTCATCATGGAGCCGACCATTACCGGGGGAGGCGTCCTCGTGCCTTCGCCCGAATACATGCCAAAAGTGCGGGAAATCTGCGATAAGTACGGCGTATTGATGATCGTAGACGAGGTCATCTGCGGATTTGGTCGCTCAGGTCAAAAGTTCGGCCACCAAAATTTCGGAATCAAGCCTGACATCGTGACCATGGCCAAAGGTATTACGAGCGCCTACCTGCCACTTTCCGCAACGGCTGTGCGGGCAGAAATCGCAGACAAATTCAATGAGCAGGGGAATAATTTGCATTTCCGTCATGTCAATACGTTCGGGGGCAATCCGGCGGCATGCGCGCTTGCCCTGAAAAATCTCGAAATTTTAGAAGAGGAAAAACTGGTGGAGAGAGCGGAGGAGCTCGGTGCAGAATTGCGTGCCAAGCTGGCGTTTCTCGCAGATCATCCATACGTTGGAGACATTCGTAGCTTTGGCTTCCTGATGGGGATTGAGATGGTAGAGGATCGCAAAACGAAGGAACCCGCGGCGCCAGCGAAATTAACACAGGTGATTGCCGAGTGCAAGAAGCGTGGGCTAATCATCGGTCGCAATGGCGACACCATTCCGGGCTTCAATAATGTGCTGACACTCTCGCCCCCGTTTACCACGACGAGTGATGATATTGATTTTATTGCACAGGTTATGAAAGAAGCCTTCGATACATTGGAGTAGGAGTAGCTTGGACGAAAAGACGAATAGATGAAAGCAGCGGCAGACTAGGAGATGCGAAAAACCTAGGCTACCGCTGTATTCATTCAACGATGAAGCTGGAAATGAAAAACAAGATGCTCCATAGCTATCAAGTAGCTGATTCCATCTCGGTCATAATCCTCCTGCATGTTCTTACTCAGTCTCCGATTTTTGATAGCGCTTTTGCAGCTTTGCTCGATGTGCTTCCAATATCTCTTCAAAAGGAACCTCGTATTGGTTTGCCAGCAAGATTAAATTCCCGAGTACATCGCCCAGCTCTTCCACCAGCTCCTGCCGAGCTTCCTCTGCGGGCTTTTCCCCTTCATCAGGACGATCTCGGCCAATTTCAATGGCGCGTACAGCTCTTGCCAGCTCGCCAGCTTCTTCCATCAGAAATCCTACACGAATAAACGGACCATACCCAGTCCAGCCACGTTCTTGATAAAAATCTCCGACCCATTTTTGAAACTCAGTTATATTCATATGTATCTGTCCCTTCCTGATTTTAGTATAATTATATTACACGCAAAGAAATTCTGGAAAAGCCATTCTACTTCAACAAGTTTTGGGAGGATGACATGAAACGTATTTGTGTTTATGCAGGTTCCAATCCGGGTGTAAATCCACTTTTTGAGCGGTACGCACAGGAGTTGGGAAAAGAACTGGTCGCTCGTGATCTTGAATTGGTCTATGGTGGTTCTAGCATGGGACTGATGGGACGCGTTGCAAATGCAGTTCTGGAAGGTGAAGGCAGAGCAATCGGCGTCATGCCTACCGGATTATTCCGTGGAGAAATCGTACATAAAGGGCTGACAGAATTGCATGAGGTCCTGACGATGCACGAGCGCAAAGCGAAAATGATCGATTTGTCTGATGGCTTCATTGCTTTGCCGGGCGGATTGGGTACCTTTGAAGAAATTTTTGAAGTGGTGAGCTGGGGTCAAATTGGCATTCACCAAAAACCAATCGGACTGTTGAACGTGGATGGCTACTATACGCCGTTGATGCAAATGGTGGAGCATGCGACTGAAGCCGGATTTATTCCCGCTATGCAGGGCGAATTGATCCTGTGCGAGAGTGATCCCGCTATTTTGCTAGATCGTATGCGAGATTACACACCGCCAGTGAAAGTAAACAAATGGTCGGAACTGGAAAAATAAGAACGAGTAAAAAATAACCCGAAGCCTCCAATTGTGGGAGGATTTCGGGTTATTCTAGTTATTGACAGGATGAATGCAGGAGTGTTAATGTAGTTGATTATATACCTAGTAAACACATGGGAATAATATTAATATGATTCGTCTTCATACGTCAGGAGGATTCTTCATGAACAGATCAGCGAAATGGCTACAACTCTCCACTTCAGCTGCCGTACTCTCAGCGGCGCTCGTTTTTCCAACTGCAGTTGGTGCAACAACGAAAACAACGGTAGAAGCACACGTAGAGTGGAACAGCTTTTTGCAGCAGCAATACGGTGTGACTTTTGACAAGACGGTAACTCGCGAGCAATTTGAGAAAGCGTTGCTCAAGATCGTATCTACTACTACAAGTATATCGGAAAAAGACTTGTCAGCCAAAACTTTCTTGCCTGAATCCAAAGATGCCTCCAAGCTGGTTGTATGGGAAGCGGTAAGCGCTGCTGCAAAAGCTGCTGAGTTAAAAGAACTCGGGTATACATATAGCGAGGAAAAAGTAGCGGCTGCCTTGAAAAAAGCAGGGATTTCGTATAAAAAAGGCGGCACGCTTACCTTGCAGGCGGCACAAGAGCTGGCTGTAGCAATTGACACAGGGCTTGTGTCCGCCAATGCTTTGAAGTCAGCTTCTGTAGAAGGGGCAGTATCCGCAGAGCTTGCGAGTCAATTGCTAGCAAAAGTAGCAGAGTTCCATGGTTCTGCCAAAAACTATCTGGGCACAATTGCCGATGCAGAGATTTTTGGCAAGCTCGCACAGGCGTGGAACGAATCGCAAATTATCAAGGCTGGTGAATTGCAAGAGCTCGTAGACAAAGGCTTGAAGAAAAACCTGATTACTGGCTACAATCTGAAGGATGCCGCATTCGATCCTCATTTTGATCCACAGCGCACGATTACGTATGGGCATAGTGATATTGCTCACGCCATTCAATTAATCGGCCTGTTAAAAAGTGAAGGCGTAAATGCCAAGGTTCAATTTGAGCCGAAGACATCTGCCTTCATTTACTTGAAGGAATGGGGAGAGCCCGTTCAAACAGCCGATTATCAAGTGGTTCAGATTGAAAACGGCAACTACATTGCGTACGCCAAGGAGTACGATCTCAGCTTGGAATTCGACAGTGCAGAAGAGAAAGAGAAGTTTCAGCCACTTGTTTTGAAATATGCTAAACGGGATCAAGAAGACATGACCGGATTGCTCAAGGCTTCTTGGTGGCAGCCGCTTTATCATTCCCGCACGGAGCTGGCAGATTATGCTGTCATTACGAACAACGTGTTAAAAGATGGTCGTTATGTCGTGCAGTCTTTCTCCCTGAATGAAGAATCACCAAAAGTCGTGGAAGGCTTCCAAAAGCTGAATGACAAAGTAAAGGTAGAGACATACAAATTTTGGGTAGATCAACCGTTCTTTCATTATCTCAACGGCGAATCGAAGTAAATATCGTGCATCGAAAAGCGTCCTTCCCTTCACAAAGTCGGGGAAAGGACGCTTTATTCTATTACATGGATAATGGATTGAAAAATCCATTTAGCGGATCTTGTCTATTTCTGGTATAATTTAGGGATAATCGTTGTTTTATGGCGATGGTTGTATAGTCATGCTGATAGTTTGGGAGGGAATGAAGTGAAAAAGAAAGCGATAATGCTACTGTTGTCCAGCTGTTTGTTTGCTTCGACAGCATTCGCAGCAAGCGCATCAACGACATTGCCAAGCACGCCGCAAAGCGGTACGGGAACATCCGTGCAGGCACCAGCAGATTTGTCAAAAGGGCTGCTCGTGAATACCTTCACTTCCCATCAGTGGAAACAAGATTCGCTTACGAAGCTACTGGGGAAATCCGTGAAAGAATTTGATGATTATGAGTATTATTCACAAGGAATCAGCATGAAGTGGAACGAAAACAAGCAAGCGTTTGCCGTTCTCGTTGAACCTTCCTATAAAGGCGAAGTTGTAAAAGGGATTACGACCGCTACTAGAAAAGACGAGATCGTCCGAGTCTTGGGTAAGCCGCATTTTTCCGATGAAAAGCTTGAGTTGATTGGCTATGCGGAACAGGGCTATCACTTGTTTTTCACGTTTGCTCAGGATAAAGTAAAAGCCATTTCGATTTATCGTCGTGATCAAATCGCTGATACAAAAGTACTTGTTGATATGGCTAAAAATTTGCAAGACTATGGTGAAAAATTAGGGGCACCCGCTCAATATGCTGATTTTTCTATCTTTGGTGCATGGGGTAAGCCGGATTTTTCGTACCACCTCAGAGGAATCGGTACATACGCGTGGGAGTATCCATCCAGAGGGATTGCCTACGATGGCATGCCAGATGATGCAACGCTAACCATCTACACTAATTTTCCGGGCAAAGACAAGCTCGCTGATTTGAAAAACGTAAAAAACATTGTCTTTTCCAAAGAAGATTCCCTGTTCTTGATCGAAAAACTGAGAATCGAAACGGAAAAAGAAAAAATCGAATTGGCGAAAAAAGCTGGAATCCCATCACCAGACAAGAAAAAAATCGCGGTGATTGATTCAGACAATTTGTACAATACCGCGAATATTCGCTTCTATCAGCCAGACTACACACCGCAAGCCCAACTATTTCCAGGTTATTTTATCGATGAAGTAACATGGCTGGACAACAACTGGATCTTGTATCAGACAATGATGGGTGTGGGAGTTTATCATGTTACTACCCATGAAAAGATAGAAATTGTAGGAATGGAGAAAAAGGCAAACGAGCCGTTTGATATGTTGGATGTCAATACAGTCAAGCCTGATCTGACAAAAAAAGCAATTGTGTTTGAAGTCAGCATCAAAGAGAAGAATCAGACTTACACGGTTCGCTATCAAATCAAGGGCGACAAAATCACGTTTACCTGGTAGAGAGCAGGGACTATCGTTCTTTTTTAGCGATGATGGGCGTGCTGGCTGCTTCCTTTTCGGCCAGATACGACCGCATGCCACGAACGAACAACTCACGAAGGACTTCCTGCTGCGTTTTGCTGCTGACGAGAGAGCGAATGAGCTCCAGCTCAGCGACCAATTCTGAATCAAGGTGAACGTTGACAGTCTTCCCTTTGGTTCGCGGGTGCAGCTCGTAGTACTCCGCTGATTTTTTTACGATTCCTTCGATGACAACAGCTTCGTTCAACCATTCCTGGTCGGGGAAATATAAGCATGGTGCTTCTAAAATAATATGGGTCAGTTCTTCGCTAAATCGTATGGCGAGGGTCTGGCCCTTTTTTTTATGCAAGTCGCGGATTTGTCGTGATCTCTCTTGATTGGCAACTGTATTTTCCAGCGTGATTACGGCCAGTTCCATAGTGCCTCCTTACGGGATGAGCAGTTCTTCTTCTGATACCGACAACAATACTTCTCCCGTTTTTTCCAATTGGACTTGGTAGGTGAAGTGCTGATCGCTTCGCTCGACGGAGGTGATGATTCCCCAGCAGCATGTGCTATCTCTTGTGAGCTGGACACGATCCAAAACCTCGTAGCTCGGGCGAAGATACCCTTTTTTATATAGATAAGTGAGCACGGATTCTCGAGGAAAAAGAAATCGTTTGTTTCCTTGTTTACTGACCAAAAGGGGGAAGGTCTCCCGTTCGTCTATCCAATCCCCTAAATAGCCTTGATCTGCCCAGCGTTTGACGGTAGCCATACTGCCAGCACGACCAGCTTTGGTCTCCAGGATGTCTAGTATTTCACGTGAAGAGAGAAACGCTTTGCGCCTTTCGAGTTGTGTCAGGTAGTTTTTGCGCTCGGTTTCCAATTGGTTGAGAAGCGCATGTGCATCCGCGATTTTTTGTTTCACTACCCTGATCTCCAGGTCGTAATCCTTCATACGGGACGGCCCTTTCTTCCTTGTTTGTTTTTATCCTATTCGAACATGAAATCATTCATGTCAATCCGAGCAGATTGATTTCGTTTCCTTGCTAGGCAAATACGAAATGTAACAATCATAAAAAAACGATTTCGCACATTGATTAATAGCAAGCATGTTTAGATCTGGTGAGGAGGTTGTGGACAGATGAGCATTCCCAATGAGCTCGCGAAAAATTTCGCAGAAGTCGTGCCTGCCCTAAAACCGATGGAAGCCATCCATGAGGCAAATCGCTGCTTGTATTGCTACGACGCACCCTGTATTAAGGCTTGTCCCACGTCGATTAACATCCCTTCCTTCATCAAAAAAATTGCGACCGGGAATTTGTTCGGATCAGCCCGGACTATTATGGAATCGAATCCTGTCGGGGCGAGCTGTGCGCGCGTATGTCCAACCGAGGAGCTATGTGAAGGTGCCTGTGTACTAAATTCAGCTTCCAAGCCTATCATGATCGGTCTTCTCCAGCGTCACGCGACAGACTGGGCAATCCAAAATCAAGCAACGCTTTTTTCAAAAGGCGAAGCAAATGGAAAACGGGTAGCCATCGTCGGAGCGGGCCCAGCCGGATTATCAGCAGCACGTGAGCTTGCGCGTCTTGGCTACGCGGTTACGGTATTTGAAGCAAAGGAAAAGGCCGGAGGATTGAACACGTACGGCATCGTTTCTTTCCGTCTGCCGCAGGAAATATCGCTATGGGAAGTAGAGCAAGTAGAGGCATTGGGGGTAGAGATACGTACCAATACGCGAATCGGCGTGGATGTAGCGCCAGAAAAGTTATTAGACCAGTATGATTCCGTCCTGTTGGCAACTGGTATGGGCAATGTCCCTCAGTTGCATATCCCGGGAGAAGAACTGAGAGGTGTCCTCGATGCCATCGCACTCGTGGAGGACACCAAGACCAAGGGACTATCAGACGAAATGCTCGGTAAAAAAGTCGTCATCATCGGTGCGGGGAATACGGCGATTGACGCTGCCACCTGCTCGAAACGGCTGGGTGCAGACAATGTTCAGATTTTGTACCGACGGACCGTTCAGGAGATGTCCTGTTATCAGTTTGAGTACGAATTCGCCAAGCAGGATGGCGTAGAATTCCGCTGGCTCGTTGTCCCAACGCGTATATTGGAGGAAAACGGCCGAGTGAAGGGATTAGAACTAGTGCGAATGGAGCTAGGTGAGCCGGATGAGAAAGGAAGAAAGCGTCCAGTAGAAATTCCGGGCAGTCATTTTGTCATCGAAGTCGATTATGTCGTCAAAGCGATCGGACAAAACAGACATTTGTCCTTGATTGAATCATTTGGGCTCCAACACCGAAATGGGATTGTCGAGGTCGAGGAAGGCACCTATCGAACCTCCCATGTCAAAGTTTATGCGGCGGGCGATGTCATTTTTGGTGGAGGCAAGACAGATGCGATGGTAGTCGACGCAGCCAATCATGGAAAACGAGCGGCTCATGCCATCCATCAATCGCTCAGTGATCAAAAACAGCCAGTATAAAGGAGGAGACCTATCATGGCAGATCTCAGCATTAATCTGGCGGGAATCCAATCCCCGAATCCATTCTGGTTGGCCTCTGCGCCGCCGACCAATTCAGGCTACCAAGTACAGCGTGCCTTTGAAGCGGGCTGGGGTGGCGCGGTCTGGAAGACGCTCGGAGAGCCGATCATCAACGTCACCTCCCGCTTTGCAGGACTGAACTTCGGGGGACAGCGCGTCTTTGGTTTCAACAACATTGAACTGATTACGGACAAACCGCTTGAGGTCAATTTGAAGGAAATGGATGAAACGAAGCGCCGTTTTCCGAAGCACACGTTGATTGCGTCGCTCATGGTTGAACATAAACAGGAAGCATGGCACGAGATTGTCAAAAAGGTGGAAGCAATAGGCGTAGACGGTCTGGAACTAAATTTTGGCTGTCCGCACGGAATGGCAGAACGCGGGATGGGCTCTGCGGTCGGTCAGCATCCAGATTTAATCCGGCAACAGGTCGAATGGGTAAAAGAAGTCGCCCAAACCCCTGTCATCGTCAAGCTTACCCCAAACATTACGGACATTCGCTTTACAGCGCGGGCCGCCAGCCAGGGGGGGGCCGATGCCATTAGTATGATCAACACCATAAACAGCTTGATGGGGGTTGATCTCGACAAATGGCTGCCGATCCCACATGTAGATGGTAAAGGGGCGCACGGCGGCTATTGTGGACCAGCAGTCAAACCAATCGCCCTGAACATGGTCGCAGAATGTGCACGCGATCCCAAGGTTGGTATCCCGATCTCAGGCATTGGCGGAATCTCTGATTGGCGGGATACCGTTGAATTTTTGCTGATGGGAGCAACGGGTGTTCAAGTATGTACGGCTGCCATGCATCATGGATTCCGGATCGTCGAAGACATGATTGATGGGCTTAACAATTACCTGGATCAGCGTGGAATTGCGTCCGTGATGGATATTGTCGGAAAAGCGGTACAGACGTACTCGGATTGGGGCAATCTGAATCTGAATTACAAGGTCGTGGCGCGCATCCATGAAGAGACTTGTATCAATTGCAATAAGTGTCATATCGCTTGTGAGGACACTTCCCATCAATGCATTGACATTGTTGCTGATGCAGCGACGGGTAAAGAGCGCTTAGTCGTACGAGAAGAAGATTGTGTAGGCTGTAATTTGTGCTCCATCGTTTGTCCAGTGGAAGGAACGATCGAGATGGTCGAGATTCCGAGCGACAAAGCCCCTCTCAGCTGGAATCAGCGGCAGGCTGCTTTGGCTGCGGGTGGCAGCTGCGAGCTGTAAAGCAAGTCATGTTTTCGGCGTGGGGGGCATAGCGTGTACAAGGGAAGGCATGTCTACTCGGTGACGGGTTGAAGGGGAGATGATCATCGGATGAAAAAATGGATTCGAAATGGCACAGTCGTGACAGCGTCAGACACGTATCAGGCGGACATTTTGATCGAAGGGGAAAAGGTAGTCGCAATCGGCTCCAATCTGGATGGGAAAGATGCCGAAGTCATCGATGCTACCGGATACTATGTTTTCCCAGGTGGGATTGACCCACATACCCATCTCGATATGCCTTTTGGCGGAACGGTTACTTCCGATAACTTTTATACAGGCACGAAGGCAGCAGCATTTGGCGGGACGACGAGCATCATCGATTTTTGCCTGACGAATAAAGGGGAACCATTGCATTCATCCATTTCGACCTGGCACGAAAAAGCAAGGGGCAAAGCGGTCATTGACTACGGATTTCACCTGATGGTTTCCGATGCGAACGATCAAGTGCTCGAGGAATTAGGAGCAGTCGTACGAAATGAAGGGATTACTTCGCTCAAAGTATTCATGGCCTACAAAAATGTGCTGATGGCCGATGATGAGACGCTATTTAAAACGTTGGTTCGGGCGAAGGAACTAGGTGCCCTTGTACAGGTCCATGCGGAGAATGGAGACGTTCTGGATTATCTGATCAAGCAGGCGCTTGCAAAAGGGCAGACTGACCCCGTGTACCACGCTTACACCCGCCCACCTGAAGCAGAAGGAGAAGCAACGGGACGTGCGATTGCACTGACTGCACTGGCAGATGCCCAGCTGTATGTCGTGCATGTATCGTGTGCTGAAGCTGTGCGCCGAATCGCAGAGGCTCGCGAAAAAGGATGGAATGTGTACGGGGAGACGTGCCCGCAATATTTGGTGCTAGATATTACGGATCTACAGAAGCCGGGCTTTGAAGGAGCGAAGTACGTCTGGTCCCCTCCGCTTCGGGAAAAGTGGAATCAGGACGTCCTGTGGAGCGCGTTGAAAAATGGCATTTTGCAAACGATTGGCTCCGATCATTGTTCCTTTAATTTCTCTGGTCAAAAAGAGCTGGGGCTAGAGGATTTCACGAAAATCCCGAATGGTGGACCAATCATTGAGGACCGGATGCGTCTCCTCTTCTCGGAAGGGGTAGCAAAGGACAAGATCAGCCTTAATCAGTTCGTCGATATGACCTCTACAAAAGTAGCCAAACTGTTCGGGATGTTCCCGCAAAAAGGAACGATCGCAGTAGGCTCGGACGCGGATATCGTATTGTTTGATCCAATGGTGAAGCGCACGATCTCCGTTGAAACTCACCATATGAATGTCGACTACAATCCATTTGAAGGAATGGTGGTGAATGGCGATATCATCTCGGTGCTTTCGCGCGGGTCATTTGTCATTCGCGATCAGCAATTCGTCGGTCAAGCCGGGGCTGGACGCTTTGTAAAACGATCGACCTTTACAAGACCGTAATCTATGCGAGCGCAAAAAGGCGAGGAGGGCGACTATGGCAGATATCATTCGCATCGGCTTGATTCAGGCGAAAAACGATATCCATGGAGACGAACCGGTTCATTTGCACAAAGAAAAAGCCATTGAGAAGCATGAGAGGATGGTTCGGGAGGCGGCTGCCAAGGGGGCACAAATCATCTGTCTGCAAGAAATCTTTTATGGCCCGTATTTTTGTGCCGAACAGCAACCGAAATGGTATGAATCAGCGGAAGAAGTCCCAAATGGACCAACCGTGCAACTTTTCTCTTCCCTTGCCCGCGAGTTAGGAACCGTACTCATTTTACCTGTGTACGAGCGCGTGGGGATCGGTACGTATTACAACACTGCCGCTGTGATTGACGCGGATGGCACGTATTTGGGCAAATATCGCAAGCAGCATATTCCGCATGTCGGAGTGGGCAGCAGCGGGTGCGGATTCTGGGAGAAATATTACTTTAAGCCCGGCAATCTTGGCTATCCCGTTTTTGAAACCGCTTTTGCCAAGGTCGGGGTCTATATATGCTATGACCGCCATTTTCCGGAAGGCGCACGACTGCTGGGCCTGAATGGGGCGGAAATTGTATTCAATCCGTCTGCGACTGTCGCCGGCTTATCTGAATACTTGTGGAAGCTCGAGCAGCCTGCTCATGCCGTTGCCAACGGTTATTATGTGGCAGCGATCAATCGGGTAGGGACAGAAGCACCGTGGAACATGGGAGAGTTTTACGGACAATCGTACTTGGTCGATCCGCGAGGGCAATTTGTTGCCTTGGGGAGTCGGGATCAGGATGAGGTCATTCTCGCTGAAATGGACCGTAACAAAATTCATGAGGTGCGAGATACGTGGCAATTTTACCGGGATCGCAGACCGGAGACTTACGAAGATATGGTAAAGCTATTACCTTAATACAAGAGTGAGGGAGGTGCCGGATACGCACCTTCCTCCTTTTCACATCATTGGAAGGATTCCATCAGAGTCAAAAGGAGCGTTCAGGGATGAGGCAGATTGTATATCGAGGGGTCGAATACGGTGAGGGACTTCGCGTTGTGAAAGCGCAAAAGTATGAGAGGGCAGAACGTCGCCATTTTACAAACGGTGCGAGTGCAAAGGCAGTGTTTGGCGCTGGTGTTTACTTGGTGAGCAATCCGGAAATCGCCGCACAGTATGCAATTTGTCATGCAGAGACCAATGGGGAGAAGGCAGTTGTGTTGAGCCAGCAGCTACATTTGCAGGGTCTCGTTTGTTTGGACGAGCGCTATGGGGAAAATGAACTACGCATTGATGCATTGCGTGCTGCTTATTCAGAAGAGGAACTCGAACAGAGACAGAACGATATGGGCTATGAAGAGTGGCTGGAATGGACAGGCGATAAGGTGCGTGCGTATTTGATTGACTGTGGATACCGGGGGATTCGGTATCGGATCAGCCCGGAGCTAACGTATTATATTTGCTATGAGCCTGACGTTCAAATTGAAGAGATCGTGATTCTATCTGTGCTCGATGTGTGAGTAAGCGACTACGACTATCGACTTATTCGACAAACTTTGGTAAGATTAGACAATATTCGCGCTTTTTCTAGCTTACCTATTTGACAGAGGAAGGATTGCCGCAACGATGAGTCTATTACGTAACCTCAGCACCCGAGCCAAACTATTTAGCTTGATTGTGATGATGGCCGTCTTTTTGTGTGCTGTCGGATTCACCGGATTTTTTCATGTGCAAGTCTCAGGTGAACGCATGCAGGCCATGTATGAAGAGCAGCTTCTTCCCGTTAAGTGGATTAACGATTGGAGACAAGAAATCCGCGCGATTGACGGATTGGTCTATAAAATGATTCTCGATCCATCTCCTGCGGTCTTTGCTGAATACAAAACGGAACTGGACTTGCGGATGGAAACAGCAGACAAAACGTTCCAATATCTCCAAAACACGAAGCTGGATGCTCAAGAACAAGAAAGAGTGACGATGCTAAAGGAGCTTATCGAGCAGTATCGTAAAGACCAGGGCGAGGTCTTGAAAATGATCCAGGAGGGGAAAGCGGATCAAGCCTATTCGTTTTATCGTGCAACGGATAAGACGCTGAATTGGATTAATCAGGAACAGCTCGAATGGGCGAATTACAAATCTGAGCAGGCAGTCGCCATGCAAAAGGAAAACCAAGATGAGACTCAAGAAGCGATTACCTTCCTGATCGTAGTAGGCGTACTGTCTATCGTGATCGCTAGTGTATTGGGGTGGATCATCTCCCGGATGATCGCTGATCCCCTGCGAGTTGTTTCAAGCCGCATGCAGCAATTGGCAAGCGGGAATATGGCGGTTGCTCCCGTCACCAATGTGACTCGTGACGAGGTAGGTACACTTGGTACTGCGTTCAATGAATTGGTAACGAATTTCCGTTCATTGATTGAACAAGTAAAAGTGGCGGGTGAGCAAGTGGCTGCTTCCTCTGAGGAATTGTCTGCGAGTGCGGAGCAGTCCGCTTATGCAACAGAACAATCGATCAGCAGTGTGCAGCAAATCGCCTCTGCCTCCGAAGTACAGACGCAACGTACGCAAGAAAGTGTGCGTGTCATGGAAGAAATGTCGATTGCCATCCAGCGGATTGCCGATACGTCCGGAGCCGTTTCTGAATCATCGACGCAGGCAGCAGAGGATGCGGAGCAAGGAAGCATTCATATTCAGCAAGCTGTTGATCAGATGAATACGATCTCCGACTCGGTGAATCACGCAGCGGATCTCGTGCAACTGCTCGGCGTACGGTCAGAAGCCATCGGCCAAATTGTTGATGTGATTACTGGAATTGCTTCCCAAACGAATCTGCTGGCGCTCAACGCAGCGATTGAGGCGGCGCGTGCAGGAGAACACGGCAGGGGATTTGCTGTCGTGGCGGATGAGGTTCGTAAACTCGCAGAACAGTCAGAGGAATCTGCGCGCGAGATTGCGAGACTGATTGGGGAAATCCAGCAAGAAACCACGCAAGTCGTGCATGTCATGATGGATGGAACCCAAGAGGCGAAAAAAGGTGCAGAAGTCGTTCAAGAAGCGGGTGTCACCTTCCAACGTATCGTAGCGTCTTCTCAGGTGGTTGCAGGTCAAATTCAGGACGTGTCCGCTGCTACCGAGCAAATGTCGGCAAGCATACAGCAAGTCGCATCTGCTATGGATGAAATGAATCGCCTCGCACAGGAAGCAGCCGTACATACCCAAGGAGTATCGGCTGGGGCAGGAGAACAGCTTGCCAGCATGCAAGAAATCGCCCGTTCCAGCGCGAATCTGAATGAGCTTTCTCAAGAGCTGCAAGAGTCCATCAGTCAATTCAAATGGTAGAGTAAGTAATGAAACGAAAGACTGGCATACCCAATGGGGCAGCCAGTCTTTTTTGGTAGCTTGCTATTAGGAAGCAATCGTTTGTTTATTGTTTGCTGTAATTTTTTCATAATCCTTGGCACTCAAAATCGAAGCGTCGTTTTTCATCATCCACGTGTAGAGCACGAGTGAAATCAGTAGCCCGATAGTCCAAGCGTTGTCCCAAATAATGGATAAGCCCGGAATGTATTTACTTATAAAAGGAATCGCAATCCCGATTAGCATCGCCCAGATGGCTCTGCCATTAAAGCCCGTTTTGTAGGCGTAGATTCCGTTTGTTTTATACAACTCTGTTAAATGAATGCGCCGCTTGCGCACGAGCCAATAGTCGGCAATGGCTATTCCGTCGATCGGGCCTAACAAGGCTCCGTACGTTCCCAGCCATAAAAAGATGTAGTTGCCGAAGTTCTCTAGAATGTACCAAGGCTGCATCAAGAGAGACACGACCCCGGCGATGATGGCGCCGGTTTCATACGAGAAACGGCGAGGGGCCAGATTTTCCACTGCTCGGGCGGGAGCAACGATATTGGCCGCTACGTTAGTCGTCAATGTGGCAAGAATAATTCCAATCGTTCCAAGGAAAATGGCGAAAGGCGAGAATTTAGCCAACACGGCAGCAGGATCCCACAACGCTTCTCCGTAGATCACGACGGTAGCAGAAGCGACAGCAACTCCGATGAACGAGAAGAAACCCATCGTGGTTGGTAACGAAGAGGATTGTCCGATGATTTGAGCTTTTTGACTTTTGGCATACCGACAGAAATCCGGAATGTTGAGGGCCATTGTTGCCCAAAAAGCAATGGCTCCCGTCAATGCTGGGAAGAAGACCTTCAAGAATTCTGCGTTAGTAGTGAATTTCGAAGGTGCTGAGAGCATCGGTCCCCATCCGCCTGCTTTCGTAAGCGCCCAGACGAGGAGAGCCAAACTCATGATGATCAGGATGGGAGCAGCCCAAGCCTCCATTTTTTTGATCGCTTCGGGACCGCGATAAGCGACCCATACATTTAAGAGCCAAAAGCCAAAGAAGGATATCCAGAGATGTCCGGGAACATTCGCCCAGCCTGTCATCGACATCAAGAGCGTATCGATGGCAGCACCTCCGAACCAACAGTTGATGCCAAACCATCCAGCACCAATCAAACCGCGTGCGACAGCAGGGATGTGCGCTCCTTTGGAGCCAAACCAGAGGCGCGCAAAAACTGGATACGGAATGCCAAATTTCGTCCCGGCATGAGAGTTGAGAAGAATGGGAATAAGGACAATACAATTACCGAGAATGATCGTCAAAATGGCCTGCCACCAGTTCATACCCAAGGAAATTAACCCTGCCGCCATTGCATACGTCGGCAAACAGATCGACATTCCGATCCACAAGCTGGCGAAGTTGTAAGATGTCCAGCTGTGCTCTGCCGTCCTCGTTGGCCGAAGACCTTCATTATAAAGCGGACTGTTCTTGATTGCCTCTTCGCCTTCTTTCGTCAGGGTAACAATTCCATTTGATACCGTCTGCGTCTTCATTTCTTTCCCTCCTTTGCTATTCAAGATGTCTCGTATTCGGACAAGCGCCTTAGTTTGTCTTGAATACAAGTTGTAACATTATATTGGGGGAAAGAAGGCCTAATACCTGATTTTTCGTCGTAAAAAGACAACCCGCAACGACAAGCTTCGCCATTGACAATGGGAATGATTCTACCTTTTTTCCTAATTGGGATGGTAAGATGAAGCAAGGGGTGAGCGAGCTGTGACGACAAGCAAAATCCAAATGTCTTTGCAAACCAGAATGATCTTATTGATTACTATTATCATTATTCTGATTGTTTCGTCAGTTAGCACGGTGTTTTCTTCCATTGTTGCGTCTTCGATCGAAGAGCAGGTGGGCAAAAAAGCATTGAGTGTGGCGAAAATTGTTGCCAGCGATCCTGAGCTGCGTGGTGCTTTTTCAAGCGATTACCCTCCTGCGCTCATTCAACCCATTGCTGAAAACGTCCGGATGCAAACCGGAGCAGAGTTTGTGGTCGTGGGGAACCATGAGGGAATTCGGTATGCGCATCCGATTCTGGAGCGGATTGGAAAGGAAATGGTGGGAGGAGATAACGAGCCAGGGCTCTCGCATGGTCAATCTTACATATCGAAGGCGGTTGGCAGCATGGGACCATCATTGAGAGGGAAGGTGCCGATCAAAAATGAAAAAGGGAACATCATCGGAATCGTATCCGTTGGGTTCCTGCTGGAAGATATCGAGGAGGCCATTGACCTCTACCAAGACCGCATCCTGATCCTGACTCTTCTCGCCTTGTTGTGTGGTGTGGCTGGTGCGATTGCACTCAGTCGCTATTTAAAGCGCTTAATTTTGGGATTGGAGCCAGAGGAGATCGCATCCTTGTACGTAGAGAGAAATGCTGTACTGGAGTCAGTCCGCGAAGGCATCGTGGCGATTGACCGCAATAAGCGCATCACGATGATGAACAAGGCTGCCATTCGTATTCTGAACCTACCGGAAGAAGAGTTTCATCGCAAAGATATCGTGGAAGTGCTACCAGACAGTCGTATGCCAGAAGTTCTTGAATCAGGTGAGCATCAATTAGATCGCGAGTCCATTATGAGCGGAAAAGAAATCATTGTGAATCGACTTCCGATCAAGTTCGGAGGGAAGGTCGTAGGAGTAGTCAGCAGTTTTCGTCCCAAATCGGAAATTGACCAGCTAGCTTCTGAGTTGTCCCAAGCAAGGCGTTATGCGGATGTTCTTCGCGCCCAAACACATGAATTTCACAATTTGTTGTATACCATTTCTGGTTTATTACAGCTTGGCTCGATTCAAGAAGCGGTCGAGCTGATTACGAGTGAAACGTCCGCACAGCAAGAGATGATTTTGTTTTTGGCGAAGCAAATTCCAGATCCGTTAATAGGGGCATTGTTGTTAGGCATGCACAACCGGGCCAAGGAGTTGAAAATTCAATTCGTCATCCATCACGACAGTCACTTGAAGGAGCTCCCACCGACGATCAACCGACAGCAGATCGTGGTTTTATTGGGGACACTGATCCAAAACGCGTTGGAAGCGGTCAATGAGCCAAGCGTCGAGTACAAACGAGTGGAGTGTTACTTGTCTGACACGGGCGATGAGATCATGTTCGAAATCGAGGACTCGGGACCGGGAGTTGTGGAAGAATTGCGAGAAAAAATATTCGAGCACGGTTTCTCAACGAAAAAAGGCGAAGATCGCGGAATTGGTCTGGCCAAGGCGCACGGAATTATTAACGAATTGGACGGCTATATTCTCATTGGCAAAAGCGAGCTAGGAGGTGCACTTTTCACAGTATCCCTACGCAAAAGAATGGAGGTGGCGTCTTGAGAAAGCTGGAGGTTCTCATCGTAGAAGACGATATGCGGATTATCGATATCAACAAACGATTTGTCAGCAAGATTGAAGGTTTTGAAGTTATTGCTACAGCAACGAATGGGACGGATGCTAAAGAATTGCTTTCTTATACCCGCCCTCAACTCGTTTTGTTGGATGTGTACTTGCCTGACATGTTGGGAACAGAGCTGGTCTGGTTTATTCGGCAACATTACCGCGAAGTAGACGTGATCATGATCACCGCAGCCAAGGAAATGGAAATGGTACAGGAAGCGCTGCGAGGCGGAGTATTCGATTACATCGTCAAGCCGCTGGTTTTCGAACGTTTTCGTGAACGGTTAGAAAGCTATCGGGAGCACGTCATTCGGACGAGGGAAGCGGTCGAGGTGGACCAGGAAGTGATTGACCAAATGCTGACCAGAAGGCTGGTCGCCCCGAAAAATCGAGATGCCCTTGCACCAAAAGGAATTGACCACTTAACTTTGGAAAAAGTGATCGAGGCGATCAGACAGACGGGAGACAAGGGGGTCTCGGCGGAGGAAATTGGCCGCGAGATTGGAACCAGTCGAACAACGGCACGACGGTATTTAGAATACTTGGTCCTGGAAAAAAAAGCGCGTGCTGAATTGATTTATGGCACAGTTGGCAGACCGGAAAGAAAATATCGCTATCTTCCATAATGTTCCATGAACAATATGAACAAAAAGTGATTAATTTTCAAAATAGACCTTATGCACGAAAACTATTCCCCTAGCTACCGCGGTGGTACATTATGTTCAAGCGTGATAGCGCTTACAAATAAGCGGGTTGAGGGGGATATTTGTTTGATGAAAAGAAAAAAAGTGCTAATCACAGTGTCCACTTTTCTTACACTAGCATTGGCTGCTTGTGGTGGAGGTACTGGAAATACGGGAACAGCAAGTCCAGGAGCACAACCAGCGCAAGCGCCGCAGCCTACCGCAGAGGCATCCAAATACCCAGAAAAGCCGATCGTGTATGTAGCTCCATCCGGTGCAGGTGGGGGCTGGGATAAGACAGCTCGCTCGGTAGCAAAGGTGTTGGCGGAAAGCAAGCTGGTTACGGAAACCATCACGGTAGAAAACAAGCCGGGTGGTGGGGGAACCGTGTTCTTGGCTGAATATGTAAGCAAAGACAAAGGCAATCCTTATAAATTATTCGTTAGCTCTCCTCCTATTTTGATTAACAATAACAAAAAAGAGGGGAACAGCCCATTTGGCTACAAAAATGTCACACCATTGGCGCAAATGACGAAAGATTTCGGCACCCTCGTTGTGAAAGCGGATTCACCTCACAAGGACATCAAGAGCGTGCTGGACGCGATCAAGGCTGATCCAAGCAAAATTACACTGGCAGGGGGCTCTGCGCCAGGATCGATGGATCATCTGATCGGGGTATTGCCAGCAGCTAAATATGGAATTGATCCAAAAAGCGTCAAATACGTCTCGTATGATGGCGGCGGAGAAGCAATGGCAGCCTTGTTGGGAGGTAATGCAGATATCATTGCAACAGATGCTTCCAGCGTAGGTGAATATCTGAAAGCAGGTAAAATCCGCGTACTGGGCGTTACTTCTGATGAACGTCTCGGAGGCCAATTGAAAGATATCCCGACGTTAAAAGAGCAAGGCATTGATGCGACGTTCACGATTTGGCGCGGTGTCTTCGGTCCGGCTGATATGCCAGCAGACGCAAAAGCTTACTGGGATGCAAAGCTGAAAGAACTTTCCACGCATGAGACATGGACAAAAGAATTGGCTGCAAACGGTTGGGAAAGTGAGTACAAGGACGCTGCTGCTTTCTCAGCATTCCTGGACGAACAAGATAAGCAGGTCAAAGAACTGTTGACATCACTTGGTATGTCGAAGTAGGGAGAGGAGGGGCATCCCCTCCTTTTTCCACACCGTAGGAGGTATACATGAACCTGATGTTTGATCGTATCGGCAGCCTGTTTTTTGCGCTAGTAGGTGCACTCTTCATTGCTGAAAGTCGGAATATTTCGTCTAGTGCTTACGGAAGTCAGGTCGGACCGAATATGTTTCCATTTGGGCTTGGCGTCATCCTGATCTTGTTGAGCTTGCGACTGTTGTGGGAGACCTACAAGAAGGGCGTGGCAGCTTCCTCATCCGAGTCACAGAGTCCACTGCGATACAAGCGGTTTTTATTCATTTTGGCAGCGACAGTCTTGTATGTATTGGTGTTGGAGCAACTCGGTTATGTCATCTCGAGCTTCGCTTTCCTTCTGTACGCCTTCACTATGATGGGAAGTAAAAACATTCTTAAATCAGGAATCGTTTCCTTACTGTTTTCAGTAGGCGTTTATGTCATCTATGTGCATTTGCTAAAAGGTACGCTTCCAGGACTACCTGCCTGGCTAGGCGTCTAGGGAGGGGATAGATTAGCATGAGTGCATTGCAATTTTTGGCGGATGGTTTTCTCGTTGCCTTACAGTGGCATAATCTTGTCTTTGCCTTTATTGGCGTCCTGATCGGTACTGCGGTAGGGGTCCTTCCTGGCATCGGTCCAATGAGCGGAGTGGCGTTATTGATGCCCGTTACGGCTTCTTTGACTTCTGGCTTACCTCCTGAAAGTGCAGCGGCTAGCGCACTGATTTTGTTGGCAGGCGTTTACTACGGCGCGATGTACGGTGGTTCCACAACATCCATTTTGTTAAATACGCCGGGTGAATCCTCTTCAGTCGTTACGACATTGGACGGCTATCAGATGGCCAAACAGGGACGTGCTGGCGCAGCGTTGTCGATTGCAGCGATTGGTTCTTTTGTCGCAGGGCTCGTGGCATTGATTGCTCTTGTGTTTTTGGCTGATCCATTATCCGATCTTGCTTTGAAATTCGGCCCTGCTGAATATTTCTCCCTCATGCTTCTCGGCTTGTGTGCGGTCAGCGGACTGGGGGGGAAATCGATGACCAAAGCCCTTATTATGACAGTCATGGGACTCTTGCTTGCGACAATTGGGATGGATACCGTTTCAGGTGTGGCTCGGTTTACCTACGATATTCCCGATTTGTACCAAGGCTTGGAGTTCCTCACGATAGCAGTTGGGTTGTTTGCCCTTGGAGAAGTGTTCAAGACGATTATCGAAGACGATCAATCCACAAAGGAAATTATTAAAGTGGGGCGGGTACTGCCTTCCAAACAAGACCTAAAAGAAAGTGCCGGACCGATTACACGCGGCTCATTGCTCGGGTTTTTCATTGGTGTTTTGCCTGGTGCTGGCGCTACCCTCGCATCCTTCTTCTCGTATATTTTTGAGAAAAAGCTGAGCAAAGATCCTAGCCGCTTTGGAAAAGGAGCGATTGCAGGGGTAGCAGCACCGGAGTCTGCAAACAATGCTGCTTCTGGCGGTGCGATGATTCCACTATTGACGTTGGGTATTCCAGGGTCCGGTACCACTGCAATTTTAATGGGTGCATTATTGATGTATAACGTACAACCGGGGCCGCTATTATTCAGTGATCATCCGCAGATTGCCTGGGGCTTGATTGCCAGTATGTTTATCGGAAATGTCATGCTGTTGATTTTGAACATGCCATTAGTGAAAGTGTTTGCCAAAATCATTGAAACACCGTCCCATTTCTTGATTCCGCTCATTATCGCGATTTCCGTTTTCGGTGTGTACGCTGTGCAAATCAGTACGTTTGATTTGATTTTGCTCGTGATTTGTGGCGTAGCTGGCTATTTCCTGACGAAAAACGATTTTCCACTGGCGCCGCTCGTCCTCGGCCTTGTGTTGGGACCGATGATTGAAAATAACATGAGAAGAGCGTTGACCACCTCGAATGGCGACTTCTCGATCTTCTTCACGAAGCCGCTTTCCGCTGCTTTTCTGGTTTGTGCGCTTCTGTGGTTGCTGATCCCTCTCTTCTTAAAGCGCAGAGGGAAGCAAGTCATTATCAGTGAAGAAGCGTAACACCCTACTATTTGTCTTGACAGTGTCCTCGCGAGCCCGTATCATTGGAAAAATTTCGGGAAACTGTTCTGCTTGATGGATGAAGCAGAACAGTAGAGGAGAGACAGACATGTTAAACATTGAACCTGTTATCTTAGAAGGCAAGCTGGTCCGATTGGAGCCGCTCAGAATGACACATGTGGATGGAATCTGGGAAGCAGGCGCATACAAAGAGATTTGGCCGCATATGTCCGTTACCATTCGAACGAGAGAAGATGCTCAGGCTTTTATTCTGCAAGCTTTAGAAAATGAACAAGCCCAAACAGAATTACCATTCGTCATCATTCGCCAAGCAGATGGGCAGATCATCGGGAGCACGAGATTTTTAGGGATAGCGAAAAAGGATCGCGGATTGGAAATCGGGTTTACATGGCTGACCCCATCCGTCTGGAAAACGGGCGTCAATACAGAATGTAAATGGCTTCTCTTGCGTCACTGCTTCGAACAATTGGGGTGTATACGCGTACAGCTCAAAACAGATTCGCGCAATTTGAATTCGCAACGTGCCATTGCCCGAATCGGTGGCATTCGAGAAGGAGTCCTGCGCAATCATATGGTGTTGCCAGATGGATACATTCGCGACTCGGTATACTTCAGCATACTTGACTGTGAATGGCCAGAAGCCAAGCAAAAGCTGCAATTGTTGCTGTTTGGTGAATAAAGGCTTGGATTGATTGAAGGGCGTTCAGCGCATGTGTACAATAGGGGTGAACCAAGAGGGTTTACTCTGACAAGACCCGGAAAAGAGGGTATACATGAGACTGCGTTTGTCGCCACCGGGCTATTTATTGTTGCTCGGGGATCTGATCGCCTTTGTGCTTTTTGTTTATTACGGAAAAATCATTCATAGCTACCCTGTCACGGTCATGGGGATTATCGAAACATTAGCCCCTTTCCTGGTGGGATGGATCATCGCGATTCTGCTTTTCAAGAGCTACGGACAGCGAACGTATGATTCTGCGGGCCGACAATTGTTATCTGCACTGATTACGTGGACAGTAGCTGCACCAATTGGCTTACTGATCCGCTCCTGGTGGACAGGTGTACCGACTACGCTTATTTTTGCAGGTGTGACTTATTTCATTACGTTGGCCTTTTTGCTCGGGTGGCGTGTACCGTTCGCCATCGGATACGCGATCTACAAACGTAAGAGACTACTCGCAACCAGCTAATAAAGTGACCCGAATTGGTTACGCTATCCTATGAACGACTTAGGAGGTGAATCAATTGGGAAAGAACAACAACAGCAAGGACCTCGGAAAAAACCGTGGCAAAACGCTGGATGAAAAAGATCGCAACACAAATTTACGACAATCGAACCATAATGATCGAAATGAAGGAACTTCAAAAGACCGCTGAGCAATCAGCGGTTTTCTTCATTGATACAGGTCATGATGTGATATAATAGATTTTGTTTTTTTCTAGTGAGTGGAGGGAAACGTATGACGGAACCGATGCAGAATGTACAGCCGGTGACCTTGTCGTCACAGGCGTTTTTACTTTTGTGCAGACTATATGATGGCTGCTATGACGATTTGAAGCAAAATGAGCAGGTTCACGAACTCGTGGAGTCCATCGGTGATATTTTGCTGGCGGGTGTGGAGACATTGGAGAAACAGGAAGCCAAACCGAAAAATATTACCTTTCCACTTACCGTGCAGCAGGCATTTTTCTTGCGTCGGCTCGTGGTTGAGCTGTTGGCTCAGTCGCCGACGGACAAAGAAGACCGAACGACGCAATGGCTACAGGAGTGTGTGACAGCACTCGCTGGAGGCGGTGTCCAACCTGATGTCGAGCACTCGTGAGCTGCATGTGATTACGAGCGGTCGGCATTCGCTCGATGAGGCATTGCGAATGGCAGAAGCTGCTTATGCAGGTGGTATGAACTTTCTACACATACGGGAAAAGCAGCGTACCGCAAAGGAATGCATGGACTGGGTAAAGGCATTGGCGAATGTCATCCCCCTTTCGGCCTTGATGGTGAATGATCGGGTGGACGTGGCTGCTGCGTCAGGTTGTGCCGGTGCTCACCTGGCATACCATAGTCTGTCTCCTGCGGAAGCGAGAATGGTGCTGAAGAATGGTCAAAAAATAGGGCGTTCCGTCCATTCCGTGGAGGAAGCACAGCAAGCCATTGCCGCACAAGTCGATTATTTGCTCTACGGGCATATTTTTGCGAGTGGTTCGAAGTCAGGTCTAGCGCCAAGAGGAACAACAGAACTTGCGCAGATAACAGCACGATGGGATACACCGATCATCGGACTCGGTGGCGTCACACCGGATCGGACGGCGCAAGTTTTGAAAGCAGGGTGTGCGGGCATTGCTGTCTTATCGGGGATCACCGAAGCAACTGATGCCAAGTCAGCAGCCAGCGCTTATCGAGAGGCATTGGATCGTTGGGAGGGAAAATAAAGCATGCGAGATATACAAAAACTTCGGGAAAAGATGGGTGTCTACTTTGTCGTTGGTACGCAGGACTGCGGGTATTCCAGCGAAAAGACCGTGCAAATTGTGGAAGCAGCATTGCGCGGAGGAGTAGGCACGCTTCAGTTGCGTGATAAAGGAAGCAAGCTGACCGCTGAGGAACAATATGAGCTGGGCAGACAACTGCAACAGCTATGCCGTGACCATGATTCCGTATTTTTTGTGAATGACGATGTAGATCTGGCGATTCGCTTGCAGGCAGACGGCGTTCATGTCGGGCAAGATGACATGGCGTTGTCGGAGGTACGGGCTAAAGTCGGCTCCGAGATGTACATCGGTGTTTCGGCAGGTACGGTCGAAGAGGCGCTCACTGCCCAGAACGGTGGCGTTGATTGTATTGGTGTAGGAGCGATGTTCGCTACCCGTTCCAAGGCAGATGCTGGCGAGCCAATCGGACCAGATGGGCTAGAGGAGATCCGTAAGGCAGTCGGTCATGACTTGCCTATCGTCGGGATTGGTGGCATTACTTTGGAAAATGCTGCTGAAGTGCTTGCTGCCGGGGCCGATGGAGTCGCGATTATCAGTGCGATCAGCCAGGCCGATTCACCTGAAGAAGCTGCGCAAGCGCTACAGCGAATTGTACGATCTCGTTAGCACGGACAAAGCGACGATTACATATGGTAGGGTAATAGAAACAAACCAGGATGATGCAATATTGGTGATCAAAAGGAGGTGAAGCCGATGAAAAATCGGATTTACCGTATCGGATATGAATGGGTGAGCAAACGGGAATTGCTCGAGCGATTGTTCATGACCGATTGCATTCTTATCGAACACAAGCGAATGCATCCCCCACCGGAGGATCAAGATACGGAATTGCCACCAGAAAAGGAAGTTCATGCTGTTTTGGTTCGCAGCCAGCGCCGCCCGGGTGAATGGGTGACGTTTAACGGGCTATACGAAATACAGTCGAGAGAGCCCATCCCCTGGATAGATTCACCGCTGGAGTACCATCAATTCGGAGTAGAGTTGATTCCTGGCAATATTCGCAGGGAAAAGGCACCTCAAGGCAGGATACCCGCAAGAACCAAGCTGCAGATCGCAGCAGTGCGACAAGATACGGTATTTGTCACTGTTCCTGGGCATCCATCGCGGCGCTACGAAATGTCAATGGCTCACGCGCGTTTTGCCAAGGATAACCCGACAGAAATGGAAATGAAGCTGCAAGTATACGCTTTTCCTCCACGCAATGATATTTTTGTGGATTGGTTATTGAAAGAAGGGCGTAAAACAGGAATCATTACGCGCCCCAATCAGGAAAGGGTAGAGAAATCAGCTTTTCAGGTGTGGGAGGATCTACGCCAAGAATACGGCATTAGTGTCAGTGCGGCATTGATTGCGATTAAACAGGCACTCATTGTTCTGGATCGTGCTGGTGTCGAGACTGACTTCCCATACCCGGCCCAAGAACGATCGGATTTATCTTTGTTCAGCGAATCGGAGCGAGATGCCTTTTATTCCTACCAATCCGTTCGCTGCGCGATGGCCGCAGTCGCTGCGCTTCTGACGCTAGACCCCAAAGATCCATTGCAAGATACACTCTTGATGGATATCATGCTCGAGCAACAAATCAACCGCAGGCGCGAATAGCGTTTGCGGTTATTAGGTTTTTCACCAAAAGTAGTAGTATAATGGGAGTTGGTAGATGAACCCAATGAAAAGGATGTGTGACCATCATGTATGTATCCATGAACAGACTGACTGTACCAGCAGACTACCAATCCCATTTGGAACGCGCATTTGGTAATGGGGGAGAACGGATGAAGGAGGTTCCGGGTTTTTTGGAGTTCCTTTTCCTGGCACCAACGGAAGGTGACGAATACATCGTTTTTACGAAATGGACAGATGAGGAATCGTTTAAAAATTGGACAGAAAGCGAAGCTTTCAAGCGCGCGCATACAGGAACCAACCCAAATAGCCCGGTAAAATCAGATTTGCGCAATTACGCTGTCAAATCCCATTCATAAAGCGAAAGCATTTGTCTCTACGGGGGCAAATGCTTTTTGGATAATTGAATAATAAACATCCTTTACCATTTTATGCTCGATCGTGATATGATAGAAAATGTTGGGAAAGCGGTTTCAGTCAAACGTGATCAGGAGGTGAAGGGTCCGAAAAAGGTAATAGATAACGCGCGATAATAGGATGCTAGCCGAGATTGTTTGTCTGTAAGGATAAGAAGAGAACCAGATTGGATGGTGTCATTCTCTGCACGAGGATATCATCAAGCCGCTTTACATCTTGTCTCATTTACGTCCATAATAGAGCCTATACATACTTGGGAAAATAGCCTCAATGAAGCACGGAGAAAAGGAGCCAGAGTGTTTTGAAAAATCGAATAAGTAAGTATCTTACTCATTTGGTCCCTGCGGCGGTGGCCAAGACGTTTTCCTTTCTTTCAGATCATCATTACTCTGCTTTGCTTCTAGAAGACCGCGAAAATACAGAGGCTTTGTTTGTTCAGCAAATCACGAAATGGATTGAAGTAGTAAATGTAATCGACACGTATGCATTCGAACGAGAATTGAGCGAAATTGCGTATAAATTTTCGTTACTCGGAATGAATCTTACGTATTTACAGCAATTTTTGCGCAAGTGTCGCGACGTTATTATGGAAGAAATGAATATCAACTCATTTTCTCTTGCCACGACGGAAATGGAGCGAGTAGAGCTTTTGCAAGGACAGATTCGTCTCTATCAATCGATGGACTACATTTTGCATCAAATGGACGATGTCTTTAACAAAAATTCGCATCAATTTCCAGTTGAAAAAACACAAACTTCTCCTGAAACTTCGGCCAAAGGAGAAGATGTTACAATGCTCGCTGAACAGGAGCTTGTTCAATTGGTTCTGCAATCCAGCGATATTGCCGTCTTGATGATCGATCGCCAGTTAAGAGTCATTGAAGCGAATTACGCCGTCTGTCATTTATTTGGCGTAGATCGGAATCAACTCATTGGTCAAAACATTGATCATGCCCTCCGCCCGCATATAAGCGAGCGTTTTGTTCAGTGGGTAATTGAACGCGGGCAGTCCGGCCATTATGTTGCGGAATACAGAGGCAAATGGACGACAGTGAGTACGAGCCCCATTTATTACGGTGGAGAGATGTGGGGAGCGATCGCCGTTCTTCGGAATGTTACGGAAAGCAAAAAGTACGAAGAAGAATTGAGCAAGCGAGAAGCACTGGCAGCCGTTGGGCAGCTGGCTGCTGGGATGGCGCATGAGATTCGGAATCCACTGACAGCCATCAAGGGCTTCATTCAGTTGTTGCGGGAGCAAGGGGAAGCAAATCGTAGTGAATCTTATTTTTCAGTCATCTTAACGGAAATTGAACGCATTGATGGGCTATTGAACGATGTCCTTGTTTTGGCCCGGTACAGGGATGATAAAATCGTATCGGAACGTTTCTTAGTGATGGATGAGTTACATGGAGTCATTCGTTTACTGGAGCCAGAAGCAAATCGAAGAGGAATCAAGCTAGAGCTGGACATTGCACAAGGCGAGTGGCATGTGTTTGGTCATCGTTCGCGAATCAAGCAAGCCATCTTGAACATCTTGAAAAATGCCCTTGAAGCTTTGATGACCCAAGGCAACCTCGTTCAAGTGAAAGTGTACTCATCTCTCAATCAAGTCATCATTGTTGTGGAAGACAACGGACCCGGTCTATCAGATTCTTGCCTCCAAAATTTATTCGTTCCTTTTTATACGACCAAACAAGAGGGAACGGGGTTAGGATTGTCTACGACACAACGAATCATCGCGGATCACGGTGGCGAACTCTATGCGGAAAACTCTCCGAAACTGAAAGGAGCTCGTTTTGAGATTCGTTTACCTCTTTCCATTTCCTAAAAAAACAAAAAAGGATTGTGACTGTAGACGGATCGGATATCCGTCTTTTTTTATGTTCGATTGAGTAGATGGTCCTATTAGCAAAAAAGTTGCAAGTCTTTCGAATCAATCTCTTTGTAAGTTGTTGTCAAGGCGTGTCGATCAGTGGAATAATTTACAAAACGGTTACAATTTGAACGGAGTTGAACAACGGTGATTCGGATGCTGAAAAGAAACGAAACGAGGTGGAGCTACTGGGAAGTTTGGTATGAGGAAACGGAGCATCTTTACACCGTTCATTACGGATATGTCGGAGAAATTGGTGACTATTTTGCTGTAGTAGCGGAGCAGATCGAGGGAAGGCCTGACGAAGTTTTGCAGAACTGGGCAGAAGAGATGAAAGAACAAGGATATCAGGTCATGAAAGAGAACGATTTCCATCCGATGATCATTCGCTTTCCCCATTTATGTGAGTCAGAGATTGAGATGCGCTATTTGATCGAACAGCTGTTGGACGAATGCTTGGGAAAGACAGGGAATGGCCACAGCGACGGTGGGGAAGACAGCGAGAGGACGTTGGCAGTCATTTGCCGGGTGATCGATACAAAGAAAGCGGCTGCTGCTGTATTTGAAGCGATGTCCAGCGCACAGTTGGTCGGAGGGTTTTCTATCAGCATAAAGCAGGAGGATGGAAACTTGATTCCACTTAGTCCTCCTGCCTAAAACTGTCTGATTTATTTCACGATTTTGTGCCGTAGAGCTTTGGCCACTGCCTGGGTACGATCCTCGACACCCATTTTTTGCAAAATCCGATGCACGTGTGTTTTTACAGTGCCTTCTGATATAAACAAGTTTTGCGCAATCTGATCATTTCGATAGCCATCTGCGATCTGTTGAAGTACATCTAACTCTCGATCCGTCAATTCATCTAGTAAGACTGATTGGGAAGACGTAGTCGAATCAGGTGTCTCACGTTGACCTAGCAGAGCTTCGGCAAGGGCTTTTGCAGCTGTCACGGTGTGGAAGAGGGCTTCTCCCTGGTGGGCTCTGCGAATGAGGTCAAGCATTTCCTGAGAGTCGGCATCCTTTAGCATATAACCGACGGCTCCAGCACGAATCCCTTCCACCACATAATTGTGATTGTCAAAGGTGGTAAGAATCAATACCTTTGTGCGAGGATGCTGCTGCATGATTTCTTTTGTGGCCTCAATGCCAGATTTGTTGGGCATCTGAACATCCATCAAAACGACATCAGGTGCGAGGGCGCCAATCAATTCAACAGCTTCCACGCCATCGGAAGCTTCTCCAATTACTTCCATATCGGATTGCATTTGAATGACATAACCCAACCCTTGGCGAATCATGGTTTGGTCATCTACTAGGACCACGCGAATGGCTCCTTCTTTTTGTTTACCGGTCATGTTCGCATGCTCCTTTCAGGTTCAGTCTGGCGAATCGGAAAGCTGAAATCGAGTTGGAATCCGTGAGGCTCTCGAATGCGATACGCGAGAGTTCCGTTCAATAACTGAATTCGTTCAGATATGCCAGTTAGGCCAAAGCCAGGTTTGATTTTTTGGTCGCTCGTGATGCTTCCATCGTCTCGAATGGACAACAAAAGGATGTCCTTCTTTTGTTCAATGATGACGAGAATTTCTTTTGCGTCAGAATGACGTAGTGAATTGGTGATCGCTTCTTGCAAAATTCGATAAAACGTTATCGTCATTTCTTGAGAGAGCGGAATGTCCAGATCGGAGCATATCAACTCCATTTTTATTCCTGTATGCTTTTGAGCCTGCGATAAGAGAGCTCGCAGAGGCGTAAGCCCCAAGGAGGTTTTATCCAGGGCCAATGTATGGACAGACGTGCGAATATCCTCCAGACTTTGCTTGGCAACACCAAGCATGTTGCGCACGGCTTCTTGTGCGTTGTCAGGTCCATCTTGCAACATATACTTCAAGGCATGTAGCTGGACAATGAGTGAAGTCAAACTATGGCCCAATGCATCGTGAATATCACGGGCAATTCTCGTTCGTTCCTCCAGAACCGCTACTTGAAGGGAATGAAGTGCTGCTTCTTGAAGTTGTAAGTGCGCCTCTTGCAACTCTGTATGTGCTTTTTGCAGCTGCTCCAGGTGCTGTTGGTTGGTTTCGTACGCTTCAGTTTGAATCCGATAGCCACGTGCGCCGATATAGCAACCCACATACGTAAGGATATATGAGATGATGTGCGTGAATTTCAGGCTTTCTTCAAAATATAAAAAAAGCGTACTGCACGTACCAAAAAAAGTAGCATAAGCCAATGCACGGCGTCCATGAATGTGAAAACCGATAAAAACAGCGAGTGGGAGCATCAAGCCGAAGCCCTCTCCACCCAAGATGAGGGATTTTAGTAACGAGACAATTCCAAGCACGACTGTCACTAACTCGAATTGGAAAGGCTTCCATTTTTTCTTGGAAGTCCAAAATACCACAAGGTAACAAATAAATAGTACAATGGTAAGAGAAAATTGCAACGGAGTTTCCCGTTTAAATGAATCAGGAAGCAAAGCTAATACAATTAAGATGGAAAACCACATGATTAGTAAACGTTTTTGTATGGCTTTCATCATTATCTTCAACAATGAGAAGTCCTTCTTTCTCTGCCGAATAATCACTTAACTTCATTCTAGCATGCGTTGTCGTCTATCTCCAGATAGATAAATCCCTGTCAGAAATCTACCCCTGGGTAGACTTCACTACATATACATTTCAGTAGAATTATTTTTGGGAAATAAACGATTAGTTATGGGTGTGAAGTGGTTAAGTAAGGATGGCAAGGGAGGTTCTCATGAAAGAACTGATTCAGTTGGCAAAACTCCTGCAAGAAGCCAGTGTTTTGTTTACCACGATTTCTGAGCAAGAGCTGGATACAAGCGATGTAACTTGGCAACAGGTCTTGATTCTGGAGCAGCTTGGAAATGGGCCAAAAACGATGGGGGACATAAGTAAGACTGTCGGTCTTTCATACAGCACAACTTCCGGTCTCATTAATCGGTTAGAGCAGGAAAAACTGGTACGCAGGTTCCGAGACCAATCAGATCGACGAGTTGTGTGGGTGTCACTGACAGAGCGTGTATACCAACAGCGAGATGTGAAATGGGGAAATTCACAAACCGTTTAAAAATGGTTTGTTTCATCCCTTGATATTTCGTTAAACGAAATGCTACTACGAGGTTCACCTTATTCATTTCGTCATGCGAACTATTACTCACAAAGAATTAGCAGATATATAAAGAAGAGGTGAGTGGATTGAATCTTTCTGAACTATCGATTAAACGCCCGGTCACCATGATTATGTTGACTCTGGCCATGATGATTTTTGGTTTCGTTTCACTGCCTCGCTTGTCGATTGATCTCATGCCGGATCTTAACTTCCCGGTTGCTGTCGTGGTTACATCCGTTGACGGCGGATCTCCGAGTGAGGTAGAAAAACTGGTAACGAAGCCGATCGAAGACGCACTTGCAACGGTATCCGATTTAGATAGTATACAATCGGTATCGATGGAAGGCGCTTCGCAGGTTATCCTCATGTTTAACTGGGGGACAGACCTTGATCAGGCGACTCTCGACATGCGGGAGAAGGTAGATCAGGTTCGTGGCTCTTTGCCTGACTCAGCTAGAGCGCCACGCGTACTGCGCATTGACCCGAACAGTACACCGATCATTGAGTTTGCAGTGACGGGTGAGCAAGATATCAACAAATTGAAAAAGATGGCAGAGGATATGATCCAATCACGCCTGGAGCGTATTGATGGTGTCGCATCTGCTTCCATCAGCGGCGGACAAAGCCGGATCATCGATGTTACAGTCGACCCAGCCAAACTAGCGGCGTACGGACTGTCACTTGACCAAGTTCAGCAAGCCCTCCAAACCAGCAACATGTCAGGTTCCGGTGGAGCGGTACGCGAGGGTGACGCCAAGCTCAACATCCGTGTACAAGGTGAGTTTGCTGATGTCGAACAAATCGCGCTGACACCAATCTCTGTCGGTGGAAACTCCATCAGGCTCAGCGATATTGCCGAAGTAAAAGACACGCATCAAGATGTAACGCAAATGAGTTACGTAAATGGAACACCTAGCTTGGGGATTAAAGTGACAAAAGCTTCAGGCGGAAATACCATTGAGGTAGCAGATGACGTAAAAGCTGAGCTGGAGAAAATCAAAAGCGAGCTGCCAGAAGGCGTAGAAATCATTACGACTCTGGATACATCCATCTACATTAAGGATTCCGTTTACACCACCGCTGAACATGCCCTGTTGGGTGGCGGTATCGGTATGATCTTGCTGTTCTTCTTCTTGGGCAGCTTGCGATCCATGGTCATTGCGGTCATCGTTCTTCCAGTATCGATCGTTGCTACGTTCTTGCTGATGTACATGACTGGACAGACGATCAACCTGATTTCCCTCTCCGGTTTGACATTGGGATTAGGATCATTGATTGACTTTGCAGTTGTTATGCTCGAGAATGTTTTCCGCCATCGAGAACAGGGAAAAGGCATGATGGAAGCCGCCTTGGATGGTTCCAAAGAAGTAGGAACGGCAGTTATGGCTTCGGCTTTGGCGCAAATTTGCGTATTCTTGCCGATTGCCCTCACAGAAGGTATTGCCTCTGAGTTGTTTGGACCACTTGCATTGACGGTTGTTTACTCACATATTGCGGCGCTTGTATTCTCTATTTTGCTCGTGCCGATGCTGAGTTCGAGAATTTTGAACAAAATTCCGTCGCATACACATCATGAGAACTATCGTGGAATCAATCCTGTTACGTGGTTTAACATTGGATTTAGCAAAGTAGAAAAAGGCTACCAAAGATTGTTAAAATGGTCATTGGGCCATCGTAAAACGGTCATGATTTCTTCGGTGGTTATGATGGTGGGCTCTCTCGCATTAACTCCATTGATCGGGGCAGAGTTTATCCCGGCCATGGACCAAGGTCAAGTAAATGTCTCCATCAAAATGCCAAATGGTACCGTTCTGGCTGAAACTGAAAAAGTTACCCGACAAGTAGAAGAAATTGTCAACACGGTTCCGGAGAAGAAAATTGTTGCGACTTCGGTTGGTAGCAATGCATCACCGATAGCGAGCACCTTGTCATCCAATCAGGGAACGATCAGCCTGATGCTGGTAGATCTCGACCAGCGCACACGTTCCTCCAATGAAGTTGTAATGGATCTCCAGGAAAAGCTGAAAGATATTGCTGGACCTGAAATCAAGGTAAGCGCACCATCTGGTATGACTACAGGTTCCCCAATCCAACTAAAGGTTAGCGGGGATGATCTGGCCGTATTGAAAGACATTAGTGGTATCATTAAAGGTGAAATTGAGAAGGTAGCTGGTACGAGTAACGTAACAACCAGCTTGGAAGAATCAAGACAAGAGCTGGAAGTGAAGATCGATGCTGGGAAAGCGAGCTTGTACGGCTTGACGACTGGACAAATTCTCTCCAGTGTTCGCACTTCCTTCCAAGGTCAAACGGTAACGTATTATCGTACAGGTGATGACGAGATTGACGTCAACCTCAAGCTGCCGAAAGAGTTTCAGGAAGATATAAACTTCTTGAACAATATGCGTATTTCCGCTCCAGGTGGAGCACAGATCGCGCTGACCTCAGTTGCGACTATCAGTAAAGTAGACGTGCCGGTTTCGATTAACCGTGCCAACTCCAGCCGTGAAGTTCAAGTAACGAGTGATTTGGCAGGGCGTGACCTGAGCTCTGTCACACGGGAAGTGCAAGAGAAAATCTCGAAACTGAATCTCCCGGACGGCTACACAGTCGATTTTGGCGGGCAAAGTGAAGAAATGATGGAATCATTCACTAGCCTTGCTCTCGCGATTGTGCTGTCAGTTGTGCTTCTCTATATGGTAATGGCAGCGCAGTTTGAATCGCTCTACACCCCATTTATCATCATGTTCTCAGTGCCACCGACCGTTACAGGCGTTCTGCTTGGACTATTGGCGACAGGCACAACGATCAGCGTTGGGGTTTTGATCGGGTACATTTTGTTGATCGGTCTGGTCGTGAACAACGCGATTGTATTGATCGACTACGTGAACCAACTGCGCGCAAAAGGTATGGAGCTGTATGATGCGATCCTGCATGCTGGACCGATTCGTCTTCGTCCGATTTTGATGACGACACTCACCACCATTCTGGCGATTGGACCGCTCGCATTCTCTGGCGGTGCCGGATCTGAGACGAATGCACCAATGGCCGTGACGGTTATTTTCGGTCTCGGATTCTCTACACTGATTACACTGGTTCTGGTTCCTGTCGTTGCTTCCTGGTTTGATGATTTAGGGAAAAAGAGACGCTTGAAGAAAAAGTTGAAACTCGAAAAGAAACTTGCTAAGAAACAAAAGACAATCAATCCCGCTTTGGAATCGTAAGACGTTTGTGGGAAGAGGAGGGACATACATGAAACTAAATAAAAAACCCGTCATTTTGGCACTACTGGCCATCTCGCTAGTGGCAGGGTGCTCCAGCCCGCAAGCGGAAACGCCGCCTACGGAAACAGTGGAAGCGTCAACCCCTGTACAGATTGAAACTGTTGCAACGGGAACAGTGGTATCCGATTCTGGTCTCACGGCAAAGCTGGCACCGAGTGAGGAAGTGCAAGTCTCCCCGAAAATGGGTGGGAAAATTTCTTCCCTGCCAGTGAAACTGGGCCAATACGTGACAAAAGGTCAAGTATTGTTCAAGCTCGATGAAAAAGATCTGGTGAACAGTGTCAAACAAGCAGAAGCAGCCTACAACGTATCAAAAGCGAGCTTAAACCAAGCAGGCAGCAGCTCTGATCAAGGCTTGGTTCAAGCGAAAAATAGCCTGAAGCAGGCAGAAACCGCACTTCAGGATGCGAAAGTAAACCAGCAGCGGATGCAACAGCTCTTTTCACAAGGAGCGATTTCCGCTCAGCAGATGGAGCAGGCAAATTCTCAACTGACAACGGCACAGACCTCTTATGATAACGCGCAGCAGGGAGTGCAATCTGCGGGACAAAAAACAAGTGTGCAAGTTTCCGAAGCCTCTGTACAGCAAGCGCAAGTAAGTCTGCAAAATGCTCGTGAGCAATTAGCGAATGCGACTGTGACGTCTCCGATCAATGGATATATTTCCAGCGTAAGCGGCGCAGTTGGTCAAATGGCAGGTCAACAGCCGGTTGTAGTTGTCGTTAACACGAATCCACTTCTGGTAAAAGCGAATCTGTCAGAAGCAGACATCACAAAAATAAAAGTAGGAACTACCGTAAAAGTAAACGTACAATCGACAGGAAAAACGATTGATGCCAAAGTAACGGCGATGAGTCCTGTAATGGATACGCAGCTCAAGGCATATCCAGTGGAGATTACGATTCCAAACCCATCCAATGAGCTGAAGTCCGATATGGTAGTGAATGTAACCTTCCCAACGGTTGGGGAAAGTGGAGCAAAATCGATCGTGGTAACGCGCGGTGCGGTCTTTGATCGCGATGGTAAACAGTATGTATTTAAGCTGGAAGGTGACATTGCAAAACAAGTCGAGGTCACTACAGGGAAATCCTCTAGTGATACGATCGAAATTTTGAAAGGCTTGTCTGCCGGCGATAAGATCGTGGTAAAAGGGCAAACACTGCTTCAAGATGGCGGCAAAGTCACTATTCAGTAAAAAAGAATAGCAGAGAAGGGGCGGAGTACATCCGCCTCTTTTTTGTGTACAATGGAAGTATTCGTCTCACTATTACAAAAGGGGGTGTATTCCTTTGTACTTCCGCAAACCACAGTCTGGTGATTATCCTGCGCAGTTTGAAACCTATATCAAAATCGCACCTGAAGGGAATCTGAATGAGTTGCTTTGCGCTCAGGAGGAAGAAATACTTGCATGCTTTCGATCATGCGGGGAGGAACAGAGCATGTTCCGTTATCAGGAAGATAAATGGAGTGGAAAGGAAGTTCTCGGCCATATTATGGATACAGAGCGAATCATGGGCTATCGCTTGCTGTGTGCTTCCCGCGGAGATAAGACACCCTTGCCTAGGCATCAGGACATGTACGTCAGTCTTACGAATTTTGACCGACGACCGCTTGTCGATCTACTCGAGGAGTATCGGACTGTGCGCTCTTCTACTCGAGCACTGGTAAAAGGGCTTACAGAAGAAGAGTTGAGTCGTTCGGGCGTGATTATTCAGGACAAGACAACTGCAACTGCACTCGTCTATTTTATCCTTGGGCATGCTGCTCATCATCTACATGTCTTCCGAGAAAGATACATGTCACATTTGTCACAAGTCTGATCTATTTTCTAAAGTGGACCAGATCTATCCATCCAATTGTTACGTTTTGTGCTGAGTTTTAAGACATAATGAATATTATGTAAAGTAAATTGTCACGGTTTTAAGACAAAGTGTCATTGCTACTTTTGAAGGGGGAAAAGATTCGATACAATGAGAAGATAGTGGATAAAATACCCACCGGAGGTACATATGACTGGCGATATTACTGTGTTTTTGGCTTTTGCAGCAGGTTTTCTCTCTTTTATTTCCCCTTGCTGCCTGCCGCTTTATCCGTCCTTTTTGTCTTACATAACTGGGGTTACGGTTGATGAAGTGAAGAAAGGGAGAGCTGTTTTTCGCAAGCAAGCCTTCTTGCATACCTTTTTCTTCATAGTCGGGTTTTCGATCATTTTCGTTGCGCTCGGGCTGTCTACATCTTGGATCGGAAGCTTGTTCACTGACCAACAGGACTTGATTCGTCAACTGGGCGGTATTTTGCTTGCTATCATTGGTTTGGTTATGCTTGGCGTGTTTAAAATGGATTGGATGATGCGTTCTTTTAAAATCGATTTAAAATCGAGGCCATTGGGGTATACTGGGTCCATACTGGTGGGAATGACGTATGCAGCTGGATGGACACCTTGTGTGGGACCTATTCTTTCTGGCATTATCGTCATGGGTGTTTCCAATCCTGCAAGCGCCTTGGCCTACACATTGGCGTATACGCTCGGATTCGCCATTCCATTTTTTGTCATGACGTTCTTCATCAGTAAGGTGAACGCGATTGTGAAGTATTCCGACCTGTTTATGAAAATCGGAGGAGCCATTATGATTTTGTTTGGTATTCTTCTGTATACAGATAAACTGACGGATATTACACGCGTTCTTATTCAAATGTACGGAGGCTTTACGGGATTCTAACTCAGTAGGGCAGAGGTGACAAAATGAAAAAGCTGTTGCTCGCGGTGCTCGTATTATTGGGGGTCGGACTTGCTGTTTGGGAAAAGCCTCAAGAAACGGCCGCAATCGTAGCAGAGGTTCAAAAACCGGAAGTTGGCTTTGCGGCTCCTCATTTTACACTGACAGGACTAGACCAGCAGACGTACAAGGTAGAAGGAAAAAGGGCAAAACCAGTAGTCTTGAACTTTTGGGCTTCCTGGTGTGGACCATGCAAGCTGGAGGCGCCAGATTTACAAAAAGTCTACGAAAAATATGGTGGACAGGTTGATCTCTATGGCGTGAACGTCACGAGCAATGACAGCCCGGAAACAGCTATGGCCTTTGTCACTACCTACAAGCTGACATTTCCGATACCAATGGACGTAGCTGGTACTGTGTCGAACCGTTACAAGGTGATGGCATTTCCAACTACTTACTTGATTGACACAGATGGAATCGTACGAAAGAAGATAATCGGAATGGTTGATGCTCCTACACTGGAGCTAGAACTGCGCCAGTTGCTAAGTCCAAAGCCATAGGGAAGGCTCATAAGTCGCTTGGAGAGAATTCTCCGGCGACTTTTTCTATTTGTAGACACGTATGACAAGGCCCATTTTGCAAGTGAATATCTTGATTTTGTATGTTTGCCTAAAGAGCGGGGGTGTTCTCCTTCATAGACTGGAGTGATCTAGGGCAAAGGGAGGAAAACGGATGGCCAAGGGCAAAAAGATCAAAAAGAAGAATTCGCGACAGCACCCCAATCAAGTACAGTTGAAAATCGTAACGTCCCATACATGTCAAGTATGCAAGCAGCAATGTGCACGAGGGTTGGCATATCTGGAACAGATGTCCCAGCCCGGCGCGATCGGCTTAGGTGTACCATGCATCCTCACTAAGCAAAAGCCATAGCTCGTCCTTTTCCATGTGCGGAATATTGGGTTTATGAGAGAGAGTCCCTTCGTGTGGCTCTTTTTTCATTTTTTATGAGGAGTTGAGAGGTGAGTAAATGGGTCAAAAGTGGTTCAGTAGAGCCAACATGTCACAAAGTACTTGATGACGATGTGTAACTGGTGGGGATGACAGCCATGTGACTGATAACCAAGAAAAGATTGGGCTTTCTCTGCCCCCAAAATTCGAGCCAGGAAAAGGCTGGTCTTATTCAAATACGTGATACTGGGGATGCTTATTTGGCAAATAGGCAAGAATGCAGACCAAATAAACGACTTTTTCATCTAGTGGGATTCGTAAACTCCTAATTTCATCTGCTGCCTAGCAAGCTAATGTCATTTTAATCAATGATGTTAGCTTGTTATTTAAAGGCTTCAGAGTACCAGACTTGTATGCTGGCAGGTTTAACGGCTGTGTATTATACTGAAGGGACTGATAAAAGCAAGGGAAAGGGGCAAAAATGACATGCGTCCATTACAAATATCACCAGAGACGGCTGTCAAGCTGTCGGAAGCTCTTCAGGTACCTTTGGAGCGTCTCATGCACATGCCACAGCATATCTTGTTGCAAAAAATGATGGAGCTGGCTAATCAAGAGAAGGAAGCAAACGAAGCAGCAAATAAAAACCAAGAATAGGCGAGCGATACAAAAGGAGGAGAAAAGATGGGGGCAAACGTAGCACATAAATTCCGTACGGGGCTCAAGCCACAGGCGTTTGTGGAAAGCATGACAAAGAATCAGGATACATACCAAAATTGGTCGGATGCATTTTCATGGACGGATGAACAAGACCGTGCGTTTTTTGCTTCGCTCCAGCATCGTGATGACCTCAGATGCTTGATTTTGGCTGCGGACTGGTGTGGCGACGTCGTTCGCAACTTGCCAGTCGTCTTGCATGCTTTGAAAGAAACAGACATGCCCGTGGAAATTATGGTGATGGAAGAACACCTCGATCTCATGGATGAGTTTCTCACGATGGGCGGTCGGGCGATCCCTGTTGTTATTTTTGCGGACACAGGCGGGCATGTTCTGGCAAAATGGGGACCGAGACCGAAGCATGTCCAAGCTGTCATGACGGCGTTTAAACAGCAAAACCCGGATCGAAACGCCCCAGATTATGAAGACAAGATCAAAGTGGCACGTGCCGAAATGCTCGAGCAATATGGAGAAGGTACTGGCTACCAGCAAGTGATTGTCAAAGAACTGAGAGAGCTACTTTCCTCGATCTAATCTATCACATCAATAACAGGGCGGAGTCACGGCTCCGTCCATTTTCATGCAGAAGGGCTGAATAACATGTATTACTACGGGAATGAAACTATTATGTCCTTGGAACAGGTGCTTCGTTTAAAGGCATCGGAAGTTCGAATTCTGGAGTGGGTACGTACCTACGAGTTTTTAGAAAACAACTATGGGATAGATGAAGCCGTTCCCTACTTCTTGGAGATAAAATGCGAAGAAGAGCAAGTGAAGATTCGTAAAAACCGCATACTTGACTTCCCGGAATACTCCTGTGAGGAAGAAGCAATATTTCAAGAAGTAGACGAGGCACTGCGCGTCTTCCACGAGTGGGCACAGGAGATTTTGGCGAAAAAAGAGAGTCAATCCAAATAAATATATTGACGTCAAACAAAGTTCATGGTAAATTAATAAATGTCGCTTCTGGTTGAAGAAAGTAAACGCAGAAGAAAGACAGCACATATTGTGGGGAGATAGTGAAGTGGCTAAACACGGCAGACTGTAAATCTGCTCCCTCCGGGTTCGGCGGTTCGAATCCGTCTCTCCCCACCATTAATTTTCTATTGATGATGTGTTATTTTTTCATAGTTTTACATGCCGGTGTGGCGGAATGGCAGACGCGCGCGACTCAAAATCGTGAGGGAAACCGTGGGGGTTCAAGTCCCTTCACCGGCACCATATTTAAAACGAATGCACACTAACCATGGTGTTTACAGACACATGGAAGGTGTGCTTTTTTCATATACGAAAAAACAATTCAAACAGCGGCGAGTCTAAGACTTGATTTTTAGGTCTTAGGTCGCCGCTGTTTCATTTTCGGGGAACGAAAATAGCTAGCTTAAAAGTTCAATTCTGCAATCGTCTCGCCAAACAGAACCATGCCATTTTTTTGAAATCCGAGTGAAGCGTAAAGGTTTTCGGCTGCGATATTGGCTGGAGCATAACCAATGACAATTTTTTGACAATCGTCTTTTGCTTTCAGTATATCAATGACTTGCGAAATCGCAGCACGTCCGTAGCCTTGGCGTTGATAGTTGGCATCAACTAAGAGTCTGTAAATCCAGTAGTTTCCATCGTCGGGGTCAAGCCCATACATGACAAAGCCAACCATCGTATCCTCATGGTATATGGCCAAAGGGACAAATGTAGTTTGAAACTTTGCTTCGGCTATGGAGTAGAGGTTCGGGGCAACAAACTCACTCTGTTCAGGAGTAGGTTCCAGTTCAATACACTCTTCCCAGTTTTCCAGGGTTACTTCACGAAGTGTCACAGACATCTAATCACATTCATCCTTCCAGGGGGTGTTTTTGCCAATATATTACATTTTATCCTACGTGAAAAGACAGCCAAAATCAATAGTGTGCACAAAATTTTTTCCATTCTATGCAGCGCTAGAAAAAGGAAAAAAGAGATGGAATTCATCTAATTTTCTGAAATAACATTTAATGGAAAATTCATTTGACACTATAGAAGAGTCATCGATATAGTTGGGATGGAAGTATTTGTAATCAATTAGATTTTTTGCCATATCCGAATTGTGATTACATCTGCACAATTCCGAAAGGGGGGAAATGCATTGCATCAGGATAAGAAGCAATGGAATGGCGGATATCCTTTAAGTCATCCACAAAAGCGTATCTGGTATACGGAAAAATTACATCCACAGCTTCCTGTCCATACGTTAGGGGGGATGGTGCGGGTTCAAGGAAAAGTGAAACTGGATGTACTTGAAGCGGCCATTCACCTGTTCATTCAAAAGAACGATGCTTTGCGGCTCAACTATCAGGAAGAAGAGACAGTCCTTCAGTTTGTTGGAGAGTACGAACCGCAGCCATTGCAGGTATTTGATTTCAGACAAGAACCGAATGCCCCTGATCGGTGCAGACAATTCCTGCAAGCTTTGTTTGCAAAACCATTTTCGATCGGACAGGAGCCTCTATTCTACTTTTGTCTGATTCAACTGAGTGACGAAGAAGCGGGATATTTTGTAAAGTTTCACCATTTGATTGCTGATGGTTGGTCCATCTCCATTATGACAGAACAAATTGCTCACTATTATGACACGTTGTTAGCAGGCGGTTCCGTTCATGTAGGAGATGAACACGCTTATCAAGCTTTTGTCGACAGGGAGCATGCCTATTCTCAGTCTGAGAGATTTGAAAAGGACAAGCGATATTGGCGGGACAAGTTTCAGAGCTTGCCTGTGATCACGACATTAGCAAAGGCAACAGATACGACCGAGGGCAAGCGTAAAGTCTATGCATTCAACCGTGAAGATTCGACAAGAATACGCCAATTTTCAGACCAGATGAAATGCTCGCTAAATTCCTTGTTTGTGGCTCTCGTCAGTCTTTACCTTCAGCGTTGTACGAGGCAAGAAGAGATCGTGATTGGTACGCCGCTGTTAAATCGCTCAGGCAAAGTGGAGCGCAAAATATTCGGGATGTTCACCAGCACTATGCCATTTCGTCTGGCAGTTCCGATGGAAATGGATGCCTTCGATTATGTTAAACATGTCAACAGGGAATTGACTTCCTGTTTTTTTCATCAGAAATATCCGTACGATTTGCTGGCTCAAGAATTGGAATTGAAGAAACATGGCTATGACAGCCTGTTTCAGATTTGTGTAAATTATTACAGCACGCAGCTGCCCTTCACCATTGGTGGGTATTCCGTGACGAATGAGGAGTTTTACAACGGTCACCAGTTGTATTCGCTCCAAGTAATTATCAGGGAATGGGCTACAGATGAACGATTGACGCTGGAAATGGATTATAAGATCGCCGAGTACACGGAAAATGATGTTGATCGAATAGCGGATCATCTCGTAAGGCTGCTCAATCAAATGATCGCGAATCCAGAAGTACCACTGTCCAATCTGAACTTCCTTGCTGACGAAGAGTTGGCACTACAGCTCAAAACGTGGAACGATACAGCTGCTTCCTATTCCAGCGAGAAGACGGTTGTCCAGTTGTTTGAAGAGCAAGTTAAACGCTCGCCACAGGGAGTTGCATTGGAGTCAGAGGGGCGCATGCTGACATTCCAGGAACTGCATGATCAAGTAAATCGACTCGCTCAGTCGTTGCGTAACCGAGGAGTTGGCCCTGGCGTTATTGTTGCGCTTCTAGCAGATCATTCGCCAGAGATGATCATCGGGCTGTTGGCCGTGCTAAAAGCAGGCGGGGCTTACCTTCCGATTGACCCTCAACTCCCTTCTCAGCGCATCGAATATCTGCTATCTGATTCTGGAGCGGACCTGTTGCTTCGACACACCTCGCGAACAGAGGTTATTTCGTGGTCCAAAGTAATCCTGGAGCTCGGTGATTCGTCCCTGTATCTAAATGATGGGGCAATCCTGGAATCGGTTAATCAGCCAGAGGATTTGGCCTATGTTATTTATACCTCAGGCTCTACCGGAAATCCGAAGGGGGTCATGGTTTCTCATCGAGGGTTAGTCAACTATATTTCGTGGGCAAAAGACCGTTATCTCTCCTGTCCTGAAGAAGCGTTTGCTTTTTATTCCTCACTGGCATTTGATTTGACGATTACGTCCATTTTTTGCCCGTTGGTAAAGGGAAATCGGATGGTTATCTATCCGAACTCTGATTCAGAGTTTGTGTTATCGCGCATCTTTAGCGATGGACGCTCCCATGTCGTAAAGCTGACACCTGCCCATCTGTTTTTGCTGCAAGAAATCGCTTTGCCTTCTACTACAGTAAAGAGAGTGATTGTGGGCGGTGAGGACTTGAAGGTGAGTCTGGCTGAGGCGATTCATGCGAAATGGAACGGACAAATCGAAATTCTCAATGAGTATGGCCCTACCGAGACAGTAGTCGGGTGCATGATCTATCAATACGATCCAGAGATCGATGTCGAGGGATCTGTACCGATAGGACATCCGATCAGTAACGTGCAGCTCTACATTTTGGATTCATATGGGAAGCCAATTCCGATCGGATCGACAGGAGAGCTTTTCATCTCGGGAGATAGTGTGGCACGGGGGTATCTTAACCGCGAGGAATTGACGCAAGAGCGTTTCCTACCCGATCCGTTTTCGCCAGGAAAAGTGATGTACAAGACGGGCGATCTGGTCCGCTATCGACCAAATGGAGTCATGGAGTATCTGGGACGGGCTGACTATCAGGTGAAGATTCATGGTTACCGCATTGAATTGGGTGAAATTGAACAGCAGCTACTTGGTCATTCTTCTGTGCGTGAGGCAGTGGTGATCGATCGCATGGATACGTGGGGGCGTAAGTACCTTTGTGCTTATTTGATCACGGAAGCATCTTTCCGGGAAAAAGAGCTCCGCGAAGAGCTGGCAAGTCGATTGCCCGCCTACATGATCCCGTCGCAAATCGTGCAGCTTGAACAGTTTCCGCTGACCTCAAATGGCAAGGTAGATCGGAAACAGCTTCCCGAACCGGTCATGGAGCGAAAAGGTGCGGAGGATGAAACCAGTCCTCGTGACGAGTTTGACAAGCTATTGGTAGAAGTGTACGAGGACGTGCTTGGTCGTTCACCATTTGGTCTACATGACCCGTTTTCCCAACTAGGGGGGGATTCGATCAAGGCGATTCAGGTTTCCTATCGATTGCATCAGCGAGGAATCAAGATTCCGGTGAGAGACATCTTGATTTATGACACGATTACAGAACTAAAAGCGAGAAGTGACTGGAGCTGGGGAGTGGAACAGATCTCACAAGAGCCGTGTACTGGCGAGTTGCCGTCATCTCCCATCGTTTCTTGGTTTCTGTCCCAACAGTTCCGCAATGCTGATCATTGGAACCAGTCGTTGCTCCTTGAAAGCAAAGAAAAAGTAACGCTGGAGGAGTTTGAAGCGAGTCTATCTGCACTGGTTAACCATCACGATTGTTTGCGACTCAATTACTCTGCAAAAGAGGGGAAGCTCTTTTACAATGAGAGCCACCTTACCAGCCGAGTGTCAGTGTCTTGCGTCGACCTTGCTTCCTTACCGCAGGAAGAACAGGAGAGTAAAATGCTTGAGGCGATGGGAGCTTGCGCTGTGAGCTTCAAGCTGGAAGAATCTTTGCTGTTTACCGGTTGTCTCTTTGAATTAGGTCCCGATCGACCTCAGCGATTGTTTCTGACGGCCCATCATCTGGTTGTGGACGGTGTCTCCTGGAGGATTCTCCTGGAAGATTTGATGAGTGCCTTGTCCAGTCTTAAACGGAATGAGCCGATCGTCTTGCCGGATAAAACACATTCGATGCAAGCTTGGATAAAGGAAGTCGCCGCCTTTTACCAGTCGGATCAGGCAATCAAAGAAAAAGCATTTTGGGACATGTTTTCCATCCCGGAAGACAAACTTCCTACGGATTACGATTTTGGCGAAGACTTGGTAGAATACAGCGCTACATCTACACGCACACTTTCAGCCGAGATAACGTCGCGACTGTTGACAACGGCCAACCGAATGTTCAACACAGGTCCCCAAGACCTATTGGTTGCAGCACTTACCCGGACATTGTGTGATGTGTTTGAAAGGGAGCGTCTCTTGCTGGTAATGGAGTCGCATGGGCGTGAGTCTGCTATTCATACGATGAACGTAACCAGAACAGTAGGATGGTTTACCAGCATGTATCCTGTTCTTTTCGAAACGAATCCATCCAATCGGACTGATCACCTAAAAGCAGTTAAGGAGAAATTGCGTCAGATTCCGATGGGGGGGCTTGGGTTTGGTTGGCTAAAGCCTCATCTGCTCACGGCAGAGGAAAAATCCCATGTTCGATTCAATTATCTGGGAACCGTTGATAATCAACTGAGTGATGATCTGGTTCTCATGGGAGGAAACTTGGCTGTTGATGCCGGAGTGGGTAATCATTTGACAGCACTGCTTGACGTGGCTGCTCTCATTCGTCAAGGAGAACTCCAGGTTTCTGTTACGTACAGCTTGCGAAAGTATCGCGAGGAGACCATGGAGAAGGTACTCGAGTTGTTTTTCCATGAATTAGAGCAGCTCATAGATCATTGCTGCCGACAGGACGTCCCAGAATTTACTCCATCGGATTTCGAAGATGTGGAATTGACACAAAAAGAACTGGATTTGCTGTTTGGTTAACAAGCGAATCACATGGTTGACCAAGTATTCGAGAAAGCAAAGATGACGAGTGTTTATGAATGAACGGGAGGGATTACATTGAGTGTTAAGGTATTAATGGGAAAAAAAGGATTTGAGGAGTTCGCAACAATTGTCGGCTTTACAGAAGCAGAGAAGGAAGAACGCGGTGCATTACTGGAGCAGTCTTATATGCCATTTAAGGTGACTCGCTATTATGCCGAGTTGATTGCGAGTCAATCAGAGCCTTATCGTACCCAGATGATCAATATCGTGCTTCCGCCACCGGGAGAGAAACCCTATAAAGGGCGCTTTGATCCGTATGGCAACAAGTCGTACCGTCAGGATGAAACAGCTTTCCTGCAACACAAGTACAAAAAGACATTGTTGCTTCACATCGACGACTTTTGTATTGCCAACTGCCAGTTCTGCTATAAAGTGAACGAAATCCGCCATGAAGATATTGGATATACCAATATTATGGAAAAAGCAGAAAGGGCAGTGCAGTATTTGGAAGCTCATCCGTACATCGATAATGTCCTCTTTACTGGCGGAGATCCAGCTTCCTTCCGTAAAAGCTCTGACTTAATCAAGCTGATTAGCACTCTTTTAAGTGTAAAGAGTATTCGACTCGTTCGTTTTGCAACCAAGGCTTTGGCCTATGATCCGGCTCGTTTTCTTGATGGAGAGCTGCTTGCGTTTTTTGACCAAGTTAGACAGACACCCGGCAAGCAGGTAAGTGTGATTTCCCAGTTCAACCATCCCGGGGAAATTAGCGACGTTTCGATCCAAGCAACACAAGCGCTGCTATCTGTCGGTGTACAGATTCGCGGACAGCCTGCCATTATTCGCGGAGTAAACGATTCTGTCGAAACCTTGATCGACTTGCAACGGAAGTTTCTCGATAATCGAATCATTTCGTATTATTTGACAGTGTTTATGCCAGTCAGGGGAGTCGAGCAGTATGCCATTCCACTGGACGAGGCGTTCCGGAATGTGGCCGAGTCCAAACGCAATCTGGGTGGCTTGGAGAAAAAAGGGGTACTCCTTACTTCGCACGACTTTGGAAAATTAGAGATTTGTGGTTTTTATCCGACAGCTGAGCGTCCTGAAAAAATTGTTTTGAAATGGCATCAAGCGGTCGGACCAGACTATCTTCCAGAGCGGTTGAAGGAATTAATTCCAACCCGTTCTGAAGACCTGATGATTTTGGACTACAAGCAGGGGGAGATGTATTGTCTCGACCATGTGTTCAAACACAATGGTTTGCCGTACGTGGATGCAGATGGGGAGATCGTGGAAAACCTGCCGAGTGAAGCTGTTCGGTAAGGGAGTCAGGAGAGAAAAATTGTGATGAACAAGATCGACAAAAACAATATAGCTGACATTTTGCCGTTAAGTCCAACGCAGGAGGGCATGCTGTTTTACTACCGACTCCAAAAGGATTCCAATTTGTATTTCGAACAGCATCGGCTAACCCTTCGTGGCAAGTTTCAGCTGGATTTGTTTACGCAGGCTGTTACGATGGCGTTTGAGGCCAATGAAATGCTTCGTACGGTTTTTCGCTGGGAGGGGCTTCAAGCCCCTGTCCAGCTGATTCTCAAGCAAAAGACATTGGAGATTCCTTATTTCGATTGGTGCGAGTTACCATCTGGAGCGCGGGAAAGAAAACTGTCTGTCTTGTTGTCACAGGACAAGCAAACACCCTTCACGCTTGAGTTGGGCAATACCATTCGCATTCAAGTAGTAAGGATGGAGTTGTATCGTTATGAAGTCATATGGTCATTTCATCACATACTCATGGACGGATGGAGTTCCGGCATTCTCCTAAGAGAGATATTTACAGCATATGGACAATTGTGCTCGGGGCTGTCCCCTGCGATCAAACAGAAGGCGAAATACAAGGAGTATCTGCGTTTCCTCAAAGAAGCATCGAAAGAACAATCGTTATCGTATTGGAAAGATTCCTTACAAGGAATTAGCTCTCCTACACCGCTTCCCTATATGCGGGATCGTAACGAAGAGCCGCGGTATTCTTCTTATCATCTTCGGCTCAGTCAAACGCTAACGGAGACATTGGAGGAAACATCCAAGCGTTACCGTGTGACAATCAGCACACTGTTGCAAGCCGCATGGGGTATTTTGCTGCAAAAATACAGCGATACGCGGGATGCTCTTTTTGAAGTGGCGTACGCCGGACGTCCTGCCCATCTCACTGGAGTAGAGGATATCGTCGGCCTCTTCATCAAGACGTATCCGCTCCGGGTCAAACGGACAGAAACGACAACAGTCAAAGATCTACTGGGTGTCATGATGGAAGAACAGCACCAGATGGCCCCGCATTTGTACGTGCCAGCAGTTGAGTTGAAAAACTGCTCAGAGATGGACGCACAAACCCCTTTGGCGCACAGTTTGTTCGTTTTCCAAAACTATCCCATCGACAAGACGCTGGCCGGATTGGAACTTGACTTCGAGCTGGAGAATATCACTTCACATGAAACAACCGATTATCCAATGGTGCTGGAAGTATCACCAGGTGATGAATGGACAGTCCATGTCAACTACCAGGCATGGAAGTTTCAAGCGAAGGAAATCGAACGCCTGGCGCTTCACTATCTGAGCCTTCTCGAGCAGATTGCGGCTGATCCGGATCAAGAGATTCGTGATCTTACTTTGCTCAGTGATCATGAGCGGCACGAGATGATCGAGGAACAGATGAAGGTCGTGCCAGTTCCGAGTAACTACTGCGTGCACGAGTTGTTTGATCAAGCGGCAGAAAAAACACCGGATGCAGTTGCGCTTGTACAAGGAAAGCAGACTGTGACCTACAAGGAGTTACAAGAGCAAGCCAATCGCCTGTCTTGGGCTCTGCAAAAGGAGGTGACAGATGCAGGTCGACCGATAGTTATCATGTGTGATCGTTCCCCTGAAATGATTACTGCACTGCTAGCTATCCTCAAAACTGGGTGTTACTATGTCCCGCTTGATCCAGACTTGCCGAAAGCGCGAATCGAACAGATCGTAAACCAGATTCAGCCTAGTCTGATTGTGACAGAGGGTAGCTATCTGGAACTCGTCGCTGACTTGCAAACAAGGGTGTTTCGTCTGGATGAACCAGCATGCTGGGCGCAGGAGTTAATTCAAACACCACAGCGAAAAACGGTACCTTCGAGTACTGCGTATGCCATCTTTACTTCTGGTTCGACAGGTACACCAAAAGGTGTGCGTGTAAAGCATGATCAATTAATCAACGCTCTTTGGTGGCACATTGAGTTTGTCGGGTTCGGAGAGCAGACGAGAACGTTGCAGATCGCCACGTTGACTTTTGACGCATCTGTTGTCGAGATATTCTGCACACTGATCAGCGGCGGTACCCTTTGCTTATTGCAGCGACATGAAAACAAGTCTCCGCAAAAGCTCGCCGCTGCCATCGAGAGCCAACAGGCAAACGTGATACTCGTCGTCCCTACGATGTATCACGCTTTGCTTGACCACGTGACTGATGGCTCGATGAATTCGATTCAAAAAGTGTTGTGTACAGGAGAGATGTTGTCTTCTTCGTTAGTGGAGCGACATGCAGCCTTGCTACCTCAAGCGCAGATGTACAACTTGTATGGCCCAACGGAAAATAGTATCTCAGCATCTGGGTATTGTGTACCGCGACAAGGGCCTTTTGAAAACCCGCTTCCGATTGGACATCCGAGTTACAACGTTCGTGTCTTTCTTCTGGACCAAGATTTTCATCTGTTGCCCAAAGGGGTAATAGGAGAAATGTACGTAGGCGGGATGGGAGTAACGGAAGGTTACATCGCTGATGAGGAAAGAACCAAAGCGTCCTATATCCTGACCCCGTTTGGCAGGCTTTATCGTACAGGAGACTTGGCCTGCTGGACGGATGAAGGGCATCTGCAATATTTTGGTCGTAAGGATTTTCAGATCAAGATTCGTGGCAACCGCGTTGAGTTGGAGGGAATTGAAGCTGTCCTGCGCCGTCAGCCTGGTGTCCGGGAAGCAGCGGTCGTGGCCATTCAGGAGTCAAAACGTGATCCTTATTTGGTTGCATGTCTGGTTGCGATGCATCCGATTGAGGAACACGTTCTGCGAGAAGCAGTGCTGACTTATCTGCCTGACTACATGCTACCTGCCTTTTTTGTCCATCTTGATGCGTTGCCTCGGACGCAGAGTGGAAAAGTAGACAAGACTGCCTTGCAACGTCTGGATTACACGCAGTATCGCACGGGAAAGGAAGAGGCCCCGGCAGATGAACTTGAGCAGCAATTGGCACAAATATGGCGAGAACTTTTGGCAGTCGAAAAAATAAGTGTGCACGATCATTTTTTCTCGCTAGGAGGCCACTCGCTGAAGGCCGCTCAACTCGTGACCAGATTGCAAAAAGAGAGTAAAACAGACATCACGATCAAGGATGTATTCCAGAACCCGACCATTCGACAATTAGCTGACCGCATCAGGGGTAGACAGCCGATATCCTACACGCCGATTGATCGGGTAAGTAAAGCGGAGAGATACAGGGCTTCTTCTTCACAAAAACGAATTTTCGTGATGCATGGGATAGAAGGGGAAAGCACCAGTTACAACATGTCGGGTGTAATCGCGGTGAACGGTCATCTGGATGTAAGTCGAGTGAGAAGTGTGTTTACGGAAATCATCCAAAGGCATGAAGCATTCCGTACTTCGTTTGCGGTACAGGATGGAGAAGTGTATCAGTACATTAGCGACAATGTGCCATTTGAGATCAAAACCATTCATAGCGACGGCAAGACATTGGACGAACTGATGGAAGACTTCCGGCAATCTTTTGATTTGACGAAAGCACCTCTCCTGCAGGTTTGCCTAGTCGAGGTCACAGCCACTCAGCATTATCTGCTGTTCAACTCTCATCATATTATTTTGGATGGCATTTCACTGAATGTGTTAATGGAAGACTTCGCTAGATTGTATGTGGGTGAAGAGCTGCCTGCATTGCCAATTCAGTACAAGGACTACGCAGACTGGCAGTGGCAGAAGCGGGGGAGCGATCAGTGGAATCAGCAGGAAAAATACTGGGTGGATGCTTTCAGCGACCGAGTCCCGATCATGTCTTTTCCGCTGGATTTCCCGCGTCCTTCTGTTAAGACATTCCAGGGGGATCACCATACGTTCTTCCTTACTGATTCTACGTACGGTGATTTGCATGCATTTGCCAAGCAGAACGAAGTGACTGTCCATGCTGTTTTGATGTCAGCTTATTACGTGTTGTTGATGAAATACACGTCTCAGGAAGATTTCGTTGTCGGTTCACTCGTAGCTGGACGAAACCATCCCGATTTGGAGCGGATCGTCGGTGTCTTTATCAACTTCCTTCCGATACGCAATCGTCCACGTGCCGATCTTGTGTATACCGATTTTGTACAAGAGGTTCAGCGCAGTCTGCTACTGGCCTACGAACATCAGGAGTATCCGTTTGAAGAGATCGTTGCTCGTAGCGCCGCAGGCATCCAGCAAACGCAAAATCCATTGTTTGATACGATGCTGATCTTCCATAACCAGCGGGAGCAAGAAGTGCAGTTTACAGTGGGCGACGCGCAATTTGAAGAGGTTCCGCATGAATCGAAGACGTCGAAGCTTGACTTTAAGCTGGATATTACACCGCTTGCTGATCAATTCAGGTGCGTGCTGGAATACGATACCCAGTTGTTTAAAGCGGAGACAATGGAAGGCTTCGCGGACAATTATTTGCGTGTACTCACAGCGCTTCTGAAGCATCCGAAACAGCGATTGGATGATGTTGAGATCGAATATCACCAAACAGAAAAAGAGGGCGTGATGAACCGCCTTCATCATGTCGGAGTTGCAGTTCCAGAACTGGGTCCGGCTCAAATCATGTATGGCACTCTTGGATTTGATGCAAGCGATTCCCTGCATGATCCAGAACAAAACGTGTATCTCTCGATGTGCATGAAACCGGGCTGTGTGCCAATCGAGCTAATCGCGCCTGTCGATGAAACGTCACCTTGTGTTCGTTTGTTGGAAGAGAAGGGGACGGGTCCGTACCATCTATGTTTTTCTGTTTCCAATATTGATCATTTTTTGAAAAAATTAGTTGATGTTGGCTTCAAATACGATTTGGTCAGCGCTCCAAAGCCAGCGGTACTTTTCAATCATAGACTCGTTGCCTTTCTCTTTCTGGAATCAGTTGGCTTGATTGAACTTGTAGAGAGCGAGAACATGACGCATGACAAATGGCAAAGCAGCGATCAGCGATCTGCTGTCCGGTTACTTACATCAGATGCTGAAAAGGCACTGTCGTTCTATACGTTTATGGGCTACCGTGTTCACGAGAAATATCTGGATCGGCAATCGCAAGCCAGTATTATCACACTTGGCAAAGCGAGAGAGAGCAGCATCCAGTTAGTCGAGCCTCGAATGGAGCACACACAAGAACAACGCGAGCTCATGAAAAGTGGTTCTGGCGTTTACCAAATCGAGGATCGGGTAGCGAACCTGATCGAACGGATCGACACCTTGATAGCATGCGGCATTCCCGTTTCTTTTGCAGACCGGGCAGGACGTATTCTGCAACTGACAGATGCCCCCTACCTACTTTTAACTGACGGGAAATCAGCTGCAGAAAGAACTAAGCCGATTCTAGGCGAGTTTCATTCGGAAACAACGCCCATCTATTCCTTCGTTCAGGAACGTTTGCTCAAGCAGGAACAAGAAGATGGGATTGTGGCTGTCAGATGTTTTGACATCGAGCTTCGAAGCAGAATCGAACTGGCGTATATGCAGCAAGCATGGCAAACTCTTGTGCGACGTTTTCCTCTGCTATCGCCCCAAGGCTTTTCCGAACCGATTCCGCTTGCGCTATGTGATTTACAGGAGAAAAGCGAGGCAGAGGCAACGATATGGTTGCGAGAACGATTGGCTGCCGAGCAAAAGAGGCCGTTTAAGGACAAAGCAGGAAGTTTGGCTCGTTTTGAACTGATAAAGCTGGCTACTGATCGCTATCGATTGATTGGAAGTCTTCACAGCTCCTTTAGTGATTGGCGAGGTCTCGGACTTCTCATGGAAGAATGGGAGGCTCTGTATCAGGCGATTGCAGAAGGGCATGAGCCGACTGTGGAAGAACAGCCTCGCTACGAAGCATTCGCTGTTTGGCAGAAAAAAATGCTTTATTACGGGCATCTCGAGGCCCAGCGTCACGAGTGGTTGACAGTAGCAAATCCACATTCTGCTCAACCATTTGGTGCGGGTGGGGTAGCGACGCGACAAGTCGAGCAGTCTATCGACCCGATAGGTCACGCTGATTTGCTGCATGTAGCTACTCATGCCGATCAAGAGCTGGGAGATATCTTGCTTGCCTCCTATCTGCTGTTGCTTCGACAGGTCACCCAATTGCCGAGTTTGACGCTTGGGGTAGTGACAACGAATCGGACGCAAGATGTGCTGGAACAAACGCTAGGCAACTTTGACAACATCGTACCACTCACCGTCGATATGCAGACGATCAGTTCGTTTTCACAATTATTGGATCAAACGAAGCAAGTACGTGCCCGAATGCAAACGCTCGCTTTGTATCCGTCAGAGCACTGGCAAGCGACGACGCATATGGAATGGCCGACACTTTTTGTCAACCAGACGATTCCGTTCAAAGCTCAGTCAGCTACTTGGAAACGTGAAGTCAAACGTTCAGTTGAGCCAGAAATGGCTGGAAGTCCGTTAGTTCTTCAGGTAGCAGAAACTTCGAAAGGTATCCATGTCGTTTTTACCTATGATCCATCTATGCTTCAGACGGCATATGTTGAATCGCTTTCGGATCGCTATGTGAAAATCCTAAAAATGTTAGCAGAAAAATCCAAAATAAAGTAAAAGGGGTAGGAAAATATGGAAATCAGATCCTCTATTAATTTTCACGACGAGCGCTTTTTGATGTTTGTACTGGACCAGATGGCAAATGAGCTTGAGAGAAACGGTGGAGAAGCAATCCGCATGACTCTTGGGAAGTCAGAAATGCCGCTGCATCCCGAAATTATCAATTCCATGCAACAGGCATTGAACAGCTTTGAAAAATATTCGCTCGTGTATCCAGGTGGGCTGCCAGAACTGAAAGATAAGCTCGCGACCCACTATAAAACAAAATACGATGTGTCAATCAAACCGGAGAATTTCGTGATCAGTGTCGGTACCAGCACACTCTTCCGTAACCTGTTCTACCTCCTGCTTAAAGAGGGCGATGAAGTGTTGTTGCCACTTCCGTACTACTCGCTTTACCATTTCTGCGCGCTGCTAGTCGGAGCGAAAGTTCGTTATTACAAAATTGATATGGATACATTGAGACTTGATGTGGAGTCGTTTAAAGAGAATTTTACAGACAAGACGAAAGTGGTCGTGATCAACACGCCAGGAAACCCGTTGGGAAATATTCTTACAAAAGACGAATTGTATACGATCGACAGTATCGTAGATGGTCGTGCGGCTATTATCAATGACGAAATTTATGCGAATACCTACTTCGATGACGAGTGCGAATCCGTGATGCAGCTGAAAAATACCAAGTCTACGTTCATCACAACCGATGCGTTTTCCAAAGCATATCGGATGTATAGCAGACGTGTCGGATATGCGATCGTACCAGATGAGCTGGTACAGCCACTGACGGTCATTCAGCACCACACACTGCTCACAGCTGACCCAGTCGTACAGTTCGGAGCAATGGCTGCGCTTGATTACCAGCATGAGGTTGATCATTTGGTCAAATTGTACAAAGGTCGTCGGGACTACACGATCGATGCTTTCCAAAATGTAGCGGATGTCCGTGCTCTGCCAGCGAGAGGCAGCTTCTACTTCACGCTTGATTGCGAAGCATTTATGAAGAGAAAAGGTATCAGCACCTCGCTTGAGTTGGCTACGCAAATTTTCGAAGCTACACATGTGGCAACTGTACCGGGTTCTGACTTTGGTATCCCGAACACACTGCGCCTCTCATACTCTGCCGCCAAGTATAACGAGGGAATTAATCGTTTGCGGGATTTTTTCACCACCACCTAAAAAGGGGAAGAGTCGCAATGAATGGACGTATGCAGCTCGATCTGGATCTGAACGAGTTTAACCTGCTCACTGATGATGAAGCGAACTTGTTAACCCGAGTCAATCAGACAGACAAACCGTATCCCAACAAAGTAACAATCGCTGAACTGTTCGCCCGGCAAGCGGAAAAAACGCCTGATAGAGTCGCTGTGGTAGAGGCGGATCGAGAAAGAACATACGCAGAACTACACGCGGAAGCAAACCAGCTAGCCCGTATCCTAAAAGATGCGGGTGTAGTTCCTTCGCAACTCGTAGGAATACTCGCAGACAGGAGCTCCCGTTTGGTAGCGGCAGTTCTTGCAATCCTCCAAGCAGGTGGGGGATACGTCCCGGTTGATCCGCATTATCCCCGAGCTAGAATTCGGTATCTTTTGCAGGATAGTCGCTGCAAGGTGCTTGTAACAGAATCTATTTATCTCGATGAGATCATACCCGACCTACCTGACAGCATCGAAACGATCATTTGTTTGGACGAGACTTCCTTCCAGCACGAAGGATACAAGGTCTATACAGCGCTCGATATTCGCGGTCAAAAGGATGAGGCGATAGCCCCGGCAGGTTCAGAGGATGATGTTGCTTACGTCATCTACACATCTGGTTCGACCGGTGCACCGAAGGGCGTCATGATTACGCACAAACAGGTCCTGAATACGTTGTTTTGGCTAGAGGAGACATTTCCGCTAAGCGAGACAGACGTAGTTGCCCAAAAAACCTCGATTTCTTTTACGGACTCGGTGTGGGAATTGTTTTGGCCGCTGATGGTTGGATCAAAGCTGTCTATTTTGAAAGAGGAAGACGGGAAAGATCCGGGAGCGTTGTATGACTGGCTGCAAGAGCAACGCATTACAGTCACCCAGTTCGTACCAGCGATGATGAATGTGTTTCTGGCTCATGTGCATTCTCGTAATGAACCAGATCCGTTGCCCCATTTGAAGTGGGTCTTTAATGGAGGAGAAGCACTGACGGCTAATCTGGTTCGCGAATGGAATCGTCTGTTCCGTATCGCGCGAATCGCCAATATTTACGGGATGACAGAATCAGCGATATACGCCTCTGTCTATCTTTGCACAGAGCAGCCCGCTGAAGAAACACTCCGAATCCCTATTGGTGTTCCCATTGCCAATACTCATATGTTCATCCTTGGACAGACGGGGGAAATTTGTCCCCCAGATGTCAAGGGCGAGATTTGTATCGGAGGCATTGGCATCACCGACGGATATTTGGGTAAGCCTGAGTTGACCGAGAAAGCTTTTACGAATCATCCCATTACCGGCGAGCGCCTTTACCGTACGGGAGATGTCGGATTACTCAGCGAAACGGGCGTATTTGAATATCTAGGGCGGATGGACGATCAGGTTCAAGTGCGCGGCTATCGTGTGGAACTGAAAGAAGTGGAACGCGCTGTCCTTCAGCATCCTGCTGTGAATCAGGTAGCTGTATTGGCTATAACTGATCAAATGGGCATGACCGAACTGGCTTGCTACTATGTAGGGCAAAAGGATGGCGTTCAGCCAGATGGGCTTCGTACGCACCTGCTAGAGTGGCTCCCCGGATATATGATCCCGAGTTACTTTATGGAACTGTCCGAGATGCCGCTTACCCCGCATGGAAAGATCGATCGTAAAGCTTTGCCTGCGGTAAAGCCCGGCGTCAGTAGTGATTACGTGCCTCCGGCAAATCCTATCGAACAAAAGCTGGCTGAGTTGTGGTCGGATGTTTTACAGATTCCATCTCCTGGTGTACTTGATCATTTTGTCGGACAGGGAGGACATTCGCTGAAGGCCATTCAGCTTTTATCCCGGATTGAAAGTGACTTTCAAGTGAAGCTTTCCATGCGCGACCTGTTTGATGCGCCAACGATTCGTGGTTTGGCGACAAGGCTCACAGGCAATCTCCAAGAGATGGAGCAAAAACCGATCGTCTTGCTCTCTGATCAGGAATATTACCCTGTCACGCGCGCACAAGAGCGGCTGTACCTGTTGTGGCAGTTGGAAGAAGATGCTACCAGCTATCATACACCGGGAGTTATGCGGATCAACGGTTCCCTTGATTCAGGGCGTCTTCAAGACGTTGCGGATCAACTCCTCGCACGACATGAGGCGCTGCGCACCTCGTTTCATTTAATGGAAGGTCAGGTGAAACAAAAAGTACACAGTGACCTGTTTGTACAGATCGAGACATGGAAAGCAGACGAGGAAGCTGTGGAAAAGACAATCGAACGCTTTTTCCGGCCATTCGATTTAAAGCAAGCCCCTTTGCTTCGTATCGGTGTCATTGAGGTTTCATCAGAGGAGCATCTGTTGATTTTCGACATGCACCATATCATTTCAGATGGCATATCGAAGTCCATCTTGCTTGAGGAGTTTTGTACCCTTTACCAAGGACACGTGTTGCCGGAATTGTCGGTACAGGCCAAGGAATTCGCTTGGTGGCAAACAGAACAAGCTGCCGAGATTGGTTGGGCTGAGCATGAAGCCTACTGGTTGGATGCATTTTCCGGGCAGCCGCAACCGTTGACAATCCCGACCGATTATCCTCGCCCCCAAACCATGACATTTGATGGAGACGAGTTGCTGACAGAGCTGTCTGGAGAGTGGTTGGAAAAACTCGACTCGTTCACCCGTCAGAGTTCTGCGACGCTGTACATGCTTCTTTTGGCCGTCTATTCTGTTTTGTTATCCAAATACAGCAATCAGGAAGACATCGTCATCGGCTGCGACATGGATGGTAGACAACGTGCGGAGTTTGCCCCTGTTGTCGGAATGTTTGTTAACACCTTGGCCTTGCGAAACAGGCCGAAGAAAGAATTGACCGTCCAAGAGTATATCGGGCAGGTACGCCAAAACGTGTTAAGCGGTTTTGAGCATGGAGACTATCCATTCGATCAACTCGTAAGCCAGATTCAATTGTCTCGCGATCCAGCAAGGAACCCGTTGTTTGACGCCATGCTGACCCTGCATCATGCAGCAGAGCAGCAAAAGGTTCATCTCGATCAAATCGAGTTTGCTCCGTACGAGTTCAGACGCAAAGCCGCCATGCTCGATTTGGCTTTGGAAGTGGTTAAGGCTGAGGATCACATATGCATGCACTGGCAATATAACACGAACTTGTATCACAGAAGAACAATCGAGAAGATGGCTCAAGACTTTGTCATTCTTCTGGAGCAAATGGTAGCCCACCCGAACCGAACCATCGGACAACTTCAGATCGGTCATGGAGTAGTACAAGTAGCACAGGGACAAGTGGACGACGATGACTTTGCTTTTTAAGAAATACATGACGGACAGAAAAGAGGGATTGGCTTGACAACGATAACTGCACAAAACATCTTGCTGGCCAGTGGGCAGTTTGATCGCGAAAAAGACTATTGGATGGAGAATCTCTCTCGAGAGTTTCATTCACTCGACCTTCCAACAGACTCTCGGGCCTCGTTTCAGCGTCAGTCTGAACTTCGTGAGCTGACTATCGTGTTTCCGGACGAGCTGAGCAAGGCACTGATTCATTTGAGCAATGGCTCGGATCAGCGTTTGTTCATGGCTTTGCTGAGTGGATTTGGCATCTTGTTGTCCAAATATACGGGACATCAGGACATATGCGTTGGAACGGCTATCTTTCGTCAAACAGAGCCGGGTGAGTTTTTGAACAAGGTACTGCCCTTGCGTCATCAGGTACTCCCGGAATGGAGCATCAAGGAGCTGCTACAAGAAGTTCGGCAGATCTTAAAGGTCGCTGTGGAACATCAGAACTACCCAATCTTGCGGTTGATCGAGGAACTGCAAGTACCGCAGCAGGGGAACAGCACACCGTTTTTTGAGGCGACTTGCTTATTGGACGTCCTTCATGATCAGGACAGCCTGGAACAGGTTTCGAGCGAGTTGCAATTCCTCTTTTCTAAAAAGGGAAACTCGCTCGAATTACTCGTGCGTTACGTGGGGCAAAGATACCAACTACCTATGATGGAACGGATGATGGAGCATTTAGTCCGTATCTATCACGTTATCGTAACGCAACCGAATCAGAAGATCGCTGAGATAGCGTGCTTATCTGAGGAAGAGGTTCGGGAGTTAGTTCTTTCATTCAACGACAACCGGGTTGATTTTCCGCGCGATCAGAGCTTTGATCGCCTCTTTGAGGAGCAAGTAAAAAAGACTCCTCATCGCAAAGCGGTGACAGACGGAAAAACAACCTTAACCTATCAGGAATTAAACGAGCGATCCAATCGACTCGCGCGCCATTTTATCCAGCAAGGATTACGACCTGGCACGAAAATCGGTATCTATATGAAGCGCAACGTGGATACGCTTGTTGCGATACTCGCGGTGTTCAAAGCGGGGGGAGCCTACATACCGATTGACCCAGACTATCCGCAGCATCGGATCTTGTACATTGTGCAGAAGAGCGAGATTGCAGGGTTGATAACTCAGCCCGACTTGCTAGATGGACTGGAGTCGATTCAAGCATCCTCACCTGAGCTGAAGTATCTCTATGTCTTTGGTCAATCCGACGAATCAGTAGAGTCACTTTCGGGAGAGGACATCGATCGGGAGAGTGCGGGAACAGACTTGGCTTACATCATCTTCACTTCGGGCACGACCGGACAACCGAAAGGCGTTATGGTGCACCATCGTGGAATGATTAACCACATTTTCGCTAAAATCAACGATCTATCCCTTTGCGAGGATGATCTTGTCGCACAAACGGCTTCCCTTTGCTTCGATATTTCTGTTTGGCAATATCTGGCTGTTTTGCTGGTGGGTGGCTCTGTGCAAGTGGTCGATACAGAGACGGTAATGGATACGCAGGCCCTTCATAACGTACTGTGTTCCAACCGCGTCACTGTAGCGGAAGTGGTACCATCTCTGCTCTCTGTGCTGCTCGATCTCGTTCAAGAATGGTCCGACTCCGAACGTAGCTTCCCTGATCTGCGGTGGATGGCAGTGACAGGAGAGGAGTTGCCTGCTCCTCTGGTACGGCGCTGGTTTGCCTGCTATTCGGAAATTCCATTGGTGAATATGTACGGGCCAACAGAAGCATCCGATGATATTACCCACCACATTATCAGGGAAATGCCGAGCGATCAGCAGATTGTGGTTCCCATCGGCATACCGATCCAGAACACTCATATTTACATACTCGATCAAAATCAGTGTATCTGCCCGCGTGGCGTAAAAGGTGAAATAGGTGTGGCCGGTCCGGGAGTTGGATACGGCTACTACAAAGATGAGGAACGGACGCAAAAAGTTTTTCTAGCAAATCCGTATGCCAGTTGGGTAGAAGACCCTGACTATCATGTCCTCTACCGAACGGGTGATGTAGGCCGCATCACGGAGGACGGATATATTGAGTACTTCGGGAGAATGGACAATCAAGTCAAGATTCGGGGTTACCGAATCGAATTGAGTGAGATTGAACAGGTTATGCGCAGACATCCTGCGGTCAAGGATGCAGTGGTATTGGCACTTTCAGAGGACACGGGTGCAAAGTACTTATGTGCCTACGTCGTTCCCCTGGAGGAATTTTCCACCCGAGATGTGCGTGATTATCTGTTTACTGTGCTTCCGGAATACATGGTGCCGATGCACTATGTAAAACAAAATGTATTGCCACTTACCCCTAACGGAAAAGTGGACAGAGGCGCTCTACCGATGCCTGGCATACAGGATCGGATAGACACATCTATTTTTGTGTCAGCTACAACCGAGACGGAAAAAGCACTCACCCACATCTGGGCGCATGTGCTACAGCTCGATCCAAAAACAATCAGCGCCCGGGACAATTTCTTCGCTCTAGGGGGGCACTCGTTAAAAATCAACGCCGTGGCTACGCAGGTTGCACAGCAGTTTGGCGTACAGCTTCCACTGCGAACCATGTTTAATCACCCAACTATTCAGGATCTTGGCAAGGTGATTGATGGAGCAGACAAGACGATTATGAAAAGACGATTCCCGGTCGAAGCCAGATCGTACTATCCTGTTACGGCTGCCCAGCGTAAGTTCTTTATTCTTCAGCAGTTGAATCCGGCTGACACAAGTCTTCACATTACGGCTGCCCGCTTCATCGAGGGTGATTTGAGCCGTGAGAAGGTAGAGTATGCTTTTCAAGGATTGATTGACCGCCATGAATCTCTTCGTACCTTGTTTGATTATATAGATGGGCAAGTGGTTCAAATTGTACATGATTCGCTAGTCTTCCGTCTGGAAGTGAGCGAAGCAAGTGCAGAGCAGTTGGAGGCCAACCTGGCAACGTTTGTACGGCCATTCGACTTGCGTCAAGCGCCCTTGCTGCGTGCAGGGCTAATCAGGATTGCACCGGAAAAGCATCTCTTGTTGTTCGACATGCACCATATCGTTTCAGACGGTGTATCTATGGACATTCTTGTAGAGGACTTTGTTCGACTCTATGCAGGCGTGACGCTTCCTGCATTGGAAGTTCAGCAAAAAGAGTTTGCTGTTTGGCAAGAATCTGCACTCGAGTCAGGGGAGCTTCAAGCTGACTATTGGGCAGACTTGTTTACCAGCCCGGCTCCACTTCTATCGATTCCGACTGATTACGAAAGGCCAGAATCTATTACGTTTCCTGGTGAGACGATTGAGTTCGAGATATCGGCAGAAGAGAAGCAGCGGTTGCAGGACCTGGCAGCACAGGAACATGCGACACTTTACATGGTGCTGTTGTCGGTTTACAACATGTTGCTTGCCAAATACAGCGGCCAAGAGGATGTTGTTGTCGGAACTCCAGTAGCTGGGCGTAAATTTGCAGAGTTTGATGAAGTAATCGGAATGTTTATCAACACCATTCCCCTACGCAATTATCCAAAAGGCGAGAAAACGTATCGCGAGTTTCTTGCGGAGGTCCGTGAGCATACGCTAGCCTCTTTTGAACAAGCGGATTACCCGATTGATCTATTTGTCCAGACTCTTGGTCTTGAGCCAAATACAGGTCGTCAGCCCCTTTTTGATACGATCTTCGTCCTGCAAAACATGGACAATCCGGAAGGGGAGCTGGAGCTTGAGGACATGATCGTCAAAAACTATCCACTGCAAAACAACACGGCTAAGCTTGACCTTCATTTGTCGGCTTATCCTGTTTTTGACAGACTTACATGTAAGCTGGATTACCGCAGTGACCTGTTTAGAAGAGAAACGATGGAACAGTTTGTGAATGACTTCAAAAGCTTGTTGCAGCAGGTGATGGAAGATCCCGAGCGCCTCCTGCATGACTTTGAATTGACCCGTGAGGTAGCCCTCATTCAAGCACAGGGCGTCGATTGGGATTTTGAATTTTAGAGCAAGCGGTGAGTAAGAGGGGGAGGGCATATGGAGACTACTATTTCGCAAAACATTCTGCTAACCAGTCGAAAATTTAGCCGGGAGGAGCACTACTGGCGCGAGAAGCTACAGGGGGAGTGGACGCTCTCCCTCCTTCCAACCGAAGAGACGGAGAAGGAGGGCGATGGGGAGGAGACAAAAGAAATATCTTTTGTATTTCCAGATGATTTGAACGCTGCCGTTGCGGCCCATTGCGATCATCATCCGATGAAGCTCTACCTGTTCCTTCTGTCGACGTTTCAAATCATGCTGAATCGGTATAAGCAGACAGACGACATGATCATTCTCACGCCCGTCTTTCAGAATCCGCTTCCCCCTAATGCTTGGAATCGGGTACTGCCGCTTCGTGTACGGATGCATCAAGAAGCTACTTTTGCAGAAGTGGCGAAAGAGGGTAAGCAGCTGGTCAAAGAGGCAATTGAGCATCAGAACTATCCGTTTTCGCAAATGATGCAATGGCTTGATCTATCCGACACCGATCTGATGACACTGACAGATACTGCTTTCGTACTAGAAAACATGCAAGATATTGCTGCTTTGGAAGGCCTGTCCCTGCAAGTGGTGTTTGCATTGAAGCAAACAGAAGATGGAATCACAGGTCGCGTACGGTATGCGGGCGAGCAGTCCCAAGAGGCTGTCATCGAACGCATGATCAGCCATTATCTACAAATTCTTCGTGAAGTGGTCGCCGATCCCAAGCGGTTGGTTCGCACAATCGATATGTTGACAGAAGCAGAGCGGACTGATCTGTTGTATACCCGCAATCAAACAGATGTTCCTCATTCTGCTCCAAAGCCGATTCATCAACTGATTGAAGAACAGGCAGCGCGTACTCCTCACCTAACAGCAGCTGTGTTTGGCAATAAAACTCTTACCTATGCTCAACTTAATGGGAAAGCGAATTGCCTAGCACACATGTTGAAGGACAGCGGCATTGGAAAAGGAAGCTATGTTCCGGTCTTGATGAATCGTAGCTTGAATTTGGTCATTTCCCTGCTAGCCGTCATGAAAACAGGTGCGGCATTTGTCCCGCTAGACGTGCAGAGTCCGAACGAACGGAAAAAGCAGCTACTGGATGAATTGGATTGTCCGGTGACGCTGATCGGACCAGAAATACGTCAGGAACCATCATTCGTACAATTGACACGTGCTGTAATCGTCGATGCGGATGAAATCCGGGAAGAAGGGGACTTACATGTCCAGGTCGATGTGGACGACCCGATTTATGTGATCTATACATCTGGTTCCACCGGCAAACCAAAAGGTGCTGTCGTTCCTCATATCGGTATTTTCAATCGGTTTCGCTGGATGGATGAACACTACGGTTGTACGGAACAGGACGCCATTTTCCAGACGACTCCCCATCACTACGACAGTTCGGTCTGGCAACTATTTTGGCCGCTCTTGCATGGTGGCCGTACGGTATTGCCGATTCCTGAATTTGAGATGACGCTCGATCAAGTGTTGCACGCCATTTCAACCTATCAGATTACGATTACGGACTTTGTGCCGTCGGTCTTCAACCTGCTGGTGGATCAAATGGAAACACGGCTGGACATACACGATTCACTATCTTCGATTCGCCACCTGATCTTGGGGGGAGAGGAAATTACGGCTCACACCGTGCATCTGTTTCTTCAGCGGTTTCCCCACGTTCGTATTACGAATCTGTACGGTCCGACGGAGACGTCTATTGGTGTCATCTACTTTGAGATTGACCATACCCATCAGGGACCGATACCGATCGGAAAGCCGATAGCCAATACGAAAATTCTGCTGCTGGATTCAAATCGCAAACTAGTTCCGGCGGGACATCAAGGGGAGATTTATATAACAGGCTTGTGCTTGGGACACGGTTACTTGCACGATCCTGAGAAAACAGCAGCCAGCTTCGTTGACAACCCTTATCCGGAAATTGGTTATCAAAAGCTTTACCGGACAGGCGACCTTGGGCGTTATCTGCCGAATGGCAATATCAAGTTCTGCGGTCGCATCGATCATCAAGTAAAAGTACGCGGGCACCGAATTGAGCTTGGCGAGATTGATGAGGTTCTATTGTCCCACCCGCTAGTAAAAGAGTGTGCCGTGCTATTTCAAGAAGAGAAGGCTCGATTGTGCGCTTACTACGTACCGAATGCTCAGGAATTGACCGCAAGTGACTTGCGTGGTTATCTCAGCGAACGGCTTCCCGATCACATGATTCCTTCCTTTTTTGTCAGCATTGAAAAAATGCCGTTGACAGCAGGGGGCAAGATCAATCGCAAGCTACTGCCAGAAGTGGATGAACAACAGGCGTCCGATGCTGACTATGTAGCCCCACGAAATGAGAACGAAGAACAGCTGGTTACCATCTGGAAAGAAATCTTGGGAATCGAAAAAGTGGGGGTACACGACAGCTTTTTCCAGCTGGGGGGGAATTCCCTGCTGTTGCTCAAAATGCATGCGCAAATTGTAAAACAAGTGGATAGCGAGATTAGCGTCGCACATTTGTTTTCCTACTATACGATTGCTATGTTTGTGGATTTTCTCGAACAAAGAAAACAGGATCAGTTTGCATCAATGGAAGATCAAGGCGATGATGATGAATCCCTTCTGGAATTGCTGAGGGAGGTCAAGGAGGGAGTTCTCTCCGTAGACAAGGGTGCCGAACTGATCGACAAAAGGAAGGGGAAATAGGATGAGTTTGCTAAAAAAATACATCTTGCAGCAAGTGGCTGCTCATCGACTGCAAGAGAAGGAAGCACTTCCTTTGCTGAAAGAACTGTCCTCTGCCAACGTAAACACTCGCCAAGATATCGCGATCATCGGTATGGCTTGTCGTTTTCCCGGAGCCAGCAGCCTCGAAGAATACTGGAACAATTTGCAACAAGGGCACGATTCAATCAGTGATATCCCTGCTGCAAGGCGTCCAGATGTCGAGAGGGTAGCGAGAGAATTTTTTAACGACACAGATTTTACGTATGAGCGGATGGGTTATCTCGATCACGTGGATTTATTTGATCATGCGTTTTTCGAGATATCACCTGCAGAGGCTCGAACCATGGATCCTTATCAGCGGATGTTTCTCGAGTTGGCATGGGAAACATTTGAACATGCCGGGTATAGCGAGAAGATGATCAGCGGTTCTCCTACAGGCGTATTTCTGGGATATTGTGACAATGAATCACAATACCAGCGTGTGCTGAAAAACGTTGATTCGTCCTCGCTGGCTGGCAACGTTGCAGCAATTATTGCTTCACGAATTTCCTATTTGCTGAATCTGTCAGGTCCGAGCCAACTGATTAATACATCTTGCTCTTCCTCCTTGGTCGCTCTGCACCAAGCATGTCAGGCCATTGGAAATAACGATTGTCGAATGGCTCTCGTAGGTGGAGTGAACCTTTCCCTATTTCCGATTCAACAAGATACTGACTTTGGCATCGTTTCTGTAGAACGCAAAACCAAAGCATTTGATGACTTTGCTGATGGAACAGTATGGGGAGAAGGTCTTGGTGCTGTTCTTTTGAAGTCATACGATCAAGCAGTCAAGGACAACGACTATATCCATGCCGTGATTAAAAGCACAGCGGTCAATTGTGATGGACGTTCTACTAGTATTACAGCGCCCAATGCGATTTCCCAGTCTGCTTTGCTGCGAACAACGTGGGAGCGGGCGCGAATCAATCCGGAGAGCATCTCCTACATTGAGGCACATGGGACCGGTACAAGATTAGGCGACCCTGTCGAGATTGAGGGGATCATGCATGCCTTTCAGAAAGTTTCAAAACGTAAGCAATTTTGCGCAATAGGCTCGGTCAAAAGCAATATCGGGCACACGATAGCGGCATCCGGTGTAGCTGGGATCATTAAGACGGCTTTGATGATGAAGCATCGTCAGATTCCGCCGACGCTACATGTAAAACGTCCGAATACCTTAATTCCTTTTATAGATTCGCCTGTTTATATAAATGATGTGCTAAAGGCTTGGGATGTAGAGGCTGACCAACCTGTGAGGAGAGCCGGCGTAAGTGCATTCGGCCTGAGCGGGACAAACGCCCACGTCATCTTGGAAGAGCCTCCTAAGCGCGAGGCGATAGCCGTTCCAGAATCTGGCAATTACCTATTTACGTTATCTGCCAAGACAAGTGAGTCACTATGGGATTTGCTTGAGAAATACCAAGCATTTTTATCAGCGCCTTCTGAGCATTCCCTTCTTGATATGTGCGCTACTGCCAATACTGGGCGCGGACACTATCGGTATCGCCTTGCCTTTATCATCAACAGCAAAGAGGACCTTTTGCAGAAGATCCATCGCCTGTGCGCGGGAGAACGGATGGAGGACGGTGCTCCGCTTGTTGATGGGAACCAGGTGTTCTACGGGGTATTGAATTCCCGTGGTGAAAGTTCATTGCCGATCAGCATGCAATTAGACAGCTCTGACCTAGTAGACATGGCGAAACAGTACGTGCGAGGGGTGCCAATCAATTGGCATGAATACTACCGTCCAGTTAAATGGAAAAAAGTACCTTTGCCAACCTATTCCTTTGCCAAAACCCGCCACTGGGTGCAATCGGATCAACCTGTAAGCGAAACAATTGAGCGGTCCGCTGCTGTAGCAACTGAGGCGGCACATGAGAACGAAACTGCTGATGTTCATAAAATTGCTTCCACCTTCTTTACGTTTGGGGAAACTTTACTGAATCAGGTGAATGTCCAAAAGCAAACAGGCTTGGAAGAGGATGAGACTTTTTATTCCGGCTTGTCATCGCTTGAATGCTTCAATCAACTGGGCGTTTTCCACAAGCAGAGTCAAACGTATTCACTGGAAGAATTGCGTGAAGCTGTAAGGTTTGACGGAAGGAATGAACATCTCTTCCAACTCATGCTTGGGCTCGTCGTTCAAGCGTCCCTTGTTGAACAAGTTGCAGGAACATATCGACTTGCTGCTCAAGCAGAGGGTCTCGATGCGGAAACGTTTTATCAGGATTGTCTAGATCGTTATCCGAATGAGCGTGAGACGTTCACCCAGTTAAAAACGTGTTTTGCCCATTACTCAACCATCATGACAGGGCAGACCGTACTTATGTCGGACGATACTTCTGACTTTTTCAAGCTGTATGCGGATCGCATTACTCTTGAAAACCCTTCTGGACTTATGGCAGTGGAAACAATTGCCCAATACATCCATTCGTATAGCCGTCCTGTCCGTATTCTGGAGGTTGGAGGCGGTTCAAGCAGTCTTGCACGCCTCTTGCTGCCGAAGATTGAAAATCAAGCAGTCACTTATCTGTTTACGGATAGTGTCCAAGGGACTCTCGATGAGACAGAAAAAGAGTGCAAAGAAGTGTATCCATTTGTGGAGTTCCGCCTGTTCAACATGGAGAAGGCCCCAGCCGAACAAGGATTCGATCTACACGCATACGATGTGATTATCGCTAATCATGCTATACACAGGACGAAGGATGTTCGGGCATCCTTATCGATTTTGCATCAGTTGCTTGCAGAGCAGGGCGTGCTGTTTGCGATTGAGCTCGTGAAAAATCGTTCAACGGCAAATGTGATCGGGGGGCTTGCCGCAGACTGGTGGCAGTACGAAGACACCGATCTGCGACACCAATCCAGACTGATGGATGCCTCACGCTGGGAAAAGGCTCTTCGGGATACGAACTATCAATCGGTTGCCATGTATCCGTCGTCAACAGCGCTGCTTGATCTGTCTGATTCAGCGTTATTGGTCGGGCACTCAGCGTATACGCCACAAGAGTATCGAGAGTGGCTCTACCAGATCAATTGGCAAACGAAAGAGCTAACAACCAATCATCAGTCCCAGCGTTCAGGGATCTGGTTAGTGTTTCAAGATGAAGGCGGTGTAGGAGAAACTCTTGCTGACGCGATGGCATCGGAAGGACATGAAGTGTTCATACTTCGCAGTGGAGAAGCTTTTGCCTCCGTTTCTTCCCACGAGTTTATCCTAGACCCCAGCCAGCCAGAAGATCTGCGGCGTGTGTTCGAGAGACTCGGGGACAAAAAGGAAAAGCTGACTGGGATTATCCACTTATGGAGCTTGACCTCGGGCGTCCAACAGCCAAATGGTCTCGGAGAGCTTGAAGCTCTGGAGTCAGCGCAACATCTTGGCGTTTACAGTCTGTTCCATTTAACACAAGCGTTGCTTGAGCTGGATCTGAAGCAGGTGCTAGATTTACGGATCGTTTCGAACTACGCACAAGCAGTAGATGACAACGGCCCTGTTTTTCCAGAAAAGGCGCCCTTGTTCGGTCTTGCCAAGGTTATCTCGCAGGAAAATCCAAAACTGCAATGCTTTAGCCTGGATCTCGCAACAGAGGGGCGTTCAACATCGCAGTTGGCTGGTCAGCTTCTAGCGGAAATTCGTTGCAATCGGGATGACACTTTGGTGGCCTATAGAGGAAATCGCATCGTACCAGAAATGAATCGCTGCGATATCGATCAAATTCCGAAACGGCCTGTAGAGATACGTGAAAATGGCGTTTACTTGATCGCCGGAGGTACCGGAAAACTGGGACTGGCATTTAGTAAGCATCTAGCCGTTCAAAAAAATGTGACGCTCGTGCTGATTAATCGTTCTCCACTTCCACCTAACCACGAGTGGCAGGAGCGTTTACAGCATCCAGACTGCAGTGCTGCTGAGGCACGAAAGTTGAGAGAACTGATTGAGCTAGAGGAAATGGGAGCGCAGGTAGTCTGCTACGCAGCCGACGTGTCCGACCGTCAGCAGATGGAGGATATTTCCGAGCAAGTCCGCGCCCGCTACGGACCGATCAACGGTATTATCCAATCCGCGGCGCATATCACCTTCGAGACGATTCAGACGAAGTCGTTTTCCCATTTTCAAAATGGTTTGAAAGCGAAGATGGCGGGCACAGTCATCCTCGATCAAATAACTGAACCGGAGCATCTGGATTTCTTTGTGATCTTCTCATCACTTGCTTCAATTTGGGGTGGAGCGACAGGCAGTGACTATGTCTCGTCCAACTGCTTCCTGGATGCCTATAGTGCAGCTCGCAATCGAACGGGAAAACCAACGATCGCTTTGAACTGGTATGCGTTTGAAGGCATAACAGGTCCTGGTTTTATCGGTTACATGCCAATGGATGGGGCGATACAGGCCTTTGATGCTTCGCTGTCTTGCCAAACTGAGCATTTGATCATTGGACAATTTGATTTGCAAGTGCTGAAGGAATGGGCACCGTCGCTGAAAGTAAAGCTCGGAGACACGATCTTTGCAAGCGTGAAATCTCATAAGGAACGCGAAGTACCATCCGCAGTTACCATACAAAACCGTGTTGTTTTGTCTGGCAGGGAGGAAGGCGATCAGTACACGGTGTTGGAGCAAGACTTGGGTCAGATTTGGTCCGATGTGCTGGGTTACTCCGAATTGAGCATTGACGACGACTTCTTCAGGCTGGGTGGCGATTCGCTTTTGGCAATCGGTATCGTTTCCCGTGTCACCAAGCAGTTGCAAAAAGAGATGACAATCACCGACCTGTTTCAGACTCCGACAATCCGTCAATTGGCTGTGTTACTGGCTCCGAATGAAGAAACAGCTGTGTCAGCGATTCCTGTAGCAGAGTATCGGGAAGCTTATCCCGCCACATCGTCTCAGCAGAGAATTTATGTATTGGAACAAATGCAGGAAGGGGCAGTTGCCTACAACATCCCTACAGTCATGATGCTTGAAGGAGAGCTGGACAGAGAGGCCTTCGAACGTGCATTTGTCTCGCTGGTGCAGCGTCATGAGTCGTTGCGCACCTCATTTTCCATCGTGGATGGAGTTTTGATGCAAACCGTTCAACCGAGCGTAGATTTTACGTTGGCGTATGGTGAAGTCGACGAGTACGAGGCAAAGAGAACAGTCGAACAATTCATTCGACCATTTGACTTGTCAAAAGCTCCGCTTGTTCGCGGTATGCTTATTCGCATGGATGTCAACAAACACTTGTTGCTGTTCGACATGCATCACATTATTTCCGATGGAGTATCCATCAACATTTTGATCCGTGAGTTCTTCCAATTGTATCAGGGACTCGAGTTGCCCGAGCTGCGGATTCAATATAAAGACTACAGCGTGTGGCAGTCAGAGCAGCTGGGCAATGGGGTATTGGCCGCTCAGGAGAAATTCTGGCTAAAAGAGCTGGATGGAGAACTTCCTGTGCTTAATCTGCCTACGGACCACCCTCGACCGTCCGTCCAGAGCTTTGAGGGAGATGTCCTGACCTTTGAGATTCCTCAAGAGATGACAGAGAAGATACTGGCACTGGCAAAAAACAATGGTTCAACCTTGTACATGACGCTTCTGGGAGCGCTCACCATTATGCTGTCGAAATACGCTGGCGAAGAAGACATTATCATTGGATCGCCAGTGGCTGGTCGTCATCATGCAGACCTGGAAAACATCGTTGGTGTCTTTCTGAACACACTGGCGATGAGAAACTTCCCGCGAAGCGATCGAACCGTGACAGATTTCCTTCAGGAAGTAAAAGAACGGGCACTGGCGGCGCTCTCTCATGCCGATTATTCGTTCGAAATGCTGGTGGATCGTCTGACGCTGCCAAAAGATACGGCGCGCAACCCACTGTTTGATGTGATGTTCATTTTGCAAAATACCGGCGATGCGAAGGGAAGCATGAGTGCAAATGGGTTGACGCTCTCTCCTTATCCATTTGAACAGCGCTCTGCCCAGTTTGATCTGACCTTTGACATCATTGAGCGAGAACAGCGCCTGATTGTCGATATCGAATACAGCAACAAGCTGTTCAGCAAAGAGACGATCGCGTCGATGTCTACACACTTTCAGAAGATTCTGGAGCAGATGGTGGAAGATCCTGAACAATTGATCGGCAAGATGTCCATGCTAGCAGCAGAAGAACGCTTGCTGCTGATTGAGCAATGGAATGACACGAGTTTGGAATATTCTCGTGAAAAAACAGTCGTCCAGCTCTTTGAAGAAGTAGCGGCAACACAGCCGAACGCGTTAGCTGTCACATGCGGAGATGAGAAAGTCACTTATGCGGAATTAAATCAGCAAGCAAACCAAGTAGCTCGTTTGATCAAGCAGCATGACGTCACTGCTGATACTTGCGTGGGCCTTTTGACGAATCGCTCTGTGGAAATGATGGTCGGACTCTTGGCGATCTTGAAAGCGGGGGCCGCGTTTGTTCCGATTGATCCGCACTATCCAGAAGAACGGATCTCCTATGTTTTGGAAAACAGCATGACTCGCCTCGTCTTAACCCACGATTCTCTGGCAGAGAAGCAGTGGGGAAGTGTTGTCCGAGTAGACGTAAACGATTCTCGGATGGAGATGGAAGACGACTCCAATCTTCCGCCACAGGCTACACCTGGCGATCTCGCCTATGTTATTTACACATCGGGTTCTACAGGCAAGCCTAAAGGCGTTATGGTTGAGCACGGCAATTTGATGAGCTTCTGCTCGGGAATCGGCGAACACATCGATTTTGCCAGCGCAGACAAAATGCTGGCTGTGACAACGATTTCGTTTGATATTTTTCTGCTTGAAACGATTGTACCGCTGGCGAAAGGGATGACCGTAGTCATTGCAACCGAAGAACAACAAGCAGACCCGCAAGTGCTCAAGGAGTTGATTTTGCAGGAAGAAATCACTTTCCTTCAACTGACTCCATCCCGTTTACAGCTCATGCTGGAAGAGAAGAGCAACTTGCACGCACTTGACTGCCTGAAAGCGATCCTGCTTGGAGGAGAAGCCCTTTCGGCGACTTTGTTCCAACGGCTTCGCACACAGACGAAGGCGAGACTTTACAATCTGTACGGTCCAACTGAAACAACGATCTGGTCTACGGTGCAGGACTTGACTGAGGCAGAGGAAGTAACGATTGGCGCGCCTTTGCCCAATACACAAGTCTACATCCTCGATGAGCATCTGCAAGTGCAGCCGATGAAGATCACTGGCGATCTTTACATTGCAGGGGATGGGGTAACGAGAGGCTACTTCGGTCAGCCAACACTGACGGCTGAGCGCTATATCCCTCATCCGTTTAAACCTGGTCAACGCATGTACAAAACAGGTGATCTCGCGAGATGGCTGCCGGATGGACGTATTGAATATGTGGGACGATCCGATTTTCAGTGCAAAGTACGCGGTTATCGCATCGAATTAGGTGAGATTGAAAGTGCCCTTTGCCAGCATCCGGATATTACGGAAGCGGTAGTCAGTGTGCGAGATACCGCTAGCGATCCTTACCTGGCTGCTTACTATATGGCAACTCGAACGTTGGACAGCGATGAATTGCGAGCTATGCTGAGCAAAAGTTTACCCGATTACATGATTCCACATTTCTATACGCATATGAGTGTGTGGCCGCTGACACCAAACGGAAAACTGGATCGCAAATCATTGCCAGAGCCTGATGCCCTTCAAGACAAGCACACCGAATATCAAGCTCCTGCTACCAGACTGGAAGAACAGATGGCTGACATTTGGCGGGAAGTGCTTAAGCGTGAAACGGTCGGTATGCAGGATAACTTCTTCCACATAGGCGGTAATTCGCTTTTACTGGTGCAAGTTCATGCCAAGCTTGAACAGCTTTACCCTGGACGGGTTCGAATTGCCGATTTGTTCGCCCATCCTACGCTGTTTGGCCTAACCAACTTTTTGAAGAACACCGCTTTAGATGTAGCAGATGAACAAGAGGAAACCGATACGACCACTTATTGGTTGAAGGAGTTGGATCGTGTCTCGCTGATCGAGTTGCCGTCTCAGTATTGGGCTAGTGGAGAAGCGAATTCGGACACAAACTGGGTCCAATTCTCACTTACGGATGATCTGTTTGAGAATGTGCAGCAGGTAAGTCAAATGGAGGCTGTTGAGGTTAGAGACGTTCTGCTTTCGATGTATCTATACCTCATGGCTGAATTGACGGGACAGCAGGATCTTTATATGGAAGTGGCTGTCGCCAAGGAGCTGCAGATGAATGCCTATCCATTCCGGGTGAACATGTCAGAGGTCAATACCTTCTTCGATCTATTCAAGCAGGTGCAGCAGAAGCGACAGTTCATCGAGAAAATGACGGGAGAAGCCTCGTTGTGGCTAAAAAAATTGCGGACGGATCGCAACGACGGAACCATTATTCCATTCTTCGGCAGTGTCAATGAGTTTACAGATGCATCATTCACACACCTTGAACATGAGCTTACTTTCTGGATCAAGGAAGGAAAAGACGTGATTGATATCGTGTGTGCATTCGACCCAGATTGCCTCCGCGCAGAAAAAGTCACGGAGATGACTCAGGATTACCAGCAATTGCTCAGGATGCTAGTGAATGAATACATGACGTAGAGAAGGGTGATCAAAAATGGACAAAATCGCACTCTTATTCCCGGGACAAGGTTCGCAATATGTTGGAATGGGTCAAGCATTATGTGAGGCCCATCCCATTGCCGCTCGCACCTTTGAAGAAGCAAGTGATGCGCTTGGATTTAACCTGCAATCCCTTTGTTTTGCAGGGGATGTACAAGAACTGACCAAAACAGAGCATGCACAGCCAGCAATCTTGACGGCAAGTGTCGCAGCCTTCCGCGTTTATTCAGAGGAAATGAACATCGAACCGAAGTGGGTGGCTGGACACAGTCTGGGCGAGTTTACGGCCCTGACTTGTGCCGGTGCCATCCAGTTTGCAGATGCCGTCCGCCTTGTCTATCGCCGCGGTCAGTTCATGCAGGTGGCCACACCGCAGGGTGTCGGAGCGATGTCAGCAATCTTTGGGTTGAATGTTCAACTTGTCGAGGAGATTTGTCGGGAACATTCTCGTGACGATGCGATCGTCGTGGTCGCCAACCATAACTCCGCTGATCAAATCGTCATCTCCGGCCATGCACATGCGGTGCGGCAAGTAGAAGAAGCGTGCAAGCAGCATGGATCGACTTCCGTAGTCAGCCTCAAGGTGAGTGCGCCTTTCCATTCACCACTCATGGTGCAAGCAGCCGAACAATTACATGAAGAACTGAAGCGATACACGTATTGCGATCCCAAATGGCCTGTGATTTCCAATGTGACAGCACAACCCTATGCCCATGCTGATCAACTTGTCGATTTGCTCACAGCACAGACAACCAGCCCTGTTCGCTGGCAATCTACGATGGATTACTTGGTAAAACAGGGAGCGAATACCGTAATTGAGCTCGGCCCTAAAAATGTACTGACAAATTTGGCCAAAGGATATCCCCTTCGCGCCTTTGCCTTTGACAAGCAGGGGGAGATCAATCGTTATCAGCAAGAGCTTCAGGATGCCAAAGCGCGTAATCAAGCAGCAATTGCCCAACTGGTCGATTCTTGCATTGCGATTGCTGTTTGCACGAAAAATCGCGGTCTTGATGAAGAAGCGTACCAGCAAGGGGTGATCGCTCCCTATCAAGCGCTACAACAACTGAGACAACAGCTGGAACAAGGAGAAAAAGAGGGGGGCTACGGAGATGTACGCGAAGCTTTTTCTCTGCTTCGTTTGATCTTCCAAACAAAAAAAGCTCCTGACGCGGAACAAGCCATGCGCTTTGATCAGCTGACCAGCAAATCGGACTTGCAACAGCGATTTCCTGAGATCGGCAACGAATGGCAAGCTAGCTAAGCCAAACCAGGTGAGCAGAGGAACCAAGGAGGAAGAATGCAGTGAGCAAGCCATTAGGACTGAACCGAGTCAAACTGAATAAACAGCAGACGGATGCTCATTCAACAGACAGCAAATCCAATTCACACGATATTGCGGTGATTGGTGCTGCTTGCAGATTCGGAAGCGCAGAAAACCCGGCAGACTTTTGGCGTCTGTTGCAAGCTGGTCAAGATTGTGTGCGAGAGCTGCCCAGAGAGCGCCAGAACGATTTGATTCCTTTGTTACTCGCCAAAGGCTTGACGATGGAACAAATTCAATTTCGAGAAGCTGCCTACCTGAATGAAATTGATAAATTCGATCCGCAATTCTTCGGTCTTTCTCCGAAGGAAGCCAGCCAGATGGACCCGAACCAGCGCTTATTTTTGCTGACATGCTGGGAGGCGATTGAGGACGCGGGGTATGGTGGAACGATGCTCGCTGGTAGCCGTACAGGTGTATATCTGGGGTTTAGCAGTGATTTTGGTGAAGAGTATAGACGAATGATTCGAGAGCTGGAACCAGATGCGCTGTCCACCTCAATCATTGGCAATATGAAATCGGTCATCGCTTCTCGCATCTCCTACCTGTTGGATCTCAAAGGTCCGAGCATGCTTGTGGATACGTCCTGCTCCTCATCGTTGATGGCTGTTCATCTGGCATGCCAAGCAATTCGTCGAGGAGAATGTGAGATGGCGCTGGCCGGCGGTGTCAAGCTCATCTTGCTGTCTTTACAAGATGGAAGCAATGATTTGGGAATATTATCGCAATCTGGGCGTACTCGCCCTTTTGACAATAATTCAGACGGTACGGGTGTCGGTGAAGGCGTTGGCGCCGTTTTGCTAAAACCGTTGACAAAGGCTCTTGCAGACGGGGATTCGATTTATGCCGTGATCAAGGGAAGCGCCGCCAATCAAGACGGTCATTCTTTCGGGCTTACGGCGCCTAATTCATTGGCACAAGCCGAAGTGATTCAGCAGGCATGGAAAGACGCGCAGATAGACCCCGAAACCCTTTCCTATATCGAGGTGCACAGCATAGGCACTAAGCTGGGTGATCCTATGGAGATGGACGGATTGGAGAGAGCGTTTCGCCCCTACACAAACCGTCGCCAATTTTGCGGGATCGGATCGGTAAAAACGAACATCGGTCACACCGACCACGTAGCAGGTATGGCTGGTCTTTTCAAGGTGATCCTGTCTCTGAAACAAAAGCAGATACCTCCGCATTTGCACTTTCAGCGCGCGAATCGGATGATTCCTTTTGAACAATCTCCCATTTACATCCATGACACATTAACAGAGTGGGAACCAGAGCAAAGCGTGCGACGGGCTGGAATCAGTTCGTTTGGGATGAGTGGAACGAATGTGCACCTCGTAGTAGAGGAAGCACCATTCATTCAGCCTCTCAAGCAAGACGAAGGGTTTCAGGCAATCGCTTTATCCGCTAAAAGCAAGGAGAGCTTGCTCAACCTGTTGCTCCGCTTTCAGAAGTGGACCAGCAAGCCTGTGGAGGAATTGCCGACATTGGAAAGTCTCAGCTTTACGGCAAATACGGGCCGTAGTCACTACGGCTACCGTTTGCTGCTGATTTGCAGGGACATGGATGATTTTTTTGCAAAAATCTCCAAGTTGTGCGCGAGCGACTGGACAACACTTTCTGAACCAGATATTTTCTTTGGCTGGCACAAGGTAATCTCGCAGGAAAAAGCGGATAGAGAGCCTGGGATACTGACTGAGGCAGAACAACAAGCGATGAATAAGGCATCTAATGCACTTTTGCAAAAGCTTTTATTGGCGCAAAGCAAAGAGTTATCTGATCTGAAAGAGCTCGGCGAATTGTATGTGAGTGGGGCAGATGTACGCTGGAGTGCCATGTATACGTTTAAAAAGCCGCGCCGCGTGCACCTCCCTGTTTATCCGTTTGAGCGTAAGCGTTGTTGGCTGGACATCTCTTCCCTTCATTCTCTTGACAAGGATGCCGGGAGAGAAAAAGACAATGTTGCACCGCAAATATCTGGAGAAGCGAAGCTGCCAAACGTGGTGGTACGTGGGAGACAACAGGATACCTTCACCGTTTTAGAGCAAGAGCTGGCTAACATTTGGGGATATGTTCTGGGGCTTGAAGAAGTAGACGTCCATGACAATTTTTACGAGCTGGGCGGGGACTCGATCATCGCGATTAGAATGATCAGCGAAATCTCAAAGCGGATGAACCGAGAAGTAGAAGTACAAGACCTGCTTACCCATTTGACGATTTCCGATTTTGCTGCCTATCTTGATGCTGCTGGGCATGAAGTTGAACAGGTTGCGAAAGCAGAGGCAGCTGCTACTGCCGTCCAAACTGTTCAACCACGAAACACAAAATCATTGCATGGTACGCAAATCAAACGCAGCTCGTATGCCGATGTCAGTCAATTATCCTGGCGTCAATGGAATTGTTATGATCGCGGCCTCGCTTTATTAATGGAAGAGCAGGATGCCCATCTGATTCCGTATTTTAAGCTTTTTCTAGGGTTGAAGCGCGGCTATCAGCTTGATGCTGAGGGGTACCCCTATTCGTATCGGGAGCATGCTGAGGTTATGGGATATTTGTCGGATGAGGAGATGCTTTACAAATTTGGCTATCGAGTCAAACTCGTGCCTGTCGCTCGTCTGGATGAATTGCATGAGTCGATCATACACCAGTTGGATCAAGGCAAGCCAGTAATGGTTGCGTTTGACGAGTACTACACCTTTTACACGCCGCAATACCAGAAGGAACATACCGATCATCTCACCGTCATCACTGGCTATGACCATGACAAGCAGGTTTATACGATCATCAATCACAATCATTTGACTCGCGGGCAGGCTCAACGAATCCAGTACGATAAATTTTCCACCACGTATCAAACGCTTGAGGAGATTTATGCGAATTTAGAGCCGCAATCCCGGCTGATCATGGTGCTCGATCGCGTTACAGATGACGAAGCAATCTTACGTACCAGCGCGGAACAGGAGTTGCTGTGTTTACTAAAAGCGGTTGAGAGTAAACAGCAAGTTGGCCGTGAGCTTACGCTGTTGCTGTCACTAACGGAGCAGCCAGACAACTATTTTCATGAAGCCAATTTAAACGAGCTCTACGTTCAATTAGGCGGGAAAGAACTGTGGATGGAAACATTAGTGGACTGGTACATACCACAGGCGGATCAGTCTGTACGCGAAATGGCGGAGGAGATTTTGCAGGCATCCAATCACGTGGTGAACCGCTATGCTCTTAGCTTATACAAAGAAAAAATGTTGAAGCGATCCGATATGGAAGCTGCTGTCGATAAGGTGAGGTCTCTCACTAGTCAATTTTTGCAACAAGTATTTGCCTTGCGAGAACGTGATTCGGATATCCGATAGTCGCATGTGTTTACCATTACGATAGACAGGAAGGAGAGTGCTCATGTCACTCACCGAGATTCAACCGAGCAAGCATCCGAACCTGGATTGCATCGGTGCTTCTATCTACACAGTTCTGAAATACCTGAACTTTTCCGCCTTGGAAACAGCATGGAAGCAGTGCGGTGCCATCTATCTTAAAACGCAGGATTCGCCTTATGGAGATATAAATGGTCAATACATGAGAACAGTCGATGAGTTGAAGTGGATTCACAATATCCGCGTAGAAGGACGGGCTGAACCAGAAGACGACCTATTTTTGGCAAATATACAAGATCGTTTGGAACGGGAGGTACCGACAATCGTCCTCTGCAATATGGCAGAACTCCCGTACAACCCTTATTATCAGGACCTGCCAGAAATGCATAGCATCATTGTCACAGGTAGAGAAGATAACCAGCTTCTGATCGTCGATGATTACTACCGCTACAAAGGACTGTTGCCCATCGAGCAATTTTTACAGGCTAGTAACTCTTCCTATCGGGATGCAGGTACAGGTGAATGGTATCCACTCCACAATCGTTCATTTGAATTGGTACTTTCCGATTCCCTGCATCCGACGCCCGATCAGTTGATAGAAGCAGTCAGAAGCAATCTCAGCGTACTAGAGGGTCGTTGCGAAGTAAGTCAAATCAAGCGGGAGTTGGATGTACCCGACGATGTCAACGTCGAGGTTGGGTTGAAATCGCTTGATCCTTTTCTCAAAGACGTAGAGGCTTTTCTCGCTAGCGGAGTGGAGATTACAGACGATCATCTCGATATCCTTAACCACAGCTTGATCAGCATGGCCCAAACACGAGCGATGTATGCCAATGTCCTGCAGGCGATCAGTGAGAAGTACGAAAACTTTGCAGATCTTGCCGAGCAGTATCGCAGTATCGGGCATCAATGGAAAATTACGACCAATATGATTCTTAAGGCTTTTGACAGTAATCGCAGTGACATGGTTCATCGCGTTCTCCAAAAAATCAGCAGCATACAAACACAGGAATATGAAGCGGTCGTTAAAACAAGAGAAGTACTGGAACGAGTTGGCGTTGTTGTGTAAGCATCTACCACTTGGAGGGACTCCTATGGAAAGGGAAAACGAAGTATACGAGACGCTCCTCCGGTTGTTTTCTGAGTACGTGAACGAAAGCGGAGAACTTACGGAGTACATTGATTCCTTGACCTTTATCAAGTCGGTCGTAAAGGTTGAAAAGGAGTTTGGCATTGAATTCGATGATGACATGCTCCATTTGGAAAACTTTCAAGATATGAAAACGTTGGCAGGTTACATCCAGCAAAAAATGGATGAAAAATCTGCCTGATCGAAGGGCCAAGATGTATATAGTCAATCGGACGAAGACGGGAAAAATCGGGAGTGAGGGCTCAATATGCTAACAAAAATGATGGCCATAAGTCACATGATTGGCAATACGCCTTTAAACAAACTTGAACATGAGCACATCAATCTGTTTTGCAAGCTGGAATACAACAACCTCATGGGAAGTGTAAAAGTGAGGCCGGCCTTTTACATATTACAGGAGGCGATCAAAAGAGGAGAGATCACGCAGGAAACTACTGTAATCGAATCTTCTTCGGGAAATTTTGCTATCGCTTTGGCGACTTTGTGCAAGCGACTCGGAATTAAATTTATTCCAGTCATCGATCCAAACATCAATCCCGTCTACGAGAACTTGCTCAGGGCATTTTCCCATGAGGTCGTAAAAGTAACGGACCGTGACGAGACAGGAGGATTTCTCCTAACGCGCATCCAAACGGTCAATCGCCTGCTGAATGAGACGAATAACTCGTTTTGGACCAATCAGTACGGAAATCCGGATAGCGCTCGAGCCCATTACTACGGACTGGGAGCCGAGATCGCAGACAGCTTTGAGACATTGGACTATGCTTTTATCGGCGTTAGCTCTGGGGGCACGATTACTGGAATTTCGCAGCGATTGAAGGAACGTTTTCCAGACATCAAAATCATTGCTGTCGATACAGAAGGATCCGTTATCTTTGGACAAGAGCCGCAAAAACGATACATCCCGGGAATTGGATCGAGCATGCGGCCTGACATACTTAAGGGCGCGATTATTGATGAGGTCGTCCATGTTTCGGAGGAGGACACAGTCAAGGCTTGCTATCAGCTGTACGCTGAGCATGGCATTTTTGCTGGAGGATCTTCTGGGACTTCCTACTGGGCGATTGAAAAGTATTTCAAAGATCAAAAGCACGTAGCCAAGCCAAATGTTGTCTTTTTATGCCCAGACGGCGGTATGCCCTATGTCAATACCGTATACAACCAGGAATGGGTTCAGTGGTTACACCAGCAAAAGCATTCTTTCGTTGGCAATTAAGCAGTGTCTAATCAAATCTACTACGATAAGCAGGGTGGGATGCACGGTGTTATATCTAAACACGAGTGATATCGAAAAGATCGGCAAGAATTGGAAGGAAACCATTGATGTAATTGAACATGCTGTGCATGCCTTACAAAAGGAAGATTATGCGCAGCCGATTAAACCTTATTTGCGATATCATGACATGTCAAACCGCATTATTGCCATGCCAGCATTTGTAGGCGGAGATACCTACATGGCGGGAATCAAGTGGATTGCCAGTTTCCCGAAAAACCTCCAAGAGGGTATCCAACGCGCGCATTCGATTACCATCCTGAACGAAGCCAGAACGGGTAAGCCTGTGGCAACGATTAATACGGCTCTGGTCAGCGGCATTCGAACTGCTTCTGTTTCCGGTCTTCTCCTCAAGCATTACGAACAAGTACGCCCCCTGCAAAATGTAACGGTCGGAATTATCGGATTTGGTCCGATTGGCAGACTTCATCTGCAAATGGTAACGGCCTTATTAGGAGAGAAGATCGCCAAGGTGGTTCTCTATGACATTGCGGGTATCCAACAGGAGTATATTCCGGCTGAGATCAAAGAGAAAACGGTTATCGCGCAAACGTGGGAAGAAGCATACTGCGAAGCAGATGTGTTCATTACGTGCACAGTATCACCGCATGGTTTTATTGACAAGCAACCAAAACGTCATTCCTTGTTGTTAAATGTGTCGTTACGCGACTTTACACCAAAAATTCTCGACTATACCCGCTCCATTATCGTAGACGACTGGATCGAAGTTTGCCGTGAGAACACGGACATCGAGATCATGCATCTAGAGAGAGGGTTGCAAAAAGAAGATACCAAATCCATCACAGATATCGTCTGCCTTGACCAGATGAAAGACTTTCCACAAGATGAGCCCATCATGTTTAATCCGATGGGGATGGCGATTTTTGATATCGCCATTGCTGGCTACTATTACAAACAAGCACTCTCGCAGGGGATCGGAACTCACTTGCAAGACTAACTGGAGGTTACCATTTTGTACGATGTGCTGGCAAATCTAAAACTGGTAGAGTCATCTCGAATTTGTTTGCACGAGTCACATGAATACAAGCGACTACACAAGACCAGACAGATCATTGAGGAGGAAGGGATTTTGCGCCATCCTCCGCTGGCGATTCTCATGCAAAACGGCCAGTATTTGATCATTGATGGTGCACATCGGACCTTTGCTCTTCAAGCGCTTGGGTGCAAACATATCCCCGTACAGGTAGTGGAGCATGAGGATTTTCACTTGGATATGTGGGATCATATTGTGCCAGTCGCTACATGGTTGCAATCAGTGGAGCAAGATTCTGTGTTTCGATGGGAAACAGAGCGTTTACGAGAAACGCCTGTGGCAGAAATGAAGATAGGGAACAAGAAACGCTTCTATCTGTATCCAAATGAGAATCGGCACGATGATGAGTGGCGAATGACGCTATGGCGTCAATTAGTGGACAGTTACAACTATAGCCACCAGGTGCATCGTCTGCCCACAGGGATGCTCGAATGGCCGGAAACAGGAGCCGCCTTGATACGGTTCCCGCCAATCAGTCTGGCAGAATTGGAGCGTATTGTATCGGAAGGGCATGTTTTGCCTGCGGGTGTTACCCGTTTTGAAATAGATGGGCGTCTATTAAACTTGTGTATCCCGATTAGCCTATTGAAACAGGAGCAAATCGAGCTAGAACAGTGGGAGCGATTGGTTAAAAAATGGAGAGAAACCTTGCGCCTCTACTCGAAACCCGTGTATATGTGCGATGCGTAATAGGAAACCGTGGCGAGTTTGATTCGCCACGGTTTCTATCCAATCCCAATTACATCACGTACTGGTTGCGGTCTTTCCCACAGACGCAGTGCCTAAAAAGGAGTGGATCATTCTGCAAAAGATCATAGATGAGTCGAGACGAAAACTAGGGTTCTTGCTGATGTGTCTGGTTCTCGTACTTTCCGGCAGTATGCCCGTGTACGCCGAAACGAGCGTTCGACAGGATACGGAAATCATAACGGCAATCGAACAGCTAGTCAATAAAACCATGGAGTCGGAAAAAATCCCGGGTGCAGCTGTTGTGGTCGTCAAAGAGGGGAAAACCATTTATAAGCAATCGTTTGGTTTCTCTGACACCCAGAAGCAAGAGCGGGTTACTGCTGACACATTGTTTGAAATCGGATCGAACTCCAAAGCCTTTACGTCGCTAGCTGTTCACCAGCTTGTCGAGCAAAAGCGACTTTCGCTGGACGATCCGGTTCAGAGCTATATCCCGTGGTTTCGCGTTACCTATAAAGGACAACAGCAACCGATCCTGATTAAGCATTTGCTGTATCATACCAGCGGGATTCCTTTTGAAAGCATTGGCTCCATCCCTATTTCTTCCAGTGAGAATGCAATCGAAGAAACCGTGCGAGCGATCAATGATACTGAACTGGTTCGCAAGCCGGGGACCGAGTATGAATACGCCACCATTAACTACGATATCCTGGGCTATGTGGTCGAGAAAGTTACCGGACAGTCCTATGAACAGTATGTGCAGCAACAAGTCATTGCTAAATTGGGGCTAACCCATACCTTTTTGAAGGCACAGGCACCCGTGGCAGAGATGGCAAGAGGGCACAAAATCGAACTATTTTCCCCACGCGTGTATGATGCACCGGAATATCGTGGAAATACGCCAGCCGGTTATGTCGTTTCCAATTTAAACGATATGGAACGATGGTTGCAGATTCAGTTGGGGTTGGAGGCATCTGCATTTCGTCCTGAGCTGGTGCGTGCTTCCCATCTTCCTGATCGTTCGGTAGCTCCTGCTGGAGATGGTTTTTCGTATGCATCAGGCTGGATGATTTATCAGGATGGTGGAGGGCAAATTTCGCATGGCGGCAATAACCCTGCATTTTCTTCGTACATGGTATTTCGTCCAGAGGAAAAGCTGGGCGCCGTCGTTTTGACCAATATCAACTCGTTGAACGCATCTGTTATCGCAGAGGGGGCCGTCAATCTCGTACTAGGCAAAGAAGCTCCCTTAATCGTGTCTGACACCAATCTTCAAGCGGATCGTATGGCAAGCATTTCTCTCGTGATCCTTGGTATCCTTTTGTTGGTACTTGGTGGGGCGATCGTGCAGATTTTCGTGCAAGTTTATCGAGGCGAACGAAAACTCACCGCGAATGCGGGGCGAATCTGTCTGGCATCCTTCGTTGCATTTGTTGTCATGGGAAGTGTTTTGACAGCCGCCTTATACTACTTGCCAGATGTTTTTTTTATGGGCTTACCATGGTCGTTCATCGAGGTTTGGCTTCCCATCACCATTTTTTACGCTATGTACGCATTGGTGGCAGGACTCGTTCTGTTTAATGTCTACATCACACTCACCCGCTTGTTCCCGAAATCGCAAGAAACATCCATGACCTCTATTGTCATACAGGGGCTGATCAGCGGATTTGGGAATGCGCTGATTATTTTTATGATCAATCTGGCGCTCACTTCTACAAACAAGTTTCATGCATCCATTTTCCTGTATTTTCTCCTGGGTATCTTGTTGTATATCGTCGGGGAGAAAATGATGCGTAGCCGATTGATTGTGATCACAAATGAAATCGTATACGAAAAAAGAATGGAACTGATCCGCAAAATTTTTCGGACCCCTTATCAAAAGTACGAGACACTTGATAACGGTGAAATATATGCGGGGTTAAATAATGATACGGAAACGATTAGTACGTTCGCCAATAGTGTCGTTGTGGCACTAACTAGTGCGGTTACACTCGTGTTTTGCTTCATTTATCTAGGCTCGCTGGATCTATACGGATTTTTGTTTTGTCTGGCTGTCATTTTTGTGGCTGTAGGCTTGTATACGCTGGCAGGTCGCTTTGCAAACAAAGTATGGGAGGAAACCAGAGACATCCAAAATGTGTTTTTCTCCTATATTACCGATATGATCGGGGGCTTCAAGGAGCTGTATCTAACGCAGGCCCAACGAAAAGAATTCGAAGAAGACATGGAAAGAAGCTGCTCTGACTATCGACATAAGAAATCAGCGGGCCAATTTAAATTTGTGAACGTGTATTTGATTGGGGAATTGCTATTCGTCGTGGTAATCGGTACGGTTGCCTTTTTATTCCCGGTTCTCTTCCCTTCCCTGCAAAAAGAAATGCTGATTAGTTATGTGTTTGTCTTCCTGTATATGACAGGGCCCGTTCACGGTATTTTGAATGCGGTACCGGAGCTGATTCGGATCAAGATCAGCTGGCAGAGATTGAATGCGCTGCTTGATTCGTTATCAGTGGAGACGAGAAGAGAAGAGGAAACCTTGGCTGAGCGGAACACGCAAGACTTTGAGACATTTTCAACTGAACAGGTGCGTTTCCGATACAAAAACAAAGAGGGCGAAGAGTTTTCCGTAGGGCCGCTGGACTTCTCCTGCCAAAAAGGGGAAATCGTCTTCATTGTTGGTGGGAACGGTAGCGGGAAGTCAACGTTTGCCAAGCTGATTACCGGATTGTATGAGCAAGATGAGGGCGAGTTTTTTATGAACGGCCAAAAAGTGAATGCTGATCAACGCTGCGAATTCTTCTCCGCGATTTTCAGTGATTTCTACCTGTTTGAGAAGATGTATGGAATCGATTACCAAGCAAAACAAGAAGAAGTGAGCAAACATTTAGAGGTGCTTCGCATCGCTGACAAAGTAGAAGTGGATGAAACGGGAACGTTTAGCACGACGAAGCTGTCTACGGGGCAGCGTAAGCGTCTTGCCTTAATGCTCAGTCTAGTCAGAGATCGGCCCATTTTCCTCTTTGACGAGTGGGCTGCTGACCAAGATCCAGAATATCGTCAATTCTTTTACGAATCCTTGCTGCCAGAAATGAAAAGACAGGGCAAATGTGTAATTGCGATCACACACGACGATCGCTACTTCCATCTTGCTGATCAGGTAGTGAAAATGGAGAGTGGGCGAATTATTTCGGAGCAAACACTTGCGCATGCCTGATGGCAAAGCATGCAGAGAAGACCGTACGGGGACGATACCCGGCGGTCTTTTCTTACATGAGTGGCACGGCTCCATTCGATTAGATGTACTAGACAAACAATTCAGACAGTTATATAATTGGAAGCAGTTGGAATGAATGCGATAACATCATGCGGGTGTAGTTCAATGGTAGAACTCCGGCTTCCCAAGCCTGCGGCGTGGGTTCGATTCCCATCACCCGCTCCATACGAAATGGTAGAAAAGCCTTTGCTTACAAAGGCTTTTCTTTTCTTGTTTGTTCAAATAAGTTTTAGACTGATCCGATCAAAGAAAACACTGATGAACGAATGACCTCAATTACTTTGAGCTTTACATAAAAGTAGCATGTCTTTAACGATATCGACTACAACATTTGGCTGATCAATATGAATTGCATGACCGGCATTTTCAACAATTATATGCTTACTACGGGTTGATAATTTAGTAAGCTCTTTATGTAATGCGATCCAAGCAGACATAGATTCAGGATTATGATGAGGTTGTAATGTACCTGATACGACAATGAGCGGCTTGTTACCAAGTGATTTAGATTTTCGAGCTTGATCAAAGCTTTCTTCAATTTCTTGAATAGAGCCTTCAAGAACAAACTGACTATAGTACTCTGCCTGAACTTCTTCCGAAAATAAAGGAACCATGATTCTATTTTGATCTTCATGAGAGGGATCTAATAAAATCACCCCGGCAACTTCTTCTGGATATGTACTTGCATATAGTCGAACATTCAATCCCCCAAAAGAGTGCCCGACCAAAACATAAGGGGGGGACACGTTTGCTTTCTGAAGCAAGCTTCTAAGATTCTCAATGATTTGCTGACTATGTCGAGGTCTCTCATCACTTTCACTTTCACCTATACCTGCTCTATCATAAATGAACATCCTTGTTTGGTTTGAAATTTCAGTACTAATGGAACTCCAGTAGTTTAATGTGCACCCATAACCAGAATCAAAAACCACCGTTGGAAAATCACTTATTTCACCATAATATTTAAAACATAGTTTAACTCCGCCTATGTCGAGTTTTTGACTCGTTTCATTTATTACCATGTCACTCATTTTATCTCCTCCAGATATTATTCATTAGGTGAATTTCCACAAACAATTTAATAATCCCTTTTTTTGTAAGTTTACTTGCATGAACAATGGAGATGCCTTGCCCATTAGTTGAATAATTTACCATCAGTCTAGTACTTTATTTTCTAGTCTAAAACTTTATTTTCATGGAACAAGCGAAACTTTTAAGTGGTTCATGAGTATTTTCATGTAGATAAACCCGAAGGAGGGTGTGCGATGAAGGAGATGAATTACGGTCATTAACTTCCCAAAAAGGAGGTTAGTGATGAGTAAAAGTTATAAGAAGTTCCCGGTTGTAAAGGACAAGACTGGACCAAGTAAAAAGTTTGCAAAACGGTTAGCAAGTAAGGCTGTAAGAAGATACAGCTCTGGCATTCATGCGGGACGCATGTATCGAAAAATTTTTTGCTCATGGATTATTAATGATTTCTGGTTTTACAAGTCATTTCGAGAGGCTATTCGAGATTGGGAGACAAGCGATGTCCCTAAGGTGAAGGCGAAGACGAGAAAACAAATCATCAACGAATGGGCGAAATATTACTACCGAAAATAGAAGAATCACAGGTGTACAGGGAAGTTACACCAAACAAGAGTCCTTCCAGGTAATTGGGGAAGGCTCTTTGCTCTATCGCACGACCCACTTATAAGAATCGGGGGTTTGACATGAGAACCATACCACTCGGCACGAGCAAGTTAGAAGTACCAGTCATCGCAATTGGGTGCATGAGGATAGGGTCACTAGACAAGCCGCAAGCGGAGCGCTTCGTACAAACGGCGCTTGAAGAAGGTGCGAATTTCTTCGACCATGCAGATATTTACGGAAAGGGCAGATGTGAGGAAGTATTTGCAGAAGCGATTCAGATGAGCCCTAGCGTTCGTGAGCGTATCCTTTTGCAATCGAAATGTGGCATTCGGCCCGGCATGTTCGACTTTTCCAAAGAATATATTTTGAATGCTGTGGATGGCATTCTACAACGTCTAAAAACGGAATATTTAGATGTATTGCTGTTGCATCGCCCAGACACTCTTGTCGAGCCGGAAGAAGTAGCGGAAGCGTTCGATCTTCTGGAAAGCACGGGTAAAGTACGCCACTTTGGCGTCTCCAATCAAAATCCGATGCAGATCCAGCTGTTAAACAAGTATGTGAAGCAACCAATCGTCGCTAACCAGTTGCAGCTCAGCATGATGAACGCAACGATGATTTCGCAAGGCTTCAACGTCAATATGGAGAACAACTCGGCTGTGAACCGCGATGGCAGTGTACTCGACTTTTGCAGGCTGCATGATATTACGATTCAGCCTTGGTCGCCGTTCCAGTATGGATTTTTCGAAGGATCTTTCCTTGGGAACGAGAAATTTCCTGAGTTGAACAAAAAAATCGATGAAATGGCAGCTAAATATGAAGTATCCAACACAACAATCGCCATCGCTTGGTTACTACGGCACCCGGCGAACATGCAACCTGTCATTGGCACGACGAATATCGACCGAATGAAAGAGTGCGTGAAAGCGACCCATATTCGTTTGACGCGAGAAGAGTGGTATGACATCTATCGCTCTGCCGGAAATGTGTTGCCGTAACTGATTCCATTTACAAAAATACCTGATCGATCTTGGCTCTGTCATAATCTAATATCCAATGAGGATAGCTGGCATATATCCCTCTGATTGTTTCAGGAGAAGTGGCTAATAAATCACAGCCTCGATCGTCATAGATGTGAAAGATGGTATGTTTGCTCGTATTGATAAAGTAGACGCGATGAAAAATACGTGGTTTTAATCCCATATCCTGACGGCAGATTGCTTTTATCATGGGAACATAGGCAAAGTCCGACGTCTTACACTTCATGAAGAACCGATGCGTTCGATAGACTTCATTCTCATCGTCTTCTGGAAAAACATAAGGAATGGTATTTTGCCTAAGCTTATACAAAAGTGATTTATTCTTCACATACTTGGAAAAGGCGTTCAATTTACGATTAAAAGCCCGACCGTCTCCAAAATCGTTTACATCCACTACGATATAGATGTCATCTTTAGGTGCATGTAAAGTCTTAAATAAAGTAATTGCTCGACTATTAACCCCCTGTAAATAGGGGCAATTTTCATAAACGTCATGGTAATCGTAGTTCACACCCAGCTCAAAGCGGATTCCAATATCCCAGTTGTAGAACAAAGGTGGTCTAAGCATTAACGTTGGAAATGTATGATGTAAATACTCGGGTAACGTCATCAAAGCACCTCGCTCTACTAGAATCATTCGGATAAAAAAATAGGAGAGAACAGAGACTCTCCTACTATCCATTGAATGGATTGTGCCTCTATTCCTGTAAAAAATCTTTTCCTTTCCACTCTTTGTACAGAGTAAGGTCGCTGCTCACTTGTCGAAACACCAATCCAATGATTGTCGCGTCATCTAGTAAACCAGCAACAGGAATAAAATCTGTGATGGCGTCTATGGGTGAAACAAAGTACAAAATCCCGCCAATAATCATCAATATGGATTTAACAGGGATTGTTCGATATTTTCCACTCGTCCAATCACCGAAAATATGAAAGAGGAGCTGTAAATTCTCCCAAGCATCTCCGATCGCTTTTTTATCTGCTTTTTTCATTGCTTTTTTTAGGAGATTTGATGCTTTTTCTTTATCGTTCAGATATTCAGAGGCTTTTGATTCATAATTTTTAAGAAACATCTTTTCATGTTTAGCCATAGGACCTCCTATGTTTCGTCGAAGCCAAAAAGGGCGAGAATACGCTCATGTTTGGCTTCATGTTATGTAAACCACTTGTACATCCCTACAGAACGAGAGCCGTATAGGACCAATTACACCAAGATGATTTTCCCCGTACGCTGACGGTTCTCCGCAAATTGCACTGCTTCTTTAACATCATGCAAAGCAAATTTCTCTCCAGGCTCTGCGAAAAGGAGCTTCCCATTCTGAACGAGCTCGATGACTTTCTCAAACGTTTCGTGCCAGGTAGACACGGAAACTCGTTGATTCCAGTGGCGCAATAAAAATAGTTGAGGGAGAACGCCAAGCTCTTTCGAAATGATCGACCAATCCACTTGAACTCCCGATAAAAGACCTAACGACAAGAAGATTCTGCCAGCACGTGTAGACTTCGCCAGCTCTAAACCATCTGGACCGCCAATGGAATCAATAGACGCATGAGCACCTTGTCCGTTCGTTACACTCATGATGGCATCATAAATAGACACACGTGAACTGTCGATGACATGCCACGCCCCAAGTTGCATCAACTCCTCGGTAAATTTTGCGTTTCGGACGATGGCGATCACTCTAAAACCAAAAAAAGCGGATAGCTGAATAAATAAGCGGCCAATGGCTGAGTTGGCTGCATTGACTAACAAAAACTGATGGGGAGACAGTTGAAGCGTCTCATTGCAGATGACCCACGCAGTGATGGGGTTGATGTACAATCGACAGGCGATATCATCTGGGATCGAATCGGGAACCGCAATGGCTAGCTCGGCTGTCGTTTTTACGTATTCTTGCCATGTACCCTCACCGCGCAAAGGCAGAACACGTTTCCCGATAAGAGAGCGGGGAGCAAAAGGACCTGTATCCATAACGGTACCAACCCCCTCATACCCAGGAATGGCGGGAAGGTTGATGCGATGCTTGTAGGCACCACGAATCGGAATGACGTCAGAAGGATTAATAGGACGTGCGCTCATTTTTACCAAAATTTCATCTTGCTTCAGAGGTTCAATCAGCCGCTGTTCAACCTTCAATACTTCATGGGGTTCGCCAAATTGATCGTAACGTACTGTTTGTGCATACATGGTTGTGAACTCCTAACTTTGTCAGGCATAACTGAACGAAGGATCGTTCTTCGTCAATGCGTATGGGATCGGAATGTCATTATTGTAGGTATAAAAAATAAACGCCGTCAATCAAAACGAGAACTTGGCTTGCGGAATGTTAGAGAATCTGGACAATCATGAAAAATAAGACCGCTCCTAAAAATGCCGTGGTTCTTCAAAATTATACCAATGAGGAAACAAATTTACATCATAAGTGATCGATAATTGAAAAAAGAGCGCATCTGCGCTCTTTCAAATCATGCTTTTGCCCGTGGTGCACTTTCAAAACCTACTTTTTTATGCGTGCCATCACAGAACGGTTTCTTCTCGGATTGACCGCATCTACAGAGTGAAAAAGATGAACCGACTTCATACTTGTCGCCTGCTCCATCCAGCAATTCAACTGCACCAGTCACACGAATTGATCCATTGTCGTTAATCTTGATGGTTACTTTTTCTTGATCCACATGTCATCCCTCCTTTTTTACTATCTTTACCTACTATGATTTCGAGCAGAAGGGTATGTGAAAAATAATTGTTTGACTACATAGGAAGAGCCAGCCATCGCGATAGTGAACTTGCTGGCAGAACATGACGAATTCGTGTTAAAATCAGGACAAGGTACGGTTATTTTTAGCAGGGAAAGGGTTTTGCCTCATGACGATTTCAATGGATGACTTAGAGCAATCCTGCTGGGAATGCGAAGGCAAGGGGACTCTAGTGAATGAAACAAGCAAGAGGAATCATGCCCCAAATGCCAAGGTAAGGGAGCGATTCTTACCGCACAAGGTCAGACCCTCTTACACTTTATAAAAAAGCATTTGTAAACGAACGAGCTTGAAGAAAAAGCGGGAGGCCGTCAGATCCTCACCTAGCTACGGGTGGGAACTGACGGCCTTTTTTGTGAGCAGTCGGATTAAATCGGAGTAGCGTTATTCGGCTGTTTTTTGCTACCACTCTGGCGACCGATAAGCAAGAAAACAAGGAGTAAGACAAACGGAATCACTACAGTAGTCGTGTCACCGTGTAGCAGAAGCGTGATTGTAGCACCAAGCATGATGACTGCGAGCGTATAGGCGGCGTAACGCGCATACTTTTTTATCAGTAAGCCCAGTCCGCCAAGCACTTCGCCTAAACCGATCACAACTTGGAACCAATGGGGGAACCCGAATGCTTGAAAAGCGAGTGATGCTTCTGGATCGCCAATCAGCTTACTCATACCAGCTGAAAGGAACATCAAGCACAACCCTATTAACATTACCCATTTTGCGATACTACGCAGACCTATCATACTGAAATCCTCCAATCGTTTCGTTGATGGATTCAGTATAAACCGCCCATTATGACATCTTTTGTCATATAGCAATGACTGAACGTTCTGCAAAGGATCGACCAATCTGCGGTATGGATGTCCGGTCTTTTTGGAAAACAAAACACCAGAAAACTTTGTTAGCCTTTTAGAAGATAAAGCGTCTACAATTCAGCGCAAAATTCAAAACCTGCAGCAAATCCAACAAATGATTGAAACGAAGCTTAGCTTGACCAAGGAAGCCATCAAAACCGATTTTTCATTATAGAAGAACTTTCGGAGGAAAAATTATTTTCCAGTGATGCCATTCTAGATTGTACGGACCGAGACTTTGTACGGGCTGTTTCTGATTTTATTGATGCGCCCCATACGTATCGGCTCGATATGGGGTATCTAATTGGAGCGATGGTTTCATGTAATCAACTATTGTCAGCAGATTACGAAAACTATTCGAATTTATATATGAAACAAACAGAAAATCATGAAGCGATAACTTGCAAGCCCACGAACTTCAAATCGGGGAATATTCGTATGAAGAATACGTCCTAGATGCGGTAACCAAAAATACTAGCGAAGAGTATGTGACAAAAATAACGATAGAGGTTCAGAAATAGAAGGTGTTAGGCAAAGCAGAAATACTTTAAAAAGAAAGGCAGAATGGAACTCGACAATCGAGTCCTACTCTGCCTTTCTTTTTAAAACTCGGAAAATAGAGATTAATAGGAGCATTCCTGTAAGGAAAGATTTTGGCGTTAGATAAAAAAGTACCTCCTGTTAACATACGAGGTGTCAGCTGCGCAGCAGACCTTTCCATTTGTCTCTTCAACATGAAGCATATCCCAGATAATAACTTTCTTCGCGTATTGGGAAATGGTTTTGTCGCGATTGTTACGAATCAACTCATGCGTCTGTTGAAATAGGAACATAGAAGTATCAGATATCGTTGAAATGCGTGTCCGATTAGAGTCTGGCGCTTTTTTAAAACTTAATAGATCAAATTAATAATAGGGATTACATATTATATTTTATAGTGATGTACCAAGATTGTTGAATTAAGTGGCAGCGTTTTGAACGAATATCAATTATGATGTTTGTTGCAACGCTTCTGGTTGGGTTTCTTTCAAATTTAACATATAGAAATGAGGGATATAATGGACAAATGGGAGTGGATTTGGGGGCAGAATAGTATTGAAGATATCGATATACACTTACGTAATACTGCGAGAAACTTGCACAAACTAGAAACCGTTGATGAAGCATTGCGGTTTCTATTAGAGTCATTTTGGGATGAGTTTGTCTGTGACTACGTTGCAATTATTCAAAAATCAGAGGATGTCTTGAGTATTCGAACAAGAAGAGGAGACTCACAGAGCTTTGAAAAGAAGTTTCCATTATCGTGTTCGTCTTGTTTGGAATGCTGTTTATCTAAACCACATTGTTCTATGGATGGTATCGAAGTATGGAAGAGTTGTGATCTGCTTAGCGAATTTGAGAACGAAGGTTTTGTTACCTGGTTTACCTTCCCAATTAAAGAAAGCGAATCCACCAGTTTTGATGTCTGTTTTGTTGGGTATCGGGAGGCGGCTCCCTTGAATATCCAAGCGGACAAGTCCTTTGGGGAATATGGGAAAGATTTCGCAATCGTAATTGAAATGATAAAAAACAAAGAGAAAGAAAAGCAGAAATTGAAGGCAGAACTGGAAGACAAAAATCGCTTGGAAAAACGAATGATTCACTATAAAGAATTAGTGACACAGGCTCTGGTAGGTGATGGTTACTTTGAGATTACCAAAACCTTCTCAGATTTGATTGGAAAAACAGTTATTCTATTTGATCGTTTCCTGCATCCGATCTCCAGTTTTTTCATGGGAGAACGTAATGAGGAGCTAGAGGAAATCGTAAGACAACTAAATGTAAAAGCATGGGAAATTATGAATATACCTGATCGAGAGCAGTGGCTCCAATATGGGGAAGATAATAATCTTGGCATATGGAAGGTAGTTTGTGGCAGTGAGCTATTCGGGTATGTAGGTGTGAAAGCAAGTAAACAGGAATTCGATCTGGAAATGCGAATGACACTGAATTACGCCTTGGATGTATATGCGATTCAGATCAAAAAGCAAAAACTTGTGGCAGATGCAAAAGAACAGGTTAAGGACGGTTTTATCCATCAACTTTTCCTGGAAAAGATTGAAGATAAAGAAAAAATGATCGGATATGCCAATCTGTTTAATCTCAATCTGTTTGAACCTAATAGAATTGGTGTATTATCTATCGAATGTAATCATAGAGAAGCGGATTTACAATCAATTAAGCTCAAGATGACTTGGATATGGGAAAGAATCAGAACAGCATTACACCTTTTTGATCGAAATATTATCGTAACGCAAAAAGAGGAACGCTATGTTCTGATTGTTCCTGACCAAAAAGAAAAAGACAGCAACCTCTATTGGAAACTGATTCATAAACAAATTAGGGATGTTGTTTCACCAACCATACAAGGAATTGAAATTTTTTTAGGAATAAGTTCTAGGACACAAACCATAGAAGACTTCCACGTTTGTTATCGCCAAGCTCATCAAGCTTTGAAAATCGTAAGTAACCGCTTTTCAAACAAACGTATACAAAACTTTGACAATCTTGGTTCTCTTTCCATTTTATTTGATCTTAAAGAGAGTTTTGCGGCAAAATTGTTCAGCAAGAAATATCTGGACCCGTTATTAAACTACGGAAATAAAAAGGGAAAAGACCTGTTTGATACATTGCGAGTATATTTAGCCATGAACGGGAATTTAAAAGAAACTGCAGAATATCTTTTTATCCATCGAAGTTCACTGAAGTATAGATTAGAAAAGATAACAGACTTATTACAGCTGGAGCTGGATGATCCGGAAGAGCGGTTTAATCTCATGTTAGCCTTTAAGCTGTACGATTTATTCGAACAAAGAAACCTCCACGATGGATGAAAAAGTATTAATTTTTCGTTTGCTATGAACATATTTCTCTACCTATATTTTATATATAATTTTTCCTGAAGTGAATTGTAGACACGCCAGGAAAGGTGATTGTATGAAGCTAAAGAAGACGTTGAATGTTGCTCTTGCATCTCTCTTAATGAGTACACTTTTCTCAGGATTTGCACAGGCCAAAATAAATGCAACGAACCCCATCAGTAAAAAGGCAGATGTCATATTGCAAAACGGTACCGTTTACACCGTTAATGCAAAGCGTGATTTTGCTGAAGCCATAGCGATCAGCGATGGGAAAATTGTATATGTTGGCACCAATCAAGGAGTAAAACCTTTTCAAAACTCAAAGACCAAAGTGGTTGATCTTGGCGGAAAGATGGTTCTTCCTGGTTTTATTGATAGCCACTCTCATGTGACTGCAGCCGTTGAAACAATCTTTTCAGTGGATCTGGTTGGAAAAGAATCGCGGGAGGATTATCTCAATACAATTAAGGAATTTGTACAAAAGAACCCTGATCTTAAAGGCTTGAAGGGATTTGGATGGGTAAACCCCGTGTTCCCCGGAAAGGGCCCGAAAAAAGAGGATCTTGATCAAATCGTAAAAGATATACCTGTTGTTCTAACTTCAGAAGACCATCACTCGGTGTGGGTGAACTCGAAAGCTCTTGAACTAGCCGGTATTACCAAGGATACAAAGAATCCAGAAGGGGGCGTAATTGAGCGAGACGATGTTACGGGGGAACCTACCGGTACTCTTCGTGAGACCGCTCAAAATTTGGTGATGGAGATTATTCCGGATTATTCTGAAGAAGAGTATAAGGAAGGGATTTTAGCCTATGAGAATATGGCAGCAGAAAAAGGAATTACTTCTGTCCATCTCGCACTAGCTATTCCAGGTAGTAATGCCTTAAAAGCATTAAAGGATCTTGAAGCAGAAAAAAAGCTTCATCTGAAATATCGTGTGTCCTTGGCCACTGATCCTGCCAAGGGTCCGTCTCAAGTAAAATCGTTGGTAGAAGAACGGGCAAAACTAAACGGACCTGATGTCAAGGTAAACTCGGTGAAGGTATTCATGGATGGTGTAATTGAGGGAGGGACAGCTGCGCTAATTGAACCATATATGGATAAGCACAATGCCAAACCGCAATGGGATCCTCAAGTCTTTAACGAGACGGCTGCTGCATTGGATAAAGCAGGTTTTGCGATGCACGTTCATTCTGTCGGAGATGCTGCCACAAAAGAAGCCTTGGATGGTTTTGAGTACGCTGTAGAGAAGAATGGAAAAAGAGATTCCCGCCATCAGATGACTCATCTCCAAATCGTTCAGCCAAGTGATATTCAGCGCATGGAAAAATTGAATGTTGTGGCTGTTGCCAATCCATATTGGTTTATTAAATCACCAGGCTATTATGAAAACATTGAACTGCCTTATCTCGGAGAGGAACGGGCAAGTCGTGAGTATCCGATGAAGAGTCTGATCAATAACGGAGTGAAAGTGGCCTCTGCTAGTGACTATCCGATAACGTGGGAATTTGATCCATTATACGGAATACAAGTAGGTGTCACCAGAGAGGCTTTCGGAAATACCGATCCTAAGTTAGTGCTGGGACCTGAAGAAAAAGCATCGGTTGCTGATTTGATTGCTAGTTTCACGATTAACGGTGCCTATGCCAGCTTTTCAGATAAAATCACTGGTTCCGTTGAACAAGGGAAGGAAGCAGACCTTGTTGTGATCGATAAGAATCTCTTTAAGATTCCTTCAACAGAAATTGGTAGTGCAAAAGTATTGTTGACGATGGAAGCAGGAGAAGAAACCTTCAGGGATGCCACGTTAAAATAATGAACTACCTGAGGCTGTCCCAAAAGGGTAACTCCGAATGACAAAATCCCAAAAAACATCCCGTTTCACTTTCTAGGGTGGAACGGGATATTTAATTCCCTACCAAGTGCCGAATGAGTGCAAAAACTATTGGTGAGCGAGTCAAATTGGTAAGAAAAAACATGATATGACTCTAGTTAATTTTGCCAAAAGTCTTGGTATATCACATGCAAGTTTAAGCGAAATTGAATCAGATAAATCAACTCCTTCTATAGAAGTATTATTATCTTTGGTAATTCAATACAAGGTCGATATGCATTGGCATTTTTTAAGTAAAGAAATGGTCTATATGAAGGAAATGGAGAAAGATGAAGTAATTGATTATATTAACCTAAAATTACTGCGATATAAATGAGTTGGATTTCCATTCTCCATCGCATGATGGTCGAGAGCACATGTAATAAAAATGGCATTAGCCCGGTGTCTTTCAGTGATTAATCGAAAAACAAACTTTTTAGGGTATCTCATACGTCTTTCATATGACTTGGTGTATGTGTATACAACTCCACAGTCCAATCCGTTTGATTCCAAGTCAGAAGACGGTAAGCTGTTTGATCAACAATACGGTGATTTGAATATAAATGAATCTTTCGCACTTCTAAAATAAGACTGTTATTATTTGTTGTACTCTGAAAAGACATGAATTATATTGTTCATTCTCGTCAGGGAAAGAGTCTCGGTCCATAAAGAGGACCTCAGAACGGAAACAAACCAATTCTCTCTACATTGGACGCTACGAGCGCATCCGTCTCCTCCAAACAGACATGTTGGCCATCAAGTGCACACTATGGACATCGAGCGTTTGGGCAGGCATGTCCTTCAAGACTTCATACGCCTGACGCGGTCTGTGCCACATTTTCTCGATAACGGGCCAAAATCGCCGTGTGGGACGTGGAACCGCCTTTTGCCGTAGCGATACCGCGCACAAATGCAACGTTTCCGAAGATTTCCCACCTGGAGCAATTGCACGAGGCCAAGCGCATCATGGAGCTGGCCAAAACGGAATTGAGGGCGGACGGTGCCGTATTTGACGAGAATATCACTGTCAGCATATTGATGGAAATCCCAGGCGCATGCCTTCAGGCAGATGCCTTAGCCAAGGAAGTTCAGTTCTTTAGTATCGGAACCAACGACCTCGTCCAGTATACGTTAGCTGTCGACAGGATGTATGAAAAGATAGCAGATTTGTATAGTTATTACACCAAGACTATTCAAATATTTTGAACAAATTCAATGAAAATGGACAAAGATGGAAATGTTCTTCTAGAAATATGCTTGGGAAATTTGTACATAAAGGAGCAAAAATGGAATGCAGTGGATAAGGGATATAAAAGTAAGAAAAAAAATACTGCTGCTCATGATAATGGCAGTTGTATTTTTAACCATGGTAGGGTTCGTGGGGGTTACATACATCAAAAGTATGGCGGAAAATTCAACTGAAATGTATGAAGATCGGATGAATTCAGTAAGATGGCTTACTGAAATCCGACTGAATAATCGTATCGTTGAGGTAAATACATTAGGTTTATTACTAACGAAAGACCCGAAAGAGAATGAAGAAATGAAGAAAACAATGAACGACAGAAAGGAAGCCACCGCACAGTTGATAAAAAGCTATGAAAGAACAAAAATGGATGAGCAGGAGAAAGAGATATTTGGTCAATATAAAGAGTTGCGCAGTACATACTGGGAAAATGTAGAGAAAGTAATTGCTCTGGCGATGGTCAATAAAAATGATCAAGCTTACCAATATTATGTAGAAAATGTTAGAGAGACTCGTACGCAGTTGAGTGGTAAGCTGGAGAAACTGGCGGATTACAATCAGGAAAGAGCGGAAGAACTCTATAAGACAAATACCGCTTATGCAAAGGGCGCGATTACTTGGACAGTTATCATTACAGTGGTTGCGATTGTATTATGTGCGCTTTTCACTTTAGTCATTGGTCGCATCATTACGCGTCCGCTTCACATGATGAAAGAATTAATGGCAAAAGCGGCGCAAGGCGATTTAACCGTACAAGGAGATTATCAAGCGAGAGATGAGATAGGGATGTTAACCCAATTATTTAACAACATGATGCGCAGTGTACGTAGTGTCGTGCAACAGGTAAACACAAATGCAATAGAATTATCTGCAAGTTGTGAGGAGCTATTGGCAACGGGTGAACAGGTAAAATACGCAGCAAGTCAGATTTCAACAACAATTCAAGAAGTGGCAGGAAGTGCAGAGTATCAACTGTCCGGTGCAGATCAAGTAAATCAAGCCGCTGTAGAAATTTCCAAAGGAATGGAGCAAGCCGCATCTTCTATGCAGGCTGTAGCCGATCTGACAGTAACGGCAAATCATAAGGCGACGACAGGGAACCGGGTTGTTACAGAAACAGTAGCCCAGATTGAGCTTATCCAGCAAAAAGTGAATACGACAGCGTCAGTTGTTGATACGCTTGGTGAGAAGTCGAAAGAAATTGGGCGGATTGTTACGCTGATTACCGAAATCTCCAATCAAACGAACTTGCTTGCCTTAAATGCAGCGATCGAAGCAGCAAGAGCAGGCGAGCATGGAAAAGGGTTTGCGGTTGTAGCAGATGAAGTGCGAAAGCTGGCGGAGCAGTCAGGACAGGCATCTGAGGAAATCGGGCAGTTGATTTCTGAAATTCAGGCAGAAGCAGGGCATGCAGTGCGTTCGATGGGAGAAGGAACGTCTGCTGTTCATAAAGGGATTGAGATGGTTCAGCAGGCAGGTGAAGCGTTTCATGATATTACGAATATGGTGGAACATGTTTCGGTACAATCACAGGAAGTGTCTGCGATTGTAGAAGAAGTAACGGCGAGTTCGCAGCATGTGGTGAAAATGATAAGAGGGCTTGCAGATACTTCACAGCAATCTATGACCCATACACAAAATGTGTCTGCAGCAGCGCAGGAACAGTATTCATCGATGGAAGAAATCGCTTCTGCTATTGAAGTGGTAAGCAGAATGGCGGAAGAATTGCAACAATCCATAACTAAGTTCAAAGCATGAAAGTACAGGAAACAGTCAAAAACCTCTTGGGTAATGTAGTGCACCCTACTTGGAGGGGATTTTCTCATGGGTAAAAATGGTCAAACATCCAAGCGATATTCCGAGGAGTTTAAGCTGTGTACAGTAGAAATGTACGAAAAAGGAGGGATGGTTTATAGAGCAATAGCTAAAGAATTGGGGATACCTAGTAAAACGCAAGTTCTGCAATGGGTTCGAAAGAAAAATAGTGGCCAAGGTTTTGTCGATCAGAGAGGGAAGAATTGTTCTAGTGACACTCCATTTGTTGGTCGTCCAAGAACCAAGTTTGCTACTGTGGAAGAAGAAAGAGACGTGCAGAAAAGCAACCCTACATTCAGATCAGGGCTTCCAATACACGTCTCGGCAGTACAATAAGCGAATAAAAGAACTTGGCATAAGTGGCAGCCACTCTCCAATGGAAACTGCCTTGATAACGCCTGGGTCGAATCCTTTTTCACGCATCTCAAAACTGAGACATTGTACTTTATACATTTGGTTTTATAGAGATGAACGGTTTCAGAAAAAATTAAACCAGTTGTGCCCCGGTAGAATACCGAAACACACTGACTACTTACCAATCCCGGCATGCAATTAGACCGGAACTGTTGATCTGGCGTAATCTTGAAGGAGAATTATTCGTTGCTCGTTAGAAATAAGTATTAGACTGACCTACCAATCAAAACAGCGGTAGCCATGGCCCAGAAAATAAAGTCCTAGACTCCCGCTGTATTATTCGAACCAGTTAGCGCAATAATCTACGGAGAATTTTTATCTACTTGAGTTCGTTAGCTTCGCTTATTGGGATCCCCGTTTTTATTGTTACCGGGGGAAGCCAGCTATAATGCCTCCACCAGCGGTGGCCAAATTCCATACAGTAGTATTAATCGGCATTGATAGGCCCCGGCAGAGTTGGGAAATCGATGGCGAGTCTGCGGATAACAGGTACGACCTGCTCAGATCAGTTATATTTTTCAGCGTACTCGGTGTAGTTTACTACTTCAATGACACTTGACCAACGGAGAACGGTTCCTACAAACTGTTTAATGTCTAATCCTTGCATGCTGTATGATTCGGCGGTATTGGTTGTTCCAGTTGCGTCCTTAATGAACGTCACTTTATAGCCGCGATCATAGGCAGCGATCGCCGTAAACATACAACAAAATTCCGTTTCAAAACCAATGATAAAAAGATGATCGACTCCTAGCTTTTCTAAAGTCTGTGTGAGTTCAGTTTGGAAGAAAGAACTAGGGGTTTGCTTCTCAATGATGAAGTCGGAATAGTCTTTTAATGAAGGGTGAATTTCAGAACCGATAGAGCCTCTTTTCAGGGGACTTTCTTCTGCATCATCCATATGCCTAATAAAAATGACAGGACGATTGCTCTCTTTAAAATCTTTGATCACCTGTTCCATCAAAAAGAGTTCCTCTTTGTAATCCCCACAACTCACAATTCCGTTTTGCACATCAATCACTAAGAGTGCGTTCATTGTTTCACCTTCCTTCTACCATGTAGAGAGAGAATTCGGAAGGAAAGGGTGGACTTCCTGCAAGGGAAATACCATGAGATAATGAGGGGAAGGAAATAATAGGAAAGGTTGAGTGAGATGAGAATTTCATTTTCTTATGCATTCATTTTTTTCGCATTCATTTTCGTTACAGGATGTGGTTCAACGAATTCAAGTACTTCATCCGTGTTTTCCAATTTAGCCAAACAAGGCTCTTCTTCCACGAGTGAAGGTACAGAGGCAGTTGCGGAATCAGAAAATAATAATGTCGATATGTACTTTTCGATGGCTGTACTCGCCTTACATGAAGGGAATGGCTTTGAAGCTGGAGAAGAATTTCCACCGGAATCCAAAGCGTTTTTGGCAAAGCATGCTCATCTGTTTCCGGCAACTGGGGACAAAGTGAAGGAAGCTCAGCAATTAGTCGATCAAAATGTGCAACCGAAACATATCAATAAAAACATTTCCAAGTATCATGCTTCGATGATTCAAGATAAAGGAACGGTGTTGAGCATCGAAGAAGAAGAAATACCGGAAATCGGGATGATTTCCGTCTTGCATGTCGTCAATGACGAGGAGGATAGCTACCAAGTTGTTTACCTAGGTGCATTAGATGTCTATGAAGATGATACGGTTGAATTTGTTGGGGCCCCAACCTTGCTCTCAGGTTTCGAAAATGTAAGTGGTGGATACACGAATTCGATCATCATGGCAGGGAGCTATGTAGGAAAAAGCGCGAATTAAGTTAGGGTAGTATGGATTTTCGTAGGAAACAAGCTATTGACCAGTTCGCCTCCTTGTCACACTGAATACAGTGATAGCAAGCCTGGGATGGAAGGATGAAAACAATGGCTAATAAAAAAAGATTAAAATGGAAGTTAAAAAGTAAACGTACAACAAGAATTCAGAGACATGTTCATGAGTTTTTAGGTAGCACGCAGCTTGCAGAAGAAGGAGCAGATCGACACAATCACCGTTTTGCTGGCGTCACTGGTCAAGCAATCCCCAGAGGAAAAAGCCACGTTCATGTCATTCGGTCCAATACAGACTTCTTCACTCATCTCCATCGCGTGCGAATTGTAACTGGACCCGCAATTCCGGTTGGAAATGGAAAACATGTTCATTTCGTAAGTGGGAGGACCACGTTTAACGACGGACATGTCCATCGGTTCAAATTCGCCACGTTGATCCAGAAGCCGCTCCTCTAATAAATCTCGCACAGCCTCGAATGATACAGTTCGAGGCTTTTTGTATGCAGGTTGGCCTTCTGTTTTTGATATGATAGAAAGGTGTTAGTTTGTACGAATACTTGATCAGTAAAGATTTATGGAGGTTATCATGCGCTATCAAGTCATATTATTCGATGTAGATGATACACTTCTCGACTTCAAAACGACAGAAGAAAATGCTTTGCAAAAGACGTTTTCTCAGTTTGGACTCGCTACGGGATCGTCTGATTATGGAGTGACTTACAAAGAGATCAGTAAAGGATTGTGGGAGGATTTAGAAAAGGGGCGAATCACTCTAGCAGAGCTGGGTGTAGAGAGATTTCGAAGACTTTTCAAAGCTGTTCAGCTAGACGTCGATGCAGAGGAGTTCGGCAGCGCCTATCTCGAATTCTTGGGCAAAGAAGTGCATTTGGTACCAGGAGCGGTTGAATTGTGCAACAGTTTGGAGGATTGCCGCTTGGCGATCATAACGAATGGGTTCGCCTCTGTGCAAACGGCAAGAATTGCCGCTTCACCGCTTAGCAACTCTTTTGAGCACCTGATTATTTCCGAAGAGGTCGGTTACAAAAAGCCGGATCGGGAAATTTTTGAATACGCGTTCTCCAAACTGCAATGGACGGAGAAGGTGAACGTATTGATGGTGGGAGATTCGTTGACCTCTGATATACAAGGGGGAGCCCTTTACGGGATCGATACATGCTGGTTCAACCCTCTGGGCAAGGAAAATCAGACGAGCATTCAGCCAACCTACGAAATCAGAGAACTGAGCGAGCTTCAAGAAATTGTGCGGAAGGGTAACGTGAATTTGTAGGATCTTTCCTGTATGATGAGAAGGTATTGATCTACTGGTAAATCTAGAATCTAGTGATTGGAGCCCTATAGATATGTATCAGAATTTAGAAGAGTGCATCCTTGACTTGGAAAGGCATGGACATTTGGTCCGTATTCGCGAAGAAGTAGATCCCTATCTAGAAATGGCCGCGATTCACTTGAAGGTGTACGAAGCTGGCGGACCAGCCTTACTGTTTGAAAACATAAAAGGCTCAAAGTTTCGTGCGGTATCCAATCTTTTTGGCACAATTGAGCGCAGCAAGTTTATTTTCAGAAGCACCTGGCAAGCCGCTGAAAATATAATCGCTATGCGCAATGATCCGATGAAAGCGCTAAAGCAGCCATTTAAAAATATCGAAAACGGCTTTGCTGCTCTAAAGGCTTTGCCTGCAAAAAAATCGACTAGCATGCCGGTAACCGCACAGGAAATCAGCATAACAGACCTGCCACTTATCCAAAGCTGGCCGATGGATGGTGGAGCTTTTGTCACGTTGCCCCAAATCTATTCGGAAGATCCGGACAAGCCTGGAATCATGAATTCCAATTTGGGGATGTACCGTGTGCAGTTGACTGGTAATGAATATGAGGTAAACAAAGAAATTGGCTTGCACTATCAAATCCATCGTGGAATTGGTGTCCACCAAGCCAAAGCGACCAAAATGGGGATGCCGCTGAAAGTAAGTTGTTTCGTTGGCGGTCCGCCTGCCCATACTTTATCGGCTGTCATGCCGTTGCCAGAAGGCTTGAGCGAAATTACTTTTGCCGGTTTGCTTTCTGGGCGTCGTTTTCACTACAGCTATATCGATGGTTACTGCATAAGCAATGATGCGGATTTTGTAATCACGGGAGATATTTATCCTGGAGATACGAAACCAGAAGGACCATTCGGCGACCATTTGGGCTATTACAGTCTGATCCATCCATTCCCTGTGATGAAGGTAAAGAAAGTGTACGCCAAGCCGAATGCGATCTGGCCATTCACAGTTGTGGGCCGTCCGCCACAAGAAGATACGTCATTTGGTCAACTGATTCACGAGTTAACGGGCGATGCGATCAAGCAAGAAATCCCAGGTGTAAAAGAAGTTCATGCTGTAGATGCTGCCGGTGTGCATCCGCTGCTGTTTGCCATCGGAAGCGAGCGATATACGCCTTATCAGCAAGTCAAACAGCCGACGGAGATGCTCACCATTGCCAACCGCATTTTAGGAACTGGCCAATTGAGCTTGGCCAAGTATTTATTCATTACCGCAGAAGAAAATCGACCATTGACGACGCATGATGAAGTCGATTTTATGACCTATATTTTGGAGAGAATCGATCTGCATCGCGATGTTCATTTTTATACAAACACGACCATTGATACGTTGGATTATTCGGGAACAGGCTTAAACAGCGGCAGTAAGGTTGTCCTCGCTGCTTACGGCGATCAAAAACGAGAGCTGTGCAAAGAGGTGCCGGATGAGCTGAAGGATTTGCGAGAGTTTGAGAATGCCCGCTTGATTATGCCAGGTGTGGTGTCGATCCAAGGTCCTGCTTTTACCGATTACGCGAGCGCCCAGCAGCAATTACAGAATCTGTGTGACGCGATTCAAGCGAGAGGTCCGATCCCGTCTTGCCCGATGATCATCCTTTGTGACGACAGTACATTCATGAGCACGTCTCTTCAAAACTTCCTGTGGGCAACCTTTACACGCAGTAATCCATCCCACGACATTTACGGCGTGAACAGCTACTACGAGAACAAGCATTGGGGTTGTGATAATCTGATTATCGATGCACGTACCAAGCCCCATCAAGCACCGCCATTGGTACCCGATCCAACTGTCGAGAAAAATATCGAACGACTGTTTGTCAAAGGTGCGAGCTTGGGTGGAATCCTGTAAGTGAGCTCTTTTTAAAAGTAGAGGTCCGTAACCTTTCGTTGCGGGCTTTTTCTATGCGCTGTCGAATCGAACTGATAATTGCAAAAATTGCACGATTGATGGGGAAAGGAATCGTTCTTTACCACTGAGAAAGCGTTTTCTATAATGAATCTCAAGCAAGGACACAGCTTTTTATGGAAAGGAGAAAGGAATGGTCTTCTTAACCACACGTTCCCATGCATTACTGAAGGTGATACTCGACAGCTACTATCCGCTGAAAATTAAGGACGTCGCGCGCGATTTCCAGGTAAGCGAACGCACCGTCAAGTACGACCTGGATAACGTCAGGCAATGGCTAAAGGAACGAAATGTCATCCTCCATTCTCAACCGAATAAAGGGCTGTGGATAACGGAAGAGCAAGAGCATCGAAATGCTTTGAAGGAAAATTTGCAAAGGGATGACAGCAAGACACTCATTCTGCCGCAAAAGGATCGGGTCAAGCATTTTTTGTTCATTCTTCTGCTGTCAGAAGGGTATCAGCGGATGAACGATTTGGCCGACCATATGGGAGTCAGTCGCAATACTGTCGTGGCCGATGTCAAGGACGCGGAAAAGCTGCTCGATGGCTGGCGTCTCGAGCTCGTCACGAAGCAAAGGTACGGTGTACGTGTGGACGGGAGTGAGCGGCACAAGCGGTATGCTCTCGAAAACTTGATTCACGATCTGTTGGATGGAATCGACATGTATCGGATGGTACAGGGAATGCTTTTAGAGTATGGACAAGAAGCGCGAACAGGTCCGTTATTGGAGAAATGGCTGATCAGTCGGACAGAGTTAGGGGAGATCATTCACAGCATCAAAGCATGGATGAATGCTGCTGCGGAGACGCTGGCAGACCGAGTGTTGATTAGTTTACTGATTCGCTTATGCATTGTCGTCCATCGTGTACAAAGGGGCCAATTGGTCACTGCGGATGATGCCGAGATGGGAGAAGCGAGGCATTGGAGCGGGTACGAGCTGTTTTCACACGAGGTTCGAGCATTCTGTCAGCGATTGAACGTCGATATTCCCGAACACGAGATTGCGTATGCGTGCCTTCCGCTACTAGGGACTGAACAGGTGCCAAGAGAAGCGCGTGCAGGTAGGATCGTTTTGGACGTTTTCCAGGCAACCAAGGAGCTGACAGAAGCGGTTAGCAGTCGGATGTTGGCACCGTTGTACGAGGATCAGGAGCTGGTCAGACTGCTTTTCGCTCATCTGGATGATAGTTTGAACCGTTATCGTCAGGGAGTTCTTTTTGCGAATCCACTGACGGAGGAGATTCGCCGTTCCTACGCACGCATGTTTGATGCAGTCAAACGCTCTTGCGAAGAAGTGTTTTGGCATCGGGGGGTCTATTGGCTTGATGCAGACATTGCTTACTTTGTCCTGCATTTCCAAGCAGGTTATGATCGCTGGCTGGAGCAGAAAAAGGCAGATGCGCTTGTCGTTTGCGGAACAGGCAGAGGGACTTCGCGGTTTTTGAAAACGTATCTGGAAAGCGAATTGCGTTCACTTCGGGTCGTAGGTCTGTGTTCCAGCACAGAGGTAGAGAAGTATTTGGCGAGTCGTCGCGTGGATGTCATCATCAGTGTCCTGCCGATCAAAGCCGAGGTGCCTGTTGTGATTGTCAGTCCTCTTCCAACACGCCAAGATATCAACCAGATTCAGAACTGTCTGGAAGCTTTGCAAGTGGCGGAAGGAAATCGACAACAGGCTGTGAATGCTCGCAAGGAAGCTTGGTTCCCAACACTGACTACTGATCTCAATCCGTCAGATTTGCCGGTGGTGGAGAGATTGTCTCAGGATGTTATCTGCAAAGGGTATGAGATCAGTCAAAAAATCGTGACTGCTTTTCGGGAGTACGTAACGGAACAAATGGCAAGCGGACTGACGCTGCACCTGCTGTTGATGGTGAATCGACTGGCTTTTGGCTCACCCTATCAGGAGGAGTGGGAATCGGCGACTGAGGCAGAATCGAAAGAATGGAAGGCATGGCGTGAAAAGCTGAACCAATTGATGGCTGAGGTAAACCTCCAAGTTCCGCCTAGTGAAGTGACGGCCATTATGCGCTATTTTTTAGGAAAGGGGACGGTAGAGAGTGAAAGTGGATCTACTCATACGCAACGGACAGGTCATTGATCCTTCGCAGAATGTGAACGGGCACTATGATCTTGCTATTCGGGAAGGGCGGATCGTTGGGTTGTATGAGAAAGGGAAGACAACCGATGACCAAGGGATGAATCTGGAAAGCAAGGAAACGATCGATGCAGAGGGATATGTGGTGACCCCCGGTCTGATCGATCTGCACGCTCACGTTTTCCCGACAAAGACGAGTTTGGGCGTAGTCGCGGATCGGGTCGGCGTCGAGCAAGGAGTGACAACCGTAGTAGATGCTGGCAGTGTCGGGCTATGGTCGTTTGATGCTTTTCTTGAAGAAGCAGTGTATCCTTCTGTTACTCGTGTTCTGGCATTTCTGAACATTTCAGGGGATGGTTTGTGTACAGGCGGCGGGGAGCTCGCAGACATGTCGCGGTTAACCCCGAGAGAAGCGGCTGCGCTCATACGAGAACAGCCGATACTACGAGGGATAAAAGCCCGCATGAGCGGTTCTGTCGTCAAGCAAAACGGGATCCATCCCTTGCTCGTAGCCAAGGAAGCGGCGAGGGAAGCGGGCGTACCCATGATGGTGCACATCGGAAACGCTCCGCCAAAACTCACGGAAGTATTGCCTCTGCTAGATCGAGGAGACGTGGTGACACATGCGTTTCACGGGAAAAAAGGAGGGATGTTCGACGAACGAGGCGATTTGATTCCAGAGGCGCAAGACGCGTTGGAGCGGGGAGTCTTACTCGACATCGGGCACGGCGAAGCGAGCTTCAGCTTCCAAACACTGCGTCATGCGCAGGCCCAAGGTATTATGCCACATGTCATTAGCACGGATGTTCATCAGCGCAACATCGATGGTCCTGTGCACAGCTTGACGCACACACTTACGAAGTTTCTCGCTATGGGCTACTCGCTCGACGATGTGATTGCGGCGAGTACGCTAGGTCCAGCACGAATTCTCGGGCTGGAAAACGAGATCGGAACGTTGAAAGTAGGGGCATGCGCGGACGTATCCATTTTGCAGATCAAAAAAGAGCCGACAATTTTGACGGACAGTGAACAAGAAACGTTGGAGACAAAGGAAAGAATAGTGGCTTATCAAGCGATTACTTCGGGAAAGGTACTGACATGCAAATGATTGATGACATTCTCAAGGAACTGGCTGAGACAAAATCGGATTATTTATCTGAAATTTCTGAATCAAAACAGATTCTCCAAAAAATAGAGGATGAGTTTCGCCTCATGGAGATTCATATACCGCGAGATCGCTGGCTAGCTATCGGAGCTCATGTACTGGCATTTGTACGACGGATGACAAACGGTGAAAAGCTGCCCGTGATTGAAGCGGAGTTGTTCGCCGAAATTCATCCCGATATGGTTACACTCTCACACAAAGTCCTCTCAGAAGAAAAAAGTGCGTGGCGAGCAGATGATACTGAAGCGTTTCTGTTGGCTGTTCATTTTGAAGCCATTCGTGCCATGCAGATGGGGCCATCGTAAAACATCGCTGTGAATAAAAGGAGGGTATGTATATGTCTAAGGTAAAAATCGTAATTGGTGATCGTCTCGGAAAAGGACAGAACATCGCAAAAGGAATCGAAGCTGCTGGTGGGACCGCGATCGTCATTCCAGGTGTTGGCGCTGATATGAAGGTAGGAGATGTCATGGTCAGTGAGAGTGCAGATCTCGGGCTTTCCTTTTGCGGAAGTGGTGGGGCTGGGGCACTGACTGCCAAGACCAAGTATGGTTTTCCAGTCGAGTACGGCTTGCGCTCAGTCGATGCTGGTATTACTGCCTTGCGTAGCGGCAAAAAAGTGATTGGTTTTGGCTTCATGGATATAGAAGAGCTGGGCAGACGCATGGTGGAAGAATACATCAAGCTGGGAGGGAAGTAATCCATGTACACGGAGACGACGCAGACCTTGCGATTATCCGGCAGTGGCGATACGAAAGAAGGAGCCTTCAACAAGATTTTTTCCCAAATCAAGCATGTAGTGGCGAGACAGACGAGTGATTTGGTCGTGCGAATCGAACCAGTAGGAGTTTCCATTGTGTCTGCGACAGAAACAGTGAAGCATGAGCGGTTTTTTGGATTGTTCTTTCCACGCAAACGAACGCGGTATGACATCACTGTAGATATTCAAGTGAGGCTGGGATTGGTCCAGGTAGAAAACATAACATTTCAGCAGCAGACCGAGCAGACTGCGGGTGTGGGGCAGTTGGTTCGTCAGCGATAGAAGCAGACAGGGGGTAGGTTCATGGTTACTTTGATGATTGTGTTGAAGTCGATCGTCATCGGGGCATTGGTCGGCTTCGGTGTTGGTGCGGGGGCGGCGAGGATGTTCCATGCACCCAATGTCCAAGGGATGGGAGCCTTCCGGACTTTTGGAGAGCTGAACGCATGTGCGGGCGATCCCATTTCCCACTTTTCATTTGGACTTGGCTTTTTGTTCAACTCATGGGCGTCTGTTGTCGGTGCCGGTGCTTTGACGCAAGATGTGGATCATCGCGTCATCCCGAACTGGGCAGCGGCTGTGCTGCTCTGGCGTAACAAGAATGTGGCAGAGACGTTGCACAATCCAAAGCAAATGGCGATTGCCGGGGCGGCGGTTGGTGTCGTTGTGGTCACACTTTTGAATTCTACAGCAACAGCGATTCCCGAATCGATGCAGCTCGTCGCGACGAAGGTACTGGTTCCTGCTGCGAACTGGTTGATCAACCCGATCATGCCGATTGTGTTCTGGATGGCGGCGATGGATGCAGGTAAACGGACAGGGATTTGGGGAACGGTCTTGGGCGGTTTATCGCATTTGGTCATGGGCAATGCGGTGCCTGGAATCGTCTTGGGTATATTGATCGGTAAAGGCTTGGATGACAGTGGTTGGAACAAAATTACGAAATCCATGTTTATTGCAGTCATTCTCTTGTTTGTATTCAGTGGCTTCTTCCGCGGTTTTGACGTCGCGCTCTTGAAGAGCATGTATGTAGAAATTCCACAGTGGTTGATAGAGCTTCACGAAACATTCGGATCGGTGGTGAAAAAGTAATGGGTGAATTGCAGGCAAAAGGGTTTTGGTATTCAGAATGGGCATTTCCCCTCTTTGTGGCGTGTTTGTCTTCAGGAATCTTTGCAGGTACTCATCTTTACTATGTGTATCATGTCGGGGCCTTTAACGATATCGCCATCGTTGCGATGCTGGAGGCAGGGATCAAGGGTGGCGGATACGGGGCGGCTGCTGCGTTTGGTGCGAGCTTTTTGTTCGCCCGCGTTTTGGAGGGACCGCTGGTTGGAATTCTCGATATTGGCGGCTCGTTGCAAACAGGTATCGGGATTGGCGTTCCAGCATTGATGTTGGGAGCAGGCTTTACAGCTCCGTTGACTTCTTTTCCTTTGGCGCTGGCGACAGGTGCACTCTTGGGCTTCATCATTGGTACCGTGATTATTTTGATTCGGAAGTACACGATCAACGCATCGAACTCCACTTTTGGTGCGGATGTCATGATGGGAGCCGGAAATGCAGCAGGTCGTTACTTAGGTCCATTGATTGTCATTTCGGCGATTATGGCTTCGATTCCAGTTGGACTCGGCGCAACAGCAGGTGCAGCGATTTTTTACTATTACAACAAACCGATTGCGGGTGGTGCGATTATCGGAGCCATGATCCTTGGAGCCATTTTCCCGATCCCGACACAATGACGGAAGAGCGAAGAGTTTTCACAGGAAGGATGGGCAAACCATGGGAATCTATCAGCAGCTAGGGTTGAAGCAAGTCATTAACGCAAGCGGTAAGATGACGGCACTGGGTGCAAGTGCCGTCCATCCTTCTATCGCACAGGCCATGGGAGAAGCGGCCATGGATTATGTAGAAATTAGCGAGCTGATGATTGTGGCAGGTCGTCATATCGCAGAGGCGACCGGAGCAGAAGACGGTTGTCCTACCTCGGGAGCAGCTGCAGGCATTGCCATTAGTGTAGCGGCAGTCATAGCCGGTTGCCATCTGAGTTTGATCGAACGGCTTCCTCTTTCCGACGGGTTGAATAACAAGATCATTATCCAAAAAGGACACGCGGTGCACTTCGGTGCTTCCATTCAACAGATGATTGCACTGGGCGGTGGGAAAGTCGTAGAGGTCGGGCATGCCAATCACGTAGAAGAAGACCATTTGCGAGAAGCCATTGATGATCAGACCGCTGCGCTGCTCTATGTCAAATCTCATCATGCGATTCAAAAAGGGATGCAGTCGCTAGACACGATGCTTCAACTCGGTCGGGAGTTTGGAATTCCGGTAATCGTAGACGCAGCGGCGGAGGAGGATCTGCGGCGCTATGTAGCGATGGGTGCCGATCTGGTCATCTACAGTGGCGGAAAAGCAATCGGCGGGCCAACGTCTGGGTTTATCACAGGTCGTGCCGATCTGGTGGCTGCATGTCGCGCGCAATATAAAGGCATCGGTCGTGCCATGAAGGTAGGAAAGGAAGCCATTGCGGGTTTACTTGCAGCGATTGGACAATATCACCCCGAAAAGCAAAATGTTCCCGAGCAGCGTAGGCGAGTAGAGTGGCTGGCAGGGGAACTGAACAGCTTGCCTGGTGTGAAAGCAGTGATCGCACAGGATGAGGCAGGTCGGGCGATCTATCGCGTGCAAGTTCAGCTTGACGAACGAGTGACGGGAATGACTGCTCGGGAGCTTACACGCCAACTGGAGCAAGGAAATCCAGCTATTTTTACCCGCAACCATTATGTGAATACGGGTATGATTGCCTTTGATCCACGACCGTTTCACCAGGGGCAAGAGCACATCATCGCAGCGCGAATGAAGGAACTGCTGCTAAAACAGAGAGAAGGAGAATAACAAAAGTGGGCACACCGAAAATTCGTTTAAACGTTTTGGCAAGGGATGTAGAAAACGCAAAACAAATATGTTCCGTGGCTGATGGCCGCGCTCTTATCGGAATCTTAGTCAAAGGATTTGCGTCCGTAGAAGCAGCAATAACCGCAGTTGAACAATATCAGCAAGCAGGTGTACCAGTGTCTGTAGGGCTGGGCGCAGGTGATCCTACTCAATGGAAAAAGGTCGCTGAAGTCGCGGTGCAGACACAGCCAGATCACGTCAATCAGGTATTTCCGGCAGCAGGCTATACGCTCGGGGGGCTACAGGCAGTCGGCAACTCGCATACCATCGTGAATGCATTGATTGCCCCCGGCGGACAACCAGGAAAGGTTCAAGTCACCACAGGACCAATGAGCAACAAAGTGTCTGAATGGCTCTCTTGCGATGCAGCCGCCGCGATGTTGGCGGAGATTGGCGTACACTCGGTCAAATTTTATCCAGTTGACGGGCTGGAGAGGCTCAATGAAATCAAAGCGATGGCAGAAGCAGCCGTACGTTACGGGATTCCCGTTTTTGAGCCGACTGGCGGGATCGATGCAGCTTCGATTCGTCCGATTGTGGAGGTATGCCTTGCCGCAGGTGCAAAGCAGGTCATTCCTCACATTTATACATCGATCGTCGACAAGGAAACGGGATTGACTCGTTTGGATCAGGTAGAAGAACTGCTGACTGCTATAGAAGGCCTGTAGCAATTTTACGAGAAAGGGGTAGGAGTGAATCAGATGAGAGAGAGACAGGTCATCGTCGGGTTGGCACAGGGATTACACGCGCGTCCGGCTACTTTGTTTGTGAAAGTGGCAGCTTCCTTTTCGAGTGAAATCGGATTGAACAAGGATGAGAAGAAGGTGAATGCCAAGAGTATTATCGGCGTCATGTCCCTTGCTGTTTCAAAAGGACAGTCGGTCGTCTTGACTGCGGATGGTGCAGACGCGGAACAGGCGCTGGATGCGTTGGAGCGCGTTTTGGTTAGTGTGGAGTAAAGGGATGCGTGAAAGCGTGTAAAAAAAGGGATGTCTCCAATGAAAAGTCAGGAGACATCCCTTTCTCAATCCTGTTCCGTTGAGTTGAATCCTTTCATGATTAGCCATACAGCCAAAACCAATTGTTGAAAGGCTATTGGAATGTTCAACGTCATGTAGGTTGCATCCAGACCGATGAAGCGAATCATAAAGAATAAGCTTGCCAATATGGACAATGTAGACCCAATAAGACCCCAGACTGACAACCACCGTGGAACTAATTTTGTTTGGTAAAATACGCAGGTAAACAAGAACATAGCCAAAACAAATGCCAGTGTCGTTGCCACATGGTTAACCAAATCACGTCCTTCCCGTAACAATCCACCCAGGGTCTGAAAATACGATACATGCAAAGTTCCAACTTTTGCAAATTCGTGGCTTACTGTCAATAGCAACAGAAGAGTGATTACACCAATAATAATGAACACACCCGCAATGATCCCAAAAGCAACAGAGCCAAGAGCTAAACCTTTATGATGCTTACTTAAAATCGGATACAACCAAATAGGTATACCAACATAGGCAACGACCATTAACAACTGGAAAAACGCACCTATTCGTACCTGATTTTCATTTGTAGAAGCTTCGACAAGGTAGTTTGCTCCATCTATAACAGGAACAACACTACATATACCTGTAACCAACCCGACTATTAATAACAACCCAATCATTACTGCTGACCTTCTACCTGCATTTGTACTCTTTCTCAGCATAATGAGCCTCCTTCTCATACACTACCCTCGGCGGATGAAATGAAGTGATGCTGCATTCCTATAACATTATTATTCAGTTGAGATCCATGATTTGCTTCATTCTGAAAGCTCCGTTTCTTTAAAAATGCTGCCAAGTAAAATCAATACTCAAATACCCAATCTGTTTCTCTTTGAAGGTCAGCGCTTCTTTCGTTGCCAATTCCGGTTTGCGAAAACAGACAAGCTCTTTGTAATACCCAAAAGCGCGACACACTTCCGGTCGAACGCTATGGATGCCACACTGATCTTTTTGCATGTCGTAGAAGATACAAGTTCCAAACATTCTCGGTTGATTTTTCAGATCGTCACGGAGCTTTTTTGGAAGCGCTTTCAATTTCTTGTGTATCATTTTATACTCCTTCTCTGTTATGGGAACTGGACCACAGCACAATCCTTTACAGCCTTGGCAAGGCAATGCATCCATATCATCTACAACCTTTCGTCATGTGATGTTTGCTAGAAAGAACAAAAAAGATGATCCTCGCTGTTTCAGGAGATCATCTTAAGAATTACCGCATTCAATTGTGTTGGTTATTCAAAAATTCGGTAAGACGAGAATACTGTACTTTTATTATAACACATGTAGGAAGATTTTGACGATTGCTTTCGAAAGAATGGCGGAACGTTTGGGTAGGGGAGTGAATGGGCTGCCATACAGCAGGCCCCTTTGTATGCTCTCTTGTTTATTTCGTCAAAACATATAACCATTCACCGTTGCAGTCCTCGTCGTCCCCAGTTAGGCCATCTAAGACGCGTTCAAAAGAGAAGCCGAGTTTCTCAATGATGTGTAGCGATGCTTTATTGTCTGGGTGTGCTTTTGCGTACAATCGTTCCAATCCGATTACATCAAATGCGTACGTAGTAAGAGCGGAGGCAGCTTCAAAAGCATAGCCGTTCCCCCAATAATCCCGTCCGATTAAATAATAGAGCTCTTTTTCCGGAGCCAGAAAATCGAGAACGCCAACACCACACCAGCCAATGAACCTGCCAGTAGCCTTTTCGCGTATGGCCACAGAATATTTAAAAGGCTTGTCAAAAGGGGTTTCATAACTGCTTCGTAGCCAGCGAAATAAGCGCTTGTAGTTTTCCAGAGGCATTACGTCCATGGGCAGGTAGGTAAACAACTCCGGGTTTTGCATGAGTTCAAAAGATTCCATCAAATCATCTTCTGCGTAAGGACGGATGATGAGGCGTTCTGTTTCTAAGTGCATGGCAGATATCGATGCTTGCATGTAGGATGTCCCTTTCCATTTAGAAAATGAGCGCTGCATAAAAAAAGGAGAAGCGCTCACGGAAGCGCTTCTGACCTCATGTGTGTTTGATCAAAATGAGTTCTTCCACTTCTTCACTTCGTGCCTCCGAAAATGCCCGATCGACACCAATAGGCTGAAAACCGTTTTTTTCTAACACACGTATGGATGCAATGTTGTCATGAGCGACACGCGCATATACAGGACGTGTTCGGAGTTCCTCTAAAAAGAGGGTAAGTGCATTTGTCGCGATTCCTTTACCCCAAAAGCTTTTGTCAATCCAGTATCCAATCGTAGGCAAGCCAAACAGTTCAAAGCACAAAACATGACCGACAATCTGCCCATTCAAGACAATGGCTTTTTTCACAATCGAATCATTGTTCAAAATCCTTGTCCAATGAGCGGTGAATCCGTCTCTATCTTCAGGGTCCTTGACAGTAAAGGCCGCCATCTCATGAGCAGATTTGTCCAATTGCTGCCTGTAAAATATAGGGAGATCTGCTTCTGTTACTTCACGTAAAGCAAGGGACTGATCACGCAATGGCTCCAAGGAAAAGCACCTCCAAAAAACATCAGCTATTCTCTCTTCACCAACACTTTGATAATCAACGAAAGTACCGTGAGAACCAAAATGACATTAGCGATGAGCATAAAGCTAGGTAAACCAAGCCTAAACAAGATGTACACACTCCTACTCGTTACAACCTTTGAAAGTGAAAAAGACTAGTTCTCTCCGGTGATAAGCATGATCGCAAAGCCATCATAGCCCTTGCTGCCAACTGTCTGTACAACGGTTCCACTGACACGTTGCTCTTCCGCTACCAAATCGGTGAATTGACGTACACCGACAATATTAGGATCCGTGCTTGTTTCGTCCAAGACTTGACCACTTCGTACAACATTATCCGTGATAATCACAGTACCTTTGCGAGAGAGCTTCAATGCCCATTGGAAATAGTCGGGGTTTCCTTTTTTATCTGCATCTATAAAAATCATATCAAAAGGACCCTGATTTTCTTTGTGAAGTTGGATGAGGGAATCAAGGGCAAGTCCGACTTTCACTTCTACGATTTGATCGAGTCCTGCGCGTGCAATATTCGATTGTGCAACTTCTGCATGCTTCGGATCATATTCGAGAGTAATGAGACGCCCGTCAGCAGGGAGTGCCCGGGCTAGCCAGATGGTACTGTATCCACCAAGAGTGCCAATTTCCAAGATCGAACGAGCGCCTTGGATCCGTGCTAACAGATGAAGGAATTTACCCTGATTGGGTGCTACATCAATAGCTGGAAGGCCTGCAGCTGCGTTCTCTTGAAGAACTGTGTCTAGAACGGGATCGGTTTCCAGTAATTTATCCGTAAAATAGTGATCAACCGCTGTCCATTGCTCTCTATTCATGATCTCAACTCCTCAAGATTTTACAGGGATATCATAACACGATTAGAAACTTCTGGCTGGCTTTTTTGTAGCAAATCACACATTTCAGCGAAGGGTTTCTATAGTAGATCAAGCTTTATAGGAAAGATTTTCACCTGTTACCATTATTTTCGCATAGCGTGAACGATGAGTTTTCAAGATAATAGAAAAGTAATCCAAGCTAGCTAGTATAATCCAACCTTGGGGATTCTATTCAACGCGTTCGACTAAATGATGCAGTCAAAGTCGGCGCAATTTTTTTGTTCCACCGATAGGTAAATGTACCTATTATTGTTCGTTGTCAATTGAAGCGAAGTCCTATATGCTTATATCATTCACGTATGACATATGCGTACTACCCCGTACGCCCCAACCACTTTTTGTTGGTTGGGATTTTTTTTGTTCCATGTTATATCCAGCTATCTCCTATCGCGTTTCGATGCGATTTTTTATATCCTTATACATAGGACTTGCAATGTTCTTGGGGTCCGCGGTGACTCAAATTATGCAGAGGAGTCACCGCTTTTTTTTTTACATACTTCCTCCGTTCCAGGTCAAGCTAGTAACAGGTGATTTTGGTCAGGAGGTGTTTTGTGTGCGGGCAACTTTCGTGGTGCTGACGCTGGCTTTTGCTTTGATTGTAACGGGGTGTACGAAGCAATCTGGTACAGAAACGAAGCAAAAAACGGAGTCGTTGTGCATGCCTGTTCCCGTTAGACATTATCAATGGGAAGAGCGCGCGAGATCGATTACAGCGAGCGTGAAGGGCATAGACAAAATAGTGGCTGTGCAAATCGACAAAGAGCTCGACGTAGCTATTCAAGTAACGAATTTTAATCGGTTCAAGCTGGAATCGATTCAAAAAGAAGTCGGAAAGAAATTAAAAGAGGCTTTTCCAGATGCCAATATTCATGTGACAGCTGACAAGCGATTGATAAAAGATTTGCAAAGGCTAAGTGACGAACCGTGGCCAACCGATGTAAAAGCAGCATGCCAGAAGAAGAAATCCTTAAAAGAAATAGAAAAGAAAATGAAGGGCTAGCCTATTTCAAAAACCTCACACACTATATGGGTAGAGTGAGGTTCTTGCAGTCTGTTTTGACAGAATGATCAAGGTGAAATGAATATTCTGTGATTATCTAACGAAGAAGAACTCCCTAACTGGGAGTCTATATCGGCTAGCGGTGATCATGATCGTAATGATGCGCGCGCTCTCGATCTCGATGGAAGTCGATGCCGCGTAATTCACCCTTGGCTTTTTCCACAAGTACTTGATAATCTCTTACCACTTCCGTCAAGGTCGTAACGGATTCCTTATAGTCGGGATCATTACAGATTCCATCTATCGCTCGATGGAGGTGATACATCTTATCTTCGGTTTTTCGGATAAATTCTACCCAATCCATTCCGTTCATAAAATACCTCCTTTCCGTCATAGGCTTTACTCCCAGGTGCGAAAGTATGCAAGGTGAAATTGCGAATATATGACTTGTATGTAATCTACTAATGAACTTTGGTCTTGTAACAATAATCTGTTCATGATAACATACCTCACATCAATAGCATCAAAGGACGAGACTTGAGGTGTATCAGATGAACGGGTTAGCCAAACTGAATCGATCGCTAGAGAAAATCATGCCCATACTCACGCCGAGTAGTGTTGTCATTGGCGTAATAGCAGGGACACATTTGCAACCGTTTGCTTTTTTGTCTCCTTGGGTATTTGCCTTCATGACATTTGCCGGCAGTCTGGGTTCAGGATTTAAAGAATTTGCAAAGGTACTGACCAGACCACTGCCTTTAATCGTCAACTTATTCATTCTTCATGCCCTTATGCCGCTAATTGCTTGGTCAATGGCAAGGTTGTTTTATCCAGATGATATCCATGTCATCACGGGCTTTTTATTGGCTGCTTTAATTCCAACGGGGATCACGAGCTTTTTGTGGTCATCGATTTATTTCGGGAACATCGCACTAACGCTATCCATTATTTTGTTGGATACGATGCTCTCCCCATTGATTGTTCCGTTGGGAATGTCCTTGTTTTTAGGGGCAACAGTTGAGATGGATTTGGCTGAATTGATGAAGGGTTTATTTTATATGATCGTGTTGCCATCGCTTGTCGGTATGCTGCTCAACCATTTATCAAAAGGGAACGTCAAAAAAACGCTGGCACCAAAATTAGCGCCATTTTCTAAGATGGGAATGGGTGTTGTCGTCGCGATCAACAGCTCGATGGTCTCGTCTTACTTTCATATGATGGACGCAAAACTGGTGGGGATGGCGGTCCTTGTGTTGTTTGTAGCTATTTTGGGTTATTTGATGGGGTGGGGGATCGCAAGGCTGTTCGGATGGGAGCGGGATGTGATCGTCACGTTAACCTTCAACAGTGGAATGCGAAACATTAGTGCTGGGGCAGTTATGGCGATCACGTACTTTCCTGCGCCTGTTGCACTTCCCGTTGTTCTCGGTATGCTTTTTCAGCAAATACTCGCTTCTACCTTCGGAAAATTTTTGGAGCTGGTCGAGAAAAGACCGCAGCATCAAACACAGGAATTATCAAGTTAAAAGTAAGAGCCGTTTTCCAATTAATTTTTGGAAAACGGCTTTTTTCTTATGGTCCTCAAGACTCGGCAGAACAAATGGGAAGACTTTTCGAGAGGAACCTCTCATAAGGCAAGTACCTACCGTTTTCTCTCCCCGTTCATGAGGAATTGAAAAAAAGGTTGCGAACTTGTGTTCGTAATCACTATAATGGAAATACAATTTCTCACACAGGATGAGGCGGGTGGAAACGCGTGGCTAACGGCGATCTTGAAGTAACGGACAAAGAAAGAGAGGCATTTATGTACATGCTACGAGATTCGGGAAGAGAAAATTATCCATTGAATGTGAGCTGGTGTGTGTCCTTTGAGGGGGAGCGGGGGAATACGTGCAGCATGTGGGGTGTGGTCAAATGGGTAGACCCGAAGGCAAGGCGTGTTCAATTAGCAAACCAAACGATTAGTCAATGGATCGAGATGGAGAAAATTATCAATGTCCATGCATAGCTGTGCGAGTGGAAACCTTACATGAAATTCAACTCATGCAGGGTTTCTTTCTTTTCTGCACAAAAATCCAAGTCTATATGTAATGAAACCTAACACAAAAACACAGAAAATTCGAAAGTTTGGTTGACATTCGTTCTTTTCATGTTAGAATATATTACATAGCATGCATTCTCTCCACTTCCTATTTGACCCAATCATGGGGTCCTTTTTTTTGCCTATGTTTCATTCTTCGGATATGGCTTCCCATCGGCTTGAAATAACTTGCTCACCATTCCATAAAGACGACCTGACATGTTAGGAAAAACGAAGGAGTATTCATTCGCTCCTTGATTTAGCAAGACGATCGGTGCTTCCACGATGTAGGGGACTTTCATTAGATCAAGCATCTTTTTATATTCCTCTACCTTGGAATGGTCGACCGTATAATAAAATGATTTGGAAAAATTCATGCGAGCACGCTCCTTTCCCTTATTGTAGCATATCCACAGTCAGGCGTATAAATGAACATAATAAATGTTATGTAAACAATGTAATTTCCTCTTTCTAGTATGAAGAGAGAAGATTCACAAAGATTGCTACCTATGATAGAATAAAAGACCGAAATTTTACCAATAGGAGATAAATGATGATAATCAGCCAACAACTACTTTCTGTGAACGGGTTATCCTACACGATTCGCTCTGCAATAGAAACAGATGCAAAACAGTTGTCGGAATTGCGACTGCAAATCGATAGAGAGACTGAAAATTTGGACAGAGAAAGAGGAGAGGCTTTCATCGATGTGCAAGGATTCGAACACATCATCAATACGGATGCAGAAAGTCCAAGAAACTTGTTTTTAGTTGCGGTTGTACAGGATCGGATTGTCGGGTTTTCCAGATGTGCAGGTGTTTACTTAAACAGATTTGCACACAAAGTAGAGTTTGGTGTATGCGTCTTACAAGAGTTCTGGGGTTATGGCATTGGGAAGAATCTCTTGCAAGAATCAGTTGCCTGGGCAGACGCCAACCACATTACCAAAATGACGTTGAATGTGATGGAAACGAATGAGAAAGCCATTGAGCTGTACAAACGATTTGGTTTTGAAATCGAAGGGGTACTCAGAGGCGACAAAGTTCTTTCCGATGGCAATTTCTACAACACCATTATTATGGGAAGATTCAAAAATGACAGGAGAGTAACATGACGAGAAAACGAGCGAGAGAATGTGGCGTATTGATTGGGACGGGTACCCCAGGTGTGTATAATGCAATTACAGATGTAAAAGGAGTGCGAGTCGGCCACAAAACGATTCACAAGGAAGACGTTTGTTCAGGTGTCACGGTGATAGTTCCCAACGACGGACAATTGGAGGGGCAGCATTTTCCTGCTGGTTTTTTCTCCTTTAATGGTACGGGAGAGTTTACGGGAAGTCACTGGATAGAAGAGACCGGTACGCTTGTGACACCGATCGTATTTACGGGAAGCCATCTGCTAGGGCTGGCACATCATCATCTTGCTCGTGCGACGAGAAAAATCGAGGGGCTTGAACCGTTTTCTAATGGAATCGTTGCGGAGACATGGGATGGTTGGTTAAGTGATCTCGAAAAGACGCAGATTCAGTATGAGGATTTGGAAGAAGCGATTGTAGAGGCGCATACAGGAAATGTCGAGGAAGGCAATGTAGGCGGAGGTACCGGGATGATCTGCTTCGAATTCAAGGGCGGAATCGGAACCTCCTCACGGATCGTCGAGACTGAATGTGGCACTTTTACTGTTGGGGCATTAGTGCAGACGAATTTTGGCAGAAGACAGGATTTGAAAGTGAATGGTATTCCTGTGGGCCAGATGATCTCCGAAAATGAAGTTCCTTTGCCGTGGGTAACACCAGAAAATGATGGTTCTTTCTTAGTCACGATTGCGACAGACGCGCCTCTCTTGCCGACACAATGCAAGCGCATTTCCAAGCGAGCGTCACTCGCGATGGCACAGCTCGGCGCGAATGGCGAGGAGGGTAGCGGTGATTTCTTTCTGACCTTTTCCACAGGAAATTGCTATTCATATGGCGACGAGCAAATGAGCACAATGAAAATGTTTCCGTCCGAACAACTGGATGCACTGTTTGAAGCAGCAATCGAAGCAGTCAAGGAAGCGATCCTGAACTCCATGTTGATGGCGGAAACGATACAAGGCCAGAAAAACAGAACCGTACATGCATTACCACTTGATCGTTTCGTAGAAATCATGTCTCGTTAAATGAAAAAACTCCGCTAGCGCTTAGCGGAGTTTTGTTGTCAGCTCATTTGTTAAACAATTGTTTAACTACTGAAGAAGCTACGGCTGGAACGCTTTCTTTTATAATGAGAGCTGCCGTGATGGGAATGTCCGTACCGATTACTACTAGAGCTGTATTTTCTGCGATGTTTGTAATCGCTGCTGCTGTATTTCCGGTACTTGTGCGAAGATGAGTGATTACCGAGTAAATTTTTCAAAAGCTTCTTGAGCATATCAATCACTCCTAGTTAGGTTGGAAGTCTATTCCGTATAAGTATATACGAATATGTTAGAGAATCGTTTCATTATTTTTCTACGTTTTCGTGAAAGGCTGGACCGATCAGATCAATCCGGTTCGTCCATATGCCCCCTGTAAAGCTTGCGGGCACTCGTTTTAAATCAGTCGGAACATCAAAGCCTTGCGACACATCTCCACTGCCTGCGACTAAGATCACGCGGGTGTCTTTTGCTTCCATTCTTGCCATGAAACGATTCGGCCAACCCCAGAGCCAAGGGGCGATCTGATCAGGAATATGTAGTTGAGTCTGTGAACAGGCATCGGGCACATAGCCGGACCACCCTACTGCCATGTATGGAATGAGGCAGCTTTTTAGTGATGCTTTGGACATGACACGCAGCTCTGGCATTTGTTGTTTCAGTATCTCGATTGGCTTGTCACCGCCATAAACAGAAAGCTGTGCCAATCGTTCAGCGGGCAATGCTGCCAAAACATCCGCCAACGCTTTCCCCTCAAGTGGGTCATTGCTTTTGATATGAATAAGCAGGGAGCGATCAGGGAAAGTTTGTAGCACATCATCGAGAGAGGGCATCATACCAATCCCTTTTCCACGGAAGGGAAAGGTTTTCCCTTCATCCGCTGTGTAATTGTAGCCAATGTCGAACTGTTGTAATTCGGTCAAGGTATAATCTCTCGTCACACCGGTTCCATTTGTCCGACAGTCGAGCGTCCAGTCATGAAACACGGCGAATCGATTGTCTTTGGTCCATTGCACGTCGAGCTCGACGATGTCCGCGCCTGCATCAAAAGCGGCTTTCATGGAAGGAATCGTATTTTCCAGGTACGGGTGTTCCGGTGGATAAATCCGTTCTGCCGTACAAGTTTCATTGGTGATGTTCTCCATATGAAAGGTTTGTGCCATCCCGCGGTGAGCAAGTAAAAAAGGCTCCCCTTCTGGCTCTTTTGCAAGATAAGAGCTGTTACCCAGAAACAGGAATGCGATGATAAGCAGGGGAATCCAGATGCGTTTTCGCTGGAACCATCTCTTTTGTAGTTGATCTCGTTGTTTTGACATGATGGGATACTGCCCCTTCCTTGTAATACTGTGTTCATTGTAGCAAAACGTAAGGGAGGAAGGTACAACCTTTGGGAGTAGTGCTAGGGGCTTGGCATCATTCGAAAAGACTGGCACAATAGACGGAAGATAAGATGTATCCATGCGAAAGCAAGGGGAGGTTCCATGAAAATCGCATTACACCAAATCGCTTATCAGATCGGCATGCACCCAACCGAGATGGCGAAGCTTGTCTACGAGGGTGAAATAACAGGAGACGTACCTGGCCGCAATCCGCAAGCGAAGGATGCTTGGGTGGATTTGCACTCTCTGCGTAACTTCATTCAATGGCGATATGATCAAGGGCAGATGGACCAGATGTTCTATGATAAAGCTATGCGTCACCTGAACAAAGCAATGCCAAAAAAATAATCAAATTTGGAGGAGAAACATGCAAGACTCTATCATTTACTGCATGGTACCAAAAACATATTGGGAAAAGTGGATGGACAAGGATCACTACTTACCGCGCGATTACGAGCAGGAAGGCTTTATTCACGCGACAAAAGGGGACGAGCTGCTTGAAAAGGTAGCAAACCGCGTCTACGCACAGTTTGACGAGGAGTTGTATGTACTCGTTGTCGATGAAACCAAAACGACTTCGGAAGTCAAATACGAGGCAGCGAAGGATGGATTGCTGTATCCGCACATCTATGGACCGCTGAATCAAGATGCAATTGTGGATATGAAGCAATTGAATCGGATAGACGGCCAGTGGCGTCTGGGAACGTCCATCCGCTAATCTCTACCAGTTAAACCATTTGAGTAGCGCAAGCACTTCTTGGCGCTTGGTCTCAGGTAGCTTGTCGAGTCTGCGCAAGAGTAGATCGATTCGCATGCGCTGTTCCACTTCGGATATAGGTACCTTTTGCCCCTTCACCCATTGTCGTTTCAGGCGGACGGGATCTGTATCAGAGATGATCCGAAGCAGCTTTCTTTCCAGCAAATCTAAGGAAGCCATAGGGGAAACCCTCTTTTTCGTTTAATCCGTTTCTTCTATTATATCACGGGTACATAAAGAAACCATGATTGGCGCACAATGGTAAAGGTGTTGCATATAACCCTTTGTAGGAGGCGTATCGATCATGGCGAAGCCGGATGACCGTTCTGACAACGCAGAAAAGCTGCAAAACATGATTTCTAATACGGAAGAGAACATTCGTGAGTCCGAAGCTTACCTAGCGGCTAATGCTGGCGAGATTTCCGAGGAGGAAAGAACAAACCTCGAAGCGAAAAATCAGCGTCGTGAAGAAAGCATCGAGGGATATCGCGCGGAAATCAAGGATGAATCTTCGCAGGCTTAACCTTACTACCAAACGTCTGGCGCCAACTATGCGTCAGGCGTTTTTTCATTCTATTGGGCAAAAGTGTAACAAAACATGATTTGTTTTGCGAAACATGGTAATCTGTAATGGTACAAATTGAATAAGAGGAGAAAGACTTATGAAGCGACCAGAAGATACACGCGTCGTTGTCGGCATGTCCGGCGGAGTCGACTCCTCCGTGACGGCTTACCTGCTTAAGCAACAGGGATATGACGTCATCGGCATCTTCATGAAAAACTGGGATGATACCGATGAATTCGGCCACTGCACGGCGGAAGAAGACTTCCAGGATGTCCGGCGCGTCTGTGAACAGATCGGCATTCCATATTACACGGTAAACTTTGAAAAAGAATACATGGATAAGGTATTCCAGTATTTTTTGGATGAATATAAACGAGGCCGTACACCGAATCCGGATGTCATGTGCAACCGTGAAATCAAGTTCGGCGAGCTTCTTGCCAAGGTCATGGATCTTGGGGCGGATTATATTGCCACCGGCCATTACGCGCAGGTCAAGCACATTGATGGCGAATACAAACTCATTCGTGGCGCTGACAACAACAAGGATCAGACTTACTTCTTGAATGTATTGGGCCAAGAACAGCTTTCCAAAACGATGTTCCCGATTGGTCATCTCCCGAAACCTCAAGTAAGGGAGATCGCAGAGAAAGCAGGACTCTATACAGCGAAAAAGAAGGATAGTACAGGGATCTGTTTTATTGGAGAGCGCAACTTCCGTGAGTTCCTGCAAAACTATTTGCCTGCCAAACCAGGAAATATCGAGACCGTAGAAGGAGCAATCATCGGCACGCACGACGGACTGATGTACTATACATTGGGTCAACGACAAGGCTTAGGAATAGGTGGAGGTCATGGCACGAGCGGACAGCCTTGGTTTGTTGTAGACAAAGATCTGGAGCGTAATGTCCTGATCGTAGGTGAAGGCTCTGATCATATCCGTCTGTACTCGAAGAGCCTCTTGGCAACCAACGTTAGCTGGACGAGTGATAAAAAGCCTTCCGAAACATTTACTTGTACAGCGAAATTCCGTTATCGCCAGCCAGATCAGGGAGTAACTATTCACCTGCTGGAGGACGGAAACGTGGAGGTCATTTTTGACCAGCCGCAAAAAGCAGTAACACCTGGTCAGGCTGTCGTCTTCTACGATGGGGAAGTGTGCTTGGGTGGCGGTACGATTGACAAGGTACGCTTAGTTGATAAAGAGAACTAAGATAGACGGGGGAAGCACTCGGTGGATGCTACGAAAAAATCAAAAGTGATTATCGTTTCGTTTTTGGCGGGAGCGGTTCTCTTGGCGATCATCTCTTATTTTGGGATGGCCTCCATGGGTAAAGAGCATATGGCGACGATCCAAAACGTCATCAAGGAGAACGGCGGGGCTGTAGTTGCGGGTGGAGTGACAGCGGTTCCGAAGGAGGAAAGTCCTTTTACCAATAGCGGAAAAGGCAATACCATCTACCGAATCTACTATACGAAAGATGGACAAACGTTGACGGCTTGGTATCGTGCTGATAACGAATCCTCTATCAAGAAAGAGCCGGAAGCTTGGATTCTGCCGTGAAAACAAGGATAAACCTGACTGGGAGAGTGAAGGCAACACATGACCCAATATGCTGGACTGCGTGAACTAGCTGAACTGATTCAAAGACTCGAGCCAGAGTTAGCGGGTGCACAATTAAGTATTCTTGCTCATGAAAATAAAGAGGAAATTGCAACGCAGTTAGTGGAAGGACTAGGGACGAAGGTTCCTGTCCAACATAGCTCCGGTGAATATGCGAATCATTTGGCGGTGTTGCGGGTAGGAGCGAACAAGTACACCTTGGCGCAAGATTGGAGAGAAGTGTACATCAGTGAAATCAATTACTGTGCGTGTCGCATACCTCCAGGTGCCCATGGATTGTTGGTTCGCCATATCGATTATCCAGGTGTGATTTATGATGTCTCACGAAAACTGGCCGAACATCAAATCAATGTTTCCAAGTTGAATGTATCGCGTGAGCAAAAAGGGAAGAATGCCCTGCTTATCTCTGTGACCGATGAAGAGATTACACCGACGATTGTATCTGCCATCGAAGAGCTGCCCCAAATCACCAAAGTGTTATCTCTGCAGTAAGCGAGCGAATCATGATAAACAAAAACTGCCCGTTATTAGCGGGCAGTTTTTTTCGTAGCGAATTTGAGTCCTTGGCAAATGAAGACGGGCAAGACGGACGAATGATTTTCGTCAGCAAATTCTTTAAAGGAAGCCTTGATTTGACCTTTGCCCATGGAGGACAATCGTTCGATCATCGCCAGAGATTTTTCTTTGACTAAGAATCGCCCATCGTTTTCCAACTCCCCGATGGTGAGGAGTGCATGGACGTCGAGGTCATCTGTCAGCAGGCTCGGTAATTGACTCTCCTTCGCAAGCAGTACGCTCTCATTCCAATGGATCGAAGGACTGCCAGCTATATAACGCTGAAAAGCGTGTGGTCTCGACAAAAGTACATGCAAGACAAACAAGCCACCTAACGAATGTCCAAAAATCGATTGTTGCGTCCGATCGATGGGGAAGTCGTTTTCGATACTCGGCTTGAGGTCCTCCTCTAAAAAGGTGAGGAACTGCTCTGCTCCCCCCATCTGAGGCCAGTCGGCTCCTTGTGGGTTGCCAGGAAGCTCTGTGACGGGAACTTCATACGTGTAATCAAAGAAACGGGCAGGATGGTACGGACCGTCCGTTGGATACCCAATCCCGACGACGATAGCAGGATACACGCCAGTTCGTTCAGGGCCACGTGATTGTATTCGTATCGCTTCGGTCATGGTTGCAAAAACAGAGTTGCCATCTAGCAAATATATGACGGGAAAGCCTGATTCCGGAGGGGGATCGGCAGGTATACTTACAAAAATGTGATAGTCACGCTCTTGATAAGTCATGATTTTACTGTAAGAACGAGGAATGACGACAGGTTGATAGTCGGTGCTTTTCATGAGGGCTACTCTCCAATCTTTCCAACGCTAACCAACGCACACAAAATCTATTATATGAACGAGAACCAGAGATTGGCAATAGCCGAAAAAGGAGAATAGTTAGTTTTCGAAAAGAGCGCATACTGAGCTTGACTCCTACGATATATTGAGGTAAAGTAAGTTTTACCAACTACATATTGATGCGGTGAGGTGTTTACCAGCCAGATTTGGTAGACTTAATAGGGAAGTCGGTGAGAATCCGACGCGGTCCCGCCACTGTAATGAGAGAGTTCCATTTGCGAAAGAATGCCACTGATCTTGAGGGATTGGGAAGGTGAAAATGGAGCGATGATCCTAAAGCCAGGAGACCTGCCTAACCGCTTGCACTGTTTAACCTACGGGAGATAGGGAAGTGTTCGAGCGCGCAATTCGTATTGGCGAATTGCTAGATGGAAGTCATCACGCGCATTCGGCATGTAAACGTCGGATGCGCTTTTACTTTGGCTAAATAACATACATACAGAGTAAAAATAGCAGGGGATAGGATGAGGGACATGCTAATCGCTTATGATTCAAAAACAGGAAACGTCCGAAGATTCGTCAACAAAATTAATTTGCCACATGTGGAAATTGATCAAGATATGGTGCTAGACGAGCCATTCATTTTGATAACATACACGACGGGATTCGGACAAGTGCCGGAGAAGGTGGCGACGTTCCTGAAGCGAAATCATGTCCATCTGCGGGGAGTATCCGCCAGCGGTAACCGCAACTGGGGAACCAGCTTTGCCAAAAGCGCGGATACGATCGCGAGCCAATATGGCGTTCCGGTGATTTCTAAATTTGAACTGTCCGGTACCGGCCGTGACGTGGAACAATTTACGAGTGGGGTGGCAGCAATTGCGGCATATTGAATTGAACAACGAACTGATGCAGCGTGGCAATGACGGATTTTATCAACTGGAAAAGGATCGGGAAGCGGTTGCGGTCTTCATGGAAGAAGTGCAGTCCAATACGATGACTTTTGGCAGTGTCAAAGAGCGCATGGACTATTTGATCGAGAATGACTTCTATGAAAACGTCTATGAAACATACACTGTTGAGCAGGTCGATGAAGTGTACCGTTTGGCCTATGACGCTGATTTTCAATTTGCTTCGTACATGGCTATCTCCAAATTTTATAAAGATTACGCGTTGAAAACGAACGATAAATCGATGTACTTAGAGCAGTATCCAGACCGGGTGGCCGTTGTGGCACTGTCCCTTGGACAAGGTGACTTTGAGCTCGCTAAGCGTTTGACAGTATCCATGATGGATCAACGCTTGCAACCAGCGACACCAACCTTCCTGAATGCAGGCAAAAGCCGCCGTGGAGAAATGGTCTCCTGCTTCTTGCTCGAAATGGATGATTCACTGAACTCTATCAACTTTATTTTGGGAACTTGTATGCAGCTATCCAAAATTGGCGGCGGTGTGGCCGTGAACTTGTCCAAGCTCCGCGGACGAGGAGAGCCGATCAAAGGCGTCGAGGGCGCAGCAAAAGGTGTCATGCCCGTTCTCAAGCTGTTGGAAGATGCGTTTTCCTACGCAGATCAAATGGGGCAACGCAAAGGCTCGGGTGCAGCGTACTACAACATCTTCGGTTGGGATATCAACGAGTTTCTCGATTGCAAAAAGATCAATGCGGATGAAAAAGCACGCATCAAAACGTTGTCCATCGGCCTGATCGTACCAAACGTGTTCTACAAGCTGGCTGAAGAAAATAAGCCATTGACTGTGTTTGCTCCGTACTCCGTGTACAAAGAATACGGTGTGCATCTGGATGATATGGACCTCGATGACATGTACGAGGAGCTCTTGGCAAACGATCGCATCAAGAAAAAGACCGTGATGAGCGCACGCGAGATGTTGACCAAAATCGCGATGATTCAAATGGAATCGGGCTATCCGTACATCATGAACAAAACGAATGCGAACAACAACCATGCACTGAAAGATCTCGGTTCGGTGAAAATGTCCAACCTGTGCACGGAAATCTTCCAGTTGCAGGAGACTTCGACGATCACCAATTACGGCGAGATGGATATCATCCGTCGCGATATTAGCTGCAATTTGGCATCGCTCAATATCGTCAACGTGATGGAACGCAAAATGATCCGTGAATCCGTCCACGAAGGAATCGAAGCCATTACAGCCGTGAGTGACATGACGCGTGTAGAAAACGCTCCAGGCGTTCAAAAGGCAAACAGTGAGCTGCACTCAGTAGGTCTCGGTGCGATGAACCTGAACGGTTATCTGGCAAAGAACCGAATCGCCTACGAGAGTGAAGAAGCGAAGGACTTCGCTCGTACGTTTTTCATGATGATGAACTTCTACTCTTTGGAAAAAAGCATGGAAATTGCCAAGGAAACAGGCAAGACCTTCTTGGGCTTTGAACAATCGGAATATGCAAAAGGCACTTATTTTAACAAGTATTTGACGAACGATTACAGCCCGCGGACGGAAAAAGCAAAGCTTCTCTTTGAAGGAATGCACATTCCGACGTCAGAGGATTGGGCGGAACTACAGCAAAAGGTGCAAAAGCATGGCGTCTACCATGCGTACCGTTTGGCAATTGCACCGACTCAGAGTATTTCCTACATTCAGAATGCGACTTCTAGTGTGATGCCAATCGTTGAGCATATCGAAACGAGAACATATGCTAACTCTACGACGTATTACCCGATGCCGTACTTGTCGCAGGAAAACTATTTTTACTACAAATCGGCGTATGTGATCGATCAATTCAAAGTGATTGATCTGATTGCCGAAATTCAAGAGCACATTGACCAAGGAATTTCGACTGTGCTGCACGTGAACAGCAATATTTCAACCAGAGAACTGGCTCGCTATTACATTTACGCAGCGAAAAAAGGTCTGAAGTCACTCTACTATACGCGTACGAAGCATTTGACTGTAGAAGAGTGCATTAGCTGCGCGATCTAGTGAACGAGCTTCATAAAAGGAAAAGCATCAAGCAAAAAGAGAAGAGGAACGCCATATGAAAGCAGTCAATTGGAACAGGCCGGACGACGATTTTACGATGACGTTTTGGAATCAGAACATCATGCAGTTCTGGACGGATGATGAGATCCCACTGTCAGATGACAAGATGTCCTGGATGGAGCTCAGTGCGACTGAACGGGACACGTATAAAAAAGTATTGGGCGGTCTCACCTTGCTGGATACGGTCCAAGGTGGAGTAGGGATGCCGAAGATCATGGAGCATGTCGATGGACTGCAAAGAAAAGCGGTTCTCGCCTTCATGGGCATGATGGAGCAAATCCATGCCAAATCGTACAGCAGTATTTTTACAACGCTGGCATCGACAGAAGAGATTGACGGTATTTTTTCGTGGGTGGAAAACAATCCGCATCTGCAAAAGAAAGCGGCCCTCATCTCGAAACGCTATCAAGAAATTGAGAAACCGAAAGACTTGTACATGGCGATGGTAGCCTCTGTCTTCCTGGAAAGCTATCTGTTTTACAGCGGCTTCTTCTATCCGCTCTATTTGGCGGGGCAAGGAAAGATGACTAGCAGCGGGGAAATTATCGACCTGATTGTTCGCGACGAGAGCATCCACGGACTCTATGTCGGCGTTCTTGCGCAAGAAGTATATCAAGGTCTGAGTGTGGTCGAGCAGACCGCAGCAAAAGAGGAGCTGTATGCCCTTTTGCATGAGCTGCAAGAAAATGAAGAGGCCTATACGACTTCGTTGTATACGGAAATCGGATTGGCTGACGAGGTTCATGTGTACGTGCGTTACAACGCGAACAAAGCATTGATGAATCTGGGGCTGGACCCGTTATTCCCAGAGGAAGAAGTGAACCCGATCGTACTGAACGGCATTCGCACGCAGACGAAGCAGCATGACTTCTTCTCGAAAAAAGGAAATGGCTATGTCCGTACGCTAAACGTAGAGCCGTTGACCGATGATGATTTTAAATTTTAGTATGACAAAAAATGGATTCTGTGTTACTGTATGAACAGTATGCTGCCCTGCTAATTTATGGGGGGCACTTCACAGAACCATGACAATTTCATAAGAGTGGAAACAGGTTCTTTGGTCATCAAGATGGACCAAGGATGAAAAGGGAAGTCGGTGAGAATCCGACACGGTCCCGCCACTGTATGAGGGGAGTCGGCACATTTTTCAGCCACTGATCCAAACGGATTGGGAAGGCATGTGCAGATGATGATCCCAAAGTCAGGAGACCTGCCTGTTTCGACGACACTGCTTAACCTACGGGAGATAGGGAGGTGTTAGGATGCTGTGATCTCAGTGCTTATTTGGCATTTCTAACGTTCTTTTTGATCGTTGGAGATGCTTTTTTTATTGGGCGGATTCAAGTCAAGATCGAATAAAGAATGGAGTGGAAGCTCATGAAAAGCAGCAATTTGGGATATCCACGGATCGGGAAGAACCGCGAGTGGAAAAAGGCATTGGAAGCATTTTGGGCAGGCACTATCGGTGAGGTGGGCTTGGAGCAGCAAATGGAACAAATCCGTCAACAACATCTACTGAGTCAGCAGGAAAAAGGGGTCGAGCTGATCCCTGTGGGTGACTTTACGTACTACGATCACATGCTGGATATGGCTGTGATGTTTGGAATGGTCCCCAAGCGTTATGAATACGAGGGTGGCCCGGTTTCGTTAGCCACATACTTCGCCATGGCTCGCGGTTCGAAGGAAGCTGTCGCCAGTGAAATGACGAAATGGTTTAACACGAACTACCATTATATCGTCCCGGAGTTCGGTGAACGTCAACCAGTCATTACGGAGAACAAGCCTCTCCAGGCATATTTGGAGGCCAAAGAAAAGTTTGGAATCATCGGAAAGCCTGTCATTGTAGGTCCGTATACGTTTGTCAAATTGTCCAAAGGATATGAGAAAAACGAATTTGAGCCCATCGTGGATCAACTCGTTCCGCTTTACATAGACGTTCTCCGGGAGTTGGAGCTACACGGCGTGGAATGGGTGCAAATCGATGAGCCTGCATTTGTACTGGATGTCTCGGTGCGTGATCGCGCCATCATCAAACGTATCTATACGCAAATCGGTCAAGCACTACCGCATATCCAGTGCATGCTGCAAACTTATTTTGAAGCGGTGGATTGGTATGAGGAGCTAGTTTTCTTACCGGTAAAAGGAATCGGTCTTGATTTTGTACACGGAGCGAAGCGTAATCTGACCAATCTCAAAACACACGGGTTTCCAGCAGACAAGATTCTCGCAGCGGGAATCATCGACGGTCGAAACATATGGCGTGCATCGATTGAGGAGAAGTGGGAACTAGTCAAAGAAATTTCCGAGATTGTTCCACTCGAAAAGCTGTGGTTGCAGCCGTCCAGTAGCTTATTGCACGTACCAGTATCGGTTGAAGCAGAGAAGGACTTGCCTGAGGAAGTCATGCCTGCATTGGCATTTGCGGATGAAAAGTTGGGGGAAGTTCAGCTTTTAGTCCGAGGATTCCGATATGGTAAGTATGTCATCTCAAAAGAGATTGCTCAAAATGAAACGGACTTGCTCAAGCTGGCACTATCCCCAGCGAGGAATCGTCAAGAAGTGAAGAATGAGCTACGCCAAATGGCAGCTGGAAAACCTGAAAGAAGCGTTCCATACCAAGAACGTCGTGAGATTCAACAAAATACGTGGAAGTTGCCACTGCTGCCAACGACCACAATTGGTAGCTTCCCGCAGACGTCAGAGGTTCGCCAAGCCCGACAACAGTTTAAAAAAGGTAACTGGGCAGCGGAGCAATATGATGCTTTCATTCAAGCGCAAATCAAGGAATGGATCGATATACAAGAAGAGCTCGGTCTGGATGTCCTCGTCCATGGGGAGTTCGAACGAACAGATATGGTCGAATATTTTGGAGAAAAGCTCGATGGCTTTTTGTTCACGAAAAATGGCTGGGTGCAGTCGTATGGCTCCCGTTGCGTAAAGCCACCTGTTATTTACGGAGATGTGGAGTTTGTTGCACCAATGACAGTCAAAGAAAGTGTGTATGCAAAATCATTGACGGACAAACCAATGAAGGGTATGTTAACTGGTCCAGCGACCATTTTGAATTGGTCGTTCGCGCGGGTCGATGTCTCCAGACAAGAAGTGTGCGAGCAAATCGCCTTGGCATTGCGAAAAGAAGTAGAAGCCTTGGAAGAGGCGGGTATTCTCATGATCCAAGTCGATGAGCCAGCACTTCGCGAAGGATTGCCGCTCAAAAAAGAAGAGCAAGCAGCTTATCTCGAATGGGCCGTCAGAGCGTTTCGTCTAGCGACCTCTACCGTTGCGCCAAGTACCCAAATTCATACCCATATGTGCTATTGCGAATTCCATGATTTTATGGATGTCATCAGCGAACTCGATGCCGATGTAATTTCGATTGAGACTTCCCGCAGCCACGGAGAGCTCGTGTCTGTGTTCGAAACAGGTACGTATGACAAAGGCATCGGGCTCGGCGTATATGATATCCATAGCCCCCGAATTCCAGCAGTCTCAGAAATGGAAGATATGGTAGCACGGGGTGTACAAGTACTTCCACCCGATCAATTTTGGATTAACCCGGATTGCGGGCTGAAGACAAGAGGGAGAGAAGAAACCGTTCAGTCATTACGAAACATGGTTGCGGCAACGAAGGCGATTCGGAATCGTTTGACATCCCAGTAGGGAAGGTGCACACGATGAGAGGAGCCACACAAATGATGACGGAAGCACGACCGATCCAACAATCGAGAACCTTTTTGACTGATCTCGTCTTGCCACCGGATACCAATCACCACCATACCATTTTCGGCGGGAAAGTCATGGCATATGTAGACAAGATCGCCTGCATCGCAGCCATGCGACATTGCCGTAAACCTGTTGTCACTGCGTCCAGTGATTCCTTCGATTTTCTCGCACCAATCAAAACAGGGGAAGCGATCAACCTGGAGGCCTATGTCACCTGGACCCATAAGACATCGATGGAGGTATTCGTGAGAGTGGAAGCGGAGAACTTGTTGACGGGGGAAAAGCGCATGACAGCACGCGCGTATCTGACGATGATTGCCCTCGACGATCAAGGAAAGCCGACGATCGTACCTGGTGTCATTCCTGATACAGAAGAAGAGCGCATACAGTATGAAAAAGCAAAGGAACGCCATGGATTGAGAAGAAAGCGTAAGGTAGAGATGTAAAGAAGACGATGCCTCCATTGACCTTGTATGCAACAGGTTACTGGAGGCATCTTTATTCGCATTCATACACCATTTTCAAATATTCAAAATGACTTCCATTTCGTAAAACGCATACTGCATGATGCATGATGCGTAAGTCCCTCCTTAGAGCAACCCTTGCCGCAGCTCTTCTGTAAACTGCTCGACTAGGTCGGGTCTACCGTGAAACTGAGCAGGGGTATTTTGAAAGAGTGTGACTTCCCATTTGTCTCCTTGCTTTGCCGCTACGAGCGTCTGATGCGTATTCAATGCGGGGTCCAACTCGCTTTTTCCTGGTGGAATCATGCCTGCTATTGCTCGGACGATACCAACTTCTTCGCTCAACAACCGTACCGACCGGATTTTATAGACAAAGGGAGGTGTTTGATGATGGGAGAAAATTTCGTCGAGATGACTGAAAATCTCGTCACGCCCAATGATCTGACTGCCATCAAAGCCAATCAATTCACCTTCTGTCGCAAAAGGAGTGGACATACCAGTAGCACTGCGATCATTCCAGCCTGTGATGAGTTGCTCATAAAGGGTGCGTATCGCATTTGCGCTTGTTGTTTTTTGCATGATTGTTTCCTCCTGCTTTTCCAATTGGAAGATAGCTTATCATAAATGATCTTTTGCATGCAAAAAAGCCGCTGTCTTACTCAGCGTGCCGATTAATAGCAAGAACATTTTGTGTTATATGGGAAAAAAGTAATATAATAGCATAATGATAGAGGGGGGACCTATATGGATACACAAGATGAGAGTGTCAAAGAAATTAACGCCAAAATCAAGACGTTATGGAAAAGTGTCATTATTTTTGGCCTTTTTACTATTGTAGGCATTTTTGCTGGAAATGTCATTCTTATTCTTATTGGTTTGTTATTTGTAATTGGTGGCATTTGGGGGATTGGGAAATTTAAGAAAATGCTACAAAATCAATTAACGGATTATCAACCTGGAAAAGGATTTTCGTTTTTCCGTAAGACTGGGGAGCAAAAGATTAAGCAGATTACATATAGCCAGTATGGGCTAGCGGGACTTATTCTTGTTTGCGTTCTACTAAAGTTATCGACTTTTTATGCGATTTCTTTCGGAGTCATTGGTATTTTAGTACTTCAGTACACTTTTAAAAGACGAATTTCGCTCCATACGAAAATTGATGATGCTTCCTTATTTGAATTAGAGGAAATTGGAATTATTACTTCAAAAGATATTGTCAACGCTTTGTATAAGGATTTTGAAAGTTGGACGAATGTACAGCCGGGAAACAAAGTCTTTCTCGTCAAGCAGGATGCACTTGTTTGTATCGTGATGAATGAGAACTTGAAAGCAGTACGAAGGGAATGGCAGCTTCGTGATATCAAAAAGCTGGGTCTATTAGGTAGTGGGAATGATGGGCAAGGATTGCTCCTATTTCTTGGAATCTCCCAAGATGAAGTCATACGCTTAAAAATGGAAGGGAGTAGCTTTCAAGATTCACCGGAACAATTCATGACCTACTTTTTACAAGCACTGGATAAAGCACACTTGTCGACGCAAGTGGACATTGTCAAGAATACTCGAGATGGCAGGTACTTACAAACATCGGAGAATCATAACATGTCCACCTCGCCTTCTCATACCACAAACAATCGAAAATTGGATATCGAGGTAACTGACGAAACTGCATCGACTAAAATGGAGAGATCGAGTGGGAATAGCGGGCGTATCTTGGATTTGTAGGAGGAAATCGAGCTTGTCATCGACATTGCGAATACATGAAATATGTACGCACAGCAGAGTAAATGGACCCGGCGTGAGAGCGGTCGTCTGGGTGCAGGGTTGCTCCATAGGTTGCAAAGGGTGCTTTAATCCAGAGACGCATCCTGATCGTCAAGGAGGCACATTGCGCGACCCGCAAAATCTGGGAACAGAACTTGGACACTTGAAGATTGATGGTATCACTGTTTCAGGTGGGGAACCACTTGATCAAGCGGAACAACTGGTGGATATGGTTGAAGCATTTCGAAAAATTCATACCGGCACAGCACTTCTTTACTCAGGCTATACGGTAGAGAGTATATTAAAAAGCAATGCCAAAAGAAAAGCACTCCTCCAATTTGATGCGGCATTAGTCGGACCTTATCTTCATCAATCAGATGAGATTTGGCATGGGAAGAAGCTGCTTTTGCTCACAGGTCGTATATCTTCTGACGAGTTAAAGCCACAGAGAAGAGTGGAACTCGTAACAAATACAGAATCCATTCATGTAACTGGATTTCCTACTGAACGTATGAAAAACAAGATACAAATTTTGCTGTAAGATGGAGGCCCAAGAATATGCTACAGGATTTCATCGAAGAAGTAGGTTATTTAATACGCGCACGATATAGTATTCTCTATATTTTTACACAAGAAGAGGAGCGGGCGCTGGAGGTTTTTCAAAGCATTGGCACGCAACTAAATAAACGTATTATCGTTTGGACCGCGACAAAGGGTTTGATTTTGGACGGTGACGAGCTAGATTCTAAGAGTACAGATTTTCGAGTAGCATTGGAGATGGCAGAAGATTTAGCGAAAGAACCGACGCTTTTTGTTTGGTGTGATCTGCATCCGTTTATTCGAGGCTCCAGTTCGCCTATTTACATCCGGAAGTTTCGGGAATTTGCACAAAAAATAAGAATGGGCTCCCCCTCCAATTCGGTTATTATTTCTCCGAGTATAGAAATACCCATTGAGCTACAAAAGGAGATTACGATCTTGGATTTACCACTTCCTGAATTGGAGGAGGTAAAACAGATTATCGTAAACTTCACGGATGCTTACAAGGGACGACCTGGGGTTATGATTGACCAATCTCCTGAAGTGATAGAAGCTTTAGCTCGTGCAGCTGTAGGTCTCACTCGTAGTGAAATAGAAAATTGTTTAGCAAAGGCATTAGTAAAAAATAAAGGCATCTCTGATTCCGATGTTTCTACGATTTTAGAGGAAAAGAAACAAATTATTCGAAAATCAGGTATTTTAGAATATATTTCCACAGAGTCTCTTAGCCTTGATCAAATTGGCGGATTAGATAACCTGAAGCGCTGGTTATTAAAACGTAAGGCTTCGTATTCAACAGAAGCGAGAGAATTCGGTATCCAGTGGCCAAAGGGCGTATTGCTGGTGGGAGTTCCTGGGTGTGGGAAAAGCTTGTGTGCAAAAAGTGTAGCTGCTGCTTGGCAAATGCCTCTTCTACGCCTGGATTTAGGACGAGTATTTGCGGGCATCGTAGGTTCATCGGAGGCAAACATTCGCTCTGCTCTTGCAATGTGCGAGGCCGTCTCTCCATCCATCGTCTGGATAGATGAGATTGAAAAGGCTCTTTCTGGTATAGGAAGTGGAATGTCAGATGGAGGAGTTGCTACGAGAATTTTTGGAACATTGCTGACATGGATGCAGGAGAAGAAAAGTCCAGTGTTTGTGTTTGCTACAGCGAACAAAATCGAGCAGCTCCCGGCAGAGCTTCTGCGTAAAGGCAGGTTTGATGAAATCTTTTTTGTGGATTTGCCTACTCCAGAGGAGCGTACAGAAATTATTAAAATTCATCTGGATCGTCTAAAGCGACACAATACAGTGTTTGATATACCCAAACTTGTAGAAGCATCAGGGGAAGGGTACTGGGGCGAAGGAATTCGCTTGACTGGTGCAGAGATAGAATATTCCATACACGAGGGACTGATGGATGCTTTCTCCAAACGAGTTTCAGAAGGGGACCATGAACGAGACATCGTGACTGATGATATCTTACAAGCCATGAGGCGGACAGTTCCTTTGGCTAAATCAAGGCGTTTGGAAGTGGAACAGCTTCGTACTTGGGCGAAGGAATATGCTGTTCGCGCAAGCCTGATAAACGAGGCATTACCAGGTTTTACTCGAGAGGAAGCAGTAGGTCGAAACATTGACTTTTAGGAGGTGCCCAAAGTGAGTCACTGCACTTCATTTACGATGACTTTTCAGGACAAACGTACTCTTTTTCGGGCAATGCGTAGCCGAGGATTCCAACCAGAAAATCGGGTTTGGGTCGACTATCAGTCCCAATTTAAAAAACGACTAAATATCGGAGGCACCATCATTGGCAAACTCCTGACGGGTATGAAGGATGGGATTCATGTCTTCTTCGTGGAAAGTGAAGAGGGGATGATACCACATTTTGAATCAGATATTCTCTCACCGGAGGAATTGGAGAAACAAGCCCAAGTGCTTCTTACGAGTATCCGAGAGGGTTACTTGCACTATTCTGTTGAAGCGGTAACAGAATGGATTACGAATGCAGGAGGTACTGTTAGTGTCAGTGAAGAAAAATCAGGTGCAATCACATCGTTTGTGTTAACAATTGGCCAGAGTGAAAAGAAAGTTAGCATCTCAATGGATAGCCAAGGAAAAATGGAAGAGAAGGTTGAGGGTGTCCTCGGTCGTTCATGTGTAGAATTGACTGAGCTTATGGAACAAAAACTTTGTGGCCAGAACCAAGTAGAACGGATATGGACACACGAATACGATACGACGGTTGAAGATCAGCAGATCCAAATCTTAAGACTATCATAAGTGGAATAAGAGCAAGTTGAGTCGGGGACTTCCTTTAGGGAGTCCTTTTTTCATTGAGTTTGGTTTAAAGCTCCTGGAACCTATAAGATCAGACACGACGGACATGAATGGTTTAAGGAGTATAAGAATATCGAATGATGTCCACCTTGGGAGATTGCGTTTGTTATTGTAGAGGAGGAGCTAGAACCTCAAGGATGTGAAGGATTTACTTTCGAAGTGGAAGTAGATGTCTGAACCCCAAGTAGTCCAGATTCGCACGGAGTATATGACGGAGTAGTTGAGATATTTAGCGGCACATCTTATGTCAGGAAGGATGAGAACTCAAACTTCTTTCCAAAGCACTGGTCAACAGATGATGTAATGACTGCTATTTCCCTCCATAAAGAAAAATGGAACGGAAATGATACAAAAATGGGAAGGTAGGCATTCATCTGGCATTAAAATTGAAATGTGGCTAGATAAAGATGGAAGGAGTACTACAGCTTACCCAATTTATGAACCGTAATCTAGGAGGATTCTTATGATACCTTACAAAATTTTTTTCGATGATAAAGCTGATCAACTACGAATAAGCTTACCTGATCACCTCTCCTTAGTGGAAGAGTATTTGGAAGGCCAGGTTAGATCGGAACTTTCAAAAAACTTAATCTTAGATAGGATACAACGAGTTGTTTCCGGGGAAACAGAAGTATCAGAAGGGACAGGAAATTTATACAGTTCCGAAATACGGAGGGATTATACTCGAATTTATAACTCATACGTTGAGGAACAGCTAGAAGCGGGTATAGATACTGGCGAGGAATTGGAGTCGTTCATTGAAACAAAGTATTTTGCGGAGCTCGTTACGATTTGGATGGATGCTCTAAATGAGCATCGACAACAACGTAAGAACTGATAGTATTTGAGAAGACCGAAGTAGATAGCCACATAAAGCCGCTTGTTTAGTTAAGCGGCTTTTTCATATATGCCTTTTATGTACGCATAATATGATTGCGATTGAACTTTACCCATGTTGAGAGCTCAAAACCCCCTGTAGGTAATGTTGTTTTCCTGCCTTTCCACCATCCACTAAAAAAAACATTTACGCCTTATCCCTAAATATGGTATAACCGTCTCCATGATCAATCTTCCAATAAGGAAGCCGGTTTCATTCGCCTTCCCAGGGATGACGTGCCACTCTCCTGAAGATTCCCGCCTCTCCCAAATGTTCACGCGCTCAAGGGCATCTCGCTGGAAGTTAGTCAAGGCGAAGTCGTCACGCTGATCGGGGCGAACGGCGCGGAAAAATCTTATCATGATCGCCAAACTGCGACACCTTGCCAATCCGCGTCAAGTGGCCTTAACGAATTGAGAGATATCAAAATCCATCCGTGTGACAGGGCCGAAAATAGACTGTTGCTTGCTCGGGGTGAACGGATGTATGAAGAATCCCTTGGGGACAAACGCACAGAAATTGCATATTTACTGGAAAAGTTCGAAGCTGTGTTAGCCACACAAGATCAGCAACTGATAAAAAAGGCAACTTTAGCGTTTAAAAAACAACTGGATCATGTAGAAGGGCGGTTCGACTACTAATGGGTGTGTGGGAAGTACTGGGGATTGAACCCACAGAAGATATTCAATCGATTAAAAAAGCCTACTCGAAAAAACTGAAGGTTCACCACCCAGAGGATGATCCGGAAGGCTATCAAAGGCTAAGAGAAGCATATGACCATGCAGTGAAGGCTGCGAAAAAGGGAGACATCAAAGAAACTAGCCTGTCGTTCAGCGATGAAAACAACATCCATATCTGGCCCAATCCTCCCAACACCGTCGAGCTAACAGTTGAAACTATAGACCAACTAGAAGAGATTGACCCAGTAGATGAATTCATGGAACAAGTTGAAGAGGTGTATTCTGATTTCTCTTCCCGTATCAGGCATGAACAATGGTCAAAGCTTTTAAATAACGATATTGTCTGGAATGTAAGACTCAAAGAAATAGTAGAAGTAACATTATTGGATTTCTTGCATGAACATCGGTTTCTCCCTAAAAGAGTATGGGAATTCATCGAATACTGTTTTCGTTGGCGTGAACTAGCAACAGAAGATCCGGATGATCGAATGGAGCATTTCACCGAAGAATTTTACCATTTTTATTGTAGACAATTGGATGAACCTGCTCTTCGTTATACCTTTATACAGCATGCAGCCGATTTAGACTACGATGTGTTTCTGAACAAGCGGGAGACGGCATATCAGGCACTTAAGGAAAACAATCTGGAACTGGCAGGTCAATCGCTTGATGAAGCATATGCGATGCATTCAGATGATCCTGACTTGCTTCGGCTACAGGGTGAATACTTCCTTCGAATGGGTGAAAAGGAGTCTGCTCTTGCTGCAATGGAACACGGAATCCGTATTTATCCAGATGACATCGATTGGTATCTGATTCGATCTCGGATATGGTATGAAACCCATCAATTCGTAGAAGCAAGAGACGAATGTCTGTACATCCTCTCACGTATGCCTGCCAATATGGGTACCCTGCGTCTGTTGGGGAAATGCCTCATTCAACTTGGTGAGTTAGAGAAGGCAGAGGAGAACTACTTGAAGATATTGGAGAGTTTTCCGAATGATATTGATGCCATAACCAGCCTTGCACATATCCGTTCTGAGATGGTGGAGCAGGCCAAGCGGAGGCCCTTTTTCACCAGAAGATCAGTCATAAAGAGATTGTATAAAAAGCTTGGGAAGCCCAATTTTTTTGGCAGTGTGAAACTGTTTTGGATGCAGTTGCCCAAAGCAGGTGTCGTATTCACTCTATCCTTCATTCTTTTTCTACATGTTTTGTTATCTAATTCTTTCATCAATGATACCGGATTAACACCTATCTCCTATCTAAAAAATATGATTCATCCTGTAGAACTATCTTCCACTGAGGTGCTGAATCAACTGGATTATTCTGATATCGCCCAATTAAAGCTTCCCAGTGTTCATTTTCTAGGAATAACAGAGTATCAAGCAAAAGCCCAAACCGGTGCTATCAGTACTCGATATAATTCTTCCTACAGTAAGCAACGTAATTGGGCTCGAAGTATTCTCCCCACAGGATGGTTTTATGTTGCTAAGATTGATAACTCATCAATCGTTTTATTGGTCTCAGATGCCAATCAAGCAGTGCAGATACAAAAAAGTAATTTCATTGATTCGCCAGGAACAATCGTGAAAATGCCGCAAGAGTTACCTGAGTATGTATGGGAAGTTTTACAGATTACAGACTTTGGATCCAAATACAAAGATTCCAAATTTGTTGTCGATAAACTAATTGTTGTACATAATGTCACTAATGAAGTTCCCGTTAAAGCAGTGATTTATTCCGTATTGTTACTAGTTCTCTATGCATTTTTGCTTCGACTGTTTGTCAGAACCTACAAAACGGTCCGATTCTAATAAGGAGGAACCGATGGCACCCAACGTTCTTACATATAATCAGAAGGGTCACAGATTATTTCTGCGAGCTCTTTCGTCTGTTTGCTTTAGCAAAAGTGGAGCCTACTATTATGCGTTATATCATGAAAATTTAAGTAGACGAACGTGCCTATTTCTTCTTAAGGAAAAACAGATTACAGATAAGACCGCACTAATTGATACAATAAAATGGCTCATATCGGAAGGGAAGAGGGAAGAATTCAATCGTCTCCGTCATTTCTTATTTACTTTTTCCGAATCAGAACGAACGGCATACATTCAAGCGTTACCCGAGGACCATCAATCGAAATCTCAGTTGATTCTTGTCGATTACTATTCGAGATGTCTACCTTCAGAGGGGATTGCTGCTCATGACTATGCTTGGTGTATCCTTTTATCCAGAGCTGGTTTGAAACTGGGTTACTTGCAAAAGGATCAGGCAATCGAATATATGTTGAGTGCTGCAAGACTGGCACAACAAGCGTATTCCGGATGGAGTGAATATATTGCCGGTTTTGTGGCAGGAATTGATTTTTTAATTCCGGATACGTCTTTCCAAACTGCTAAAGAAAATCGAGGTTTCTACACCAAGCTGCTCGCCTCTAGGCACAGTCCCATGCGTCAAGTTGATTGGAATGTAGCTCTCAACAGTAATGAATGATCTGACCTTCGTGAAATATCAGTCCTCAATCGTATCAAGAAGATGAAGGGCTGGCTTGATTTTGAGTAAGCAAACAAATGTTCACAACAGAGTGGTTACCAACACGTCCTCGTCGTTTAACACGAGGGCGTATTTTTTAATAGAAGTATGGAATTATCTTAAAATATTGGAATAATATGTGACACAAATAATTGCCCCTCCGTCTTACCAGTGGTAAGGTCAAACCGAACTTATCCGCAAATCTGAACACTATTTGGAGGTGCCTAATGAAACTTAATTCATCCATGATGACGGTTATAGCGGCGTGCTTACTTGCCTCTGCACCTGCATGGACTACCCATCAACCAACTGTACAAGCAGCAAGCGATGTGAAAAAGGCAGAGTCTCAAAAAAATGATTATTCCCAAGATGTTCAGAATTCTCTAGACAAGCTATTTGAGGCGATTCCAGAGTTGAAAGGGTATCGGCTAATTGATAAACATTATGAGGAAGACAGCTTTCGCGGTTATCCGGAACCAATCTGGAGCTTGCACTTCACCAACATGCCAAAAACAGATGAAAAAGAAGAGTATGACGCATACTCATCCGTTAGCCTTGAGTTGGATGCGCATACCGGCCGACTGCTTTTCATGGATATCCAAAATCCAGCATGGGCTTCAGCCGATTATCCGGAAGAAAAGCTTGCCAGAGACAAGGCTTCAACTTTTATCGAGGAATTATTCGGTACGGAAGCAAAACAGCTGAAAGCCGCACAAAAACTCGGCAGAGGAAAAGCAGGATCAAGTGACGGGAAAGGCAACAAGCTGGAATGGGCTCGCTCCACCGTGAAATACCACTCTCTCATCAATGACCTCCCTCTGTCCAACAACTCTATTTCCGTATCCGTTGATCATGCTGGACATATTATTCGCTATGAAGCGTATGATTTCATCGATCCTAGCAAAGTGAACTGGCCTGATCCGAAAAAAGCGATAACACTTGAGGAAGCAAGCAAAATCTATAAGGACAAGCTTAAGATGGACCTGGTATACGTATCGGAGCAGCCGATTTCCTATGCTCAAAATGGAAAACCGGCAGAAAAGAAACCGATGCTTATATATCAACTAAATACCATTGGTTGGATCGATGCTCTAACCGGCAAAGTCATAGGGGAAGAAGCCGAACTGGCAGGGGAGGGTGTTCGTGTAAAAGGAGAAGGGAAAAGCATCAAAATAGCTTCCCGCGAACAAGGAGAGAAATGGCTGAAAACACAGTTTGGTATTGATGTTTCAGGTGCGACCTTTAAATACGATGATCACAAGGACAATCTTTTAGAAGGACTTCAGACAATCGAATCCTATCGGTGGATGAACGATTCAAATAAAGGTACGACTGCATTTGAGCTGGTTAGCCTCACGACAGATGAACAGAGTGATCGGCTCATCGACTTCGATCTGAATTTGCCAGACCAACGAAAAACAGAGCAGAAAATCAGTGTAGAGGAAGCGAAGAAAAAAGCGATCGCAGCACTCGTACCTTATCTTGACCCGGCGTTAACGGAGCTATCGCTTATCGTAGAGACTCCTGAAGCAGATATTCCGGATTGGGTAGACAAGAACAAGCTGGATAAGGAAGAGGATAAAACGTATTCATTCACTTTCCACGTAAAACGCAACGGGATCGAAGTATCTGACGAGTCTTATATGGTGGGGGTAGACAAGGCAACGGGTACGATTACAGAGTTAAACCTCCACCCTTTCAACCCGGGCATTACCCTTCCAGATTCCAAGAAGATTGTAAGTGCAGCAGAAGCAAAAGAAACGATCCAACAAGAAATTGAGCTGGAACTGGTCTACGTGTGGGAGCAGTTTGCTGGTCAAAGAGCTCCCGAACCGCAGTTGGTCTATCAGCGCAAATGGAAGAATGGCTATAGCTTTATCGATGCTTCGACAGGGGAGCTCGTCAAGGTGTCCCGCCAATAAATGACGTAACAGCCGATTTGCTCTCGCAGCAATATCGGCTGTTTTTGGTGCGCCTAGCATGGGCGTCGTCTCAAGGATGGAAGTCCCGAACGGGGGCAGGCGAGTGGATACTTAATTACCAATGGTAGAAATTCATTTGAGAACATATGGTGTAAAAGGCCGAACAGAGATTTTGAAAAGCAAATACTTAGTGCAATAGACAACAAACCTATGATTGGTTTAATGGAGTTTAATAAGATTTTTAAAGAAACCAGGGCTATAACTTTGAATTAGTAAACGCAGTTATTGGTTTAAAATGAAAACTAAGCTATTGAATGGATGGAGCTGGTGCGAATTAGAGAGCACCGGGGAATGGGGCTGGATTCCAAATGAATGTCTCAATACAGAACGATAAAGACGAGAGAAGGGGCCTTCCAACTGTGGAGGTCCCTTTTCGTTATCCACCAAAATGAAGCAAAAACTACATTTTCTAAGAGGTATTGAAGTGATTTCTTGCAAGAGATATACTATTCTCAAAATTAAAACAAATACGAATGATAAAGGAGCTTCAGGTATGGCACAACTCGTAAAAGAACGGATTCGGAAGCAGTATGGAAAACTGACAGCAAGCCAAAAAATCATCTGTAAGATCGCGATTGAAAAGCCGAGCTTACTTGCGATCCATACCGCCAAAAAAATCGCGGAGTTTACGAATACCAGTGAAGCGACTGTCATTCGCTTTTGTTACGCATTGGGTTACTCCGGATACACAGAGCTTCAGGAAGAAATCAAAAAGTCTCTATTAATAGGAGACCAAAGGAAGGGGCCGATCCAGAAATATCGGGATACCGAGGTTACACTCGATCAGAGCAATTACGCACATCAAGTGATGGAAAGTGATATTGCGTATCTCCAGCAAGGCTTGCAGCAAATTGACTACACGTTGCTCCAAGAGGTGGTCAAAAGCATCGTGCAGGCAAACCGAATTGTAGTGGTAGGATTTCGCTGGTGCCATATTCCTGCAAAATGGTTGTTCTCAGCGTTGAATGCCATCAAAGGAAACACACATCTATATACGGGAGCAGTTGATAACGCAGATTATTTTCTAACCGAACGAGATCAGGAATGGTTGGTCATCGCGATATCATTTCCTCGTCATCCTAGCGAGACGGTCGCCATGGTCCATTCAGCAAAAGAGCTGGGAGCGAAGATTTTGGCGATTACGGAAGGAGAGTTCTCCCCCATCAGCCAAGTCGCAGATCATCTTCTGAAAATCACCACCCCCCAACCCGTTGCCACTAGCGGTATGCCCACATTATTCTCCATGCTAAATGTCTTGATCAAAGGCGTCATGCTCCACGACGCGGAAAATGTCCAGAAACGATTGCAGCACTATGATGAAATCAGCTCGAAGCTATACTCGTTTGTGGGAGAGGATGAGGAAGACTTCTCGATCTTTTGAAAGCAGAAAAAATGAGAAAAGGGAAAGGGGAATCCTGCCAATGACCAAGCCAATTTGGTTTACTGCGACTGGTGACAGCTTTATTACACGCAATCTGCCATACAGGGACCAAGCTTTTCAAGAGGTTTCCAGCTTGCTGCACCTTGCCGACGTACGCATTGCGAATCTGGAGACAACCGTACACGATAATGAGGGCTATCCCAGCGCGCAAAGCGGAGGCACGTGGGCGATGTCACCACCTTCCGTTTTGCAAGTCATGAAAGATTACGGCTTTAACATGATTGGCTGGGCGAATAACCATACGCTCGATTATTTGTATGGCGGACTAGAAGCAACCGAACGATATCTCAATGAGTATGGCTTCGTCCATGCTGGCGTAGGCAAAAATCTCGCAGAAGCGGGGGCTCCGCGTTATCTCGAATGCGAAGGGGCTAGGGTAGCCTTGATCGCTGCAACGTCGACTTTTCATCCATGGTGGGCGGCCGGAGATCAGCGTTCGGATAGTATCGGCAGACCAGGGATCAATCCGATGCGCTATGTCATGACACACCACATTACAGATGAAAAGCTCGCTGATTTGAGGGCCATTGCGGAATCAACAGACATTAACGCCTTCAACAAGCTTCTCATCGAGGAAGGCTTCATGAACGATCCGGGCAAGGAGATCTTTCTCTTTGGAAATGCACGTTTCATGGTAAGCGACGAAGAGGGGACGACTACCCAACCGCATCCGCGCGATCTGAACAGAATCGTCAAAACGATTGAGGAGGCAAATAGGCGGGCTGATTACGTCATCGTGAGTATTCACGCACATGAAATGAAGGGAGAAGCGAAAGAGATTGCAGCTGATTTCTTGCCTGTTTTTGCAAAAGCTTGCATCGATGCAGGCGCACATGCTGTTGTGGGACACGGCCCCCATCTATTGCGAGGCATTGAAATCTACAAAAATCGGCCGATCTTTTACAGCCTGGGAGATTTTGTTTTTCAGACAGAAGCAGTTACGAGTCAACCCGCTGATTTCTACGAGCACTATGGCCTGGATCACACCCATAATGTGGCAGATGCGTTGGAAGCGATGAGTGCCAACTACACACGCGGACTCTGTGTGCACAAAGAGGTGTGGGAGTCGGTTATTCCTTTATGGAAAATGCAAGATGGTGAGCTGCTCGAACTGGAGCTGCATCCGATTGAATTAGGCTTTGATCTGCCTGTACATCGTATGGGGTGGCCGAAATTAAGCGGGGATACCTCAATCCTGGAGGGGCTCAAGACTTTAAGTGAATCATATGGCACAGTGATTGAGATCATGGATGGAATTGGGCGCGTCAGGCTTTCAAAATAGCGGGGAATCATGGCAGTCTATTTCCTAGACAAATGGAGTGATTCACATGATGGCCAGAATCACAATGGTTATGTTGTTTGTGCTATACATGATCAATTATGCGGATAAAACGATTGCGGGATATTCTGCCGTGCCGATTATGACTGAATTTTCGCTGAACGAGAAAGATTGGGGACTTGTCGGAAGCAGTTTTTTCTGGTTTTTCTCCATTGCAGGGATTTTAGGCGCGGCATTGTCGGACCGTATCGGGACGAAAAAAATGCTGGCGATCATGGCACTGTCCTGGACAGTCATCCAATTCGGCGCTTATGCGATCGCGGGTTTGCCGATGCTTGTCGTTGCGCGGGTATTGCTTGGAATAGGCGAAGGGCCATTTTGGGCAACGGTTGTCAGCCATTTGAACAAATGGTTTCCCGAAGAAAAGCGTGGACTGGTTTATTCAACCGTGAACTTCGGTGCATTTGTCGGTGCGGTTGCCTCCGCACCGATGATCGTCGCGCTAATTGATAGCTATGGATGGCGGTTTTCCTGGGCGTTTATGGGTGCACTCAGTCTGATATGGCTCTTGGTCTGGCTGTGGATTGGAAAAGAAAAACCACTTGTCAGCGTCGCTCCTGCAAAAGTAGAAGCTCCCATCTTATCAAAAGCGAAATGGTCGGATATATCCGGTGTCTTGCTCTCATCCACGTTTCTATTCTGTTTTTTAATCTATTTCGCACAAATTTGGGGGACGACCTTCGCATCCGTTTGGGAGCCTGTTTATCTCGTCAAGGTTTTCCAGTTTACGAATCAAGAAATGGCCTATGCGATTGCTGGCACGGGACTTTTGGCTGGACTGATGACCATACTGATTTCATCGATTGGCGATCGTTTCTTTAAAAAGCATCGTAGCTATCGCAAATCATACGTTCTGGTTGGCGGTGTTTCGATTATTTTAGGGGGACTGTGTTTTTACGGTGTTACCCTTGTTCAATCTACGGTACTTGTTTTGATCCTTTTGTGCCTAGGAAAAGGATTTGCCTTTTCTGTGGGGACAGCTGCTTCTGTTATTGTTAGCAGCTTGTTGCCGGAACGCACGGGACTTTTGGTAGGCGTATTGTCCAGCCTGGTTACATTGGCAGGGATCATCTCACCGCTGGTAACGGGCTCTATCGTTCAGTCAGCCGGAGATATTGGCACTGGTTTTGGCAACGCCATGATCGTCAACGGGTTGCTCTTTGTCATTTGCGGCGTGCTTTTCCTACTCTTTGTGAAGCGCAATGAACAAGTCAGTCAAACAGCACCCCCAATCTCCCATGTTTCCTAAAAGTAATACTTTATAGGCTTGGTTCTAGATGTTAAAATTTTCTGAAAAGGGGGTAGATGTGTGGTGTATCATTTGAATGAAAGCCTCATGCAGAGCGCGAAACAGTTTGCGGATCGTCCAGCCTTTGTCTTTTTGGGAGAAACGACGACGTATGCACAATTCAATCAGCAGGTCGAACATCTCGCAGCAGGACTTGCCCAGCACGGGATTGGAAAAGGGGATGCTGTCGCCCTACTCATGGATAATCGGCCGCATTTTGTTAGCGCTTACTATGCGATACTCCGCGTAGGAGCTGTTGTTGTTCCCATGAACCCCATCTATACGGCGCGCGAAATTAGCTTCATTCTATCGAACAGTAAAGCAAAGGCAGCCATCGCCTTATCCGCGTTGCAACCGGTACTAACCCCGATGAAAGACCAAATAGAAGATTTGCAGCTTCTCATCTACACGGAATCCATTGAAAATGAAATCACGATCGATCAGCTTGTACAAGAAGGGCAAGAGTCAGAGGCAGGGTACGTGGAGCCGGAACGAAACGAAGATGACCTCGCTGTAATCCTGTACACATCAGGTACGACTGGTCAGCCAAAGGGTGCGATGCTCTCCCACCGCAATATGGATTCGAATGCGGAAGCGATGGGGATATTGTTCGAGCTGGTGGCCGAAGATCGCATGGTCGCGGTACTTCCGATGTTTCACGTCTTCTGCATGACGGTGTGCATGAATGGCCCGATTCGCACGGGAGCAGCCATTATTATCGTGCCGAAATTTCATCCCGTAGACGTCCTCCAAACGATTCGGGAGCAAAAAGCCACCTGTTTCGCAGGTGTTCCGACCATGTACAATTATCTCCTACAGCTCCCGAATGCGACAAAAGAAGATTTCTCCTCTATCCGGATATACTGCTCGGGAGGTGCATCCATGCCCGTCGAGCTCCTGCACAAGTTCGAAGCGAAATACGATGCCAAGGTACTGGAGGGCTACGGTTTGTCAGAAGCAGCTCCAGCTACAACCTTTAACCCATTGCACGGGACTAGAAAGCCAGGATCGGTTGGAGTCGATATCCCACTTGTGAAGAACAAGGTCGTCGATCCCGAAGGTAACGAAGTCGCACGTGGAGAAGTAGGCGAGCTTGTGGTACATGGGCCAAACGTTATGATCGGGTACCTCGGTTTGCCAGATGATACAGCCGCGGCACTCCGAGATGGTTGGCTGTATACGGGAGACATGGCTCGTATGGATGAAGAAGGATATGTGTACATTGTTGATCGCAAAAAAGACATGATTCTCGTTGACGGCTATAACGTGTACCCGCGTGAGGTAGAAGAAGTGCTTTACCAGCATCCTGCGATTATCGAGGCGGCTGTGATCGGGATTCCTGATGAGGTGCATGGCGAAGCAGTCAAGGCATTTGTGGCATTGAAGGAAATAGCGGTTTCTCAAGAGGATATCATGGCATTTTGTCGTGACAAGCTGGCGAAATACAAAGTTCCTCGTCAGGTCGAATTCGTAGCAGAGCTTCCTAAAAACAGTACAGGGAAAATCTTGCGTCGCTCGTTGCGCACCTCTTAAACGATCGCACGAAGAAATGAAAAATGCCAGCTCACACCATGATCCTTTTGTTGTAAGCTGGTTTTTTCGTGTCACCGACCTGCACGAGTTTCAGTTTGTAGAATGTAGAACGGGATGTGGAGGTGCTTGGATTGCTGTGTTTGATTCATGCAACGGAGGAATATGGATACGATCAAGCACGTGAACTTTTCTTGGAGTATGTAGATTCATTAGGAGTGGATTTGAGCTTTCAAAACATTGCATCCGAATTGCAAAATATACCGGGCGAATACGTACCCCCTGCCGGTTGTATTTTGCTGGCGTTAGATAACGAGCAGCCAGCAGGATGTGTTGCTTTACGAAAAATAGATGATCAAGTTTGCGAAATGAAGAGATTGTACGTGAAGCCTGAATGGAAGGGAAGAGGCTTAGGGAAAAAATTAGCCTTGGCGATCATGGACGAAGCAAAATTACGAGGCTATTCGTTCATCCGATTAGATACGCTTCCTACGATGGAACAAGCGATTCAGCTGTACCGCTCATTGGAATTTTATCCAATTGAACCCTATCGTTTTAATCCGATTGAAGGCACGCTGTATATGGAGAAAAAGCTAAAATAAAACATTTGCAAAGGAGCCTCCCAACGCTACAAACCTAGAATCATTAGGTCGAGGGGAGGCTTTTTTCTGTTCTTTACACTCACCTTTATGTAAGTAACTGAACAAAATGTGCATACTTACAAATTTGCAGCAAGCATTTTATACTCATAAAACAACAAACCTTCAAGGAGGAACCTACTTTGAAAACTCTTGTCATCGTCACTCATCCAAGCATCGAAACATCCGTCATCAATAAGCGATGGGTAGAAGAACTCAAAAAATATCCAGAAAAGTATACCGTCCATGAATTGCATCAGGCATACCCAGATGGAAACATTGATGTGGAAAAAGAACAGCAATGGATTGAATCGCATGAGAATCTTGTTTTACAGTTCCCGGTTTACTGGTTTAATTGTCCGCCGCTCCTGAAAAAATGGCTTGACGATGTTTTCGCATATGGGTGGGCATACGGTTCAAAGGGAGGCGATAAATTAAAGAATCGCAAAGCTGCATTAGCCGTATCTGCTGGAATTAGGAAAGAGGATTATCAGGAAGAGGGAAGATATCGGTATACACTTGAGCAAATATTGACCCCTTTTGAAACAACCTTCCGTTACTGCCATGCGGATTATCGTTCATTCTTTGCGTATTATGGTACGGAGACTGAGTCAGGCGAAAATGTACCTGGTGAAGAACTTGAGGCGACCGGCAGCGTATTGGATAAGAGCGCGCAAGATTATGTGAAATTCATTGATAGCCTGTAAGAAGACCCATGAAAAAAGAAGTATTTCCTCGTTTGGGAGATACTTCTTTTCCTGTTAGAAACAATTGTTATGCCTGTTGCTTTACATCCTCCTGAGAGGGCAAGCTGTTTTTCTCTCCCCAGTCGCACATCATATTTAACAAGGGGATGAGAGATAGCCCACGCTCTGATAAGGAATATTCCACTTTGGGAGGGACTTGGGGAAATTCCTTGCGGATGATCAAGTCGTCTGCCTCCAGCTCTTTTAACATCAAGCTCAGCGTTTTAAAGGAAATGGTACCGATACTTCGCTTCAGCTCATTATGCCGCATCACCTTATTTTCAGCGAGCCAATACAAAATGATCATTTTATATTTCCCGCCTATTAAAGACAACGTATATCCAAAGCCAGTGTCTTTCAGCTCCACGCCAGTCGGAACACAGGTTTCACGCACAAAGCACACTCTCCTTTGGGAAGTATGATTAGTAAATACATATACTTTACCATATATCATACTGCCATTTTTGGAAAGTGATGCCGAGCAAGAAACCCGTGGACCTTTATGATTCGACACTCTTTTGATGGCGCTCTAGCTTGCCAGGGCCTGCGTATAGTACAGAAAAGAAACCTATAACGGCGAAAATCAATCCCACGATATAACCATGATTGATGGCACTTCCTAGAGAGTCACTCAGAAAAGAGTGAACACTCGGTTCGATTTTTAACGGCTCACGCATGAGAACTTCAGGATTAAGCAGATAAGCTACTTTCTCCGAGGAAATGCCATGTAATGATGCCCCTGTGGATACGATACTTGCATAATTTTGGTTCACAACAGCAGCCGTGATCGATGCACCGAGTACACCCCCCAGGTTTCGACAAAACCCAACGATCGAGGAAGAAATACCGATATAGGGTTTATCGACCGAATGCACGATCGCGTTTTGTGCAACGCTCATCAACGGCCCGATTGCAGCAAACCCGAACAGAATCATCAAGAGTGTTAAGTAAAAGAAGGAAATGCCCGTTGAAACGTACATAAGTAAAATAGAACTTACTACACAAGCGAGCATAGAGAACGCCATGAGAGCTCGGAAGGAAAATTTTGTTTGCAACATTCCGAATACCACGGCACCTCCCGTCAAAGAGAGCATCAACGGGGTCAAAACACTATTGGAGTTCGGATACCCGAGCACGACCACGGCGAAAATAGGCAAATAAGTGATGGCAGCAAACATGATGGCACCTTGAGAAAGACAAGCGATACAAGTCGCGACCACCATACGGTTTTGGAAAATCTGGAAAGGAAGGATCGGTTCCTGTGCATGACGTTCTACCAGAATAAAAGCGATCCCCACTATTCCGGCCAGGGCAAACAGTGAAATGATTTGCCACGAAGACCACTCATATGCTTTTCCTCCCCATTCAAGCGCCAGCATGACAGCTATACAGGCGACGATTAATGTAGCGGTACCCCAATAGTCAATCTTTGGCTTTGTATGAGAACGGGATTCTTTCAGGGAAAACAGAAGAGTGAAAAGAGACAACAAACCGATCGGAACATTGACATAAAAGCACCAGCGCCACCCCAAGTAATCCGAGAGCAAGGTCCCGACTTGAGGTCCGGCTATAGAAGAGAGCCCAAAGATTCCGGCAAACACGCCAGAGATTCGTGCCGTATATTTCGGATCAGAGGATAGCGTAAATAAGATTGTAAAAGTAATCGGAAAGAGAGCTCCTGAACCAATTCCTTGAAGGGCACGGAAAGCAATTAGCTGTTCGATGCTTTGGGCAACGCCACAAAGTGCCGAGCCAATGAGAAAAATCGTAATGCCAAGTAAGTAAAACAACTTGCGTCCAAAAAGATCAGACATTTTCCCGAAGATGAGCATCGTACTGGTTGCGGCTAATACGTACGAAGTGAAAACCCAGCTCATGCTTTCAAAGCCACCGATATCTTTAATCATGTGACTAATGGCCGCCGAGGTGATGGTATTGTCGAGGGAAGACATCAATAGGCCAAGTGCCATTGCAAGGATAATGAAGCGGTTACGTTTTTCGGATCGTGACATAAAAAGCGAACTCCTATCTCTTTTCTATTCATTTAGCAAACTTCGCTACAAGACTATTATTTGTGCATTCGTTGCCAAAAAATAGGGAAAGAACAGTTGCAAATCAAACTTTACATCGTTACATTCCACGCGTATTCGAAAAGCTGGCCATAAAAAAGTTAAAGGAGCCGTCGCTGCGCGACAAGCTCCAAGAAAACCATTTGATTACATTTTAAATATAACCGAAGACAATGCTTTTGCCAGCAAGTAAAATCGGTGCTGTGTCACCTCAAAGTAACCTTGCTGTTCAATATGCAGATGAATGCTGTATAGCTCTTCTCTGTATTTATCGACTTCGAAATCCGGAATCTGCCACGGAATGGCCTTCAAATAATAGATCAATGCGCCGACATCATAGAAGCGTTGACGAAGAAACTGCTCAGACTGTTTCACGACTTCAAAGTGATTCTCCCGCACTCCATGTATGGCGGCATCGAGCTTCCATTCCGCAAATGCTGAATGTAACGGTACACCGAATCGTTCGTTGATCTCGAAGCAATCGGCGCCTCCCGACTGTTGGGTGAGGAAGCACCCGCCATCGGTGAGCACCCGACGAACCTCCCGCGGCGAATACGATTCATGCTTATTCAGCACCAAATCGAACTGATCGGTCACAAAAGGAAGACGATCATCATCCTCCACAGAAAGGACAGTCACACCCAACGGCTCCAATCGTTCTTTGGCGACGGACAAGTTCGGCAGATAGCTTTCGGTGGCGCAAACGAATTTCGGCCACGGCCTCAACATTGACAACAGCTCTCCGCCGCCGGTCCCCATATCCAGCATCGACTCGGCATCCTGTCTATACGGGTATCTATGTGGTGGTTGCGTGAAGAGGACGGTGTTTTTGCATACGCAGCAATAGGCGATGGCGGTCATGTTATCTGTTGCATCCCAGAAAAAAACCTCGTTGTAGCCATTGCATCGGAATTCATGCCGAATCCTCGGGATCGATGGACGCTAATCAAGGAGCATATTATCGGGGCGGTAATCTAAGGCATCAGATAGGGATGAAACAAAAAACCGGGGAGTTGCAGCTCACCCGGTTTAACAGTTAAACGATCGTTTAACTATACGTTACTTGGAAGCAAAATTTTCGGCAGCAATGCAAATGTAGTAGCTTAATCCCGTTTGCTGTTCTTCCAACATAGTGCGGTGGAACTCATCTGATAGGAAAAACCTTGACTGCTCGGCGAAAGCTCTCGCATCAATCGGATGGTCTTTTTGCAAAAAAGCAAGATGATTTTCGATTGCAGAAACAACCGTTTTATCATCAATACTTTTGTTGTTTTTCAACGCCTCTGCCATAAATGTCATGAAAGCAGTCGCTTCGGCAGCTTTTTCATTCATGGAAGTTACGTCCAGATTCTCTGTATCCAATTGAAAATCGTAGGCTTCCTGCAAATGCTCATTTTGTTGAGTGAATGCCTGTTTCCATTCTTCTTCGTTTAATCCATCAAACATTTTCTCAGTGGACATATTTCCTCTCTTCCTTTCGTGTCGAATCGTTTCTTCTAAAGTAAGCAAGATGCGCTCCATTCGAAGCTGGCGTGCCTTTAACATCGCTTGCTGCTCAGATAAACAACGAAGTCTGTCTGGTTCGTGATCAAGTGCAGCTTTGATGCTGTCCAACGAAAAATCCAGCTCACGATAAAACAAGATTTGTTGTAACCGCTTGAGTTCATTCTCACCATAATATCTGTATCCATTTTCTGTAACAATTTCGGGCATCAGCAAGCCAATCTTTTGATAATGGTACAGTGTCTTGATTGTGGTACCAGACAGTTTGGCTACCTCGTTAACGGTATACAACATGGCGATTCACCTCCTGAAATTGAGTTTGCAGTCTGACCTTAGGTTGGAGTCAAGCGAAAAAAAGAAAAGAGGAGTATGGCGAAAATCAAACGAATGTAAGCATATGAACCATATATTGGATGGGGGATTCGCATGACGAGGTTATTTCAGTTGGATTCTGAAGATGACATCGAGAACGTAGTGGCCCAGTTCAAGCAAATCGCACAAAAGGCAATGCACGAATACGACTTGGATGGGGAACAGATTCGTTTCAACCAACTGTCCGACACTTGCACGTTTGTGATAGAAACAGAGAAGGATGGTACCTATTTACTCCGTATTCACGGAAACAAGAACAGAAATGAAATTGATTCCGAGCTTGCCTGGCTCCGCTATTTGCATGAAAAAATAGAGGTAGCGATTCCAACGGGAATAGCGTGCCGCAATGGTTCCAAGACAGTGAGCATTGATCTTGCGAATGGTGACTGTGTCTTCGTATCCGTCATGCATTGGGTCGAAGGGGAGCATGTTGATGATGAACTTACGGAAGACCAAGTTTACAAAGAGGGCGTCTTGCTAGCAAAGCTTCATACAGTATCCCAGGATTTCCAATTGACCCCTGAATTTGCTCGTCCGATCTGGGGAGAGGATCGCTTCAAGGAGTCCATGACTCGTTTGAAGGAGCATTACCAACGATTTCTGACAGACGAAGAGTTCGAGCTATATGAATTGGCGGCGGATAAAATACTCACTTGTCTTGCCAAAATGGACAAGAATAGCAGCAACTACGGAATCATTCACGGCGATCTGCACCAAGGTAACATTGTTTTTTACAACGGAGATCCTCGTCCGATTGATTTTGGAAGATGTGGGTTTGGTTACTATCTTTATGATATCGCCCATACCCTTTTGGGTATATATCCTGCACAAAGAGAGCTTGTCATAAAAGGCTACGAGAGTTTGCGGAAACTAGAAGGGGACTGGCTCCCCACACTTGAGAGCTTCACGGTGATGGTCATGATTGAAAATTATAGTCATCATGCTTCTGACCCCAGGGAAACCGAGGGGCTAAAAGAAGAACAGCCCTATGCAATACCTATGATCAAAAACTACTTGAACGGCAAGCCATTTCTTTTTTATTCAAAGGTAGAGAAGTAGAGGAAAAATGGTTGAGCTCAGCAAAAAGCCGCCGATAAAACGGCGGCCATTTCCATTAGATTACTAATTCAGCAAGAATTCGACCGATCTGATCGCTGTCCTGCTCTCTGTACACATGATCATGATAATGCGGGTGGTGAATGCTTACCCAGCCAAGTTCGAGAGCCTTTTTGTAGTAATGCTTTGCCCGGTCCTCTTCACCACTCAGATAGAACAAGCAAGCAGCATTCCAATACAAGGCCGGATCACCATCCCAATCCCAGCCTTTATCGAGTGCTTGGGCATAACTCCATGCGGCGCGGGCGTAGTCTTTTTCCACGCCATATTTCAGATCGCCACGCATATAGTGGTTGCCGTTGACAAGGAAATTGTTTAAAGGAAGGTTCCAACCGAACAGAACCGGAAAATCCGCGAGCAGCTCGAAACCGACAGACAAGGCTGTTCGCTGCGAACCTATATTATTTGACCAGCACTGCCATCCCACTCTTTTGATTCCGCGTTGTTTGGCGAGTGAGAGAGCACCCAATACTGTCTTTCGAGCCCATCCGTTACCCCGATAGTCTTCATCGGTTTCTATACCCAATTCACATTCGTCTTCTACTACCCAATCCGTCATGCACCAACTAAGAATGGTAGGCCCCTCATCGGTATCTTGAATCACGGCACAACCGAAGCCTTTGTTTTCATAGGCTTCTATAGATGGCCAGTTCTCCGCTATTTCATCGATAACATCCTCAAGACCTATCAATTCTTTACGCTTCAACAAGGTGCTGTCTATCGGGACAATATAATCGTCAGCAGGAGGGGATAGATCCTGTAGATGGTGAGTAAAGATCATTCGCCCGCTTCTCATGGGTAATATATCTTTCATCACGATATCGAGAATGTCATCCCACTTCTCATCAGTAGGATAAAACAGGACGTAGTCAAGCTGTTCATCAGCAGCAAGCTGCGGTAATAGCTCCTCTTTGAGCAATGCATTCACTTCTTCAAAGAAGAGGGGATTATCAACACTGCCTCCTAGAAAAATACCTTGGGGGCTTGTCAACAAGGCTGATCTCGCGTCATTTGACAGGAATACTCTACCAGGAATAACACCTGTAATGACCCCTTTGATGGATATATGATGCTTCAATGCTTCGAACAGATTGGTCGCGCTATGGAAGCAATCGGTTGTGAGTTCCGTTCCTTGAACCATCTTTTGAGCAAACATTTCGTTCATTTCCTCCCATAGCATATGAGAGAAGGGATGAAATTATCGTTTGGAACCTCTCATATGCTTTTCCATTTGTTTTTGCGAATCCAAAACATCATCACTCCTTTACCTGTAGTAGGGCGCGAATCTCTGGGGTGTCTGGTGCCTGATGCCCCCATGTTCATTATGGATGATTATCCAAATATTACAAGAGAAAATAAGCGTCTGCTGTTCACGATTTACATGGAGAAATAATTAACATAACAAAATTATGGTAAACCAATTCCTGCCTTTTTCGATTTATCCTTCCTGGCGCAAATGACAAGCGAGCTGTAATTTCAGCAAGTCTTCCGGATTGCGCAAATCGATGTGAAGAAGCTCCTCGACTTTACGCAATCGCTGATACAACGTATTGACGTGAATGTGCAGCTCTTTGGCGGTCAATTGAGGAGATTGACTACATTTCATATAGGCCATGATCGTCTGTTCCCATTCCTGATATTTTTCCGGGTCTTGCCAGAAAGGGGCAAACACATCTTGAATGAATGCATCAATATCGACCTGACTCTGGTTCAGCATGAGGCGATTGACACCCAGGTCTTTATAGTGCACCACACCAAAACGGCTGCGGTTGGTCAAGTAGTGAGCGGCTTTCTTGGCTTCTTCGTAGCTTTTGCTGATTTGTTCAATCCCGCTTGCCATACTTCCCACGCCAATCGATAACGATGCTTCCTTGCCCAGTTCCCACTCATAAGACGCCTGCTGCAGCCGCTCCCGGATGTCCTTGCCATCTCGGGAGCCGAGAGACCGGATGAGGAGGGTGACATGGTTATGGAAGCCGTAGACAAACATCTGAGTTTTACTGAACTCCCATTTCCAACGAGTAATGAGCCGATGAATGTTTGCTTCTAGCAAGGCCAGATCGTGGCACTGCGTCAGATGGGCATAAACCACATAGTATTTTGCTTGCGGCTGTAACCCCATCGAACGAGCGCGGTCAATCAATTCATTGCCTTTGCTTGCGATCAGCTCTTGAAAAAGATCATGTGCTCGCTTGTATAGCACGGAGCTGATCGATTGCTTTTTCACTAAATCGAGTATGAGCACTGCACTCCCTTGCTCGACCGTCATTCGTGCGAGATCAGATAGCCCGCGTTCGTTTAAGGGAATCATGAGACCTCCGAGAAAGATGCTTCCATTGATCAACGGATACAAACAGAACCATTGATTGTCACCAGTATCGGGAGAGTACAGCTTGACAGAAACAGGCTGTCTTCTTTTGTTCAGCAATGTATACAGTTCATCCCAGCTAAAAAATAAAGCACTCTTTTCAGGATACAATTTTTGCTCAAGCCAATCGGCAAAATAGATGGAATGGCCTGTCATTTTGCCGAGGGTTTTTACGATTGTTTCTGCCCCTTTATTTTGCAAGGACAACTGCTTGATGGATTCATGGATATGGTTGCGCTGTATCAAATCATCGTGCTTGGCTTGCAGTTGGGCGCTAATGGCAGTCATATGCTCATACGCTTGCTTGACTTCTGCATAGAGCTCGGCATTTTGCAGGGCGATGGAAGTTTGGTCTGCGAAGCCTTGGAGGAGGTCGAGGTCGTACTCCGTAAACACATTTTCTTGATGAAACTGATGGAGGACTAGCACGCCGATACGCTTTTCTTCACGTGATATCGGAACGCATAGCAACCCATTCAAGTCTCGCAATGTTTTGGCGTGGTTCAGCGAGTGAAAGTTGTCAGCAGAGATGTCCTTCATCGCGTGGGTTGTTTCTTGGCTGGTTTTGTACATGCGTGGGATTCCGTCCTCAAACACTTTGCCCGCGATAGATTCGCCAACCCGCATTTTGAGATCTTTGAACACCGTATCATGAAAACCGACGGTCGCTTTCGGAATCAAAAGGTCGATAGAGGGATCATACAAGTGCAAGAGACCTGCGTCAGCAGCCGGGATAACAGCCAGTGCGTTACCTATGATGCCACGGATGATTTGGTGAACGTCAAGGGTAGCAGATATCGAGCGAATCCCTTCAAAGAGTTTCTTGCTTTCCTCCGCTTTTGCTGTCATTTTTTCTTCTGCCAACAACAGGCGAATCCCGAACCACAAAAGTTCCCACTGGTCAGAGGTAAGGATGGGCGGTTGGCTTGCTTTATGCGAAAGGCAAATAACAGCTTGTCCTTCCTTTTCGTAGAAAAAACGGTACATCTGTTGGGCATATGCATAACGCATGTGGCTAGCATCGTTGTCACAGAGAGGTACTGTCATAGGGGGAATCTTCGTGGTAGCGTTTTCATGAAAAGAAGAGAAAATATGCCGAAAATGTCGATCACGCGAAAATTGGAACCAGATCGAAAAAGGCCGATCACCAAACCATTCATGCAGCTTTTCAAGCAGGAGCGAAAATGAATTCATCCACGTGTCCTCCATGTAGAGAAATACACATTAATAGTTGGAAATAAGTGTCTGTATATACATTGTATTCATAATTTTTACTATATACAATAACCCTATAAGATGCGGAAGGTGGGAGACGATTTGACAGCAACCTACAATAACTACATCGATGGAGCTTGGGTGACGAGCCATACTGGACAGGTTTTCCCAAGCACGAACCCTGCCAATACGAATGAGGTTCTCGGTTTTTTTCAAAAATCGGACGGGCTGGATGCGCGTTCTGCCATTGAAGCTGCTGCCAATGCTTTTGGTGAATGGTCACAAAAATCGGCTCCCACACGTGGAGAATTCTTGTTCTCCCTCATTCACTTATTGGAAAAACACAAAGAAGAGCTCGCAGAAACGATCACCAGTGAAGTCGGAAAAACATTGCGGGAAGCGAGAGGCGAGGTCGCCAAGACTATCACCTCCATGAAGCAGTTGACTGGGGAAGCTACTCGCTTGACAGGTCAAACGGTGCCTTCCTTTGATGAACAGGTAATTGGTTACACGGTGCGAGAGCCAATCGGGGTTTTCGCGATTATTGCGCCATGGAATTTTCCGCTGGGGATTGGCTTGTGGAAGATCGTCCCGGCTATCCTCGCAGGCAATACAGTTGTGTTCAAGCCAGCGAGCAACACCTCCTTGATTAGCGTAAAGCTGATGGAGCTCCTGATTAAAAGCGGCGTTCCGAGTGGTGTCGTGAATTTGGTAACAGGACCGGGTGCGGTCATCGGTGATGAATTAGCGAATCATCCACTGGTCAAAGGGATTTCATTTACGGGTTCTTCGGAAGTGGGACTTGCTTTGGGGAGAGCAGTTGGAGCCAGAGGAGGCAAGATTCAGGCAGAGATGGGCGGGAAAAATCCGGCGATCATTCTCGCGGACGCTGATGTTGACCTCGCTATCGATTCTATCGTACTGAGTGGATTCTTCGATAATGGCCAACGTTGTACAGGGACCAGTCGCGTATTGGTTGTTCCCGAAGTAGCCGAACAAGTAAAAGCAAAACTGATTGAGCGAGCGAAGGGCTTGAAAATCGGGAATGGTTTCGATCCAGACAATCATAACGGGCCAGTAGTGGACGAGCATCAGCTCAATTTGTATCTTCATTATGTACAAAAGGGGATCGAAGAAGGTGGCGTACTGGAATGCGGCGGTAAGCGCCTTGTAGAAGGTGATCTCGCCCAGGGCTACTTCGTCGCGCCGACGGTATTTACCGGTATTACGCAGGAGATGACGATTGCCAACGAAGAAATTTTTGGCCCTGTGATCGCCGTGATCGATGTGGATTCTTTCGAACATGCCATGCAAGTGGCTAACCAGGTTGAATTTGGCTTGTCCTCCACGATTTTTACGAACGATTTACAAAAAGCTTTCCAATTTGTCAAAGGCATTCAGTCAGGTGTCACGCATGTTAATATGCCGTCGACTCATTTTGAATCACAGTTTCCGTTTGGTGGCAAAAAGATATCTGGATTGGGTCCGAGAGAGCAAGGGGAGTCAGCGCTCGATTTTTACGTCGAGACCAAAACGGTTTATATTCGGCCATAAGAATAAGTATAGGAAAAGCAGGAGGAGCGAAGATGGAAGCGATTGGTGTAATCGGCATCGGTGCAATGGGTAAAGGGATGGTCTGCAATCTGTTGCAAAAAGGCTACCACGTGTATGCCTATGATCCAAGTCCAGCAGCAAAAGCCTGGGCAAAGGAAAAAGGAGCGATAGTCGTCGAGTCTCCACAGGCAGTGGGTAGCGTAGCACGTGTCGTTTTCACTTCGCTTCCAGGTCCTGCGATTGTTGAGGAAGTTATGCTGGGTGCGGACGGACTTTTCTTATCATTAGGGGAGGGCAGTTTCGTATTTGATACAAGTACGATTGATCCTACTACAGCAAAACGTCTGAATCAGCACGGCGTAGAAAAAGGGATCTACTACTACGATTGTCCGGTGAGTGGAGGACCTGCGGGTTCTGTGGCCGGAACGTTGACCATTATGGTCGGCGGAGATGAGACAAAGCTTCCAGAAATCATGGACTATCTCAGGGCAATTGGAAAGGAAATTTTTTATCTGGGGGAATCTGGCTCTGCACAAGTGGCGAAGCTTTGCCACAACTCTGTCGTTGCCGTCATCACAGCAGCATTGGGCGAGGCGTTCAGTGTCGGTGTAAAAGCAGGTGTCGATCCACACAAGCTGGCAGCCGTCATGGACAAAGGTTCTGCCCACAATCGTGTGCTCTCCGTTTTTGGGCCTAACATCTTGTACGGTACGTATGAAAATACGGTCTTTTCATTGGATCATATGCACAAAGATTTGCAGCTCTATGCGCAAACCGCACGTGAACAACAAGTGCCTGTTCTCGTTGGTGGTACGGTTGCGCAAATGTATGAGGCAGCAAAAGCACAAGGCAAGGGTAGCTGGGATTCGAGTGCCGTCTGTACCGTGACGGAGGAGTTGGCTCATACAACGATTGCGCGTTAAGCGTTGAATCTGAAAGAGAAAGTAGACTACAACAACTATTGCTTGTAGTCTACTTTTTTTCTTCGTAAGCTTCTCTTCCCCAAATAAAAGATAAAAAATTCAGTAGAGGTGACTCTCCAAGAATCTTCAGTAACCGAGTGACAGCTATTGTGGGGCAAGTGGCGCTGGAAAGCCCTTATATAGGTACCATCAGCTATTCGAGAAATTTTCTGAATCTATTGCATATTTAGAATTCATTTGACAATAATATCACTTATTGTTAAAATATGTAATATAGATTCGATTTAAAGGTGGTTAGAATTTTAGTTCGCGATGAAGACCGGAGTATTAATATAGTACAAGCTTTATAGATTTGAAAAATAATAGGCACGACATTTCATCTAAATTTTGGAAGGAGGTGAATGATAATGAATCAAGTACTGAATTTACAAAAACTTCCTCAAAACGAGGCAAGTGAAGCAGCTGCTAGGTGGTCGTTGTATAGTAACATTTGCCCTTGGCCATGGGGGTAATGGTTGTTAAGTGCTTCTTCAGAGAAGACCTAGTTGAAGGGTAACTTCAACTAGGTCCTTTTGATTGAGACGAATACATAAGATGTAGCTTACAAATTATTGGGAGAGGTTCATAAATCATTTATGAGAGGAGAGTATATCATGAAGGCAGACATGGTTTATTATGATTATTTAAATGAAAACTCGAAATATTTCACTCCTAACAAATCAATCGTTACTGAGAGAGAATTTAATGTGACAAATTTATCAGATGATTGTGTAGTTAGCAGGGAAGAAAATTCTGTATGGAAAATGTACAAGTTTAAAGAACGATCCTTGCAAGCTCAAGGTTGGAAAATCCATATTAGTGCAACACTTGATAATGCAGAACAGATTTTACAGAAGGTCAGTCATATATTGGTTGAACGTAAAGTCTATTTCAAACATCTTGCAAGCGAATGGGATTATTTCACTTCAAACTCAAAGATCGCAAATAGAGCAAGTTCGGGAAAGTTTATTACGATCTATCCTCCTAGTGATGATGATTTTTTACATTTATTAGATCTACTATATACCACCCTTCATTCTTTTGAGAGTGGTCCCTACATTCTGAGTGACAAGTGTTGGAAAAACAGCAATGTTTACTATAGGTATGGTGGATTTGCAATGATATTCAACGAACAAGGCGAACTGTGCATAAAAGATGAGAATGGTGAATTGCTTGTAGACGAAAGAGTTCCTTACTATCAAGTACCTTCTTTTGTTAAAGAATTTGATCAGTATTTAGATACTTTAAATACCACATCTATTGAGGCTGAAGTAGAAAATAATAAATTTGAAGAATACGAATTTCAAACTGCACTTCGCTTTACGAATGGTGGAGGAATCTATGTAACAGAAAGGAAGAAAGATAAAAAGAAAGTCATTATTAAAGAAGCAAGGCCAAAATCAGGATTGGATGGTCAAAAAGTTGATGCATTAGAAAGACAAAAAATCGAACTTGATGCTTTATCAAAGCTATCGAAAGTAGATGGAATTGTAAATATACTAGATTACTTTACATATTGGAAACATAGTTTTCTTGTGGAAGAGTATGTGGATGGAATGGACTTAGATTCCTGGATTGTAGCGAACTACCCTTTTATTAATAATGGTGATGTCAAAGTCTATAAGGACAAAATACATAATATTCTTACTAAATTGGTGTCTATTGTCGAAGAAATGCATAAAAATGGTGTAGGAATGGGAGATTTACAACCAGTAAATATTATCATATCTGAAGATTTAAACGTGACTCTGATTGACTTTGAAACAGCACTACCTAAGGATTTGGAAGGAAAGCCTACACTGCAAACATACGGATTCTCTCATCCACGTAATAAAAATAACGGAGAGAGGGATTGGTATGCAATAAAGAAAATCCTACGACATTGCTTATTGCCAATTGGACCAATCGAGGATATTGATTCTGATATGTTTTATTATCAGGATCAATGGATTGAAAAGGTTTATGGAGAGGATTTTCTACTATTTGTAAAAATGATAAGGGAAAAATGTAATCAGCATTTATCATTTATAGGAGAAGAGAGTAGGTCGCATGCCATAAATAAAAATGTGATGAAAAAGGATATTTCCTCCATTATTGAAGGTCTCAGAAATGGTATTGAGAAAAATTTTGTTCCTAGCGAAAAATTAATTCATGGGGATATCAGGCAATATGAAAGCAAAGCTGGGAAATACAATGTACAAAATGGAGGCACTGGAGCTGCGCTAGCATTTTTTAGATCTGGTACTGTGAGTGAGAATATAAACCATTGGATTGAAAATGAATTAATGAAAAACATCGATTCTATTGAACAAGGTGGATTATTAACAGGTAAAGCAGGCATAGGGACAACATTGTATGAAATCGGTTATAAAAAAGAAGCAATGAACATCTTTGCAAACATAAATCTTAATTCGTCTGATCTATCTTTAAGGTCAGGATTGTCAGGTATAGGTCTTGGGTTCGTTAGTCTTTATTTAGAAGAAAAAGATGAACGTGTTCTCGACAAAGCAATATTTGTAGCGAGTATCATTGATACTTTTATGAGCGAGAAGAAAGAGTTAAAAGTTCAGGATTGGGCCGGGATTCCAATCGGTATAATGGATGGTTGGTCTGGAGTCTCGTTGTTTTACTCGGCTTTGTATGCAGTCACCAAAAAGGAAAATTATTACTTGAAATCTATCGAATGCATTGATAAAGATTTAGAAAAAACCAAAGAAGACAAAAGCACATTGCAAACGATTGATGACTCCAATCGCTTATTACCTTACCTTTCAGGGGGATCGTTAGGCATAGGAATAGCAATCGTATACCTAAATCATGTTAGTGATAAAAAACGTTACGAAAGAGAATTGAGCTTAATTACGAATTTATATCGTGTTAGATGTAGCATAAGCGGGGGGCTTTACGATGGCGCTGGAAGCTTTTTGATAATACCGCCGCTCCTAGGAAAAAGTGATTCTGCGTATACAAACAAAAAAGATTGTGTAATTGAATTGTTACGTCTATTTTTAATTCCTAAGGAAAATCATATTTTATTTCCAGGGCAGTTTTGTTATCGTTTATCTGATGACTTTCAAACAGGGAGTTCTGGTATTATACTAGCTTTAGAGGGGATATTGAAAGATAACCCATTATATTGGCTTCCATTAATAAATATCGATGATTTTTATAAAAATACAAAATATAGCCAAGATGTAGCATGTGTAAATGCCGCCCCAACTACAATCAAGTAATGAGGCGTAGAGTAGTGGTTGGCTTTGTTCCATAATTGTATAAGAGTACCAAATGGACAGTGCTACCTTATGGTTGGTTACTGTCGTTTTTGGTTTGCGAAAGAGAAAAAGGTTGTTTAGATCCTGTATCATGTCCAATGTGCAGAAAGGAGAGATACGACTTGCAAGAACTAACCTCAACAGAACTGATCCAATACCTGCAAGAAAAGGAGTCGGTCGCTCTTTTTGTCTATACACCGATGTGTGGGACCTGCAAGCTCGCAGCACGTATGCTCGGCATCATGCAAGAAACATTACCTACCGTTCCTCTGTATCAGATCAACATTAATACGGCGCCTGCATTGGCAGAACAATGGCAAGTGACCAGCGTTCCCGCCTTGCTTATTTTTCACAGAAATGAATTGTTGGAACGCCATTATGCCATCCAGTCCGTTGGATTTTTATACGATGTACTGAAACCTCTGGCCTAGACATACACCTATTTCCTTCGCCATGAATATGACAGAGAGAGAAGAAATGCGAAGGAGGAGGCGTATGCAAATCCACGTGGTGGAAGAAGGACAAACCTTAGCGAGCATCGCCGAGACGTACGGCACGACGGCAGAAGCGATCACCAAGGCGAATGAATTGCCAGATCCCAATAAGCTGGCAACCGGACAGGCGATGGTGATCCCGATTGTAGGAAGCTACTATTGGGTCAAACAAGGAGATACGTTGTATACCATCGGTCAGCGTTACCAGATCAGCGCAGCAGAGCTTGCTCGCGTCAATGGGATTTCTCCCTATAAACCGCTACAAGTCGGGCAAAAACTTTATATCCCGCCTCGCCCTAGACGAGCGGCTGATTTCAATGCATATGTGGAACCGCGCCGCACTGTCCCACCAGCGATGGAAGCGGATGTTCGGACGGCTGCTCCTCATCTGACGTATTTGGCACCGTTCAGCTTTCGTATCAAACGGGATGGCACCCTCGATCGACCAACGCTGAACAATTTTCCGGCGATCGCAAAAGAAAACCAAGTACTACTTATGATGGTCGTGACGAATTTGGAAAAAGGTCAGTTCAGTACGGAACTGGGCGCACTCATCCTGAACGATCAAGAGCTCCAGAACAAATTGTTGGATAATATTCTCGCGACCGCCCGTGAGCTGGGAATGGGGGATATCCATTTTGATCTGGAAGCATTGCCCACAACAGGTGCAGATGCGTACGCGAACTTCTTGCGAAAAGCAAGGGACCGTATACATGCAGCAGGATTGATGATGTCTGTTGCGCTCGCTCCGAAGACGAGTGCCGAGCAAGCTGGCAAATGGTATTCCGCCCATGATTACAAAGCGATAGGAGCGCTTGCCGATTTTGTCGTGATCATGACGTATGAATGGGGCTATAGTGGTGGTCCTCCCATGGCGGTTTCTCCGATCGGACCGGTGCGGCGTGTTTTACAGTACGCTATTACCGAAATACCAGCCGAGAAAATTTTGATGGGCCAAAATCTGTACGGATACGACTGGACCTTACCGTACGAGCGAGGAACGACAGCGAAAGCTCTGAGTCCACAAGCCGCAATTGCTTTGGCTGCGCAGCATAATGCAGTGATCCGGTATGACTATCGCGCACAGGCTCCGTTTTTTACGTACACCGATGATCAAGGCAAGCAACATCAGGTGTGGTTTGAGGATGCGCGGTCGATCCAAGCTAAGTTCAATCTAGTTAAACAACTTGGTTTGAGAGGCGTCAGCTACTGGAAACTCGGTTTGCCATTTCCGCAAAATTGGCTGTTGATCGAGGAGAACTTTCGCGTCCGTAAGCGTGCATAGTCATCTGGCGTACATTCCATCGCGGGTTGTACGCCTTTTTTTCGAATGAAAAATCATGGTATGATGAAGATGACAGTAAGGAAAAGGGGAGAAATCATGGGAGAATGCAAATTGGATCACAGCCATGAGGACGTACACAAAAAACTGGCAGAACAAACTCCATATCTGTCGGAGTTGCGTGTGAGTCAATTCAAGAATCAGTTGAATGGCGAACTCAGCCAAGAGCGTCTAAATGAACTGTTTCATTTATTGAAAAAGTATGACCTGGCAAGCCCAGAGGAGCGCCAAGAGCGCGAAAAACAAATGGATCACTTGTTTGGCTAAGTTTTATACATACGTTTTTTTGTTTTGCCCCCAAGTGGGAGAATCAGGCTGGAACCATGGTTCCATGCAGCGAGGAGTAACGATGGACGACAGACTCTATTATCAGGATGCCTATACAAGAACGTTTTCGGCCCAGGTGACGAGGGCTGGTGTCGAGCAAGATGGGACACCTTACGTAGTACTAAATCAAACGGCTTTTTACCCTACTGGAGGTGGACAGCCTTCCGATCTGGGCGTATTGGAAGAGATTCGTGTGGTAGATGTGGAAGAGGTAGAAGGCGAAATTCGCCATAGACTGGAAGCTCCCTTATCTGAAAGCATAGCGGAAGTAACGGGTCACATCGATTGGGACCGTCGCTTCGATCATATGCAACAGCATGCTGGACAACACATTTTATCTGCTTCCTTCCTGGAAGTCGTGCAAGCGGAGACTGTTGCCTTTCACTTGGGCAAAGAACGTGTCACCATTGATGTACGACTAGATGAGTTGACAACAGATGTATGGGAGAAGGTAGAGAAGCGAGCGAATCAGATTGTTCTGGAAAACCACCCCATCATAGCGCGGTTCGTTGATGACGAGGAGTTGGCAACGCTGCCCTTGAAAAAACAGCCGACCGTTACTGAAAATATTCGTGTCGTGATGATTCCTGAGTTTGATTACAACCCATGCGGAGGAACACATCCTGCACGTACGGGCGAAGTCGGGATGATCAAGATCTTGGGCTGGGAGCGACATCGCGGAAACATTCGTCTGGAATTCATCTGTGGCTGGCGAGCTTTGCGGGACTACAACCAAAAGCAAGCTGTCGTTCGTGATACGGCGAAGCTGCTCGCTACCAATGAAGGTGAACTGATCGCACAGACGGAACGCCTCCTTGCAGAACGTGACACCTTGAAGGCAAAATTGGCAGAAGTGGATAAGCAGCTGTTAGAAGTGGAAGTCAATCAACAACTATCTGCTGCTAGCCAACTCGGTCATTCTCGCCTCATTATGCATACCTTCAAGGACAAAACCATTCAACAGCTTCAGCAGTTCGCACATCTGGCTACTGCTCTGGCGCCAGATGCGATTTGCCTTTTAGCTGCTACTACCGAAGACAAAATGCAAATCGTGTTTGCTCGTGGGCAAGAAGTCAACGTAGCCATCAATCAAGTGTTGAAAGAAACCTTGCCGGTCATTGAAGGAAAAGGCGGAGGAAATCCTGCCATGGCACAGGGTGGTGGTCAGTCAGTAGTAGATGCGGAAGAAGTATTGCTGCATGCTCGCAAACTGCTGGAAGCCTCACTAATGTAAATACATTTGATTGAATAAAAGGAGGAAACCGCGATGAACTGGAATCCGGGAGATATCGTTCGCGTGGCGCAGCGAACTGGAGAATATATTGCAGAAGTATTGGAAATCCACGATTCGAAGCTGCTGGTAAAAGTGTTGGCCGTTACTAAATACCCGACGCAAGGCGATTTGCATTCTTCCTACGAAGTAGATGTGCCGCTGTTTCACCAGCGTCCAGCACTCTCTTACATGGAAAAATTCATGACGCCTGTCCAAGGGGTCATTCGCTATAATGGCGCGATTCCGGACTACAAGGAATCTGTGCGTCAGGCGATGGAGAGAGAAATGGAAAAGCTTTCGAAAATGGCAGCTTGGGCAGAGCGTTGTCTCATTGAGCTGGAAAAGATGCACAAGGAAGCCTTTACAAACACGAAATAGAGTGGTACTGTAGTACTCGAATGTACGACAATTGCATAGCTTTACTACCAAACGGGGGCCAAGCAACGTTGGCTGAGATTGTAACGAGTGTGTTACTGACCGTTGAACCTGACCTGGGTCATGCCAGCGGAGGAAGAGGTATTTGGAATCAGTATCACGGTGTCGCATCCGAGCAGAACTATGCTTGTTTGCGTGCATGCATGATCAGATCTCACTCAACCATCCGAGGCGGATGGTTTTTTTATGCCATTCGTCTGGGGAGATGGGATGGGTATACGGCTTCTTCTGTTTGTCTGAATCGACTCAGGCAGGCGGGAGAAGCCGTTTTTTTTCCAGTAGAAGGAGGTAATCAATGATTGTTCAGCTGAATGGGAAAAAAGTAGAGTTGGCGGAAGAGATCACGACAGTGCGAGCCTTGCTTGCTTCTTATTCCCTGCAAGAAAAGATTGTCGTCGTAGAACGAAATGGAGAAATTATTGATCGCTCCGCGTACGAACAAACACCGATTGCAGACGGAGATCGCATAGAAATCGTTCATTTTGTCGGAGGAGGATGATCATTATGATGGATACATTGAAAATTGGACCTTACGAGTTTCGCTCCCGTTTGCTTCTCGGGACAGGTAAATTCGCTGATTTGGATACACAAGGGAAAGCGGTAGAGGTGTCGGAAGCAGAGATTTTGACATTTGCGATTCGTCGCTTGAATTTGGAAAATCCGCAAGAACCAAACTTTTTGGAACAGCTCGATTTGAAAAAATTCACCTTGCTACCTAATACAGCAGGTGCCTATACAGCTGAAGAAGCAGTGCGCATTGCTCGTTTGGCTAAAGCATCAGGATTGTGTGACATGATCAAGGTAGAAGTCATTGGAGACCCGAAAACCCTTCTCCCTGACCCGATTGGTACGTTCGAGGCTTCGAAAATCTTGGTGGAAGAAGGCTTTATCGTACTGACCTACACCAATGACGATCCGATTCTTGCTAGACGTTTACAAGAAGTCGGCGTACATGCGGTTATGCCAGGTGCGTCACCAATTGGTTCCGGACAAGGGATTGTCAATGAAAACAACCTCCGCTTTATCATCGAGGATGCTAAGGTACCGATTATCGTCGATGCAGGAATTGGCTCGCCAGCAGACTGCGCGAAAGCGATGGAACTAGGTGCTGACGGTGTCTTGTTGAATACAGCAGTCGCACTCGCTGACAATCCTGTCTTGATGGCAGAAGCGATGAAGCTCGGGGTGGAAGCAGGTCGCAAAGGCTTCCTGGCAGGTCGTATCGCGAAAAAGCGTTACGCGTCCGCAAGCAGCCCGACTGAAGGGATGATTGAGTAGCGTGGATCGACTGACAGAAGCGGTAGAATCGATTGCCAGTCGTAAAGAAGAGCTGTTCGCGTTATTGGCAGAGCTCGTTTCTCATCCGACTGTGAGTCCTCCCGCGCGAAACAGCGATGCCGCACAAGGAGTAATCGCCAACAGATTGCAAGCGATGGGATTCGAGGTCGATCGCTGGACGGTATATCCAGGAGACGACAATATCGTCGGCCGGTTATCAGGGAGTGCCTCTAGTCAGGCAAACAGTTTGATTGTCAACGGGCATATCGATGTGGCTGAAGTCGGAGATGACACGGGGTGGACCTATCCACCTTTTGCTCTGACACATGGCAAGGATGGGCGCTTGTACGGCCGTGGTGTTGCGGATATGAAAGGTGGACTGGCAGCGAGCTTGTTTGCGATCCAAATGCTGCGCGAACACGGAATGGAGCTCCAAGGAGATCTGCTCTTTCAATCCGTCATCGGAGAAGAAGCGGGTGAAGCGGGGACATTGGTCGCCATCGAGCGAGGCTATCAAGCTGACTACGCCGTTGTAGTGGACACGAGCAATCTCCAAATGCAAGGACAGGGCGGGGTCATCACAGGCTGGATCACGATTGAGAGTCCGACGACGCTGCATGACGGAATGCGCGCACAGACCATTCATGCAGGCGGACGCGTACGGGGAGCTTCTGCCATTGAAAAAATGACGAAGGTGATCAACGCACTACAGGAGCTGGAGCGGGATTGGGCTGTCATGAAGTCCTACCCCGGCTTTCCACCAGGCAGCAATACGATCAATCCCGCAGTCATCGAGGGTGGTCGTCACGCAGCGTTCATCGCAGACCGTTGCGCACTATGGATTACCGTTCATTTTTATCCGAATGAATCCTACGAAGAGATCATCCGAGAGATCGAGGATCATGTCGGGCGTGCAGCAGCAGCTGATCTTTGGTTGAGAGACAATCCTCCAACATTCCGGTGGGGCGGACGTTCGATGATTGAGGAGCGCGGTGAAATTTTCCCTTCACTGGAGTTGGATACGGAACATCCGGGGTTGGCAATGCTGCAATCCGCCTATGAAAGTCACATGCATCAAGCGCCTGTCGTTAATATGTCGCCTACGGTGACAGATGCAGGCTGGTTTGCGCATGCAGGCATTCCGGCTGTACTATTCGGGCCCGGTGAGCTCACGTATGCACATGCCGTAGATGAATCCATTGATCCTGACCAGCTTGTTCATTTTGCCCAGATTATGGCCCGATTTATTGCCACCTGGTGCAATACCCCAAAGGAAGCGAAGGAGTGAGTATCGCATGACAACCTTTACTGATCGTTTGAGAAAAAGTGTAGCCCCGATCTGGGAGCGTGTTCATCAACATCCTTTCGTCACCGGACTTGGAGATGGCAGCCTGCCCGTTGGTGCATTCAAATATTACATGAAACAAGACTACATCTATCTGATTGATTATGCGAAAATGTTCGCGATTGCGAGTGTGAAGGCGTACGATCTGGAAACAAGCTCCAGATTCGCTGCTTTGCAAGAATCGACGCTGAACACAGAGATGGAGCTGCATCGTCAGTATGCTGAGCGATTTGGCATCTCTCGCGCGGAGCTGGAAGCGACAGAGCCTTCGTTTGTCATGCTGGGATACACCAGCTACATGCTGCGTGTCGCTCATCAAGGGTCGTTGGCAGAATTGGTGAGTGCACTACTCCCATGCACATGGAGCTATTGGGAAATCGGCAAGCGCTTGGCACAAGTAGAAGGGGCGTTGGAACACGAACTGTACGGGGAATGGGTACGCATGTACAGCTCCGATGAGTTTGGGCAGCTGGCGATCTGGCTGATGGATATCATGAACCAATTGGCGGAAGGAAAGAGCGAGCAAGAGCTGGCCAAACTGGAAGAGTATTTTGTCAATACCTCCAAAATGGAGTACATGTTCTGGGACATGTCCTACAGAGAGGAAATGTGGCCGTGGGAGAACAACTAGCTTTCGCCGACGTCAGCTTTTCGTATGGCGACAAGCAGATTCTCGATCATTTTGATCTGCGTGTGGAAAAAGGAGAGTTCGTCAGCTTGATCGGTCCGAGCGGGATCGGGAAAAGCACCTTATTTCAGCTCATCGCAGGTCTTCTTGAGCCGGGGCAAGGTGAAATCAGACTAGGCAGTGTAGCAGTTGCAAATCGTTTGGGGCAGGTCGGCTATATGCCCCAACGCGATCAGCTCATGCCATGGCGTACGATTGTTGAAAATGCAGCTTTGCCGCTAGAAATCAAAGGTATGAAGAAAAAAGAAGCGTATGAGCGTGTCAGACAGCAATTGCCAAGGTACGGGCTCCAGGATTGGGCTGACAGCTATCCAGCCCAGCTTTCCGGTGGGATGCGTCAGCGGGTTTCCTTTTTGCGGGCGTTGTTTTCTGGTGCAGAGATGATGCTGTTGGATGAGCCGTTTAGTGCATTGGATGGAATTACGAGAATGGACATGCAAGAGTGGCTAATGGAAAAGTGGCAGGAAACAGGCAGTACGATGCTGATGATTACACATGACATCGATGAAGCCATTTTACTTGCAGATCGTATTATCGTGCTTTCGGGTAGTCCGATCACCAAGCCGATCGAATTAACCGTTCCGGTAAACAGACCTCGGACGGCAAGCAGTCGTAATCAAGCCGGATTTTTGGCATTGCGTGAACAAATTTGGGAACTGCTGCGACAGGAGCGCCAAGCAGCAACGAAGCCGTTGAGGAGAGAAGCATGATGGGGAGAGGCATCTGGTTTGGCATCTCCATCGCCATTTTTCTCCTGGTATGGGAAGCGGTATGTCGCTTCTTCGGAGTGCCGCCATTCATTTTACCGCCGCCTAGCGCTGTCGTTGTGTCTTTGTGGGATTTACGTGCCTCTCTAGTAGGTGTCCATCTTTGGGCGACGTTACAGGAAGTGTTACTAGGACTATCGATCTCGATTGTGTTTGGAATCTCTCTTGCCTTCGCGATGATTCGCAGTCGGATTGTCGAGCGCTTGGTCTATCCGTATATCGTCATCTCCCAAACGATCCCCATTATTGCATTATCACCCGTATTTATTTTGTGGTTCGGGTATGATTTATCTGGAAAAATCGCTGTTACGATTCTGTTTACTTTCTTTCCGATCGTCGTCAACACGTATGATGGACTTCGCTCGACGGACAAGGAAATGCTCCAGCTGTTAAAAACGATGGGGGCAACAAACGGACAAATTTTCACCAAGCTGCAACTCCCGTCGAGTTTACCCCATTTCTTCAGTGGTCTCAAAGTGGCAGCTACCTACAGTGTGGCTGGGGCGACGATCGGAGAATGGCTTGGGGCGAGCGAGGGTCTCGGGTATTTTGGCAGACGGGCATCCGGCAATTTTCAGGCTCCCGCGTTGTTTGCCTCGGTCCTGTTGCTCTCGATTCTCGGCATGCTGCTGTTTTGGCTGGTTGGACGAATCGAACGTCATTTTTCCCCGCATATGAAAACTAAAGGAGAACAACAATGAAACCTTTCAACAAATGGACGAAAGCATTCATGGCACTCACATTGGCAACAGGTCTTGCCGCTTGCGGCAATCAGGCGAGCTCGGATGCTGGTCAGACGCAAGCCCCTGCTAATAAAGGAGCGGAGCCGACAGAGCTGACGATTGCGCTCGATTGGTATCCGAATGCTGTACATTCCTTCTTATACGTCGCAGAGGAGCAAGGCTATTTCAAAGACGAGAACCTCAAGGTGACCATGCAAATGCCTTCAGACAGCAATGATCCGTTGAAGATGGCGGCGGCGGGTAAAGTGGATTTGGCAATCAGCTATCAACCACAGCTCATCCAAGCTCGTGCAGAAGGAGTACCTGTCGTATCTATAGGTGCACTCGTTCGTCATCCGTTAAACGTCATCATGACGCGCCAGGACAGTGGAATCGATACGCCGCAAAAGCTGGCTGGAAAAAATATCGGTTATCCATCACTTCCACTCGATGAATCGATCGTACGTCAAGTCGTGAAGCATAATGGTGGCGATGATTCCGGACTGACCTTCACGGATATCGGATTTGACATCGTTCCAGCGTTGACAGCCAAAAAGGTCGATGCTGTAGTAGGTGGCTATATCAACCATGAGCAACCGATTTTGGAGAAACACGGCGTTCCAGTCAATGTGTTCAAGCCTTTTGAGTTTGGTGTACCGGACTACTATGAGCTCGTATTAGCGACAAGTGATGATACTTTGGGCAAAAAGCAGAAAGCTGTGGAAGGATTCCTGCGTGCGATTGGCAAGGGCCAGGACTATGTGAAACATAATAAGGAAAAGGCACTCGATCTGTTGTTTACCAAACAGGCTGCCGATTTCCCGCTGGAACAAGACATTGAGACCAAAAGCTTGGATATCCTGATTCCGTTAATGGATGCGGGAGAAAAGCCTTTTGGATACCAGACGGTGGAATCATGGCAAACACTGATTGATTGGATGAAAAAAGAGAAGTTGATTACGGCTGACGTGAAAGCAGAAGAGATCATGCGCGATCTCACAAAGTAATCAGTCAAAAAGCACCCCCTTTGCACGCTTTTGAGAGTCTACTCTTCATTGGCGAGACAGAGGAGGTGCTTTTTCGATCAAGAGGAGAGGGGGAAACAAAGTTCTGCTGTCATCCCTTTTCCTGTATCGCTTGATAACAGCAGGCGTCCATGATGAGCGGCAGCAATACGCGCAACCATGGGCAAACCGAGACCATGACCATTGTGTGAGGGAGATTTTCTTTTTGATGAATAAGGCAATTCCACCAAGTCAGGCAGCATGCATGGCTCGATGCCTTTTCCGTTGTCAGTGATAATCAGGAGAGCATTGCGCTGATTGGCTGACAGGGTTGTTTGCACGTGGATGTGACAGCCTGATGGGTTATGCACGATGCTGTTTTGAACCAGATTCGTGATGGCGCGTCCAAGAAGTTTTTCATCGCCCATCACGAAGCATTGCTCAGTCGTGACATCCAGCTCGATGATAAAGCTCTCTGCCAAATCATTGTTCAAAAAGTCAGTGACAATTTGTCGCGCAAGTGTCGATAGCCGAATCGGTTTGGTATGTATGGGCTGCATTTCGTATTCCAGCATGGAAACGAGATTCAAGTCGCTGACCAAAGACCGGAGTTTTTCCCCTTGCTTTCGAATAATGCTTGCTTTTTGCTGCTGTTCGTAAGGCACTGCGTTGCTCTCTTCCAATTCACTGGCATACCCGAGCACCATCGATAATGGCGTGCGTATATCGTGGGAGATTCCAGCGATCCAGTTCGAGCGTGCTTCGTCTCTTGCTTTTAGCAAAGCGTTCTTCTCTTGCAGAAGCGACGATGCATGATTGATGCTTTTGGCAATCCCGCTGAACATTCCTTTTGCCTCGACATGTGAATGCTGATCTTCTGACAGAGCGTGAATCCCGCTAATCAGTGGGCGGATTGCCCGAATGAGTCGAGAGCCGATGAAAAGCGAGAGAAGAGCGGCAAGTAGTATATTTCCGAAAAGCAAAGCCAGTAATCGATACGGCAAATCACTTATCCAACTGATCGGGAAATGAAACTGGTACTTGGCGAGACTATCCTTCGGGTAGCCCACGACGACCAGCCCCATCTCATTCTCCCATACAAAAACAGGATAGTCCTGTAAGTAATTCCGCGAAAACTGCGCCACTTCTGCCAGAGAATAGGCGCGGGGCAATTGGTCCGGTATGGCTTGCTCCCAGACGACTTTCCCATCGTTCGTAATCAGCATGGCCCAAGCCTGGCTCTTTTGTAACCAATCTTGTGCATTTGGTTCCAACGTATAGCTGGTACCGTTCTTGTGAAGACCTTCTGCGACAGTTTGTGTGACGTGAACGGGAGAAGAGCCTTCGTTCATGCCTTTGAAAACAAATGTACCAAGAATAATGTAATTGACGATGAGCAAAAAGACGGCGATCAGGATAGAAGCACCTGTATAACGACGTAAAATTCGTGCGGCTCCATCCATCTACAACTCTTCCTTTACGAGTAATTTGTATCCGAGTCCTCTTACCGTCAGCAAATATTCAGGGGTGGACGGACATGGCTCGATCTTTTCGCGAATGCGCCGCATATGAACCATCAGCGTGTTTTCATACCCGTAGTAATCGTCACCCCATACAGATTGGCACAGGGCATCACTCGTGACGATTCGTCCCCGATTTTCATAGAGTTTTCGCAAGAGTGCGTGTTCCTTGGCGGTCAAAGCGTATTCGCGGTGATCTCTCGTCACGATTGCCGCCTCCAAATCGATCGTACTGTCACCAAGCTGGAAAACGGGCAGACGATCGATTTGGGGAGGCGCATAAACGCGTCGTAAAATGACCAGGAGACGAAGAACGAGCTCGCGCGGTAAAAATGGCTTCACAATATAGTCGTCAGCCCCCAGGCCAAGTCCGAGCAATCGATCTTCATCTTCCCCTCTCGCTGAAAGAAAAATGACAGGGATTTGCGAGAAGCGACGGATCAACGTCAAAAGTCCAAATCCATCTCCATCAGGCAGCATGACATCCAGGATCGCGACATCAGGCTTGTCCGAAGCGCAAATCACTAACGCCTCTTTACAACTACCCGCATGAAAAATACGAGAGAATCCTTCCTTACGCAAAAATCCATCGATCATATTTCTGATTTCAAGCTCATCCTCCACGATGAGCACTTTTTTCTGTTTCCATTCTTCCATATTGAATCACCCGTATTCATTATACTCGCTCGAATTGTGTGTTCTACCCACTCAGAGTCAATTTAAGGTTGTTGTAAGGTTCCTGTCAGCTTATCGACGGGTTGGGACTCTATGATTTCGTAGGAGAGACCAACAGATAGGAGCGAGAAAAGATGAATACGGTGATTCGAACGGAAAACCTTTCAAAACGCTATGGAGGGGTCTATTCCGTCCAGCGGGTGAATCTTGCGGTAGGAGAAGGGGAGGTCTATGGCTTCCTCGGTCCAAATGGTGCAGGAAAATCGACGACTCTTAAAATGCTGCTAGGATTAGTCAAGCCAAGTGAAGGGAGTGTATCTGTATTCGGGAAGGATTTTAGCAGGAACCGACTTGAGATTTTGAGTCAGACGGGTTCCTTGATCGAGGCTCCTTCCTATTACGGTCATCTTACCGGCCTGGAAAATATGCGCGTCATGCAGCGACTGCGAGATGTACCGGACAAACATGTAGAAAAAGCCTTGCAAATCGTCCGTTTGGAAAAACAAAAGAACAAAAAGGTAGATCAGTATTCTCTCGGGATGAAGCAGCGACTGGGAATTGCCATGGCTTTGCTGCATTTTCCAAAGCTCGTCATCCTCGATGAACCGACAAACGGTCTAGACCCTGCGGGAATCGGTGAAATTCGGGAATTGATTCAATCGTTGCCACACGAGTATGGAATGACCGTCTTGCTCTCCAGCCATCTGCTCTCGGAAATCGAGCAAGTGGCCACGTCCATCGGCATTATTCACGGGGGGAAACTGCTGTTTCAAGGGAGTATGGAGCAGTTGCAACGGAATAGTCAGCCTCATGTGTGGATGAAAACGCAGGACAATGAAAAAGCGAGAAGAGTTCTTCAAGAGATGGAGCTTTCTCCAAGTCTCCAAGATGGCTTCCTGGTCATGGAAGGCATGGGGGATAGAGAGGTAGCGCAGACAAACCGGGCGCTGATTATGGCGGGTATAGATGTTTATCGCATTGAAGAGCACAAAAAAAGCTTGGAGAGCATTTTCCTCTCCCTTACAGGCAAGGAGGGGAGCTTGTAATGAGAACGCTTTGGCTGGAGTTTTATAAAATTCGACATAAGCGTTTGTTTCTCATGCTCACCATTCTTTTGAGTATCGAACTGGCATGGGGGTTTATGGCTGTCAGTACCTCCATGACAAAAAATCCGGATGCCGCGACGTGGAGCGCCATTCTTGTCACGATTACAGCCATGAACGGATTGTTTTTGCCGATCGGTTCGGCTGTCATTGTTTCACGGATTTGTGATATGGAACACAAAGGGCGTACGTGGAAGCTGCTGTTGGCTGCCTCTGTCAGTCGAAAAGCGGTTTATGCGGCAAAGTTCGTCTCAGCGGCTGTTTTGATCGGGGGAGCCGTCATTTTACAGGTAGTGGCGATCGTGGCATTTGGCATTGGCTATGGTTTAGCAGAGCCAGTCCCGATTGGCCTATTACTCCGCTTTGTAGCAGGGACAACGCTTACGAATCTCGTGGTGATTGCTCTGCAACAATGGATCTCTCTCGCCATCAAAAATCAGGCATTTAGCCTATGTCTCGGGATGATCGGGGGGTTCATTGGGATGACAGCGAGCTTGTTTCCGCCACAAGTCGGACGCCTTTTCATCTGGTCGTACTATGTAGACTTTTCGCCCGTTACGTATCAGTACGTGAACGAAACCATGCTGTTTACTACGCGTGAAATCGGCGTTCATTTGCCGATCATCGTCGTACTCATGGGCATCTCATTCTACCTTGCTGGGAGCATTCACGTATCCCGTCAAGACGTATAGGGAGGATTTTTTATGCTACTCAGATGTTTGGGAGCTGAATGGGTAAAACTGCGTCGTTCTCGTATTTGGCTCGTTTTGCTTGTGCTTCCTGTTTTCAGTACGCTGATCGGCTTCGCCAACTACTGGATGAACCAAGCGATCCTGCAAAATGGCTGGTATAGCCTGTGGACGCAGGTGAGCTTGTTCTACGGAGAATTTTTCTTGCCCATTCTCATCGCGATCTGCTGTTCGTTCGTGTGCAGACTGGAGCATGTAAATCGGAACTGGAACATGATACTGGCAGCGCCTGTATCGACTCCAACGATTTTTTTCGCGAAGCTGGTAGTGGTTGGCGTTCTCCTTTTTGCTGTGCAGCTTTTTTTCCTCGTGCTGTATATTTGCGCGGGTTTCATCGCTGGACTACACGCACATTTTTCGTTTCCTCCGGAAGTGTTCGGATGGATCATACGAGGCTGGCTGGCTTCGCTCACCATCATCGCCTTCCAACTATGGCTTTCCACGCGGATACAGAGCTTTGCTGTACCTGTCGGCATGAGTGTGTGTGCTGTTTTTGTAGGGCTAGGCTTGTATGTGTCTGGGCTCGGGATGTTTTTTCCTCTATCGATTTTAACGATTGGCATGGGCGTGCTCAGTCAAGAAAGTTTATCGCTAGGAGAGCTGGGGACGTTTGTAGTCATGTGTGTACTGTTTGTGACGACCGGCTGTGCCCTGGGGATTCGCCATCTGACGAGAGCAGGTCTTTAACAGTTTTCACCACATTAACGGTTTCCCTTTCCTGTCAAACAACCTTATAATAGAAGGTGAATGCTTGTAATGAGGAGAAGTTTCCATGGACGACAAACACATAAACAAGACGAATAGCAAATGGGTGATCTGGGGTTTTATTCTCAGCGTACTCGCTTGTGCTGTGTCTATGGCGATTTTCATCTACGTGATGCGCAACTGACAGCACAGGGTGGAAATGTCAAAAAACCGCTCGTTTATGAGAGCGGTTTTTTGCTGTGGCGTTAGCGGGATATCGCTGTTATTTTTCGGACCGCTTCTTCTTGTGACAATTGGTTCAACTCCGTAAAGCCAAGATTGGACAGGGCGATCGTTTTCCCTTGATAGATCGGGTAAACGCCCTGCCAGAGACCTGCTGTACTGTACAGCTGTGATCCTCTCACTTTTCGCAAAAACAATAAATAATTCCCTTCCGACAGCGGTCCAGGATATTGCAGGTTGAGCGGACTGGAGGCATCGGGAAGCGGCTCTACACCAGTGCTAATCACAGTTAATGGTCTGGATGACCTGCCTTTTATCGTTCTTTTTACTTGGAGGTTTTGTGTGTAATTCACGATCTTGCCTTGGGGAACGCTGCGTCCCGTTGGATAAGGCTGATGAGCACCGTTTACCCATGCGATGACGATCAAGTCTGACCTTTTTACTAGATCGGCAAGAGAAGGATACGGTGCGGGATCTACTTGTACACGACCGATGTCAGTTTGGGCAAGTGCGGAGAATGAAAAGGCGCAGAGAAGTGACAAACAGAGCAGCAATCGATAGAACATGAAGCCATTTCCTCCAAACAAAAGAAGTTTTGAAGGTAGTATGAACGGAAAGGGTATCGTTCATGCCTGTAGACTTTTAGTATAATGGTAATATTCCGAATAAATAGAATACGTGCTATCATGATGGCGTACTGTGATTTGTTGGTTGAAATCGCCCAGACTATGACAAGGAGGTTATCATGAATCATTTGTTTGCTTTTCGACGTGTTGGTACGTGGTTTTTCGTGTTGGCTCTCTTGTTGCAGGTAGCAGCTTTGCCTGCACTAGCCAGGGAAGAGGTCACTTCCACTAGTCCTCTGGCACTCAGCATAGAAAAATTCATCGCCGATTTGAAAAATGACGAGAATAGCAAGGGCATGTACGCTGGAATCGCGGTTTACGATCTAACCGACAAAAAGTACGTATATAAGCACAATGCCGAACGTAATTTTATCCCGGCTTCCAACATGAAGCTGTTTACGACCATTGCGGGTCTGGATAAGCTGGGGCCGAATTATCAGTGGAAGACTGAGGTGTTTGTTTCCGGAAAGATAAATAATGGTGGCGTGTTGCAAGGGGATTTGATTTTAAAAGGCTATGGGGACCCTAGCCTGAAGCCAGACGATTTGCAGCAAATGGCAAAAGCCATCAAGGATTTAGGGCTCAAACGAATCAATGGAAACCTGCTTCTCGATGACAGCTATTTCGATGAGACCAGATTGGGTACGAGCTGGATGTGGGATGATGAACCGTATGGGTACAGCGCTCAGATAAGTGGATTAGCCGTAAATAAAAACTTTACGACGCTAACCGCAACCCCCGGTAAAACGGTGAACGATGCCCCTGTCCTGACCATGAATCCGGCTACCACATACATAACAGTCACAAACCAGTTAAAAACGACAGAGGGCAAGGAGAGCAACGTGCTAGTCGAGCGTCCGCGCGGAAAAAATGAAGTTATCGTATCCGGTACGATCGGGATGCAAGCAGCTCCTTATGAAGAAGAGGTCACGATGGAAGACCCAGCTTTTTATGTGGGCGATCTATGGAAGGATCAGTTGCTGAAACAAGGGATTGCCTTACATTCGAAGATCGAAGTGAAAAAAACAGTGCTGCAAAGCGGAGTGCCGCTCTATACCCACTTATCCAAACCGTTGAGTGAGATCACGGTGGAGCTCAACAAGGATAGTGACAACTTCTATGCGGAGATGCTTGTAAAGACGCTGGGGGTTACCCAGAAAAGTGAGGGGAGCTTTGATGCAGGCAGTGAAGCGGTAGCGGACGTGATGGAGCGCGCTGGCATTGAGTCGGGCTTCCGCCAAGTAGATGGCTCGGGGTTATCGAGATTTAATATGATCACTCCAGAACAGATGATCGAAGCCCTCATCTTTTTGCAAGAGCAAGAATATCGAACGGAGCTGGAAAAATCACTCCCAATCGCAGGGGTGGACGGCACCTTGAAAAACCGCATGAAAGGAACCAGTGCGGAAAAGAATCTAGCTGCTAAGACAGGTTCATTAAGCGGAGTTAACACAATGTCTGGTTATGTAACGGCAAAAAATGGTCATAAGCTGGCCTTTTCGATTCTGATCAACGGCATCTATAAATCGAAGTATGCGAGGGAGCTACAGGATCAAATCGGGATTTTGTTAACAACCTACCCGGATATTGCAGCACCGGAAGGGTTCAGCCCTCCAGAGAAAAAGACGTACCCACTCTCTTCTTTGATCGATCCCATCCTCGATACGCCGGAAGCAGCAGGTGTTACGGCAGGCATCATGATCAAATCATTGGATTCAACAGGTGATTCCGTCTTATACGAGCGGGATGCGGACACACTGCTTACCCCTGCTTCGAATCTGAAGTTGTTGACAACTGCCACAGCGCTGAATCAGCTTGGTTCGGATTACGTATTCAAAACGGAGCTGTATGGAGACGCACCAATCACCTCACCAGGCGTACAAAAAGGCAATCTATATGTGAAAGGATACGGTGACCCTGCTTTGCACACAGAGAATGCGCTTCAGGTACAGGAAGGTGTGTCGATTGAAAAAATAGCAGGGTGGATCAAGCAACAAGGAATCACACGTATCAATGGGAATCTCGTGATGGATGAAAGCTACTTTGACCAACAACGGCTTGGCCTCGGCTGGGCATGGGATGACGAGAGCTATTATTACAACCCGACCATTGGGGCTCTAGCATTGAACCGTGGGACGGTTATGATCGAATTCAAGCCCGCTAACGATGCTGGCGAACCAGTAGAAATCAACGTGCTTCCCAAAACAGCATACGTGCAAGTGATCAATGAAGCCAAGACCGTACAAAAAGGAGAAGAAAATACGTTTGCTATCCTGCGGGACCGTGGCACAAATACCATCAGACTGTCAGGGAACCTCCCACTTGATCACGAAGGCGATTACGAGCGTGTGCCTGTGGAAGAGCCAGCCAAGTACGTGGGGACCGTACTGAAGGAAACGTTGGAGCAGCAAGGAATTACGTTTGCTCCGAAAAGCGAAGTGCTGATCCAGCCAGTTCCTCCAGCAGCAGTGAAATGGACACAATTTGAGTCACTGACGCTGAAGGAAATCGTTCAGTACCTCAACAAGCGAAGTGACAATTACTACGCCGAAATGCTCCTCAAGACAATCGGAGCTGCAAAGAAAGGGGAAGGGAGCGCAGCGGCTGGGGCAGAGATCGTTATGGAATTCGTATCTTCGCTCGGCGGGAATACCAGCTTCGACATGATGGATGGATCAGGATTGACGCGCTACAATCTTATTTCTGCTCGGCACATCGCATCCGTACTAGAGGGAATGACGAAGGAATCGACATTTGCTCCTTATGATGAATCTTTACCCATAGCGGCCATTGATGGTACGCTGAAAAACCGCTTGAAGGACACACCTGCCGCTAATAATCTTCATGCGAAAACAGGTTCGATGACGGGTGTGAATACACTGTCGGGCTATATCACGACCAAAGGCGGGGAGAAGCTCGTCGTTTCGATTATGTTTAATGGCTATGTCAAAGATGAAGAGCTGTTTACCAAGATGCAGGACCAGATCATCACGATACTGGCCAGCTATGAATAGGAGTCAAGTAAAAAGGAGCCCCACTATCGGGAGCTCCTTTTTTGCGTTGACCGTCGATTGAACTGGGTCAATGCCTGTAGCGGTCAATCAGTGGGTGACATATCTATATTCAGATTAGGAAGCAGGCGAAGTACAGAACAGCGGTGAAGGAGGGGAAAAAGAGAAGATGCACCCTGCACTCTTTCATTGGAAGCGTTTGGAGCAAGTCGTAACAGAAGTGTTTGTACAGGCAGGTGCCAGACGCGAGCATGCAAGGCTTGTAGCAGAATCTCTCGTCCATGCTGATTTGCGCGGCATCGAGTCCCATGGTCTGGCGAGGCTGCCGATTTATATCCAACGAATCGAAACAGGCTTGATTGAATTGAACGATGAACCAGTGGTATGGAAACAGGAGGGGGCAACAGCACTGGTAGACGGCAAAAACCAGTTGGGTGCGGTAGTCGGGGTGGCGGCTTTGGAGGAATCGATCAAGTTGTCACAGCAGATGGGAATCGGGGTTGTTGGTGTTCGTCATTCCAACCACTTTGGCTCCTGTTCGTACTATGCAGAACGCTCGATCGCAGAAGGAAGGATTCTTCTTGTCCTTTCCAATGCCCCCGAAGCAATGGCACCTACAGGAGGGATACGCCCTTTTTTTGGAACAAACCCAATTGCGGTGGGAATACCGGCAGGGGAAGAGCCATCCTTTTTGTTAGATATGGCTACGAGTGTCGCTGCCAGGGGAAAAATCGCCTTAGCCGTAAAAAAAGGGGAAACGATTCCTGCCGATTGGGCCATCGATCCCGATGGGAAGGAAACGACTGATCCCACACAAGCCTTGATTGGCTCACTTTTGCCGATCGGGGGAGCAAAGGGCTATGGATTGGCGATGTTCATTGATATCTTGTGTGGGCTGCTAACGGGTGCAGCAACGGGACCACATGTAAAAAGCCTATATGACAATTGGAACGATCCACAAAACGTTGGACATCTATTCTTGACGGTAGATATTGAACGATTTATGCCACTGCCCGATTTTTGCGCCAGTATGGATGCATACATTCGTGAGGTGAAAAGCGTACCTACGAAGAAAGGGGTATCCGAAATTTTCATTCCTGGGGAGATCGAGAGCCGAAAAAAGCAAGAACGTATGGAAAACGGTATTCCTTTCGATCCGAATCTGACGAAAGAACTAAGCCAATTATGCCGCACCTATGGCGTCGATTTGCAGGCTGCGTATCATGTCCCTTAACCAGATTTCCTATCGTGGTAGGTTTCATGGACAATACATTGCACATAGACTAATGTCATCGGTTTGGAAAGGAGTGAACCGCCAATGCAACGACACATGTGCAAAGGCAAAATTCACAGGGCGACAGTTACGCAGGCCGAACTGGATTACGTGGGGAGTATCACAATTGACGTTGCTCTTATGGATGCGGCAGATATCAAGCCATATGAAATCGTGCAAATAACCAGTTTGCGTAATGCCACGCGCTGGAAAACATACGCGTTACCCGGGGCATCGGGTAGCGGAGTCATCTGTTTGAACGGACCACCTGCCCACCTATTTTCGCCAGGAGATCTAGTCATCATTTTGAGTATGGGCATGTACGATGAATCCGAGATCGAACAGCTTGTCCCCAAGGTCGTGTTTGTGGACGAACAGAATCGTATCACGAAAATAGAGGAGCATCATCTAATAAAGAATGGAGAGACACTGCCATTAAACCGCCAAACGTAGGAAAATGGGGCAAGCATAAGCACATGGTCCAAGACGAACTTTTGCAGGAGTATTTGCCCAAAACCCGCGTGTACTCTCCTGAAGAGCTATGGGAGTATGCAGAAGCGTTTACACACGTGATGCTGAAGCCTTCAGGAGGCGGCGGTGGGGCAGGAATTATTCAAGTAACGGCGCGAGGAGAAGAGCAGTATTTGGTTCATAGTGAAAGTCGCCGTCGTCTAGTGGATGGGAAAGAAGCCACGAGACGATACGTGGAATCGTTGTTTCGGCCAAAAACATACCTGCTCCAGCCACTTATCCCGCTTGGTAGAATCAACGGCAAACCTTTTGATGTGCGTGTCATGATCCAGCGTAGGAGCTACAAGGAGCCTTGGGTCATAACAGGGTGGTGTGCAAAGCTTGCAGGTCCGGGCTATGTTGTGACAAATGTAGCTCGCAGTCGTGGAAAAGTTTTACCCATCGGCACGGCAATCAAGCTGTCGAATATAGAAGCAGGTCCGCATCTCTTGAGTGACATCCGCACGGTAGCTACGGCGGTAGCTAATCGATTGGGAAGAGCCTATCCGACACTCCGGGAGATCGGTTTAGACTTAGGGATTGATGTGGATGGCAAACCGTGGATTATTGAAGCCAACTTCCGACCCGCTCTTTCTCTCTTTCAAAAGCTAGAGGATCAGTCCTTTTACAAACGAATTGTCTCCATGAGAAAACGATAAGAGGAAAACCACTTGTCGATGTTCAAACGGTAAGAAATGGCAGGTGGTTTCCTTTGTTTTTCTACTTTCAATTATTGTAGGAAAAATGATAATGATCTTGCAATTACAACTATGGCTTTGCTACTAGCGAAGGAACGCAAAAGTTGATAGAATGCCTCTCAATACGATGGGAGGTAATATACACGTCGATGATAACCTTGTCTAAGAAAGAAATGTTGCTGGTCAGTTTTATGCTGTTTTCGATGTTCTTTGGTGCAGGGAACCTTATTTTTCCACCCTATCTGGGTCAAGAGGCTGGTTCCTATGTTTGGCTGTCGATTGCAGGCTTTGTATTATCGGCTGTCGGTCTTCCTATCCTTGGAGTGATTGCCATCGCAAAAGCAGGGAGCTTTTACCAATTAGCGAGTCGTGTTCATCCAAGCTTTGCTCTTATTTTTCCTATTTTGATTTATGTGTCGATTGGACCCGCACTTGCTATCCCACGTGCAGGCAGTCTCGCGTACGAGATGGGAATGGCGCCGTTTTTGCCGGCACAAGCCGCTGATTCCACCTGGAGTCTTTTCTTCTATACGATCGTATTTTTTGGAATTGTCTTTTGGTTTAGTCTGACTCCTTCCAAATTGATTGATCGCTTTGGGAAAATACTGACTCCTGCACTGTTGACCATGATTGCCTTGATCTACATCAAGAGCTTATTCACACCACTGGGCCAAACGGGGGTACCAGCAGGAAAATATGCCTCCAATCCAGTTGTGCAAGGTTTTCTGGACGGGTATTTAACAATGGACGCTTTGGCTGCACTCGTATTTGGTATCGTGATTGCCAATACGCTGCGAAGCAAGGGAATCGAAGACAAAAAGCAACTGTCTGCGAATATGATCAAAGCAGGTCTCGGAGCAGGTATGTTGCTGACATTCATCTATGTCATTTTGGGATTGCTCGGTTCATCTGGAGCCTCTTTAGGTAGGCCGGAGAATGGCGGGCTGCTCCTGACAGCTATCATGAGGCAGCTATTTGGGACAAGCGGTACGCTGATTCTTGGTGTCATTTTTACCGTCGCTTGCCTTTGTGTATCGATTGGACTCGTAACTTCTTGCAGCCAATACTTTCATGGACGATTCAAAGGTTTGTCCTACAGAGGATGGGCAGTGATTCTCTGTGTACTGAGCATGGGAGTCGCAAACTTGGGATTATCGGAGATTTTAAGCGTATCTGTCCCGATTTTGGGCGCAATTTACCCAATTGCGATCGTGCTCATTTTGTTGGCGTTGCTAGAGCGCTGGATACCTGCTCATTCGTCTGTGTATATGACGACTGTCGCAGTTGTGACGGTTTTTGGTGTCGTGGATTTGATGAATCTTACGTTTTTTAATCAGAGCTGGAACGATATCTTGGGTGTTCTTCCTTTTTATAAGGAAGGGGCCGGTTGGATCATGCCCGCAATATTTGCTGGTTTTGTCGGTATTCTGCTCGATTTTCAGAATAGAACAAACCGCACAGGAACAGGAACAAAGACTTCCCCATCAAAATAAGGCAGCACGTAAGAGAGGGCTTCGTTTTCGCGAAGCTCTCTTGTTGTGGTAGAAGCATTTGTTACTTTTTTCGAGGTTCATTCGTATTAAATGTGTTAAAGCCTAAGGGGCAGTTGGGGAGGTTCATTTACGTGAAAGTAGCACCTGTTGCGGAAGGTGAGCGAATTCGGCAGCTAGACGGGATTAGAGGCTTTGCCCTCTTGGGGATCTTGCTGGTGAATATGCCGTCATTTTTGTATCCCATCATGTTCTTACCAGATGCAGGGATGGTCAATACCCATTCAGAAATGGATGGTTGGATAAGGCTCTTGTTTAACATGTTTGTACAGACGAAGTTTTACACTATCTTCTCGTTTTTGTTTGGGGTAGGCTTTTTTCTGTTTATGCATCGTGCCGAGAGCAAACAGCTGCCTTATCAGGGCCTGTTTGCTCGCAGATTATTGGTGCTCTTGATTGTGGGGATGGCACATCTTGTTTTCCTCTGGTATGGAGACATTCTTCATACGTATGCCCTAGCTGGTTTTCTTCTGTTGCTGTTTTACCACAGGCAAGAAAAGACGATCAAAAGATGGGCGTGGACGCTTTTGATCGGTGTGCAGGCCATGTACGCTCTTATGCTGACCGTTCCTGAAGACCTCGTTCCTATGCCAGATCAATCACTGCTCATACAAAAAGCAATCGATGCTTATACCAATGGCTCGATCATCGAGTGGTTGCAATTCCGGGTTGCTTACGAAATTCCGGTCGTTTTCTCCCTTGAGTTTATTGTTATCCTATCTGTTCTGCCGCTCTTTTTATTCGGATTTCTGGCAGCCAAGCGGGGAGTATTTGAGAGGACGGAAGAGTTTATTCCGGCCATTCGTCGCGTATGGTGGATTGCGCTGGGCTTGAGTGCTGTGCTTGTACCGATGATTCCGCTTATTCAATTCGGCATTGTTACATTTCCAGCCTCGATCTCGATTGCCGTTCAGACATTTGTTACCTGGAGCGGTCTTTCCCTGAGCGCTTTTTACATTACTTCACTTCTGCTTCTGTATCGGAAAGAGAGAGTCAAGCGCATGCTGAAGTATTTGGAACCGGTAGGCAGAATGGCGTTAAGCAACTACTTGAGCCAAAGCATCATCGCTGTATTGGTTGTGCGTGTTGGACATTTGTACGGAACACCTGGGTTGGCTCTCGGATTGGTGTTTAGCTTGGTGATCTTCACTGCGCAAATCTTCGTTAGTCGCTGGTGGCTCGCCAACTATCAGTTTGGTCCTGCAGAATGGCTGTGGCGCTGTTTGACATACGGCAAATTTGTACCAATGAAACGATAAGGAGGATCTCATGCGATTTGACACTATCATGACAATGGCTGTCGTGCTTGTGCTGACGTCCTGTTATTTTTATTTATGGAAAAGGCTTCGCTCGAAAACGTCCAGTTAATCTGGGCGTTTTTTCTAGCTTTAATGGCCAGGGGAGAGCGTAGGATAAAAGTGGCATGATTGGGGCAAAATTTTCCTATCTCACATACCTAGTAACAGCAGCAGCGCTCTGACAGTAGGAAGGAGAAAGAGGATGGCTGGCAATTGGATTTCATTTTTGATCGGCTCCTTTGTAGGATCGATAGCTGCACTCCTCGTGGTGGGACTGCTTTTGATCTGTCTTTTTCGACCTCTTACCCAGTGGCTGCTCGCCAAGTTCATGAAGCGCCTTATGTCAGACCGCTATCCGGAAAATATTTTTGAGATGGTCTCCGCCATGACCAAAGTCAGTCCACGCTACGTCCTGGAGAACAGCTTGCGAGCAGCTACTGGACAAGCCATCGAACGTCCTTTCGGAAGTCCGCGCAAGTTCTTGAACTTCGATAGCTTGATATTTTCTCCTGCACAGCTGGCCAAGCTGCCTTCGAGTGAGGATACAGAAGTGGACATGCAAATCACGATTGGCCCCATGGCAAAAAAGCCGTTAACCTTGGACATTCCGCTCATGGTAGGGGCAATGGGGTACGGTATCGGTGTAAGTGCCGATGTGAAAATCGCGATTGCAAAAGGAACGGCCGCAGTGGGGACTTTGACGAATACGGGTGAAGGCCCGTTATTGCCGGAAGAAAGGAAATTCGCCAAACACCTGATTCTCCAATACAACTCGGGAAAGTGGGCAAAGGAGCCGGAAATTTTGCGACAGGCTGACGCCATCGAAATCCATTTTGGGCAGGGGGCGACTGCAGCTGCCGCGAGCTTTATCCCCGCTGAATATATCCAGGGAAGAGCTGCTGAAATCATGGGGGTTCAGGATGAAGAGATGATTATCATTCCTTCGCGGCATCCGGAAGTATCGAAGCCGGAGGATCTCAAGAAGCTCGTAGACAAGTTGCGCACAATAACAGACGGCGTTCCGATTGGTGTCAAAATCTGTGCCAGTGCGATTCTTGAAAAAGACCTGGAGATTGTAATCCAAGCCGGTGTAGATTTTATCAGTATTGATGGCGGACAAGCGGGGACAAAAGGAGGACCTCCCATCCTGGAGGATGATTTCGGTTTGCCAACGATTTATGCGCTGACCCGGGCCGTGCGCTATTTGAAGAAGAAAGGTGTGAAAGAACGAATTACCTTATTGTCTGGGGGCGGATATAATACCCCGGGTGAGTGCCTGAAAGCAATTGCTTTGGGAGCAGACGGCATATTTATGGGGACGGCTGTTTTGTGGGCGATGACTCATGATCAGGTGACAAAAGCAATACCGTGGGAACCACCGACAGAGCTGACCACCTATCCTGGGAGCTTGAAAAACAAATTTGACCCCGATTCAGCCACGAAATACTTGGCTAACTTTTTTCTTTCGTTTGTGGATGAAATGGAAATTGCCATCCTCGCGCTGGGGAAAACGTCTCTTCGTGAAGTTACGGCTGCGGATCTCGTCTCACTCGATGAGATGACGAGCAAAGTGACGAAAGTACCCCTTGCCTATCATTCATCCTCTTCCAGTTAAAATGCTTGATCGACGTACGAATGGGAGGGATTCGTATCGAACAGAGGATCATCCAAATCAAGTCGGCCGCACAGTACAACGGATGGACCATGACACAGACGTGGGAGCATCTTCTTTTTTTACATTGGGCGATTTCACCAGCGTCTATCAAAGCGCTCATTCCAGCAGGACTTGAGCTCGATACATATGATGGCAAGGCATGGATCAGTATTATCCCGTTTTTGCTGAGTGGCGTGCGTTTGCATCGGATGCCATCCGTACCATTCACGACGACTTTCCCTGAAATCAACGTGCGGACGTATGTGAAGGCGAAAGGGAAGACAGGCGTGTATTTTCTTTCGCTGGATACGTCGAATCCCCTCGTAATCCAGATTGCGAAATTTTGGTACCGACTGCCTTATTATCGGGCCCAAATGACTTTTCATCGCCAAGGGAATCGGATCGATTTTACCTCTCGACGGCTATCTGGTCTACCTCAGTCACCCTGGTTCGAAGGTAGCTACCAGCCTCTCGCTGACAGATTTTTCGTCAAAGAGGGAACGCTGATGCATTGGTTGACGGAGCGATACACGCTCTTTTGCAGGTGTAACAGAACGAAGCAAATGATGTATGCGGATGTGGTGCACGAGCCGTGGCAACTACAGGAGACAGCCTTTCATATTCGTGAAAACTCGATGACCGAAAACCTGTCAATCCCACTCACGGATTCTCCGCATCTAGCCCTGTATTCACGTGGAGTACAAAGTCTTATTTGGCCGATTCGAAGTCTAGCGGATCTGTCTTCGGATCAAGGTGGATAGTAGTGACTGATACCAGTACAAAAGGGTATCAGTCTTTTGGATTTGAGGCTTGCCAGACTGACTTTTGGTCGGTAAGATGAGAGATAGCACTTTTTTTCGAAAAACAGGAAGGATCTGGTATTTGGTTATGGCTCGAAAAGAACGAATTGGTGAGTTGGATCTAATCCGGGCCTTTGCATTCTTGGCTGTGGTTTATCAGCATGTCATAGGCGTGTATATCCGTGAGCCGGGACTGACAGAGCAGGTGTCGATCGTCTACGGAATGTTGTTTCATTTGCTAAAATTCGCGGTACCTGCATTCATTTTCATCACGGGTCTTGTTTTGTTTTACAACTACTCCGAAAAAGTGAACTATATTTCCTTTACACGTAAACGGGTAACGGAGATTTTGGTTCCGTATGGAATATGGTCGGTGGTTTATCTTTACTTGATGGAGAAGCCCTTGGGGGAGGGAGCAGGTTTTTTTTGGAATGTATGCAAAAATTTCCTGACAGGGACATCCTCGTATCATCTGTGGTTCGTCGTGATGATTTTTCAGTTCTATCTTTTGTATCCGTTTTGGCAAAGAGTATTTGAACTTTTCCGCAGATTCGTGACAAGCCGCTTTCGTCTCGTTGTCGCTCTTGGTGTCTCCGGATTGGTTTATGGGGGCCTCATGTGGTTTTCAGCGCGGTACATCCCCGCGCACGGTTTCCGATTCGATATGAATTGGCTTGATACATATTTCATCAAATACCGCGATCGAAATGCGTTCTATTATTTCTATTACTTTTTGTTCGGTGGCTTGGTCGCTGTCACGCTGCCTGCATTTCGTGCACTCCTGAAAAGATACTGGCAATGGATCATTGTTTCAGTTGGTGTCCTGTACGCAGTCATTGGCTATGAACTTTTCCGTGATTCAGGGCAAGGCCAGATCAATTTAAACGTAGCGACATCCTTGAAACCGTCCATGTTCCTCTATACGATGGCTTGTTTATTGGCTGTGTACGCTCTCTGCCTATGGATGAGCAAAAAGCAGTCCAAATGGACACATTGGCTAGGGCTCCTTGGGAAATATTCGTACGGAGCTTATTTGATTCATGCGCTGATCTTGACGTACTTGATGAAGATTTTGCGCGAGCTTCAGCTTTTTCACACGGGCGTGTGGGGTAGTATGGTAGCATTCGCCTTGTGCTCCATTCTTTCTTTTGCCATATCATATGGGCTGGGAAAACTGCCGTTTGGTTCCTGGCTGGTGGGGGCAGCAGAGAAAAAGACAAAAAAGATCCCGTCATCTCAAAAAGAATGGCAAAACGCGGGTTAATCGCAAGCAGTTTGGCCATATGTAGAGAATTGTAGGAGGTTGAAGGGAGAAGCGAGTCGTCATGCTGTTAGCTTACATTCAGTTAGCCTTGGCTATGGCCTTGGTCGGAAGCAACATCTCCATCGGTAAAGAAATTGTTTCCCATGTTCCTGTGTTTTTGTTTTCGGAGCTGCGCTTTTTGCTCGCGATCATCATCCTATTGCCGCTGCTGGCTATGCGTGGGGAATGGAAAACGTCTTGGAGCCGTGAGGAAGGCAAGGTGTTATTCTGGCAGTCGTTTTTCGGCGTGTTTCTCTTTAGTGTATGCATGCTGTACGGCGTTCAGTGGACGACGGCTACTGCGGCCGGTATCATTACGAGTACGATACCTGCCTGCATCGCCTTGTTTTCGTTCTGGATTCTCAAGGAAAAATTACACGTCAACAGCTTAGTGGCGATCGGTCTCTCAGTGGGCGGCATCGGCTTCATTACGTTCACAGGAAGCGGAGTGGACCAAAACTGGGTAAGCATGCTTGGCAATTTGTTCGTATTTTTTGCAGTCGTCAGCGAAGCGCTTTTTACGATTTTCGCCAAAAGACTTTCTGGGAAAATTACGCCTTTCCAAATGACGGCTGCAATTAATGTCATCAGCTTTGTCTTGTTTCTTCCGTTTGCGATTTGGGAAAGCTTGCGGTTTGATTGGAGTGCTGTACCTGCAAATGTATGGTGGCTTCTTGTGTACTATGCGATTACGGCTAGCGTCTTATCCTTCTTTCTCTGGTACAAAGGAGTGGAGAAGGTGGAGGCCTCCAAAGCTGGCTTGTTCACTGGAATGATGCCGATAAGTGCTGCTCTCGTGGCTGTCTTTTTCTTGAACGAAGCATTTACTTGGATGCATGGAGTGGGGATGATCCTCGTACTCGCTTCCATTTTTATCGGTACACAGCAGCCACGTCGTATATGTTCCGTAAAAATAAAGTTGTAGACTGGCGCTGTCGTTAA